>JAFUEB010000002.1 GCA_017464135.1 Candidatus Saccharimonadota bacterium | reverse complement strand
AGATTTTCCATATTTCCTTTCTGCCTCTGGGCCTAAAAATACCGTCTCTTTTCGAGCCGGTCAATTCTGTATACTCTAATTATAGCAAAGTCTTGAAAAAATGCAACTGATTTAGTATAATAGAGATAGCTGATTTTACTTGTAATATAAAAGGAATATATGAATAAAAAAGAAGAAGAGCGTCGTGCCCGGCTCTTAAAACTGAGGGCAGAAAGGTTACCGGATATTAAAAGACAGTTTGAAGAAGCGCAAAACCGCAATTTCAACTCGAATTTTAAACCAGGTGGCAAAGACGAAGCTTTAGTAAAACCAAAGAAAACTGCGACGAAAAAAGCCACGAAAACTGCGAAGGCGGTAAAAGAACTAACGGCAAAGGAAAAGGCCAAGGAGGAAGCCGAGAAACGCAAGGTGAATTTGTCTGTTTCTGTGAAAAAAGGCGAAATGGTGCATCACCAGAGAATGCTCTCGCAGGACGTAAATGCGCAGGCGACGCAGCATATTATTGGCGTTCCAGTGAATAAATCGCGCTACAACGGCTATAAGGGCGAGCAAATCACCAATGCGAAGCTTAAAAACATGCGCATTGACCCAGAATCAGTTCGCATTATCCCGATTGGTGGTGTAGGTGAATTTGGCATCGGTAAGAATATGACCATTATCGAATATAAATCTGAGATGATTGTGGTTGATATGGGTGTGCTCTTTGCTGGTGATGATTACCCTGGTGTAAACTACTTAATCCCAGATATTAAATACCTAGATGACAACCGTGAAAAGGTGAAGGCGATTCTCTTTACGCACGCTCACCTTGATCATATTGGGGCTTGTAGGCATTTACTCCCGCATTTTAATCCTTTGACACCGATTTATGGCACCGACTTTACGATTGGGATGATTAAGAAGCAGATGTCCGAGCTTGAGGATGTACCGGATTATAACTACCAGGTGGTGGATCCGTTTAAACACGAAAATATCCAGGTATCCGAGCATTTTTCGGTAGAATTTATCCATACGCTCCACTCAATTCCGGGTAATACTGCGATTGTGATTCGTACACCAAATGGCGTGATCTACATGTCTGGTGACTGGCGCGCTGAGGCAAATCCGATGGGGGTGCAGACGGATTACGAGCGCATCGATGAGATTGTGGCAAAGGAAGGCATTGATCTCATGCTGAACGAGTCGACGAATATCGATTCGCCGGGCAAGCACCCACATTCTGAATATGATGTTGGTGACAACCTTGGTCTCGTGATGGATCATTATGTGAACGGACGCGTGATTATTTCGTGTTTCTCGTCACAGATTTCTCGTATCGAGCTCATTTTGAAAGAGGCCGCAGAGCGTGGTCGTAAGGTGGCTTTCTCGGGCTTTTCAATGATTAATAACGTTGAAGTGGCACTAAGATCAAAGTCGATTAAGGTACCAAAAGATACAATTGTGAAGATGGAAGATATTATTAAACTTCCGGATGAGAAGGTTTGTATCGTTTGTACTGGTTCACAAGGTGAGCTAAATGCCGTCTTAAATCGTATGGTGACGGGCGCACATAAGTACATCAAGATTAAATCAACGGATACGATTGTGTTCTCGTCGAACCCAATTCCAGGTAATGAGCCGCACGTAGTTTCGACCGTGGATGGTCTGCTCCGCGAAGGTGCGCAGGTGATTCAAAATGGCAAGACACACTTAACTAACATTGGGCCACTTCACCTTTCGGGTCACGCTTACTACGAAGATCATGTTGAATTTGTAACGAGGCTACATCCGAAGAATTATATGCCATATCACGGTGAGTTTTATATGCTTCAGCACAATGCTGAGATGGCAGAGAACGTGATTGGGATTCCGCACGATAATATCTTGCTCGCGGATGATGGTGATATCGTGGAGCTCACTCCGGAGAAAACGATTCGTAAGGCTGGTAGAATTTATGTCGGTAATAAACTTTATGATGATGCTGACCAACCGGTGCATGAAGCGGTAGTGAAGGATAGAATTCACATTTCACGCGAAGGTATCTTTGTAATTGTGCTGACACTCAACAAGAAGACTGGGCATCTAATGAAGACGCCGGATATCGTGTCGAGGGCATTTATTTACCTCGATAATTCCGAAGAGCTGATCGGTAAGATTCGTCATTATCTTCGCCAAAAGACGGATAAGTCAATTTCGACTGATCCGGAAATGAAGGTTCTAAAAGAGGAAATCAAAGAAGATATTACGCACATCTTGTTTGATGCGACTGGCCACACGCCAATCGTGATTCCGGTCATCAATAAAGTCTAGTTTGACGCTAAAAAAGAAGTTTATTTTAAAGAATTAATCGAAAAGTAGGAGCCAAAATGATTGAAGGAACATCTGACAATTTTGAAAATGAGGTGCTAAAAGCCGAAGGTTTAGTATTAGTCGATTTTAATGCCGATTGGTGCGGACCGTGCCAAATGATGAAACCGGTAGTGGAAGCCTTTGGCGAAGAGCATAAAGACGTAAAAGTTGTGTCGGTCAATATTGATGATGAAGAAGAACTGTCGGATTCGTACGAAGTATCGACAATTCCTTGTTTAGTATTGTTTAAGGACGGCAAAGAAGTGGCACGTGAGATTGGTGTGATTTCGCCAAAGAAATTAGCAAAAATGTTGGAGAAATAAATGCAGGACAAGATTTACGATGTAATAGTGATTGGTGCCGGCATGGCTGGCCTAACAGCAGCAATCTATGCCGTAAGGGCCAATAAAAAAGTTTTAGTGCTGGAAGGCAAAACTCATGGTGGGCAAATCATTACGACTTTCCATATTGCAAACTATCCAGGTCTACCAAAAGTATCCGGTGTAGATCTGATGAATAGCGTTTACAACCAGGCAAAGGAACTAGGTGCTGAGATTGAATATGCGGAAGTGATGAAAGTAAAGGATGAGGGTGAGTTCGAATCAGTTATTACGGAAGACTTCGAAGATGGTTCGGATGAAGGGAAGTATTTAGCACGAACTGTAATAATTGCGACCGGTTCAAGCGAAAGAAAATTAGAGCTAGAGAACGAAGAAAAATTAACGGGACGAGGAATCTCGTACTGCGCGACCTGCGACGGTGGTTTTTATAAAGATAAACCGGTGGCGGTGGTTGGTGGTGGTAATACAGCGCTTTATGATGCTTTGTATCTTGCGGATGTGGCTTCAAAAGTCTATATAGTGCACAGACGAAATGAATTTCGTGGTAATGCATTCCTAGTAGATAAATTAAAGACTAAAGAGAATGTTGAATTCGTCTTAGAAAGCGTGACAACGAAACTGATTGGCGAAAAGAAAATCGAAGGGCTAGAAGTCGAAAATCTAAGTCACGAAAAAAGAACCCTGACGGTTGATGGAATTTTCGTAGCAGTCGGAAGAGTACCGGCGACGGAAATCTTTAAAGATTTAGTAGAGTTAGACGAAGGTGGCTATGTAAAAGCCGGTGAGGATTGTCATACTTCAAGAGAAGGTGTATTTGTGGCCGGTGATTGCAGGGTAAAGAGTCTTAGACAACTGGTGACAGCTTCTAGTGATGGCGCAGTAGCGGCGACCGAAGCTGTGCATTATCTTAAATAATATGATATAATATGAGTGTTGCCCGGATGGCGGAACTGGTATACGCGTTCGACTTAAAATCGAATGGAGAAATCCGTGCGGGTTCGATTCCCGCTCCGGGCACCAAAAACATAGGCTATTGTATGCTAATGGCCTATGTTTTTGTTAACAGGGGCCGCAAGCCATGCAATCCTCTACATTCTATACGACAATAAAGAATCATCAAACATGTCTCTAATAACAAGGCTGCGGAAAGAAACTTATTTAACCACACAACGGATAGAGAACCCGCCGTAGCGACCGTTGTCATAGGCCGGATAAACATTCGACGTATTGAGGCGCAGGCGGTACATACTCGTGACATTGCTCCTCGTAGAAGACCAGTAGTTGCCGTAGCTGCCCTGATTGGCCGGAGTACTACTGCCGAAGAGGCCAGCGAGAGCGAAAGCAGCTCCATTATTTTCAATTGAGGCTCTCATAAGAGCGTATGAATTATACTCGGCATAAAGGGCTTGGAATTCTCCGGAGCTACCGCCGGTTGGAAGTCTCCATCCGGCTGGACAGATGTCATATGAGGCATCACTACTGTTGGAGCTTCCGGAGATAGTACCAGCAGATGCGGCATAGTAGTTATAAAGCGTACCGTATGGAGTGCCGGAGGTAGAGTCTGTCCCAGTAACGTTGATGAATTCACCAGTGTCATAGGTTGCCGTACCAGAGTCTTTCTTCCAACTGTTAAAGGTTTCTGCAGTCACGGTTGTAGCAAGGTTGGTATTGGCAGAAGTAAGATCCGTGGTAAGAGTAGTTCGGCCAAGATCCAGGTTTTCCGCCATCCAGATTCTGCCATCTTTCATTTTAGCTACGGCATAAACACGGTTATCACGCATATCGGTGAGATTGTAGATGGTATTATTTGCCATAGAAGCAAGAACTTCTGCCATTTCTCCCGAAGAAAAGTATTTAAAGGTTTGAAGATATTTAAGTTTTGTAATTGTTCTGGATTCTTTTAGAATACATCTTATGGAGGCGCCTACTTTATTCCTGGCAAAGTAGTGGAAGTTCCACATTGTTGGGTAAACGGCGCCGTTATAAAAATGCATTCCTAAGAAGCTGGTACTATTGTATGGCGTAGATGACCAGTATCTACCACTAGACTCTGCTCCAGTTGGTGCTCCGGCATAGAAATAACCAGCAAGAGCAAATTGTGCGCCGCCACTAATTATGGGTGTTCGCAATGTATTGTAGTCGTAGCCACTACTATATAGTCTATAGAAGTCACCAGTTTCACCACCTGTTGGAAGTCTCCATCCGGCTGGGCAAATATCGTAAGTTGCATTACTATTGTTAGAACTTCCTGAAATGGTTCCAGCAGAGGCGGTGTAATAATTATATAATGTACCATATGCTGTACCAGAAGTGGAATCTGTTCCGCTAAGTGTAATGAATTGGCCGTCTACATAGCTATCAGTACCGGCTGTCGTTTTCCAACTATTGAAGGTAGAGGCAGTAATGGTTGCAGATAAGTTTGTGTTAGATGATGTAAGATTCGTGGTGAGTGTGGTACGGCCAAGATCTAAGTTTTCCATCATCCAGCAACTGCCGTCGTTTAAGCGTTGAATGGTGTAAGCGTGCATATCGCGACTATCATAGACAGTGGAAGCTGTTGTGGTACAGGCATCGGCGTTTAGATTTTGCATATAGGTACCGTTGAAGGTTGCACTAACAATGAGAGTGGCATTGCTAGAACCGATAGTATAAGTCGTAGGTCTGGCACTGGTTGAGCCGAGAGTCCCGGAGGTTGCAGACCAACCTGCGAAGTAATAATTGGAGGATAAAGTGGCGTTAACACTATAACTCACACTTTCTTCAAGGTTTATCGTCCCGCCATTAGCGACAGAAATACCGTTGATGGTGACATCCGTAACTCCTGTGCCATATGTGACACTGAGTGTGTGGGATGGGTTTTTAACCACGCACCGTATAGCGTACCCGTTGCGGCGGCCGCTGCCACTGACCGGACTGACATACGACGTACCGAGGCCCAGGCCGTACATATTCGTGCCATCGTTCCTAGTAGAAGACCAGTAGTTGCCGTAAGACCCTTGATTCGCCGGAGCGGCATCGTTAAAGTCGCCAGCGAGAGCGAAAGCAGCTCCGGAATTCTCAATTGAAGCTCTCGTAAGAGCAGTAGAGTTATACTGGTTATATAGAGCTCGAAATTCTCCGGAGCTTCCACCGGTTGGAAGTCTCCACCCGGCTGGGCAGATATCGTACTGGGCATTACTACTGTTTGTGCTTCCGGAAATGGTTCCAGCAGATGCGGCGTAGTAGTTATAGAGGGTGCCGTATGGGGTGCCGGAAGTAGCATCCGTACCGGAGACGCTGATGTATTCGCCAGCATCGTAAGTTCGGGAGCCGGTTGTTTTCTTCCAGCTATTGAAGGTGGAAGCGGTTACAGTGGTAGAAAGATTTGTATTAGAGCTGGTGAGATTCGTGGTAAGAGTAGTGCGACCGAGATCCAGGTTTTCCGCCATCCAGATATTGCCGTCTTTCATTTTGGCAATGGCATAGGATTTATTATCACGGTTATCTATGAGAGTATAGGTAGTGCTGTCCTCCATCGAGGCTAGGACGGAGGCTTTGTCGTCTGCAGAGAGACCATTAAAATCCTGCATATAGGTGAGGTCTAAAATAGTTGGTGGCTCATCCAGAACACAACGTATAGCGCCCCCGTAGCTGCGACTGCCGCCATTGGCCGGATAGACATTCGACGTATTGAGGGATAGGGTGCGCATATCCGTGTTACTGCTCCTCGTAGAAGACCAGTAGTAGCCGTAGCTACCCTGATAGGCCGGAGTACTACTGTAGAAGTAGCCAGCAAGAGCGAAAGCGGCTCCGGAATTCTCTATTGATGCTCTCATAAGAGCGTTGGAGTTATACTCGGCGTAAAGAGCCTGGAATTCTCCGGAGCTTCCGCCGGTTGGGAGACGCCATCCGGCAGGGCAAATATCATACTGGGCGTTACTGCTATTAGAGCTACCAGAAATGGTTCCGGCAGATGCGGCGTAGTAGTTATAGAGAATACCGTAGGCACTGCCGGAAGTGGCATCCGTACCAGAGACGCTGATGTATTCGCCAGCATCATAAGTTTGGGAGCTGGATGTTTTCTTCCAACTATTGAAAGTAGAAGCGGTTACTGTGGTAGAAAGATTGGTGTTAGCACTAGTAAGGTCTGTGGTTAAGGCGGTACGCCCAAGATCAAGGTTCTCCATCATCCAGCAATTACCATCATTTAGACGTTGAATGGTATAAATATGTCCGTCACGATTATCTTTGACTAATTTAGGGGTTGAAGTACATAGAACTCCGTTAAGATTTTGAATTTCTGGACCAATAAATGCTACATTGGCAGTGAGAGTGGCATCAGTAGTACTAATGGTGTAAGTTGTAGATTCGGTACTGCTAGAACCAATCGTGCCGGAAGTGGCAGACCAAGAATCGAACGCATAGAGGGTTTGGTCATATGTCATATTGATTTGATATGATGCGTCCCGAATCAATTTAACGGTTTCGCCATTTGCTATAGTTACACCGCCGACAGTTACTCCGGTGACACCAGTACCATAATTAACTGTAAGAATAGAGGATGGGATGATGTTGGCGGTTGCTTCAAGGATTAGATTTTCGTTAATATAAGTGCCGGATGGCAACGAGGTATCGGCACGGGCACCGAGGGAAATAGTGTAGTTTTTGGCGGTAGTGTTTGCGGTTGAAGTACGGTCCAAGGTGACAGCAGTTGTACTGACGCCAAAATACCGGCTATTAGATTCAGAATTGTAGAAGTTTGGCTTAAAGCCCCAACGATTATTAAGCGTAGTATTGCTACCAGTTGAGAATTGTTCAGCGGTTACACTGGAAGCAAGGGAAGTGAATGAGTTGTCGTCTTTGTCGATGGTAGTTTTGGTGCTACGAACCGATAATGCGTAGCCGGTGTAGTTGCTGGTTGCTACGGAGAAGGAAATGTCATTAGCACCGGAGGTAGTAGCAAAGACGCCGGTTATTGATGGATCGATTGTAATGCTTGCTGCATTATTAATGGAAGTCATAGTGATAGCGGTCTCACCGGTGAGATCGGTGATGGCTTCGGCAGATTCTTGATTCTTAGCGGCTGGATTGATAATGGAACCAAAAAGGATTACTGCACAGACGGATGCAGTTATGCCAACCGCATGATTACCTTTCCTTATTTTTAACATTTTATTATAAGTGTTTATATAAAATGACCTATTTGGTTTTATTTTAGCATAAGCTTTTTTAATTTGTCAAATAAATTTTGTAATTTTGTTTATGCTATAATGAAAATATGAAAATAAAAAGGCTCATACCTTTGATGATTCTTGGTACGCTGATGGCGACACCGACTTTTGCGATAACATCTGAATCAAGTTCGGATGTACAATTTACTTTCCAGCCGATTTTGTCACTTTCGCTTTCGGAATCCAATCTATCGATTGGTGAGCTGTATCCGGGAACGTTTGGACGTAGCAATTATATTGATGTGGTAGTAAACACAAATAGTATTTCTGGCTATACTTTGTCGGCAGCAGTAGGCGACGGCGAAACCTATCTTAATTCCAATCTCGTGAATAATAGCAACGTGACGCCATTTACGAGCCTCGCGACGAACGCTTCGATTGAAACTTTCGAAGATGATAATACTTGGGGCTATACGCTCGATACTGGTGCGACTTATTCGGGTTTACCATATTATGGTGCAACCAACTGGAAGGTTTTGAAACAGACCGCAACAAATAGTAGTGATAAGTCGATTCAATTTGGAATCGCGGCGAAAGCGTCGGAAGATATGGGTTCTGGCGAATACAAGAATGTGATTCAATTTAGAGTGATTGCAAATCCGATACCAGAAGAACCGGAACCAGAACTAGATCCAGACCCAGAACCAGGTGTTTAATTTGACTTTCATATTTTTATGTTATAATTAGGTTATGCTTAGGCATCATACACAAAAACAAAAACTCTTTTTGTATCTGATGAGTGTTTTGATACTTCCGATTATGTTGGGAGTTTTTTGTGACACCAAGGCAGTGAGAATAGATTGTGAAACGTCGGATTGCGAAAAAGGTGTAACCTTTCGGGCGCTCGTTAATGAAGTTCTAACCGTCTCAATTTCGGAGCCAGAATCTTGGGCGCAGGGTGGTTTAGTTAATCAAACTGGAAATCGCAATTATAGCGATTTGCTTAGAAACCGATTTGGAATTACGATTTCTTCGAACAACCCGGCTGGTTTTGCCGTGATGATTAACACGGCTTCGGTGACCGGGGCACTCGCAAATGTACGTCAAGATCTTTCAACCGATTCAATTCCGATGCTGACGGCGAACTGGACGCGGGAGAATACCGTGCAGACGAAGTTTTGGGGTTATTCAACCAATGACGATAACGAGCAGGGCACATATAAAGCTTTTGCGAAAAGTGGGGAAACGCCGACGGCGATTTTGACATCTGACGTAGCGGCGGTATCATCGGTTAATTTATATTTTGGTGCTATGGCGGATGATTCGATTACTTCGGGTACTTATGAAGAAACGGTGGTGATTAATGTGGTGACAAATGTGGCGCCAGACGAGCCGATTTACATGCAAGATGTGGATGAATGGGGCGAGTCGCTTGAGGTTGGTGACGAGATTACAGTGCGCGATGCGCGTGACGAAAAAGAATACACCGTGAAGAAGATGTCAGATGGGCACATTTGGATGACGCAAAACCTTGATCATGATATTGATATGGATTATCCGTATAATTCTAGTAATACGGATATACCATCGAGTTGGAACCCGGGTGCTTCAACTAAAGAAACCAGCAATACGACCTGGAATAATTCTTCTTCAATCGAGTCTTACAATCCAGGTGATTTGTATTGGACTGGCGTCACGCAAGACGGTTCAGGAAACGTCGAAGATTACGTTTCGGATAAGGGCGACTCGCACTATCATCTTGGTAATTATTATAATTTTGCAGCGGCCTTAGCCACAAATGTTATCAGTCTTCCTGCTCAACATCAATTGTTTGACCGTTCGATTTGCCCGGCTGGTTGGACGATACCAAGAGCCGGAACCGGTGAGGATTCGTTCTATGCTTTACTTGACGAATTTGGTTTCACGACGAGCTCGATTAATGGTTCAAACGAAAAAGCTTGGGAGTCGCCACTCTACTTTACCTTGTCTGGAGTTTGGACCGGGCAGTTAAGATTTATTGGTAATCGCGGAGTGTATTTTACTTCGGTGGCTGGTTCTGTAACGAATTCAGCGGCAGATTATACGCTATTTTATAATGGCCAAACCGGGTCGATTGATAGCAATAAGATTATTGGCGGTGGACAGACAGTACGTTGCTTCACGAGGCCGGCGACAACGACACTTTCATTTGATTAAGGGAAAAGGTATAATAAGATCATGAATATTCTCTACTGTGGCGACCAAGGAATTAGCCGCGGAGTATTGGTTTCGATTCTTTCGCTCTTAAAACACAATCGAAAAGAGCTGAATATTTATATTTTGACGATTAATTATGAAGATACTAAACCATTTACAGAGAAATCAACGGCGTTTCTAGATAGTTTAGTCAAGAAAACTAATTCCAGAAGTTTTGTGAAGCGCATTGATGCGACAAAAGTGTTTGTCGAGAATTTGCCGAAGAAAAATATGAAATCGTATTTTACGCCGTGCTCGATGCTCCGGCTCTACATTGATAAGATTCCAGAAATTGCGGAGCTAGACCGCGTTTTGTATCTCGATTACGATGTGGTCTGTCGGGATGATTTGACGGAGTTTTACAATACGGATTTAACTGATGTGGAAGCGGCGGGTGTGCTTGATATTTACGGAAAGAATTTTTATCATTATAATTTTCCGAAGACGGATTACATGAATTCTGGAGTGATGCTATTTAATATGGAAGAATGTTTGAAGAGTGGGATGTTTTCGAGGGCAGTAGCGAAATGCATGAAAAGATGGATGATGCTGGCAGACCAGGCAGCCTTAAATAAATCGATTAAAAAGCGAAAACTCATGCCACGAAAATATAATGAACAAGGTGAAAGACCGCGTGAGGATACGGTGCTTCACCATTTTTCCAATAATTTTAAATTCTGGCCGTATTTTAGAGTGCAAAAAGTAAAACCGTTTGAAATCGAAAAGATTCACAAGGTTTTGAAAATCACCGAGTATGATGATATATTAATGAAGTACGAAGAACTGAAAGGGAATTTGTAATGGCAAAAGCGGAACTGTTCCAAAAAGATTTACCGGAAGAAGAGCGCGTTTTTTATTACGATTCGGAAGAAGATGATCCGATTAAAACTAAAGAACAAGAGAAAAAAGAAAAAGTTCTTTTGCCTGAAGGGTACGAATTTATCCCGAAAAATCCGTTTGTCCGGATGTATTCAGCGATACTATTCAGGTGTTTTAAGGTTTTCGCGAGATTTTACGCGAGATTTTATCTCCACATGGACATTGTGGGGCGCGAGAAATTCAAGAAAATCAAAGGCACCGGCTATGTGATGTATGCTAATCACACGAATCCGTTTCACGATGCATTTTCGCCAGCGTTGGTAGCCAATAAAAGAATCTTTACAATTATTTCGCCAGTGAATTTGAAATTGCCAGGCATTGGCAAATTCTTACCGATGATTGGCGGAATTCCACTTGGCACCAATGACGCTGAAAAGAAGGCCATGAATGAGGCAGTAGATAAAAGAATTAAACAAAAAAAGTGCTTAGTAATTTATCCAGAGGCACATGTATGGCCATACTATACAAAAATTCGTAAATTCCCAGCCGGCGACAAGTCTTTTAAATATCCGGTCAGGAATAATGTACCGATTTTCACGATGACTACAACTTACCATAAATCAAAGGTGAAGGGGCAGGCAAGGCCAGACATGACGGTGTATGTAGATGGTCCATTCTATCCGGATCCAGAAAATACTGAGGACGAAAACCGCGCAAAACTCGCCAAAGAAGCTTATGAAAGTATGGTAAAATGGAGTAAGAAGAGTACATATGAGTATTTTCAATACAGGCATAAATCTACTAAACGGAAATAAGGTTGTCCCGGTATTTTTGACAATTTCGAATGACTATGCGCAATACGCGGCAGTAGCGATTAGTTCGCTTATGCGCCATACCAATCCGAATCGCAACTATCGTGTGATTATTATGTATGACCGACTCAGTTTGCCGAACCGTTGGCGTCTTCGCAATATGGTGACGAAGAATGTGGCAATCGAGTTTCGCAAGATGAAGTTTAATATTCATCTACAGATTATCCGCACTTATTGCGCAACTAAGACTGGTACGGGCGATTTCTTTTCGAAGACAGTGTATTATTACCGCGCCTTTATCGCGAGACTTTTCCCGCAATATGACAAAGCTGTATACATTGATAGTGATACGATTTTGCTCGATGACATTGGTAAATTATATGACATTGACCTCGGTGATAAAGTCATTGCAGCGAGAATTGACCCGAAGGTGACTTATGTGCCAGAATTTAAGGGCTATGTGGAGAATGCATTAGGAATTCCAGCCAGTGAATATGTAAACTCCGGTGTACTAGTGATGAACTTAAAGAAACTACGCAAGTTGCACTATATTACGCGGATGACGGATTTGATGAAAGATTTTGACGTGAGCCTAGTGGCACCAGATCAGGATTATCTGAATTTGATTCTTCGTGGTAAGATTATGCCACTGGATGACAGCTGGAATTTGGAGCCGTCTAAGGAACTGCCAAAAGATGCGAAATTATTACATTTTAATTTGTTCAATAAGCCATGGCATTATAAGGACGTTGCTTGTGAAAGATATTTCTGGAATGCGGCAAAGGGCACGGGCTTTTATGGTGATTTACAGCGTACGCGCCAAGGATTTACGGACGAGATGCGTGAGAAAGATCATGCGAAGGTTGCTGCTTTAATTGAAAAGGCTGGTGAACTAGCAACGGTAAAGAAACCAATTATTAAATTTGTCGATAAGGAAAAGTAGGCATAAAAAAAATGGAGGTGCCTACCGCCCCTTGGGACGCGGAAGGCCCGGAATTTTTCGCAAGAAAAATGGAGGTGCCTACCGGAATTGAACCGGTGTACGCGGTTTTGCAGACCGCTGCGTAACCACTCCGCCAAAGCACCACCTTGGTTTATTATAGCATAGATTCTATTTTTGCAGAATGATAATACCGGCGACGACGAAGACCGTGGCGATGAGATGCACGAGCACGGATTTCTTGTCGAGTTTTTCGCGACCGAAGGCTGGCCAGATGATGGTAAACAAAATACCGAGGAAAAAAACAACGATTGGTGAAGCCGAGTCGGTAGCGACGGAAGCGATGGCGACGGCTGGCGCGAGAGTTAAAGCAGCGCGATAAGTGAAATCCTTAGTCACCCCAATAACAGCATTAATAATGAGTGGACGAAGCATTTTACCTTTAGTCTTTTTGACGACATTGTTGAAGCGAAGAATCCAACTCGGCTTGAAGGCGCAAATGATAATATTGCCGATACCTTTACCGAGAAAAACGAAAGTCATATCCTGGATAAATGACATTTCAGTAGTATCGCTCGCTTTGACGAAAATCATATTGGCGACGACGGAAATGATGACGTAGAGGCCAGCCTGAATTGCGGCTTTGATTTTGATTTTGCGACTGTTTTTCCTAGAAGTGGCAATCACAAGAAATGGACCACAGAGAATAATGGCGAAGCCAAGTAATTGATGTGGTGAGAAACTTTCGTGGAAAGCAATCCAGCCAAAGATTAAATAAACAATCGGTGCAAGTTGGACGAAGATTGAAATGTTCGTGGTGTCGTCCATTTCCATGGCACGATAATATGGAATGCCGGCGAGGGAATTAAGACAGCCGGCGAGCACGAGAAATCCAATGAGGTAAAGTGGAGTCGTCTCGAAGTTGACCGGAAAAATAAAAAGCATAACGATGGCCATGACAACGAAAAACCAGCCGTAGAAATGCTTTTGCGAAACGGATTCTTTACCTTTGAAATAGACGTCGGTAATGTAGTTATCGGCGAAAACTCTGATTGCATCAGCGACGACCGCAATAGCAACCAGAATTAGCCAATTCATAGGACTTGAACGCCAGTTATTCCAACGTAGATGACATAGGTATAATACAAGGCAAAGATGGCAAGCATGGCCCAGCCTTCCGTGCGGTTAATCTTGTGGTCTTTAATAGTAAAGAGCCAAACGAGAAGAGCAGAGAAGATGAGCATGATAAGGTCGATTGGGTCGAAGTTCGTAGCAGTGATGGAACCACCGAATAGTACTGGGATGGCCATGACACCACAAATATTAAAGATGTTACTGCCGATGATGTTACCAATTAAGAGATCGTGCTCTTTTCGTCTAGATGCAGTAATAGTTGTGACGAGCTCTGGGAGCGAAGTACCAAAGGCGACGATAGTGAGGGAAATCATTTTTTCGGATACGCCGAAAGCCTGGGCAATGGAAGTAGCGCCATTTACGACGAGTTGACTACCGCCGACGACACCGGCAAGACCAATAGCGGTGATGAGGAAGGATGTGCCGAGTTTCCACTTTGGTTTCTCGACTTCGTTTTTGGCGTTTTTCTTCTTTTTGGCCATGGCGACGAGGTAGTAAATAAAGACACCAAATAATAGGATACAGACAAGAGCGTCAGCACGAGAGATTTTGCTAACAGTGGCATCGTTCAAAGAAGTATCAAGGAATAAGACGACGAGTATAGTAGAGATTAAAAGCAAAATTGGCAGTTCTTTTTTCACAGTATTTCTTTTTACGATGATTGGCGTAATGGCTGCACCGACACCAAGAAGAAGTAAGACGTTTACGACGTTGCTACCAACCACGTTACCGAGGAGAACGTCGGTATTGCCACTAATCATAGAGGAAATGGAAACTGCAAGCTCTGGAGCACCGGTGCCAAATGCGATAATCGTAAGGCCGATTAACATTTTTGATACTTTGAAATTTTGTGCGACGGAAGACGCGCCGGAGATTAACCAGTCCGCACCTTTAATCAAAAGTACGAAGCCAGCAACCAACATCACTATTTGTAGAAACATTTCCATTTATTATTGTTTGCCTGTTTATTTTTGCTTTATTATGCTTATGATTTTAGCAGATAAGTTTTAATTTGTCAAAGAAAATCTTTATTAGTTTAAAAATATGTGTTATAATAGATTAAACGTGCGAATGTAGCTCAGTTGTTTAGAGCGCTTCCTTGCCAAGGAAGAGGTCGAGAGTTAGAGTCTCTTCATTCGCACCATTTTTGTGCTTCGCTAACTCTCGGGCTACGCCAACGAGAGTTAGAGTCTCTTCATTCGCACCATTTTTTGTGCTTCGCTAACTCTCGGGCTACGCCAACGAGAGTTAGAGCCTCTTCATTCGCACCAGAAAATGATTGTAATAAGAGCGATTTTGTGAGGATGGTAGGGAAAATCAAGGGAAACGATGTATAATCACCTCTGGTTAATATGGTTATGCCATATTTTCCAGACATTACAAGTCTTTTTATTCTTTTTGAGATTTGCTATGCTTGAAACAGATATTGTTATACACAAAAAAGCATAGTGCAAAAGGGTATAAAATGAAAAACAAAACTATTGTGAGAGCCGGTTGGGCGACGAAAGTCTTTCCCGTCTTGGCTCTTTTAAGTTTTGTCGCAATTGGGAGTGTGGCAAACGTAAACGCCACTAATCCAGCAGCCGTACAGGATACGTTAACGGTTACAGTGGATTCAAACTGTAGCCTAATCACTGGAGGCGGAAGCTACACCAAATCCATGAATCCAGGAAGTACTGGAACAATTACCGGCAATACTATCACGGCTGTCTGTAATGATGCCGGTGGCTATGCCATTTATGCTATAGGATATTCCGGTGATTCCACCTCCGGAAACAATACTGATCTTATCAGCACGAGTAATGAAAACTTCAATATCAAGACGGATGGCAGTTACCAGGAATCATATTGGAAGATGTCCTTTACCGCATCTGGCCAAGCTACTGCCACCAGCCCTTACACCGCCTACCAGCAGATTCCAGCTACCTGGGCCAAAGTAGCATCATACAATGAATACACTACCAGTGGTTCCATTGTCCCGCATTACCAGATCCACTTTGGCGAAGGACAACCAGCTGGTACTTATACTGGCAAGGTCCAATATGTACTCGTAAACCCATCCGGTGCCGCTGCACCATCTACCATCGCTGCTATGCAAAATCTCTCTGCCTCACAGTGTACCACCACTCCATCGCAGGTGAAGGACACACGTGATGGTCATGTCTACACAATCCAACGTCTCAAAGACGGCAAATGCTGGATGATGGAAAACTTGGATTTAGGACGTACCGCCATTACTACAGACCTAACCTCTTCTAATACCAACCTCGCTACAACCGTTACTGCAGAAACCTTCAATGGCTGGAAGAAAACATCCGGCTCCGCTACCTATGATGCTGGTGAATACATCAGTGTCTCTGGCACAGACTCCACTTCCGGCACAGCCTATGGCACTCTCTACAATTACTATGCCGCATCTGCCGGGACCATTTCGGGTACCAGTAACAGCAACAATGCCAGTTACGATATCTGCCCTGCCGGATGGCGTCTCCCAACCGGCGGAAGCTCCGGAGAATTTCAGGCTCTTTATGCCGAGTATAACTCCAACGCTCTTATGAGAGCATCAATTGAGAATTCCGGAGCTGCTATCGCTCTCGCTGGCGACTTCAGCAATGCCGCTCCGGCGCGTCAGGGGTCACTCGGCTTCTACTGGTCTTCTACTAGGAACAGTGTCACGAATATGTACCTCCTGTACCTCAATACGTCGCTTGTCAGTCCGGCCGTTAGCGACTACCGCGTCAACGGGAACGCTATACGGTGCGTACTGAAGTAAGTTGTGACTCCCTTTTCCTTCGTTCCGTATGTTTCTTCCCCGTACTCGACTCTCCGGAATAAAGCGCCCTTAAGCCTCAAGCGAAAGGACGCTGAAAAGCCGCTGGCGCACAATATGGAATGATGTGCTAGCTTAAAAATACATTTTTTATTGCACGGATATTGGTTTTTTTATTGCTTTCTGCGTAGTTAAATAATTGTTATGTTTTTTTCAAAAAACTTATGTATAATATAGATTATGGAGCGTGATAACACCCAGGGACGTGTTCTCAAAATTGCATTTTGCTTTTTGGTTCTTTTAGGCATTAGTCTCGCGGGTGCAATAGTTGCCGTCCATTTTATAAAAAAACAGGAGATAGTTCCTGAAAAAAAGTCTGAAGTCGAACAAATCGTGTCACGATATCAAACCAAAATAGATGATAAATCTACTGACGACGTAGCAAGAATGAACCTTTATATTGATCGGGCGTATGAATTAAAGAAATATATGCTTGAAACCGATACTGACTTATGCGAAATGATTGAGCGTGACCTTAATCTCGCAAATGAGTTAGATCAATCTGGCGAAATGAAGCAGCTGACGGCTAGTATTATGTCTTCTTGCGTAGAAAAGAACGATTCAGGTGAATCCGGGAAAGAGGGTAAATCTAAAGTGCACTGGAGCGAAGATGAAGGTTAATATCTTCAACAAACTATTCATGTTTCTGTTTGGACTGACAGGTTCATTGTTGTTTGGGCTTTTCTTTCTCGCTAATAACGTGAATGCTTATTCGCTTGAGGGGTGGGTTGATGGAGATTTGAGTTGTAAAGAGCGAAGCACAAAATATGATTGCTCCGTGAATATCTATGCAGGTATCACATATAATACTAATCCGAATTGGACAGATGTAGTTCCTTTATACACAAGAATTACTTCAGATTATCGAGGCAGCCAGGATTTCTTCCTTGGTAATAGAGTGTCGTGGTCACAAGAGCTACAGGATTATAGCCCAAAATACAATGTTTATAATTTCTCTATTTCAAAAGACGATATTAAGCGCTATGGTTATTCTACTAGGAGAGGTAACTACGAAGTTTGGTCTCTATGGGTTGAAGTAGATCACTATGATTGGTGGGGGTCCGACTGGCCGCGCGAAGATGGTTGGGGCGATTTTCTAGATGATATTGAAATCACAGTTGAAGAGCGAGTATCGAATACTCTTACGATTAAGGCTATTGATACGAATGGATGGTCGCTATCTTCCATAATTCCAGACGCTACGGTTGAGGTGGACCCTGGTGGTAGGGCACAAGCATGTATAGGAACAGCAAATGGCTATACGAAGATTAAGTGGGGCAGAAGTACTTCGTCTTACACTTGGTGGGATGATACTAGTTTGTGTTATGATGCTGGGTATATAGAATCAGATACTACTATATATGCGGTTTATGAAAGAGATGAATTTTCTGGACGGGCGAGAGTTTTTGAGGGAGAAGGAACAGATAGCGCGAATAATGCGAGCACCGGATATGTTGAATACGATAAAACTGTTTCTATAGACATGGAATGTCCGAACGATGGATGTCGTGGTTCGTTCGATCTAGCCATGAAGAGAGAAAAGGGTTCTGGACTAGCTTATTATACCGGACGAATCAGAAAAAATGGACTGCTCTTTTACTTAATAACATCGCCACTTAGTCCTTTTTCTCCATCTACTTCTGGAACACTCTTAGATATTCAATCATATTATTATGCTAGTGGCGATACTTTTTATCGTAATTATGCATCAGATACATTGCATCCGGGAGAAACTTATTGTTTTAGTATTGCCTTTCAACCTTATGGTAGCTATTCGAATGATAAAATATCGGCTGCTGAGGCGTGTGCGCGAGCGAAAGAATCGTCTTTCCAAGGGAGGATTGGTGTTTCTGGAGGTGCTACTGGTGACACTGGTTGGAAATCAAGTAATGATTCGCAAAGCAAAATCTTAACATCCTGTACTTACGCTAAGCCTTGCACCGTAAATTTCCAGCACTATCTTCGTAGGACATCCGGAATTGGGTTTACGGATTATACGATTAAACGTACATCGAATTATTCTGTTGTTCCAAATAGCGTTTTAAAGAATAATGTCACGGAATATTTTATTAATCTTCCAAATAACACCGGAGTTAAAGAAGCTGATGATAATAATATTACCTTGGTTCCTGGACAAATGGTGTGCGAGATATTAACATTCAAGCCTTCGAATAACGTGATAGATGTTAAGCCGGCGGCTGATATTAAATACTGTGTAATGGCAACCGGCAATGCACAACCACCAGATCCGACGGATTCTGCCGTTATGGAAGATGATGATTTAAGCAATGCATTTCTTGATATGCGTGTCAAAAATAATTCCGGTGCAGATAAGTATAAGAAGTTCCAAAAAATAGTATATGCAAAGCCTGGAGATATTTTGACTTACCGTGGTACGTATAATCCGATTTTGCAATATAGCTATTCGATAATTCCTCAGACCATGCAAATAGATGGAGGAGCTACTATTACCAATAATGGGTATTATCTATATAGTTTGTTTGATAATAAGAATACGTATACATGGAAAAATGCATTCTCGATTAGATCAAATGAGAACTTTTCGTTCTCGCAGAATTATTCTTATAGTGTCGGGAATACTTTGAAAAGAAAAGAAACCAATGATTATACCGTCGTGAGCTCGAAGGTCGGTAAAAAACTGGTTGAAACCGCTCAGACTAATTTAAATAATACAACTAAGACAACGCCAAGCCAGGTTACATTCACGGCGTCTGGTAGTAATATCAATGCCAATGTGATTACTGCAACTAAGAGTAGTGCTGCGGAAGCAAGAGTGCCATATAATTTTGATACTAAGGTAGAGGTAATTGTTCCGGAAGATAAACAAATCCTCTATTCTGGAGAAGAGGATGAATTCAGTTATATCGTTAATGTCGAAAAAAGGGTGAATCCAGAAACTACCAACGGGGATGAAAAGGATGCGTATGCTACAATCGTGCCAGATTCGATTTCGAAGTTAATTATTTATCGCCCGAGTTCTGGTGGTGAAAAAGGTGGAACATCAAATTATGGCAGTTCTAAAACAGATGACTTATGTCGTTATTATGACCTCACAAATAATGGAAGCACTTGTAAATATGATAACGAAAAGAATCAGATACTTAATGCTAGCGGTAATAGAAATGGTAGTAGTGACAAATACAAATTAAGCTATATCGTCCCAGACATTCCTGCCGGTTCTAAGATTTGTGTTGCCGTAGCAACATATCCAAGCAATAGTGGTGAATACACGAATTTCAGCGATCCTGAAGGGAACCATCGATGGCGTATCTCGGACTCTAAATGTTATATTATTGCTAAGCGTCCAACTTTCCAAGTGTGGGGCGGGAGTGCTTATTCTGGTGGCGTAATTACGACTTCTGCCATGCACAAGAAAACATTAAGTGGGCTACCGAAATTTACGGGAACGTTCGTATTTAGTTCTTGGGTGGAACAGAGTGTAACGGCCAAAGGTCGCGTGATTGCTTTGGCATCTGGTGCCGCTTCTGGGCTAGCTAATAATATCGCGGGTGGTGGAAGTTTGGAGGTAAATGCAGATTATTGTAAATACCGTGTGCCACTTTCAATTGGCAATTATTCAAATAGTATTGTTTCGGGAATTTGCCCAAGTGCGCAAATGACCGGTAGTTCTGGTATTTCTGTTGCTACAATAAATAGAGACTCCATCATCGCTAGATTGCCAAACGAAGACTCTCTGGTAAATGAATATACTGGAAATACGACGATTGTATTTAACAATGGGACGCCTAAAAACGTCGTGAGATACAATGTGAAGGGTGACGTTGTGCTAAATAGCAGTACCATCAGCGTGGGAAGAACACATATAGTTAACGCGACTGGCGATATAACAATAGCCGGAAATATTACCTATCAAGACATGGCATTTACGAATTTGTCGGATATTCAGAAGCTAATTATTTATGGTAGAAATATCACTATAGGTTGTGCGGTAAGCAGAATCGATGCCATTATCATCGCGGAAGAGGATGTAAATACTTGTGCATCTGAAAATATTAACCTTAGACTTAATTCTCATCAACTTAAGATTAATGGATCGATTATGGCTAATAAACTATTTCTTAATCGTACGTATGGAGCGGCTACTGGCGTTAATTCTAAAGTACCGGCAGAAGTTGTAAATTATGATGTGTCAACTATCCTTTGGGGAAGAGCAAAAGCTGATCCTGACAACAAACATCGGAATCTTACTGCAGTATATACGCACGAACTTGCTCCGAGGTATTAATCTTAGCATGGTATAATCATAAGTATGAAAAGTCAGACAAAAATAAAGACGGGAAAAAGTGATTTCTATTTTATGATTGGCCCATCCTTATTGATACTGTTTTCGGCTTTTTCCGTGATTAATTTACGATTTGTAAGTGCGGAATCGAAGGAGGCGTCCGTGAATGTGACGGCAGCTTGTACGATGTCGACGGCTTCCATAACGACGCATCTTTATGCTCTAAGTGTGAATTCTTATCAAGAAGATCTAGGTAAAACTAAACTCACGGCAATCTGTAATGATGCTTCCGGATTTGTGATTTATGCGATTGGTTTTTCTGGTGATACTTATGGGAATACCAATATGGTGAATGCAAATGGCTATACGATTGCGACTGGTACGGGTGCTAACGAAACAACTTCGAACTGGTCGATGAAACTCGTGAAGGATATGGACTCGTATGTGCCGTCAAATCTTGGGATTGAAAGTGGCTACCAAAATTACAAAGTGATTCCGGCAAACTATACGAAAGTAATTACCTATACAGCGCGCACGACTCCGGAATCCGGAGCGGCGGTAATATCGAGCTATGCGGTAAATATTTCTGGTACCCAACCATCTGGTAGTTACACTGGAAAAGTGAAATATACGATGGTGCATCCGGCGAACGAAGCAGCGCCCGAGATTTAGTTTTAGCAGTTTTTTGTGCTATAATGATTATATATATAATATAAGGAGTGGAAATGAATCCAGGATTAATAGCATTAATAGTTGTCGGCGCGATTCTAT
The DNA here is from genome assembly GCA_017464135.1 of Candidatus Saccharimonadota bacterium. Lineage (GTDB taxonomy): Bacteria > Patescibacteriota > Saccharimonadia > Saccharimonadales > Saccharimonadaceae > Nanosyncoccus. Next base: position 114,969 of record JAFUEB010000002.1, on the reverse strand, counting down.
TAATCGTCATCGGTACGATTATTGCGATCTACAACAGTTTAGTCGGGCTCAATGAGCGCGTAAACGAAGCTTGGTCTGACATTACTGTTCAGCTCAAGTATCGTGCAGATCTCATCCCAAATGTGGTTGAGACTGTTAAGGGCTATGCCAAGCACGAGAACGAAACCTTCAAAATGGTGACGGAAGCTCGTACGGCTGCCATGGGTGCAAAGACCGTTAAGCAAGCGGCTGAAGCAGAGAACCAAATGCAGAATGCACTTGGCCGCATCTTTGCCATTGCTGAGGCTTATCCAGAGCTCAAAGCAAATACGAATTTCCAAACTCTTCAAGGTCAACTCCAGGATTGTGAAGACAAAATTCAAGCTGCTCGCCGTTTTTACAATGCCGGCGCAAAAGAGCTCAATACTAAGATTAAAACTTTCCCAGCCAACGTGGTAAACAACATGTTTGGTCACTTCAAGAAGCGTGATTACTTCGAAGTTTCCGAAGCTGAGCAAGCCAAAATCGAAAAAGCTCCAGACGTAAAATTCTAATTTAATTTGCTACGCCTCGCGGGGAGCGGGGCGTAGTGTCATCAGGAAAAATGTATAAGCAAATCGCACAGAATAAAAGACGAACCATATATATTATGCTTGGTTTTGTCGTGCTCATTTCATTGCTGGGCGTAGCACTGGCCGCTTATCTTGGAGATTGGTGGATTGTGCTATGGGTAGCAATTGTTGCGGTAGTTTATGCAGTAATTCAATACTTTATTTCTGGCTTAGCGACGATGATGCTCACGGGTGCAAGTGAGATTACAAAAAAGGATTGCCCGAAACTATATAATACGGTAGAGAACTTAAGTATTACGACGGGTCTGCCGATGCCGAAGGTTTATCTCATTGATGATCCGGCGCCGAATGCGTTTGCAACGGGACGTGATCCGAAGCATGCGATGGTTGCGGCGACGACTGGCCTAATTGATATTATGGATAACAAAGAACTTGAGGCCGTGATGGCGCATGAGATGTCGCACGTAAAGAATTATGATATTCGGGTGTCACTCATTGTGTTTGGACTTTGTTGCGTGGTTGGTTTGATTGCAGATATTGGTACGAGGATGGTGTTTTATGGTAGCCGTCGTCGTGATAATGAAGGTAGCCCGGTGGGCCTAGTGATGCTCCTTATCGCTGGGATTTTGTCACCTATCTTAGCGTCAATTATTCAAATGGCAGTTTCGCGTGAGCGTGAATATCTTGCGGATGCATCGGCGGTAAATATCACACGCTATCCGGATGGGATGATTAATGCTCTCAAAAAACTTCAGGCACATTCGCAACCTTTGAAGAGTCAAAATACGGCAGCAGCCTCGATGTATATTAATGATCCTTTAAGAAAAGGGTTCTTAAGTAGTTTGTTTAGTACGCACCCACCGATTGAGAAGAGGATTGAGAGGCTGGAACATGGCAAAAAGAACTTCTAAAAAAGACGCTCCCTTAGAATCCAAGAAAAGTGTTTCGCGGGGACGTTCGTCGCGCCCGTCTTCACGGGGCTCCTCACTGAGTCCTCGTAGCAACTGCGGATTCCCTCGTAAAGTGTTTTCTTGGAGTAAAGAGAAGTGGCTTTTATTAAAGAATAAGATTGTTTCGCCTGAAAGGATCAGGCCGCATAGGAGTTTTAAGAGGTCGTATCGGGAGGATTATAAAAGAAAGCTCGAGGTGCCGGGGATTACGTACCATGCGGCGAAGACTTTTAGCGTGATTTTTAAGAACTGGAAATTGTTTTTGCCGCTACTTATTATTGCGGTGGTGATGGCGATAGTATTTATCGGCCTGATGAATGAGTCGACTTTCCAACAGTTTCAACAAGTTTTGAACCAAACGACTGAAGAAATGGGTTATGGTGATATTGGCTATGTGGCAAAGGCGGGGTTGCTCCTCATTTCGACGGTGACGACTGGTGGTTTGTCGAGTTCGAGCAAAGAAACTAATACGATTTTCTTTGTGCTGATTTTCCTGATTTTGTGGCTCTCAACGATTTTTATTTTGCGCCATCGTCTCGCGGGGCACAAAATTAAACTACGCGATGCGCTTTATAATGCGATGACGCCGATGATTTCATCATTTGTGATTTTTGCGATTGCCGTGATTCAATGCATTCCGATTTTCCTATTAATTATCGTATATTCGGCAGCGGTACAGACGGAATTTCTTGCGACACCGTTTTATGCGTTATTATTCTTTATCTTTGCAGCATTAATGGTGATTTTGTCTGGATATTTGCTCTCGTCTTCGCTCATGGCTTTTGTGGCGGTGAGTGCGCCAGGGCTTTATCCAATGAAAGCGATGCATGCAGCGTCGGATTTAATGATGGGGCGAAGATTTAAATTTGTATTAAGGATTATTGCTCTCATATTTATCCTGGCAATAACCTGGGTGGCGGTGATGCTCCCGCTAATTATATTTGATCTTCTCATGAAAAACTTTGAGTGGGCGGCGGGCATTCCATTTGTACCAGTATGCTTACTTGTGATGACCTGTTTCACAGGGATTTACATTACAGCATATTTGTATTTATATTATAGATGGATGTTAAACTATGACGAAAAGTGAAGCTGAAGAAAGAATTAAAAAACTACGCGATTTAATCAACGATTATCGCTATCATTATCATGTGCTTGACGAATCAATCATGAGCGAAGCAGCGGCGGACTCATTGAAGCATGAACTTGCACAGTTAGAAGCAGAATTTCCGGAACTTATTACGCCGGATTCGCCAACTCAACGGGTGGCCGGAAAACCGCTTGATAAGTTTACAAAAGTTACACACGAAAAACGAATGATTAGTCTTGCGGATGTTTTTTCAAAAGAAGAGGTGCTAGATTGGATTTCGAGGAATGAAAAACTAGTACCTGGCGGTGAGATTAAAGAATTCTTTACTGATATTAAAATGGACGGGCTAGCTTGTGCATTAAAATATCGTGACGGCGTGTTTTATCAAGCGGTGACGCGTGGCGATGGGCTCGTGGGTGAAGATGTGACGCAGAATGTAAGAACGATTGAAAACATTCCGATGCGAATTGATAATACTGGCGAAGTGGAAGTACGCGGTGAAATTATTCTTTACAAGAAAGATTTTGAAGAAATCAACGAAAGGCAGAGAAAGAACGGTGAGCCGGAGTTTGCGAACCCGCGGAATCTTGCGGCTGGCTCAATCCGGCAACTTGATCCGAAAATTGCGGCGAGCCGTCCACTCAGATTTATTGCTTATGATTTGGTGAAGCCGAATTTGCCGACACACCACGATGCTTACGAGATGCTAAGAACGCTTAAGTTCCAAACATCGAATGAGGACAAGGTGTTTAAGGCGAACGAGAAAAAGGAATTATTTGAATATATTGCGGGGCTCGATGAGTACCGTAAAGGTTTGCCGTTTAATACAGATGGCATGGTGATTAAAATCAATGATCGCGTGGTGTATGATGCGCTAGGGATTGTGGGTAAAACGCCAAGGGCGGCGGTAGCTTTTAAGTTCCCGGCCGAGGAAGCCACCACAAAAGTACGTGATATCGTGATTTCGGTGGGACGAACGGGCGCCGCTACGCCGGTTGCGATCTTTGACCCGGTGGAGGTGGCCGGTTCGACGGTGCGCCATGCGACGCTGCATAATGCGGATGAAATCTCTCGGCTCGACATTCGGATTGGTGATACGGTGATTATTTATAAAGCCGGTGACATTATCCCGCAGGTCAAAGAAGTGCTAGTTTCACTTCGTCCGGAGGGTGCGGAGAAGTTTGATTTCGAAAAGGCTCTCGCTCGGCAATATCCGGAATTAAAGTTTGAGAGACCGAATGGGGAAGTAGTGTACCGCGTGGCCGGTGAATCATCCGATTTAATTTTGAAGCGAGCAATTGAATATTATGCGTCTAAACCAGCTTTAAATATTGATGGTCTAGGTGAGAAAAACGTGGTAGCTTTAGTTGATGCGGGACTCGTAAAATCGATTGCGGATCTGTATAGACTAGATGCTTCGAGGCTTGCCGAACTCGAAAGATTTGGTGAACTATCGGCGGATAATTTGGTGTCGGCGATTGAAGCGACAAAGAATGCGCCACTTAATAAATTTATTACGGCGCTTGGGATTCGCCACGTGGGGGCACAAACAGCGACAGCACTAGCACGTAAATTCAAATCACTTGATAAACTCATGATTGTGACGGAAGATGAATTACTGGATGTAGCAGATATTGGTGACGTGGTGGCGGAGTCGATTTTGGCATGGTTTTCGGATGAGGAAAATGTAAAATTACTCAATGAACTTCGCGAGCTTGGCGTTTGGCCGCGCGAAGAAAGTGGTGCAAGCTTGCCACTAGAGGGTAAATCGTATATTGTGACGGGAACTCTCGCATCGATGGGTCGCGAAGAAGCGGAGGATAAGTTACGCGCACTTGGCGCGACAGTAACCTCGTCTGTGACGAAGACAACTACGGCGCTCATTGTGGGTGAGAAGCCAGGAAAAGGTAAGACTGACAAGGCCGACAAACTCGGAATCCCGAGGATGAACGAGGTGGAGTTTTTGAAGCTGATAAAGGAGGACTAATGAAAACGATTAACGTAGTGGCCGCAATTATTAAATCCGGAGATGAGGTTCTTGCAACTCAGCGCGGATATGGCGATTTAGTTGATAAATGGGAATTTCCTGGTGGTAAGGTTGAGCCAGACGAAACTCCAGAAGAAGCATTAAAACGTGAAATTAAAGAAGAGATGAATGCAGACATTGAGGTTGATGAATACCTTACGACTGTAGAATATGATTATCCGACATTTCATTTGAGTATGAAATGTTATATTTGTTCACTCCCAGACGGAAAGTTTGAATTGCTTGAACATCATAATGCAAAGTGGCTTCACAAGGATGAACTTGATTCGATGGATTGGTGTCCGGCCGACGTTGAAGTTGCCGAAAAGATGAAATCTAAGTTTTAGTTACTCAGTAATATAATTATATATATCTTCGCGAACCGGTGTTTCCATTTTGAATTCGATGTTGACGACCGGAACGTATTTATTATTTTTTTTCATCTGCTTTTCTCTGAAGCTGATTGGTTTCATGTTGCCTAGATAATAGTAGCCGTCTGATACATCGCTACTTTTTCGGATGAATAATTGAACCTCAACATTTTTTGATTCTAGGTTCTGAAATAGTTTAACTTCGTCCGAATTTATTTCAACATTATTCTGTGTATACCAGCTGAACGTCTCTCTATTGATAAACTGATCTTCGTATTTAATACTTTCAGCAATATTATCTTTTTTATCGTAGTTGATGATAATTGGATAGGTGTGAGTTCTGATTGCTCTTTGATATCCTGGGTCGCCAAAAATAGTCATCGATTCGTCCTTTTCCCAATTAAGAAGACGAAGGATATCCAATCTTGAATACTGTTGATAGAGTGAAAGATTTGTATTTAGATAACGTTTGTTATAGTTGTCTTTCCAGTTTTCTAACGCGTAGTCCAGCAAATCTTTTACATTATTAATGAATTTGTCATTTAATGAATTTGAAAAATCATCAGTCCTATTTAGTTTGTATCCATCGTATGTTGCAATAGTTTTGTTGTGATACTTTGCCCAGACACTTTTAATGTAATAACCGCCACTTAATACACTAAATGCAGATTCGATCCCTGGCCAGTCTTCTTTAATATTGTATTCTTGTAGTAATTCGTTAAGCTCTTTATATGTAATAGTATCTTTTTCGAGGAATAGTTTAATTGCGAGCATTTCATGAGGCCGTTTGCAATTTGAAATATATTTCGAGATAAATCTTATGTAGTCTTTTTGAGTGTTAGTGAACCGTTGTTTGTAGGATTCTGAGTCTACTCTAATAATAAAGTCTGGAAGACTTTCGGAATAATCAAAGATAAGTTGAGGATCTATTGCGCCGTATTTGTAAAAATCGTACACGGTCGGGACTCTACCGATTTTGTTTTTGAGTTCGATATAATTATCACGTAGGAATTTAAGGGTAGAGAAATTCGTTTTATTAATTGAGTCATAGATTTGTTCTTTGACTACTTGATCAAACATTATTGATGAGCAGCCAGGAATTAGAGCGGTTCCATGAAATATCATTTGCCTTAGTTCGTCTTTTTTGAATTTCTTACTACCAGACAGGGCAACCGGAATCATGAAATTCTTTTGGTAGTTGCCAATAAAATCGATCACTACAACATAGTCTTTTTCTGGATTTTTCCTTAAACCACGACCGAGCTGCTGGACGAATATGATCGCAGATTCGGTTGGGCGTAGCATGACAATTTGATTAATCTTTGGAATGTCTACGCCTTCATTAAAAATGTCGACGGTGAAAATATAATCCAACCCATTAAATCTTGAATCTTGCGATAGTCTTTCTACGGCAATTTCGCGGTCGTTTTGCGATGTGGCGCCGGATAATGCGACAGTATTGTAACCTTGTTTATTAAATTCTTCCGATAGTTTAGCGGCTTCATCATTTCTACTACAGAAGATAAGCCCTTTCACTCTCTCGCCGGAATGCCCGTAGAATTTGGTTTTTTCTATAATGTGTTTAATGCGCTCATCTGATACTAATAGATTAAACGAAGAATTATCATCAAGTAATTTACCGTTTTCATCTTTTATTTCGCTAACTCCGAAATAATGGAACGGGCATAACATATCATTTTCTAGTGCGTGTTGCAGTCTAATCTCGTAGGCGATATTGTAATCAAATAGTTTGTAGATATCATAGCCATCAGAACGCTCTGGCGTTGCAGTCATACCGAGAAGAAACTTTGGTTTAAAATAGTTAAACACTTTTTGATATGTTTCGGCGCCTATGTGATGAACTTCATCAAATATAATGTAATCAAAATAATCTGGCGTGAATTGTTCAAGTGAGGTATCTTTTGACAATGTCTGAATTGTTGAGAAAACAAAATCGCAATCAGCTTCTTTTTTATTGCCAGAGTAAAGCCCCATAGTTTTCTTGTTGCCAAATATTGTTTTGAAACTATCTTTTGCGGCTTGCGCGATCTGTTCGCGATGGATGATGAATAGCATTCTTTTTGGATTAAACTGCTTAACATCAAATGCGGATAAAAACGTTTTGCCAGTTCCGGTGGCGGATATCAATAATGCCTTGTCTTTGCCGTTTTTACGAAGCTGTTTTAAGCTTTCCATTGCCTCTTTTTGCATTTTGTTTGGGCCAAAGATAGCTGGTTCAATAAGTTGCTTCATTGCTGTTGGTGTTAGCATTTTAGAATTACGATATTCGATTTCGTAATTGTCAATCCATTCTTCTGTGAGGATATTCGCTTGTGCCCAGGCATCATTAAATTCGTCTAAAGTGTCACGAAGAAGTTCACCATCTGCAAGGGAAGTAATTTTAATGTTCCATTCCTCATTTAGAGTCATTGCTTCTTGAGTCAAGTTTGAACTGCCAACGATGAAATTATAATTATTGTTGTTTTTGAAAATGTAACCTTTCGAATGGAAGTTGCCATCATCATATATCTTTACTTCAAGGTTTTTGAATTGCAATAATCTTCTCAATGCGCTTGGCTCGTTAAAGTAGAGATAGTTTGTGGTGAGAACTTTTCCATGAATGTCTTTTTCTTCGAGCTCTTTTAATACATTTAGAAGTAGGTTTAGACCGCTATTTGTAATAAACGCAACTGAAAAACAGAACTCTTCGCAATTTGAGAGCTCTTTTATTAAATAATTAATAACTTTTGACCCTTTTTTGTAATTATTTACAATTAGTTTTGGCCTATAGTCTTCGATTGAGTTCTCGCGATAGTCAATAAGACTAGTACTGATAGCTTTTTCTAGATCTGCCCTAAAATCATTCATAGATCTATTTTAATACAGAGTAGTTGCGATGAAAAGATCTCCCACATAGTGGGAGATTTTTTGTTTAGAGTCCTCGTTTTTTATTGAACTCTTGTTGGGTTTTCTTGAACTGTTCGGGGTCGCGAGTGAGGCGGTCAACTTCTTTTAAGAATTCGTAATATTCTTCTTTCAGGAAATAGATTTTGGTTGCGGCGTATCCGTCCGGCGAGTACTTGCGACGAAGAATCCTGCGAACCGCTTCGATGAGCTCGTCTTCCGTGTAGTCCGGATGAAGTGTCTTGTTGTAATCGTAGGCGCGAGCCAGAATTTCATCGACACTATACGAACGGTCGGCAGAAGAGACGATTTTACCGTAAATGCTACGAGGCTCCGGACGCTCCGATGAAGCGCGGTGGTCTTCCACGGCTTCTGCCATGATTTCGATTTCTTCCGGAAGAAAGAGCTTGTTCAGCTTTTCATCGCGACGGAGCAGATAGGCAGACCATTCGTGATGCGTTTTGTTGGCGATTTCGCGGCCGAGGTCGTGATAAGCGGCGATGACGTAAACCATATTCACGTCGACTTTGGTATCGGTGTTCTCGAGCAGAGAAACGATCTTGAGGCTACGCTCAATGACATTATTGATGTGGTCGCCAGTGTGACCGGGAAGCGCATTGTAGCGTGGTAAAATCTCGTTTTCAATGTAGGCGCGCACTTTTGGACAAACATATGTGTTCATATTAACCCTCCTAATGTGCAGAATGATTTTAATTCCGCTTATAATATAACATAAATTTTGATTTTTACAAAGCGAGAGCTGTTTGGACATATGAATAGGGGGTTGTATTATTCTTTGGCGCATGTTACATTGGCGCAGCGTTGTTCTTTGGGAGATTAGTGGGTCATTAATCCATGAACTGTAGTGGGTTCGTGGTGGCGGTGGGGCTCATTAAAAAGGTTTATTCTAGGTATAATCAGAGTCTCGGAAAGGAGTACCTTGCTTCAAGTCGGGTTAATCATCCTCAACTTTGGCACTCGCAGGAAGGGCAGCCCAAAGAAAAATCAGGTTAGCGAATAGCTAATCTGATTAACGCACTTTTCGAAGGGAGTCCTAGACCCCTTCATTTTTATGGTGATCTCGGCGGGAGTCGAACCCGCATTGTCGGGATGAAAACCCGATGTACTAACCGCTATACTACGAGACCGCAGAATTATTATAGCAAAAAAATGAATTCTTCGCAAGGGCTAGGATTAAAATGAGCAGGAGTATTGATATTCAACCGTATAATCTTTAACACCGTATGGTTCTTTTGGATAATAGGTCACCCGAGTGGCTTCGTCGCTACAGTACTTATTTAGGTATTTAGATTCTTTGGTGTCTGTGTAGCTCTTAAAGAGAAGCAGTTGGCGAAGAGTGACTGGTGCGAAACCGGTTTCGGCGTATTTTTTCAAAACGTCTTTGTTGACACCTTCGTCGGTGACGGATTTATAGAGTGAATTCTCGTAATAATTTGTAGCAAGTGCGCTGACTTTGTCGGCGACTTGGCGCTCTGGTTTAGCGAAATGAATAGCGACAACGCCAACCACTACGACGAGCATGGCACCTAAAATTACGCCAATGATGGCGGTTTGAGCAGTATCGGCTTTGATACGTTCAATTTTTTTGTCGTGAGCGATTCTGGAAGATTCAACGCGAGTGCGGGATGTATGCAAAGTAGAACTGGCTTTTTTCTTTTTTGCAGTCTTCATAGTTTCATATTACCATAAAAACTTTAATATGGTAATATATAAATATATGAGTAAGCTTTTTAAACGAACCAAGATTTTGGCGACGATTGGGCCATCGACAAATTCTAAGGAAAAGATTGAAGAAGTGATTATGGCTGGTGTTAACGGCTGTAGGCTCAACTGCTCTCACGGCTCAAATGAAGAACGCGATCAGCAGATTAAATGGATTCGCATGGCGGCCGAGAAGAAAGGTCGTTCGGTTGCGATTTTGCAAGATTTACAAGGTCCAAAAATCCGTCTTGGCGAAATCAAAGACAATCATTTAGATCTAAAAAAAGGTGACGAACTAGTACTTGAGGCGAAGGAAGGTTTTGAGCACGATGGTGGTATGACTGTGCCGGTGCAATATAACTTGGCTGAGAAAGTGAAAGTTGGGGAACCGCTTTCGATGTTTGACGGCAAGATTAAGAGCGTGATTACAGAGATTGTTTCGGATACTGCAATTCGCGTGGAAATCCAGAATGACGGATTTATTATGTCAAAGAAGGGGCTAAATCTTCCGGATACCGATTTTGGCGGCGACATTTTAACGCCAAAGGATATTGCTGATATTGAATATGGTGCAAATTGTGACTATGACTATGTGTCGCTTTCGTTTGTGCAAAGTGCAGCGGACATCGAGAGATTAAAACAAATGCTTTTGTCGCTTGGCTCCACGGCAAAAGTAATTGCGAAGATTGAAACCAAGAAAGCGATTCAATCCGATGAGCATCTCGAAGAAATCGTGAAAGCTTCCGATGGTATCATGGTGGCACGTGGCGACATGGCCGTAGAGGCCGGTGCTGAAGTCGTGCCAATCGTGCAACGGAAACTCATTGCAATGTGTCGTGCGCACTCGAAACTCTGTATTGTGGCAACACAAATGCTTTCATCAATGGTGGATTCGCCAGAACCAACTCGCGCAGAGGTCTCGGATGTCGCGACGGCAGTGGTTCAAGGTGCTGATGTGGTGATGCTTTCGGATGAGACGGCCAATGGTAACTATCCAGTAGAAACTGTAGCCGAGATGAAGAAAGTAATTCTTTATACGCAAAATCACTCACGGATTGCTTCGATTTCGAGAGAGCCAGAAGGTGAAAAAGCGGTTTATGATGCGATTTCGGATGCTGCGGCAAGATTAGCGGAAAGAATTGATGCCGATGTAATTATTTGTCAGACGGCTTCTGGTGCAACCGCTTTTGCGATGGCAGCACAGCGCCCGAATCTTCCGATTGTGTCGGTAACTTCGAATCAACGTGTAGCAAACCAACTCGCACTGATTTATGCAAACTCGGCTTTCGTACGTCTATATGCGGATGAATTTGGTTATAAATTGGCTGAAGAATTAAAAGAAAAGGAATATCTGAAAACTAAGGAAGGTGAGAAAGATCTTCTTGCGGTCATCGTTTCGGGGGATAAGAATAAATTTGGTTCAGATACGATAAGAGTACGTAACGTTTAAAGGGTGGGCAGAAAGAGGAATATGGATTACAAGACCATTAAAGATATTAATTTTAAGGGCCAGGTTGTTTTGGTACGCGTGGATTATAACGTGCCGATGAAGGACGGTAAAATTACCGATGATTTAAGAATTCGAGCGAGCCTACCGACGTTGCAATTCTTACGTGATGGTGGAGCCAAGAAAATCATTTTGATTTCGCACCTTGGTCGTCCGGAAGGCAGAGACAAGAGTTTATCGCTTGCACCGGTGGCTGAGAGGCTCGGCAAATTAATTCCGAACGTTTCATTCGTGGATGATGTTTCCGGACCAGACGTCGAAGAGGCGGTTAATCACGTTAATAAAGGCGGAATATTGCTACTCGAAAACTTGCGTTTTTATCCAGGCGAAGAAAAAAATTCTGACGATTTTATTCGTGAGATTATCGATGCCGTTGGCGCAGAAGTATTCGTACAGGATGGTTTTGCCGTAGTGCACCGTGCGCATGCTTCGACAAATGCCGTAGCAAATCATCTACCGGTTTATGCTGGGTTGCTGCTTGAAAAGGAAATTGTGAACTTAAGCAAAGTGACCGAGAAGCCAGATCGCCCGCTACTTCTAATTATTGGTGGTGCAAAAGTGGACGACAAGCAGCCGCTAATCGAAAAGTTTGAGAAATTTGCGGATCAAATTGTGGTAGGTGGCAAGATTGCTGCCGATGGCTACAAGGGTTCTGGTAAGGTTTTCGTTGCCGATGATTTTGATGAAGATGGCGAGGGAAATAGGCTCGATGTGGGACCAGTGTCGACGGGCAAAATCGCTGGCTACATTGCCGATGCAAAGACAATCATCTGGAATGGATTAATGGGCAAGGCGGAAGACCCAGCTTATTCGACGGCTTCCACGATTGTGGCAGAGATGATGGGCGAGAAGCTTGGTTCGGAAACCGTAGTTTGCGGTGGTGATACGACCGGATTCGTGGAAAATCTCGTAAAAGAGCATCCAAATCTCCAGTACTCCTTGATTTCGACTGGTGGCGGAGCGGCGCTCGAATTCTTGCTCGGCAAGGATCTTCCTGGCATTACTGTGCTTGAAACAAAATAGTTAACAAATATTCATTTTGTGATATAATTTTGCTATGAAAAAGGCAAAGACTTATCAGCAGGTGATCGGGGAAACGATTGAGCAGATGCGTCTAGAAAAAGGCTGGACGCAGGGTGATTTGGCTGAAGCCGTAGGCTCGAGCCAGTCCGCGATTCATCGTATTGAAAAAGGGGGCCAAAACATTTCACTGGAAATGGTGAAAAAACTTTCGGAGGCACTTGGCAACCAAATCCTCTCTATTAATGATTCGGTTTCGCAGAGTTTTCGCATCCGTGGCGGCAAAGAATTAAGTGGTGAAATTACGATTAATACTTCTAAAAATGCGGCGGTTGGTCTACTTTGTGCCGCGCTTCTAAACTCCGGCAAAACGGTGCTTCACCGAGTTGCGAGAATTGAAGAAGTCTTTAGGATTATTGAAGTATTGGAATCGATTGGCGTGAAATGCCATTGGCAAAACCGTCATCGTGATTTGGAGATTATATCACCACGCGAATTGAAGCTTGACGAATTAGACATTGAAGCAGCCAGAAAGACGCGTTCGATTATTATGTTCTTAGGCCCGCTTCTTCATCGCTACCAAAAATTCCAACTACCTTATGCCGGTGGTTGTTCGCTGGGTACGCGTACGATTGAGCCACATCTACTTGCCTTAAAATCATTTGGTCTCAAAGTCGATGCAACGAAGAATTCCGGTTTTTACGAAGTAGAAGTGAATCAAGAAACGCTCAGCAAATACACCGATCGTTATATTGTGTTAACCGAGCGTGGCGATACAGTGACAGAAAACGTGTTAATGGCAGCGGCGCTTTCGCCAGGCAAGACGACGATTGTGGGCGCTTCACCGAATTATATGGTGCAAGATGTATGTTTCTTTCTCGAAAAACTTGGAGTGAAGATTTCGGGTATTGGTACAACAACGCTTGTAGTGCGTGGACGTTCGCGAATTAATGATGATGTCGAATACAATGTGTCGGAAGATCCAATTGAAGCGATGAGCTTTATTGCGGTAGCTCTTGCAACGCATTCTGAAATTAAGCTAATCCGAGCGCCGATTGAGTTTCTTGAAATTGAGCTTGAAGTTTTAAAAAACATGAATGCGAAGTTTGAAAAATCACCGGAATATTTATCAGCGAATGGTCGGACGCGACTGGTCGATCTTACAATTAAAAAATCCGAGCTTGTAGCACCGGTTGATAAAATTCATCCGATGCCGTTCCCAGGTCTTAATATTGATAATTTGCCATTTTTCTCGGTAATTGCGGCGATGGCAAAGGGCAGAACCTTGATTCATGACTGGGTATTCGAGAATCGAGCTGTCTACATTACGGAGCTTTCAAATTTAAACGTTAAGGTAGAACTTCTTGACGCACATCGTGTATATATTGAAGGACCAACTAACTGGCGTCCGGCAGAACTGGTGGCGCCACAGGCGCTTCGTCCGGCGGTGGTGGTACTGATTGGTATGCTCGTAGCACCAGGCACATCAATTCTTCGCAATGTTTATCCGATTAATCGTGGTTACCAAGACTTTGCCGCGAGACTTCGCCATTTAGGGGCTGACATTGTACCGTTAACTGGTATATAATGAAACAATGAATCCGATTTTAGATGGTTTAAATGCAGCGCAAAAAGAGGCTGTAGAGACGCTCGATGGTCCGCTTCTGATTTTGGCGGGTGCTGGTTCGGGCAAGACGAAAACTTTGACGCATCGCATTGCGAATTTAATTGCGCATGGCGTGAAACCGTCTAATATTCTCGCGGTCACATTTACAAATAAAGCCGCCAAAGAGATGCGCGACCGGTTGTTTAGAATTCTGACGCCGGGAGTAGAAAAGGACGCCGAAGCGCCACGCTCGTTTATGCCGTATATGGGGACGTTCCACGGGATTTGCGTGAAGATTCTCCGCCAAGAAGCGGGTGCGGCTGGGCTCGACAAAAATTTTGTGATTTATGATATGGATGACCAAATTTCGCTGGTTCGTCGCGTGATGAAGAATCTTAATTTAAATGATAATAAGGCGCTGAAACCAAAGTCGATTCAGGGAATTATTTCGACTGAGAAAAACATGGGGAATAATCCGAGCGACTATGAAGCGAAGGCGCTCTATCCGAATCAACGCGACATCGCGAAGGTTTTTAAGAAATATGAAGAAGAAAAGAATAAAGCTGAGGCGCTGGATTTTGACGACCTTCTAATTAAAACTTTGGAATTATTCTCGAAACATCCGGAAGTTCGAAAAAAATGGCAAGACAAGTTTAAATACATTTTGATTGACGAGTACCAGGATACGAACATGGTGCAGTATCATTTAGTGAAGTTACTCGTGAACGAAAAGAATAACATTGCAGTGGTGGGCGACGACTGGCAGTCGATTTATTCGTGGCGCGGAGCGGATTTTACGAATATTTTACATTTTGAAAGAGATTTTCCGGGCGCGAAGGTGATTAAACTTGAACAAAATTATCGTTCGACTGGAAATATTCTCACAGCTTCACAAAAAGTGATTAATAAGAATAAAACGCGGACCGAAAAGACTTTGTTTACAGAGGCGGGGAATGGCGAACCGGTAGATATCGAGTCGCTTCGTGATGAGGAATCCGAAGCCAGTTTTGTGGCGATGTCGATTCTTAGACTTCTGAAAGACTTTCCGGATTTTTCGAGTTTTGCAGTGTTATATCGCACGAATGCGCAGTCGTACACATTTGAAAAAGCCTTCATGAATATGCATATCCCGTACAAGATTGTGGGCGGTGTGAGATTCTATGACCGTAAGGAGGTGAAGGATGTGCTCGCTATCTTAAGACTAATCGTGAATGGTCGCGATAAAGTAAGTTTGGAACGCGTGGTCGAGAATGTGTTGTCCGGAATTGGCGAAGCGTCGCTCGCAAAGATTTTAGTGGCGATGGATTCAATGCCGGAAAGCGTCGATCCGATGCGAAGCTTAGATTTGCCAGAAGTTTTGACGACCGCCAAAGCGAAGAATGCCTTAACGAGATTGGTGCGTTTTGTTCGTGAAACAGCCGTGGGGACGAACCCAAGCGAGATTATTAAAAAAGTCGTAGACTACTTTGATTTCCAGAAACTGACAGACGATGGCACGCCAAGCAGCGATGAAAGAATGAAGAACTTGGAAGTCTTAGCCGGGAACGCCGAGACGTATGAGAATTTGGAAGATTTTCTCGCGGATGCAAGTTTGATGTCGTCGGCGGATGAAAGTGCTGGTAAGAATTCGGTGACGCTCATGACGCTCCATGCGGCGAAAGGTTTGGAATTTCCGGTAGTATTCATTGTGGGGATGGAAGAAGGTTTGTTCCCAAGTGCAAGATGTATGGATGACGAGGCGGGACTGGAAGAAGAAAGACGCCTGGCGTATGTCGGTATGACGCGCGCGATGAAGAGACTATTCCTAACCTACGCACTATCTCGTTATTCATTTGGAAGTCGCAACTACAATATGCCGTCGAGATTCTTGACGGAGCTTGGCTATAATCCGTATGGTTCGGCTGGGTTCAAAGATGAGGATGGCGATGGCTTTACGGATGATTTTAGCGACGATTTTGGTGGCGATAATTTCGATCCGTTCCCAGAGGACTTACCGGTTTTTGAATAGATGGTATAATTAAGCTATGAAGATTTTATGGACTGATGGCAGTGCATCACCAAACCCGGGACCGGGCGGTTTTGCCGTGATTGAACAAACTGAAAATGAAGCGAAGCCAGTGGCGCTGGGTCGTGACAAAGATACGACGAACATTCGCATGGAAGGATGCGCGATGATTGCGGCGATTAAATATGCTGGCGATGAAGGATGCGAAATTCATTCCGATTCGGAATTCTGGATTAATGTGCTCACGAAGTGGGCGCCGACTTGGAAGGCAAATGGCTGGGTCAAGAAATCCGGACCAATTAAGAATTTAGATCTAGTAAAAGAATTATATGATTTATACGAATCACATGATGTGAAAATCGTGTGGGTGCGCGGACATGTTGGTACTGAACTAAACGAGATGGCAGACATTTGGGCCAACAAGGCGCGTGAAGGCGCTGAAATCTGATAGAATCTAGCGTTTCTCTGAAATTATGATATATTATATATATGAAACTATCAGAGGAACTAATTTATCGTGGCTTTAAAGCCGAAACAACCATAGAAAATCCTGCGGACCTTGATTCCAGAGAGAATAAAAAGTTCTATTGGGGCGCGGATCCGTCGGCCGATTCGCTTACGATTGGTAACCTAGCAGCCATCATGATGTGTGCTTGCTTTGTACGTCATGGTTACGAACCATATCTTTTGGTTGGTGGTGCCACGGGGCAAATTGGTGACCCGAAGGATAATGGCGAGCGCGATCTGAAATCGCTCGAAGAAATCGACCATAACAAGAAATGCATTCGCGAGCAAATTGAACGCGTGATTAATGCTGGTGATGGCGATGCCAAGGATCATACGACGCCAGGCCTCAAGATGGTCGACAACTATGATTGGTTTAAAGACATGCATTACTTGGACTTCCTACGTGAAGTCGGTAAGGCATTTTCGATGACACAACTGCTCGACCGCGAATTCGTGCAGAATCGTATCGGTGAAGGTGGCTCGGGCATTTCGTACGCTGAGTTCTCATACTCACTGATTCAGGGCTATGATTTCTTGTATCTCTATCGTACTTACGGTGTGGCGATGCAACTTTGTGGTGTTGATCAGTTTGGTAACTGTTCGTCTGGCATCCATTTGATTAAGAGACTTGAGAATGGCGAAGCCGATGTGTGGTCAACGCCACTCGTGATTGATCCAGTGACTGGACGCAAATTCGGTAAGTCTGAAGGTAACGCCGTCTGGCTCGCCGCAACTGATAATGGTTCTGGCAACTATACTTCAATCTTTGATTTCTACCAATTCTGGATGAATCAGCCGGATGAATCCGTTGAATACTTGATTAAGATTTATACGCTTCTTTCTAAAGAAGAAATTGAGGATATTTTGAAACGCCATAAAGAAGCGCCAGAAAAGCGTATCGCGCAAAAGGCACTTGCACGTGGTGTGACGGAAGTAGTACATGGCAAAGATAATGCTGCCGCCGTTGAAAATCTCACGGCTGTACTCTTTGATAAGAATACGGATTTTGCCGATTTTACAGCTGATGAAATCACGGAATTTGCTGCATATCTCCCGGTAGTTTCGAAGGGTACGGCACTCGTTGATGCACTTTGTAATACTGGCCTCGCCGATTCAAAGAAGAAAGCTCGCGAATTTATCGCCGGTGGTGCAATCACTGTAAATGGTACGAAAGTAACGGAAGAAATTGACCTAAATCAAACTGCCATCGTGAAAAAGGGTAAGAATAAGTTTGTAATTGTAAAATGAAATATCTAGCGGTTTTAGGTCGTCAACCGGAAATATCTGTCGCAGAGCTCGAAGCGCTTTTTGGTGAAGTGAAACAAATCACGGGGAAGCTCGCAGTTTTTCGTGCGGATAAAAAACCAGAAATTGATCGGCTGGGCGGAAGCTTGAAACTCGCTGAACTAATCGAAGTTAAACCTCTGGATTATCTAAGAGAACTAGCGGAAGGAAAGATTACGCTCGGTGTGTCCGATTTTTCACGCGGTGCATCCAAGAAAACCGCAACGATTGAATCGCTGAAACTAAAAAAGATTTTGGTAAGGCACGGGCGTTCGGTGCGGGTGGTTGAAAATAAAGATGCGGTGATTTCGACGGCGACTTCGCTTCACAATGGTCTTTCTGGTAAAAATGAACGTAAAGTTGAACTCATTAAAGTGAACGATGAGTGGTACAAAGTGATTGGCGTGCAGGATATTGATGCTTACACAAAGCGCGATCAAGCCAGACCAGCGAGAGATGCGAAAGTAGGGATGCTCCCACCAAAACTGGCACAGATTTTGATTAATCTATGTGGGGATTTGCCGAGAAGTGCGAGAATTCTCGATCCATTTTGCGGAACGGGAGTGGTCTTGCAGGAAGCCATTTTGATGGGACATCAAGCGTACGGGACGGACATTAACGAAAGAATGGTTGAATACAGTGAAAAGAACTTAGAATGGCTCGTGAAATCTGAAAGTACTCTTTCTCGGGCCGCGTCCGGTCAGCCCGTCGCCACGGGTGACCGGCGCTCGTCCTCGCCTTGCCAGGCTCCGGATTCCCTCGATAAGAGCACTTTTCAGATTTCACAAGGCGACGCTACTACTTTCCAATGGACCGAGCCGATTGATGCGGTGGCGTGTGAAGGGTACCTCGGGAGGCCAATGTCGGCGGTACCGGTGGAGATTAAGCTGAAAACCGAGAAACAAGAGTGCAAGGCGATTATGGTGGGGTTCTTAAAAAACTTAGCTTCACAGATTAAATCCGGGACGCCAGTGGTGGTGGCGATGCCAGCTTGGCTTAGAGAAGACGGCTCGTATTCAAGGTTAGAAATCCTTGACGAAATTACTGATATGGGGTATAATGTTTACAATAAATCTCGCGAGGGGCTTCTTTATCATCGAGAGGGGCAGATTGTTGCGAGAGATTTAATAATATTAAGGAAAGATTAAATGTCACACGTAAAAGCTGGCGGTACCGCCAAGAACGTCCATAACAATGCTGGCCAGCGCCTCGGCGTCAAGCGCTTTGGTGGCCAAAAAGTTAAAAATGGTGAAGTAATTGTTCGCCAAACTGGTGCTACTAAACTTGCAGGCCCTGGTACCTACATGTCACGCAACTTTACTATTCATGCTGCGAAAGATGGTGTAGTTACATTTGTTAAGACTAAGAAAACCCATTTCTCTGGCAAATCATTGCCAAGGATCCGCGTAGAAGTTCGCTAAAAATCAGCCCCAAGCGGGGCTCTTTTTTATGATATAATGTTCTTATGGCAAAAAAGCGCTTTGGCATTTCTTTTCGGACTATTTTGTCTGTCGGTACAGTGATACTTGTTGGTTATGTGGTTTACCAAAACTGGCCAGATATGGTGGAGACTTTTCATCATTTAAGCGACACTAATATTCCGGTGCTTTTGCTTCTGATTCCAGAGCAATTATTTATGTATTTTGCTTGTGGGCAGATCTTTTTCTCGTATCTTAAAAATAGCAAGGAAGTGAAAGAGTTTTCGAAGAGGGAGATTCTCACGATTTCGACAGAGCTTAATTTTGTGAATCACGCCGTGCCGGCCGGTGGTCTTGGTGGCCTAGCTTATCTTACTTATCGTCTCCGTCCGTACAATGTGACGGCAGGACAATCTGGATTCCTTTATATTTTCCGCTATGCAGTCACGACGGTGATTAATTATTTCCAGGCGCTCGTCGCGATTGCAGTGTTACTGTGTCTAAATCTGATTCCGGGTGAGGCGATGTGGGTGATTCCAGTGTCACTTATTATGAATTTTGGAGTGTTTATCGGGCTTTCGCTCATCGTGTTTATTGCAAGTAGCAAGAAGCGCATCGAATTTTTTACTTTGAAGGCGACCAGATTTATTAATGCTGTAATTAAGATTTTAACTTTTGGCCACAAGAAGAAAACGATTAAAGAAGATAAAATTAAGCATTATTTCGACGATATCCACGAGAGTGTGATGATTGCGAGGGCAAACAAAAAGTATCTCAAATACCCATTATACTGGGGATTTGTCTATAGTTTCTTTGAAGTTGCAACTTATTGGATTGTGGCGATTTCGCTTGGTCGCCCAGAACTGTTGCCATTTATTTTGGTCGGTGAGGCGATTGGCTCAGTGTTTGATGGAATCGTGCCTTATGGCCTATATGAGCTCGGGATGGCGGGTGTGATGATTGCGCTCGGTGTGGATTTCCCAACCGCAACGATTGTGACGGTGATGACGAGGGTGCTCACGTTAATTCTTACGATTGTCACCGGGACACTTCCGTATTATAAAGTGATTAGAGGAAAAGAACATGACGATAAGTCCGCTAAAGACAGCAAAAGCTGATATCCCGATTCCGGGTGAACCGCCAAGGTTCACGCCGTCCACCTTGATTGCGGCAATGAATCAGACTTTGGAATATGCCTACGAGGGTGCGCTTCTTGTTGGTGAAGTGGCGAGTTATAAAGTAAACCAAGGCAAATGGGTGTTTTTTGATCTAAAAGACGAGGAGTCGAGCATTTCTTGTTTTATGTCGATTTACCAGCTTCGTGTGCCGCTTGAAGATGGTATGAAAATTGTAGTACGGGGTGTACCGAAAGTCACGAAATGGGGAAAGTTCTCGTTTACGGTTTCGGCAATTAAACCGGTGGGCGATGGTAGTATTAAGAAGGCGTTTGAATTATTAAAGAAGAAATTATCGGATGAAGGTTTGTTTGCGCCGGAGAAAAAGCGTGAACTGCCGAAAGACCTAATAAAACTTGGTGTGATTTCGAGCACGGGCGCGGCTGGCTATGCGGATTTCGTGAAGATTCTGAACGCGAGGTGGGGTGGTATTCATGTCCAAGTAGCGCACACACAGGTGCAGGGGATGGATGCGCCGGATCAAATCATTCGGGCACTTAAGTATTTCAATGAACGTTCAGAAGTGCAAGTAATTGCCATTTTGCGTGGTGGTGGCTCGGCGGATGATTTGTCTTGTTTTAACGACGAAGAGTTGGTGCGTGCAATTGCGGCTTCGAAGATTCCGGTGATTACGGGAATTGGACACGAAGTCGATGAAAGTCTTGCGGATCTTGCGGCTGATGTGCGAGCTTCAACGCCATCAAATGCAGCCGAGATGTTGACGCCAGACCGAGAAGCAGTCGGTTATACGGTAGATATGTCCGTCTCGCGAGCCGAATCGATTATTTATAACAAGATTGATGCGGCACTTGAGAGAGTAGATCAGCCATTTGATAATATTCGTAGATTTTTAAAGCAGAAAATTGATTTTTATCACAACATGCTATTTCAGAAAGTCAAGATTCTCGAGGCTTTAAATCCGGAAAAAGTATTAAGGCAAGGCTATGCGATTTTGTCGGGCAAAGTTTCTCCGGGTAGTGCTATTAATATTACAACATTTGATAAAGAGATAACGGCTGAAGTAAAGGAGATACATGAGCGAAAAAATGTCACTAAATAAGAAGATGGAAGAACTCGACAAGAAGACGGGTTGGTTCTATTCGGATGATTTCAAATTGGAAGAATCGGCAGAGCGTTACAAGGATGCGATGGCGCTCGCAAACGATATCAAGAAAGATTTAAACGAATTAAAGAACGAAATCGAAGTTTTGTCTGAAGATTTTAGTAAATAATGGTATAATAAACTTATGGATAATCAAATGATGCCACCAGTACAACAAAATGTACCCGTAATGCAATCACCAGTCTTATCTCCAATTACGCCACCGCAGCCAGTTTTACCACCGGATGTGGGGCCGAAAAAATATGGAGATCCAAATAGTTTAATTAAGACGATTGCGATTGTGATTCTTGGTCTTACGACCGTTGCATTTATTTGTCTATTTATTTACTTCTTGAATCAATACAATGAGATTAACACTGATGTTCAAAGTCAGATTGATGTAGCAGTGGCTGATGCGAAAGATGAACAATATCAGAAGGATCAAAAAGACTTTGCGGAACGCGAAAAGTATCCGTATAAGACGTTTGCTGGTCCGGTAGATTATGGCGAACTTTCGTTCAAATATCCAAAGACCTGGAGCGTTTATATCGCAAGCGATTTGCTTAAAACTTCGGGTGATTTTGAAGCCTATCTTAATCCGAGCGAAGTCGAATCAACTGCTAGTAAAAACTCGCTTTATGGTCTTCGCGTCAAGATTCGCGACAAAGCTTTCGAAACAGTCGTAGCAGAATACCAGAAAGCACTCGAGAAGAAGAATTCGAATTTGTCAGTTGAATCTATCACGCTCAAGAATGGCGCTACTGCTAACAAATACACTGGCACAATTCCAAATACTGAATTCAGTGGTTACATTGTCGTTTTTAAGATTCGCGATAAAACTGCGATTCTTCAAACCGATTCGATTCTCTTTGAGTCAGACTTCAACAAGATTCTCGATTCAGTCACCTTCAACGCTTAGTATGCTATAATCAAGATATGAATGTGGAGGTAGATGGTATTTTGGTAGCGGCGCATGAGCTCAAAGCTCCGCTCGCGGTACTACGCCAGCTAGCCCTCTCGTTTGAAGGTGTGGGTGCAAGTGACGAACGAATCAGGGATGAAATGGTGAGTGTTTCTGAACGTGCGATTCGGCAAGTTAATGATCTAACCAAGGTGCGAAGACTAGAAGATGGACTCTTTGTGATGGAGCCGGTAGCAGTGCGTCCAATTTGTGATGATGTAACTAGAGAACTCATGCATCTCTTTAAATACAACAAGAGAGATTTATCGATTAAGTATTCCAATCGTTCGCAACTCGTGATTGCAAATCGCGAGTTACTTCATGGTGTGATTTATAACTTTCTACTCAATGCAATGCATTATTCCGGGGCAGAAACGCGCTCGGAACTCATGGTGAAGGATAAAAATGACCGTGTGCGCGTGGTAGTGAGAGATTTTGGGCCAGAACTTCCAACGGATGTGTGGCGAGAAATGAATCGCGGATTTATGGAGAAACCAACTTCGATTGCGATGCGCCCAGGTTCATCGGGGCTCGGATTATTTATTGCTTCAAAATTTTCACATTACATGAATGCTGAGGTGGGTGCGATTCGTCATCGGGATGGGACGAGTTTTTATGTCGATTTAATGAAATCGAAGCAGGCTAGTTTGTTTTAGGAGCGAAGATGATTTTTGTAATTGATGATGATGAAATAATGGCTGAGTGCATTGCGAACGCGGCTGGAGATGCGAAAGTTTTCTCGAACGCGATTGAAGCGATGGATGAGATTATCAAGGGGAATATTCCGAAATTAATCTTTCTCGATATTTTGCTTGATGGGCCGGACGGCTTCACTTTTTTAAATGAGATGATTTCTTATGATGACACGGCGAAAATTCCGGTGGTAATTGTGACGTCGCTAGATTTGTCGGATAAAGATTTGTCAGTGTATGGCGTGGTGAAAGTGCTCTCAAAGGATGACATGACACCGAAGGATATTAAAGCATTGGTGAAGTACTATGCAAAATGAGATTAAAACTAAGAGTTATGTGCTTCGTCGAACGAATTATGGCGAAGCGGATCGGATTCTCAATTTAATTACGCCGGTTGGGAAAATCTCGGCGATTGCAAAAGGTGTAAGAAAAGAAAAATCGAAACTCGCGGGTGGAGTGGAGATGTTCTCACTTGCAGAGCTGACTATCCATAAAGGTAAGGGTGAATTCGGCACGATTACGAGCGCAAAAATGCTCCGGTTCTATGAAAATCTGCTAAAGGATTACAACCGAATGGAACTGGCATCGATGATTTTAAAAAAGATTAGTTTAGCGGCGGAGCATTCGGACTCGCCGAGATTCTTTGAAATTACAGACGAAAGTCTGAAGGCTTTAAACGACGGAGCGAGTCCGGCGCTTGTCGAGGCGTGGTTTTTAATTAACCTCACGAAAGAAACTGGCGAGGATATTAATTTGTATCGTGACGAAAAAGGTGAGAAATTATCGCCGGACGAGAATTACGTGTGGGATGTGTCGGAGTCGGCTTTTTGCAAAAAAGAGAATGGCGAATTCGGGGCGGATGAAATCAAGATGCTCCGACTTATGATGACAAATAAATTAGAAATTGCAGCAAGAGTAAAAGGTTACGATAGCTACGCGTCGCTACTTTTAAAATTTGCAAGAATTATCGCGAAACAGTAAAAGTATGATAAAATAAAAGCATGAGCGTATTACCGAAGCGCACAATAGAGTTTCGTGAAGATTTTGCAATTGCGATGATTATCACGAGTGTTTTTATTTTAGTGGCAGTGATGGTTGGCGTAGGTATGAATCTACAAGCCATCAATAGACTGGATAGTTCCTATTTTAAATCCGATGGCATGAAACTGGTGCTTTCGATGAATAAAGATATCGCATCATTTGATGACAGTGATTACGAAGCGGATGTCACGCATGTCGTGTATTACTATACTGGGAATACGATTAATAATGTCAGAGTTTTCTTTGCTTATGATACTAAAAATGAAGCGAGAACGGCCTATAATAACATTTCGATGGATGGTAAAAACTGGGCGCTCAAGAAAAAACTTCAAGGTAAATATGTGATTTTTGAATTAAGTTCTGATCAGTATAGTGATTTAACCACGGAAAAAGTCAAAGACAATATCGCTAGTATGACGGCAGCCGGTGGCGCAATCGAGCTCAGTGAAAACTAAACTGAATATTCTGTAAAATATGTTATAATATAACCTATATAAAAACATAGGAGATATTATGGCAGACTTTAATAAAGTATTGACACCAGGGGATTACAAAAAGGGCGAACTCAACGTCGTGATTGAAATTCCAACCGGCTCAAACCACAAGATTGAATGGGACCGCGAGCACGCTTGCTTTATGCTCGATCGTGTTGAGCCAATGGCATTTGCAAAGCCATGCAACTACGGCTTTATTCCACAAACGATTGATGAAGATGGCGATGAGCTTGATGTCTTAATGATTACCGATCAACCACTTACGACTGGCATTTGGATGAAGGCAAGAATCCTTGGCGTGATGAAATTTGTGGATGGTGGTGAAGTTGATGATAAAATCATCTGTGTACCAGCCGACGATCGTAACAATGGTGATTGCTATGAAAAGCTTGAAGACTTGCCAAAGCAAACTTTGAAACAAATTGAATTCCACTTTAATCATTATAAGGATTTGAAGAAACCTGGCACGACTGAGGTTAAGGGATTTGAAGATGTAGAATCAGCTAAGAAAGTTATTGCTGCTTCCATTGAACGTTACGAAGACGCTCATCCAGAACTTAAAGTTAAGAAGAGCGTAAAAGGTGCCGTAGAAGAAGCTAAAGAAGCTTTAAGCGATGCGGTTGATGCAGCTAAAAAAGCTATCAACGAAGCTAAATAATAGATATTAAAAAAATACTCCCGAAAGGGAGTATTTTTTTTGTTTTACTCAGCTTCAGCTGGGGCTTCGACGGGTTCAATTGGAGCTGCTTCGCTACTATCGGATGGATCGACAGAAGTGGTACCCTTCATCATTTCCATGAAGTCGATTTGTTGCTTCACATCGGATGCTTTGAGGTGCTCATATTCAGAGTCGACAGCAACGAGAATGACATAGCGACCATCAATTAACACATCTTTGTATTGGCCATTGTTGGAATCATGCAAAGTTTCGTAAGCAGATTGGGCCTTAACTGGGTTCTCGTATTGGTAGTAAACCTTGAGACCAGTAACAGTTTCGCCAGAATAGGTGTAGACAAGGTGGGAATTAATTGGAGTTTGTTCGTTTTCCGCCACCATGGATGGATCGGATTCGATGGTTAAGACTAATTTTGAGCCATCAGACTTGAACCAGCTTTCATTTAATTCGCCATTTCCGCGACCAAGCACTAGGACTAGTACTAAAACTGTGATAGCGGCAGCAGCAACGCCAATAATTGCAACCAACAAATTCTTATTAAGCTTCTTTTTTTCTCTAACTTCTTCAGTCATTTTACCTCCTATTAATATTATTTTACCATAAATAGTTATAAATCAGCGATTTTAACACGAGTTTGTTCGGTTGTGTCGCGGTCGCGCACGGTGACGGTGTCATCTTCGAGAGTGTCGAAGTCGATTACGACACATTTTGGCGTACCGATTTCATCTTGCTTGCGATAGCGCTTACCGATGTTGCCGGAATCGTCCCAAGTGACGTTACCATACTTCTTGCGAAGCTGGTCATAAACGGTCTTCGCTTTTTCGACGAGTTCTGGCTTGTTCTTTAGAAGTGGGGAAACGCAGAAACGATATGGTGCGAGATTCTCGGCAAGTTTAAGAACGACGCGCTTTTCGCCATTAACTTCGTCTTCGGAATAAGCGGTCGAGAGAACAGCGAGGAAGAGACGCTCAACGCCGATTGAAGGTTCAATCACGTGTGGGATAAAGACTTCACCAGTAACTTTGTCGCGGTAATCCATGGATTTGCCAGATTCGCGAGCGATATTTGAGAGGTCAAAATCAGTACGATAGGCGAGGCCCATTAATTCTTCTTCGCCGTTTGGATAATCAAACATAAAATCTATAGTGCGTTTACTGTAGTGAGCACGATCTTCGGCTGGGACATCGTATTCGTGGATATTTTTAGCCGGAAGCCCAACGATTTTTTCGAGGAATTCGTGCTGAAGCTGGCGCATCTTTTCGAAGTTTTCTTCCCAAGTAGTAGGGGCGACGAAATATTCAATTTCCATTTGGCTACATTCGCGGTCGCGGAGGATAAAGTCGCGTGGCGAAATTTCGTTGCGGAAGGCCTTACCTTGTTGAGCGATACCAAATGGTAGGCTTGGATAAATCGTATCAATGATATTTTTGTAATTCGTGAAAATGCCCTGAGCAGTTTCTGGACGAAGGTAAGCAATTGATTTCTCGGCGAGTTCTTTGTTTTCGGAAGTATCCTCTGGAAGTACAGCACCCACGTGAGTAGAGAACATCATATTAAATTTGCGAATCGGGCCCCAGTTTTCTTTGCCACAGACTGGACATTTGGTATGAGTGGCTAAGAATTCTTCTGTAGTGACGGATTCAGTGATGCCGTCAGCGATTTTGTCAGCACGAAAACGGGATTTACATTCTTTACACTCAACTAGTGGATCGGCAAAAGTGGCCACGTGACCAGAAGCAACCCAAGTTCTTGGGTTCATGATGATAGCAGCATCAACGCCATACATATCATCGCGGTTCTCGACGAAGAACTCCCACCAAGCATCCATTATTTTCTTTTTTAGCGTAACACCGAGTGGACCAAAGTCCCACGTACCGGCCATACCGCCATAGACATCGCTCCCTGGAAAAATAAATCCACGGCGCTTGCATAAACTTACTATATCCTCTAATTTGCTCATAAAAATATTATATCATACTCTTATCCTAATAGAGATAAGTGGATGTGCTATAATTTTGATATGGCGAAGAAGAAAAAGTTTAATCTGAAACGAACACTCCATTATTTTTGGATGGCATTGATGCAAAATAAAGTTCGGACATTTTTAATTCTTCTTTTAATTCCGATTTGGATTTTTATTGCACATGTAATAGTGCCTCGTGGAACTAGTGAAATTATCGGGCAAATTAGCGCTGGTGATTTTGAAATAAATAATTATATCGGAATTCTTTTATTGACGCTACTACCGGCGGCATTTAATAATCTTGTCTTAATTAGAATCCTTGATTGGCTAGATTGGTCGCTTGACGCTAAAGGTGGAGAATTTTTAGCGCAACTGGCTTTCAATGCGGTGATTAATCAGTCGATGACTTTTCATAGTAATCATTTTTCCGGTTCGCTTACATCTCAGGCAAATAAGCTGTCAGGTGCATTTATTAACTTTAAATCGAATTTCGTTTGGGATGTTTTTCCACTAATTCTAATTGCATTTTATTCGATTATTACGGCGTTCTTGATTTGTCCGCCGTTTGCATTGGTGTTAGTGCTATTCTCGATTTTCTTCGTATTTATTGCGTTTTATATGTTTCGCCGTGATGCTTATCGTGAAGAAGAGTTAGCGGAGGCAGAAAATAAGCAAACTGGACAGTTAGCCGATTCTGTGACGAATGTTTTAAGCGTGAAGTCGTACGCGCGTGAGAGTTTTGAGAGAAAACGCTTTGCTAAAGCGACTAAACGAACTCACGATGCGACATTTGGAATGGCAAAAGCGTCGCTCGTAAGAAATTCGGCCCTCAATACGGTTGAAACAATTACGTTCGTAGTAATAGTAATATTAATTATCTGTAGTCAGCAATGGTTTGGTCTTAGTGTGGCGAATACCGTGTTCTTGTATACAATATCTATGTCACTAATGGATCATTTGTGGATGCTTGGTCATATTCTTAGGACAATGAATCGAGCATTCGGTGATGCTAAGGAAATGGTGGAGATTTTAGATATGCCATATATTATTGACGATAAAACCGATAAACCCTTGAAAGTTGAAAAAGCTGAGATTATATTTAATAAGATTAATTTTAAGCACGCCGAGCAAAAGACAGCTTTATTTGATAATTTCAATTTAATAATTCCGGCCGGAAAAAGTGTAGGGCTGGTAGGAATATCCGGTTCCGGAAAAACTACATTAACAAAGTTGTTACTTCGTTTTGCGGATGTGACTGGTGGAGGAATCACCATTGACGGTCAAGATATTCGCAATGTAACACAGAAATCATTACGTGAAGCAATTGCTTATGTACCGCAAGAATCATCTTTGTTTCATCGTTCGGTGTTTGAAAACATTTCTTATGGTAAGCCCGGGGCAAGTAAAGAGGAAGTTGTAGAAGCGGCCAAGCTTGCAAATGCGGACGGTTTCATTCGTGACTTGCCAAATGGTTACGAAACACTGGTGGGCGAGCGCGGAATAAAGCTTTCGGGCGGTCAAAGACAGAGAATTGCCATAGCAAGAGCAATTCTTAAAAATGCTCCAATTTTAGTGCTTGACGAGGCAACGTCGGCTTTGGATTCAGAATCCGAAGCGCTAATTCAGGATGCATTAAAAAACCTAATGAAAAATCGTACTTCGATTGTAGTAGCGCACCGTCTTTCGACAATTGCTGGCCTAGATGAAATTGTGGTTTTAAATGAGGGGAAAGTTGTAGAACAAGGTACGCATAAAAAATTACTTGCGAGAAAAGGCGAATATGCCAAATTATGGTCTAGGCAGAGTGGCGCTTTTCTTGACGATAAAGATTAATCGGTCTTTGTATTGTGATAGATTTTTTCGTTTTTGATTGAATCCGGTAAATAATTTTTATCAAGATGAAAACCAGATTCCCATTTTTGACCTTTGCCAAAACCGAGGTCTTTCATGAGTTTGGTTGGGGCGTTGCGGAGCCAGATTGGTACCGGTTCGTTTGGTGTTTTATGGGCGAGATCCAGGGCCTTATACCAAGCATCGGCGGAGTCGCGGTTTTTCTTGGATTTGCTAAGAGCAATGCAAGTATGGGCAAGGATTAGACCGGATTCTGGCATACCAACGCGTTCGACGGCTTGGAAACAGGCGGTGGCAAGAGAAAGAGCACCATTTCCGGCAAGGCCGATATCTTCCGAAGCAAAAATCACCATGCGACGAGCAATGAATTTTGGATCCTCACCGGCCTCAACCATGCGAGCTAAGTAATAAAGTGCCGCATCGGTGTCGGAGCCGCGCATTGACTTGATAAATGCAGAAATTGTGTCGTAATGTTTGTCGCCTTTTTTGTCGTAGCCCGGCATCTTGCGACCAGCGGCTTCTTCGACGACTTTTTCATCAACCTTTTCGGCAAGGGAAAGCGCGAGTTCTAGGTCGCCTAAGGCCGAGCGAGCATCGCCACCAGATAAATCGGCAATCATTTCAATCGCTTTCTTGGTGACGCGTTTAGTGGCTTTTTCGGCTTTGATGGCACGCTTTAAAACTTCGATAATGGAATTACGATCAAGACCTTTAATGACAACTACACGGGAACGAGAAAGCAGTGGCGAAATCACTTCAAAACTTGGGTTCTCAGTAGTGGCGCCAATCAAGGTGATTAAACCAGATTCGACGTGCGGCAAGAAGGCGTCTTGCTGAGCTTTGTTAAAACGATGAATTTCATCTACAAAGAGTACGGTTCTAGTTTTTAAATTCCAGTTAACTTTGGCGCGCTCAACGACTTCTTCAACATCTTTCTTCCCGGCGGTAACGGCGGAAATCTCAACGAAGTCGGCTTTAAATTCTTTAGCCAAGATTCTAGCGAGAGTAGTTTTGCCGGTACCTGGTGGACCCCAAAAAATCAGGTTAACTGGCTCGCCTTTTTTGACGATTTCCGTCAAAATTTTGCCTTCGCCAATAATCTCGTTTTGGCCCAAAACCTCTGATAATTTAGTTGGTCGCATTCTCTCGGCCAGGGGAACTCTATTCATGGCACTATTATATAAGATTTATTTACAAAATAAAATTATTTATGGTATTATTAAGTTAATAATAATAAAAGGAGTTATTAAAAAATATGGACTTACAATCATTAATGAGCGGTATTTCTAGTAGCTATACTAGCACTGCTAACACGATGACTGGTATCATGATTTGGACCATCATCGCTGCAATTCTAGCAATTACTGGCGCAATTTTGGTTTACTTCCTATTCGTGAAGTCGAAAGCTGATTTCAAAGGTTTCGCAAAGAACCTTCGCGATTATCTTTCATTTAAAACTATGCATGTTGAAGCACTTATCAAGATGTTCTACTATGCATTTGTTATTTACTATGTATTAACTTCTATCAATAATCTTATTACTTACTGTTCAGTTGGTATGGTTGCTCAAGGTCTTATCAGCTTCTTCGAACAACTCTTGCTATACCCACTCGTACTTCGTCTCATCTTCGAGCTTCTCATGGTACTTTGCCGCATTTGGCGCAATACTGACAAGCTTGCTGAGAAGAAATAATCGGGTTGTCAAAAATTCCCCCTGTAAAAGGGGGATTTTTTAGGCTTCTCTTTTTCTGATTTCTTCGGCGATGGCGCCCACTCTTCTCGCGATACCTTCGTTCCCGTCAATGAGTTTTGCAGTAGGGAAAAACTTTTGGATCATCGGTTTAATTAATGAATAGTGAGTACAGCCAAGGACGATAGCATCGTAATCTTTATCAGTATCTTTTAAGAGTTCGCCCAGTTTTTGCTCGATTTTAGAATTATCTTCGTCGAGGTTGAATTCAATCGTATCGGCAAGGCCGGGGCAAGCCAAAAGATCAATGGTTTGGCCTTTTTTCTGGTTGTCTTTTACGAGTGTTTCGAGGCGTTCGGAATGAATGGTGCCAGGAGTGGCGAGAACGAGAATCTTTTTGGCATCGGAACCCGCGGCGAGTTTTACTGCTGGTTCAGTGCCGATAAAAGGCATGTCTGGGAAATCTTCACGGAGTCTTTTGATGCAACGAGTGGTGGCGGTGTTACAAGCAATGACGACCATATCGAGATTAGCATTAACGAAGCCCCGGACGATTCTAGAAACGAGTCCATAGAGAGTTTCGTCGTCTTTTTCGCCGTACGGACAATGTTTGGCATCAGAAACATAAATCACGTGAATACCGGGATTCATCTTAGTGATAGCTTCCGAGACGGTCGTGCCGCCTTTTCCTGAATCAAATACACCAATAATCATTGGTTTATTATATAATAGATGTGATGTTAATTAAAGTTTTAGTGAAGCCTGGATCGAAAAAGGGTCCGTTAGTGGAGGAAACAGCAGAAGGTGTCACCGTGTATTTGCGGGAAAAACCGCATGACGGTGAAGCAAATGATGCTTTGGTGCGTCTACTGGCGGATTATTATGATGTGGCGAAAAGTTGCGTTGAGATTCGGTCGGGTGGAAGGTCTCACCAAAAAACGATAGAAATTATCGGCAAATAGGAGGTTTATGCCAGACGAAATAGCAACAAAAGCGGTGAGCGCTGGGATTAAGAAAGCAAATCTCAGTATATTTAAAATGATTTTACTCGGAATGTTTGCGGGGGCGTTTATTGCGCTAGCAGGTGTGGGTGCCACCTTTGGGAATGTGTATGTCGGGAAAATCGCTGGTGCTTTAATATTTCCGGCCGGGCTCGCAATGGTGGTAGTGGCAGGAAGTGAATTGTTTACGGGGAATTGTTTGATGGTGACGGCGCTTCTTAGCCGGGAGATTGGACCACTTAGGTTATTAAAGAACTGGTTGTTTGTGTTTATTGGGAACTTTATCGGCGCATTGCTTGTGGCTCTCATTGTCACTTCTAGTGGTGTGCTCGATCCGATTTCGGATTCAGTCGTAGCGACGGCGAGCGCGAAGGTGAGCATGGGCTTTCCGGTCGCGATACTGAGGGGTGTGCTTTGTAATTTTCTAGTTTGTATTGCAGTTTGGATGGCGTTTGGCGCAAAGACGGTGGGTGGTAAAATTGCGGCAGTGTTTTTCCCGGTGTTTCTTTTCGTTTTATGTGGCTTTGAACACTCAGTCGCTAATATGTATTATGTGCCAGCGGGGTTATTTATGAATTGGTTTAATGGTGCAGCAACGGCTGGTTTATCCGTACAATCGTTCTTGGTGGAGAATTTACTTCCAGTGACGATCGGGAATATCATCGGTGGGGCCGTACTCGTCGGTGGTGGTTACTATTTAGCGTATTTAAGAAAAAAATAGACAAAAGTCGGCAAATTGTGGTATAATAGCAAGTACTGGCGCTGTAGCTCAGTTGGTAGAGCAGAGGCCTGAAGAGCCTTGTGTCACTGGTTCAAGTCCAGTCGGCGCCACCAAATGCTTCGCCAACGGCGCCACCACAATTAACAACTTGGGTCGGTAGCTCAGCAGGTTAGAGCACGGGCCTTTTAAGCCCGGTGTCGAGGGTTCGAGCCCCTCCCGACTCACCAAATCAGGGCGGTTAGCTCAGTTGGCTAGAGCGCGTCTTTGACGTAGACGAGGTCACAGGTTCGACTCCTGTATCGCCCACCATATGTTCATATGGTTGTTCCTTTCTTGTAGTTGTTACCAGAAAACCCCCGTTCTCGGGGGATTTTCTGTTATTCTTCAGTTTCAGTTTCGATTTCGCTCTCGGCACTAGCGAGGACTTCTTCTTTTTTGAGTTTGTTGAGTTCGTGAATGCCGACGATGCCGTAGAGCATGACACTAAGGGCAATGCCGATGCCGGCGATGATTAGCAAATGATAATTAAATAGGAATTCATAGAAAACCTCTGGACCAAGGAATGGCGTGAGGCCTAGGATAATAATATAGGTGGCTTTAATGAGTAGGCTAATAATCGCCATACCTTTGTAGCGAGTGCGAAGAGCAGCAAAAGCAAAGGATAATGAAAGTACACCCAGAATAAAGCCGATGGTTGTGATGTAATAAGCCGCTAGAATCCACCACTGCTGAGCACCGCCTTCTTGTTTAAGACTGCCACCGGAAGTGTTGAGGCAAATCGTGTACAAAACAAAAGGTAATACTGAAAGACAGATTGAAGCAATCGGTACGGAGATTTTGATTTCTTCGTCCGGGTCTTCTTCGAGAACGGCGTTTTCGACTTCTGGAGTCTCTTCGACTACTTCTTCTGCTATGACTTCTTGCTCGTCTTCGCTCATGCTTATATTATACCATTTTTAGTGTTATAATTAATCTATGAAAAAGATGAATACTTCACCAATCTCTGGCATGCAAGAGTTGCTACCAGAAACACAAGCAATTTTTGATCGATACAAAAACGTAATCAGTGAAGTTTATCATAACCATGGCTTTCTTAGCATTGAAACTCCGATTATTGACCGCAACGAAATCCTTTTAGCCAAGGCGGGTGGTGATACTGAAAAACAAATTTACAAAGTGATTAAGACGGCTGAGTCTGAGGATGATGCCGACCAGGCACTTCGCTTTGACCACACTGTGCCACTAGCGCGCTATGTGGTTGAACACGAAAATGAGTTGACTTTTCCATTTAAGGTAACGCAAATCGGACGTAACTTCCGTGGCGAGAGAGCACAAAAGGGACGTTTCCGCGAGTTCTATCAGTGCGATGTGGACGTGATTGGTAGAGGCAGCTTGCCGATTTATTATGATGCCGACGTGATTGCAACTTTGCTTGATGCGTTTAAAGGCTTTGAGCTCGGTACGCCAGTGCTCGCGAGAATCAATAACCGCAAAATCTTGTCTGGTTTCGTCGAGGCGATGGGTTTATCTGAACTTTCGGGAAAAATTTTTGGCATAATCGATCACGCCGAGAAAGTGTCGCCGGAAGCGACGCGTGAGGCATTTGCGGAACTTGGGATTGAAAATGCAAAGATTAATCAGTTAGTTAAGTTTATCGGCATTCATGGTGGTAGGGCTAGTGTGACGCAGGCACTTCGTGAGTTTGGCGATCTTAATGATACTTACAAGAAAGGTATCGCGGAACTCGAGAAAGTGATGCTCGCACTTGAAATGGATGGCCGTGGTACGGATATCGAAGCTGACATGTTGATTGTGCGCGGACTCGATTATTACACGGGTACCGTGTTTGAATTTGTTTTGCCGGAATACAAGCAGGTTGGTTCAGTTTGTGGCGGTGGCCGCTATGAGAATTTGGCCGGTTTCTTTACCGAGCAAGAACTACCAGGTGTCGGGGGTTCGATTGGACTTACGCGGCTATTTTATGTTCTAAATGAAAATAATTTGGTGAAAAGTCAAGAAGGTAAACCGATTGATACGGCAGTGATTCCGATTACAGAAAATGAGATTGAGTTTGCTATGAGGGTAGCGAAGGATCGTCGTGATCAGGGTGAAAAAGTGACGATTGTGGCGACCGATAAAAGATTAGGCGATAAACTGACTTACGCTGCAAAACTAGCTGAAAATGGTATTGTGGTTGGTGAAAACGAAGCAAAATCCGGTACTTACGAAATCAAAAAGTTTAACTAAATCTTTTTACTTGTGCTAAAATAGTTCCATGAATTGGAGGAAGTGGCTAGATGAGCTCGTCCTCGCGGGCAAAGGTATTTTGCTAGCGACGAAGGAAAAGAGATTTTGGGTCGGATTTATTATTGCTTTTTTGTTCTTTGGCACGCTGATGAACCTCCTTACTGGTGGCTTTTCAAAATTTGAACTGATGGGGATGGTGGGCTTTAGTGGGAGTATGAAGATTATCCTTGATGCTTTAATCGGAGTATTTGGGATTAATATGATTTTCCTCGATTGGCTGCCGGTATTTTTCTTGGCACTACTCCAGGGGATTTTGATTGGCCTTATTGTCTTGCTCTGGCACAAGAAACGTACCGAAAATGGTAAAGAGAGTTCGAATTCGGCGAATGTCGAGAAGGCGGGAATTATTACCGGATTGATCGCACTCGGCGCGGGATGTCCGACTTGTGGTACGACGCTACTTACGCCACTGCTTGGTGCCCTATTTTCAACTGGTGGCCTTGCGATGGTAGGGGTGATTTCGGGGATCGTGACGGCGCTTGCAATTATAATTGCAGTTCTTTCACTCAAGAGACTTGGCGAAGAAACGTATGTTATAATAGTGAATGAAAAATATATGAAGAGGAAGAAGGAGGAGCGTGGGGAAAGTATTTAGAATTATTGGTGTGGTAGCCGTGCTTGGTATTTTGATTGCAGCGATCGTGACAAGTATGACGCATAAAACGCCAAATTCAGAGATTGTCTGGGACAAAGACATGACGGTTGGCAATATGGATGCCAAAAACTATTTCATTATCTATTCAGATATTGCTTGTCCGTATTGTTTAGCATTTGAAAATGCCATCGTCGAGCATGAGGAAGAATTTAAAGAATACATTGAGAAAAACGACATCTTAGTTGAGGTGCGTTTATCGGACTTTATGTATGAATATGGCCAGAGCCAGTCAATCCAGTCGCGCTATTCGGCTGAGGCGATTTACTGTGCAAAGAACGAAGGTAAATTCTGGGACTATTATAATAATCTGATTGTAAAGGTTTGGAACGGTTGGTTCAAAGAGTCCGGTAAAGCCGCCTATAATGAATTTAATAAGATTGAAAAAGAGTATTATATTAAGGCTGGTAAAGAAGTGGGGCTCGGAGAGACCTTTGAGGCTTGCGTAGAGAATGAAGAGCCATTGGCAGACATAGTGAAGAATGCACAAAAGATGGCGAAGTTGGTGGATGGGATGCCACATTTCAAGTTTAACAATTATACGCCAAGTGGCTTTGATTTGAACTGGGGTTGGGAATACGTGAAACTATTCTTCGACGCCGGCCTGAAATCGTAAAATGAGAGATCCGAATTTATCACAACACTTTTTAAGGTCGCCAAAGCTGGCATTAATCCTCATTGGTCATTCGAATCTCAAGAAACGGGATACTGTGCTAGAGATTGGCGCAGGCTCAGGGGTGATTACGAGCGCTCTAGCGAATAGGGTGACGAAGGTGATAGCAGTAGAGCCGGATCATGCTACGGCGGTGAAACTTCGGGCAAATCTGAATAAACGGGGGATTAAGAACGTCGAAATTATTGAAGACGATTTTATGAATGTGGAGCTTCCGGAAGGACCGTACAAAGTA
The DNA here is from genome assembly GCA_017464135.1 of Candidatus Saccharimonadota bacterium. Classification (GTDB taxonomy): domain Bacteria; phylum Patescibacteriota; class Saccharimonadia; order Saccharimonadales; family Saccharimonadaceae; genus Nanosyncoccus. The sequence continues at coordinate 78,774 of JAFUEB010000002.1, read as the reverse complement.
TTCTCAAATCCACCGTTTCACCTAAGTTCAGCGATTATTCATAAATTAATTGAGGCAGAGAACCCACCGGAATCCTTTTATCTGATATTGCAGAAGCAGATGGCGCTGAAACTGATTAATACAGAGCGGCATTATACCTCGCAACTCGGGCTGAAATTGATCCAGGATTACAATACAAAAATCCGCTTGCCGTTAAAACCAACTGATTTTACACCACCTCCGGCTGTGCCAACCGTACTTTTTGAAGCCAAACGAATCAATTTGTAAAAATATTTTGTAAAATAAAGTTAAAATTTGTCAAGCGAAAAGTGTTCGGTTTTTGCATTTGTGCCCCTGTTTGCTTGTGGAAAACTTTGTTTCATAAAAAACATCAAAAAAGATAAAAATCAATATTGACATACAAATTGGCTATGCTAAAATAAAGGTAGATTCAAGTCAATCTAACGTTGAGAGGGACTGGAATCAAGTTTTATTGGGTGGAGAGCGTTGAGTTAATTTGGCTAAATTGTTTTCCACCTAGAGATTATTGAGAACCCGGTCCCCGCCGGGTTTTTATTATGTGGTATAATAGTAATATGAGACTTTCGAAAAACCTCGATCAGGCTCTGATTTTATTAGTGATTAGTGTTGTCCTACTTTTGGCAGGTTCAATTTTTACGCTAACTTTACAGAGGACCTTTGCCGCGGGCGAAGAAGAACCAGCCACTCTTTTATCGGAATATTTTGTGAATATTTTTGATGGCTCGGATAAGTTGACAGTTAAATCTAAAGAAGCGACTGTGGCTGAGATTCTGGAACGCTCCGGTGTGGAACTTTCCACCGGCGATATTGTCGAGCCAGCACTTGAGACTGTCGTGAACGCCGATAATTATTTTATTAATATTTATCGGGCCCGTCCGGCACTGGTGCGTGATGGCGACAATAATAAATATGTGATGACAGCGAGCTACGATCTTAAAACGATTGCGAGAGCCGCTGGATTTGAAGTATATGACGGTGATGAGGTAAAGCCGGTGATAAATACGCTGTTTCTAGAGCTTGGAATGGTGGAGATTTATGACATTAAGAGAAATGGCGGTTCGACGATAACTGAAGAGGAAGAGATTCCATTTAGCGAACAGAGAGTGAAGGATTACAATGTCGCGCCAGGCAAAGAAGAAGTGCGCCAGTTTGGTGAGGTCGGAGTTAAAGTGAAGACTTATGAAGTTCACTATGTCGATGGGGCTGAGGCGACGAGAAAGTTAGTCTCGGAAGAAGTGAAGAAAGAGCCGGTCACGAGAATCGTGGCAGTGGGTGCTAGTGCGACCCTTCAAACTCCGCTGACCAAATCAAAGGGACGCAATCGTTATACCGTGACGAAGGCGAATGGCCAGAAGGTGGAGCGCCAAGAAACTTATTACGATCTTAATATGAGTGGCGTGATGAGAATTGCCGCCCGTGAATGTGGCGTGCCAGCGACCTATTCGGTGCGTTCTGATGGTGTGAAGGTAGATGCGGAAGGGTACGTACTAGTGGCGGCGAACCTAAGCCGTTATCCGCGTTGCTCGGTGGTAGAAACGAGCCTTGGACTTGGCAAAGTATATGATACCGGTTCGTTTGCGGCAGCGAACCCTGAGCAATTTGATCTTGCGACCGACTGGACTCGGCGCGATGGAGTATAAATGAAAAATATCAAATCACTAGGACAACATTGGCTTAATAATCGTATAGTGCTCGATGAAATTGCGGAGCTTGCGAAAACTCCGGATGACGTAGCACTGGTGGTAGAGATCGGGCCGGGTCTTGGGACTCTAACTTCGAGTTTACTCAGGAATTTCCAACGCGTGGTGGCAGTAGAATATGATTCGCATCTTGCAACGAATCTACCAAAATCATTCCCGGGCAAGAATCTCGAAGTGATTAATAAAGATATTTTGAAATTTGATTTTGATGAAATTTCGGAACGTTATGCAGTGGCCGGAAATATACCATATTATATTACGAGTCCAATTATTGAGAAATTATTAACAACTAAGAACGTGCCGGCAAAGATTGTGCTTCTAGTTCAAAAGGAAGTGGCCGAAAGAATTGCGGATGAAAAAGAATCGATGCTGTCATTATTTGTAAAGAACCGCGCCAGTGTTGCACTTGGTCCAGTCGTGAAGAAGGCTGAGTTTACACCGCCACCAAAGGTGGATAGCCGCGTGATTGTACTTGCACCGCATTCCTCCGGTCCGATTTTCCCAGACGAAATCTTTAGAGTAATAGCACATGCGTTTTCGGCGCCAAGAAAGAAATTGATCCATAATCTAGCGCCATTTGCGAGCAAAGAAAAGCTTACGGATATTTTCAACGAGCTTCAGCTTAGTTTGGATGCCCGTCCGGCCGACCTACATCTCGGCGATTATTTCAACCTGTGGCGCAAGCTAAACTAACCTATTTTAATCGATTTTTAACTATTTAGTGTTATAATAGTTTTAATATGTTAGATGTGAAGTTTATCAGAGATAATCTCGATTTGGTGAAGAAATCCACCAAAGAAAAAGGCTATAAAATTAATGTAGACGATGTTGTGCGACTGGATGATGAACGAAAATCTATTCTTTCGCGCGTGGAGGCGCTGAGACAAAAGCGTAATGAAATCGCCGGTAAAATGAAAGGCGGTAAGCCAGCTCCGGAACTCGTTGAAGAGGGCAAGAAAGTAAAAGCCGAGCTCGCAGAATGCGAGGCGGAATTAACTGAAGCCGAGACGAAACTCAACGCATTACTAAAGACCGTACCAAACATCATTTTTGACGATGTGCCACTTGGTGGTGAGGAATGTTCGAAGGAAGTTAAGACTTGGGGCAAACATCATGAAAAAGGTGTCGATCATTTGGACTATGCCGTGAGTCGTGACTGGGTAGATTTCGAGCGTGGTGCGAAGGTCGCTGGTGCGAAATTCTACTATCTCAAAGGTGAAATGGCTTTACTCGAGAACGCATTACTGCAATATGGTTTGTCAAAAGTATTGGAACACGGTTTCACCTTCATGACGGTACCAGACATGGTGTGCTCGAGAGTACTCGAAGGTTGTGGTTTTAACCCACGTACTTCGGATCAATCTGATGAATATTACATTGAAGGTGAAGATTTAGCATTAATCGCGACGGCCGAGATGTCACTCACCGGCTATCATATGGATGAGATTATTGACGAAGATAAACTTCCTTTGTTCTATGCTGGTTATTCGCCATGCTTTAGAAAAGAGGCAGGTACGTATGGTAAATACACACGTGGTTTGTTCCGCGTACACCAATTTAACAAACTCGAGATGTACGCATTTTGTTTGCCAGAACAATCAAAAGAGATTCACGAAAAGATTCTCGCGATTGAAGAAGATATTTGGCAAGGACTTGGCATTCCTTATCATATAATTAACATTGCGGCCGGCGATCTTGGTGCGCCAGCGGCGAAGAAATATGATATGGAGTACTGGTCGCCAGTGAATCAGAAGTACCAGGAAATCACCAGTTGTTCAAACTGTACAGATTTCCAGGCTAGAGCAGTAAACTGTAGAGTCCGTCGTAAGGATGGCACGATTGAGTTCGTCCATACTTTGAACGGTACTGCAATCCCGCTAGCTAGAGCGCTCGTAGTGCTTCTCGAAAACTACGCAACTGAAGGTGGTAAACTCAAGGTACCAGAGGTACTCAGGCCATATCTAAACAATAAGGAGGAAATCTAAAATGATTGAAAAAATTGAAGTCACTGGAAACAATGGCTATAAGGTTGAGGATGGCTTTCGTAAGTACGTCGAAAAGAGAATTGGTAAACTCGATCGCTATTTGCCACGTGGTTCAAAAAAAGATGTGATTGCAAAAGTAATTGTGACGGAAATCGGTAAGAGTAAAGGCGACAAATACGAGATTTCGGTGGCGATGGATATTCCTGGTGGCAAGGTCGTAGCAGCGAAAGATGAATGTTCAAACGTGTTTGCAGGCGTGGATTTGGTGGAAGCAAAACTCACTGGACAAATCCGTCGTTATAAACTAGAAACTCAACCACATCGCCAAAGAAGAAGCCTCAAAAATCTCTTTATTAAGAGACGCTAGTGTGCTAGAATATAGAGAAGATTGGAGATAATATGGCGAAAAAAGAAAAGAAGCCGACTGATAAATTGGCTGACAGAACTGCCCTTACTAAATTTTTGCAGGGCGTGTTTGGTGACGCCCAGAAGAAGATTCTGAAGAAATACTGGAAGCGTGCGCAAGAAATTAATAAACTCGAGCCGAAATACGAAAAGATGAGCAACAAAGAACTCGCGGCTCAGACTGACGTTTTTAAGAAAAAAATCGAGAAAGCATTGAAGACTGCGAATCTCGAAGAGAAAAAGGTAGATACTAAGAAGTCTAAGAAGACAAAGAAATCCAAGAAGCGTGTTGAGACTGATGACACGAAGATTTTGAACGAGTTACTGCCAGATGTGTTTGCGGTAGCAAGGGAAGTATCAAAGCGCGTACTTAAGATGCGCCCATACGACGTGCAGCTCATCGGTGGTATGGCACTCCATGAAGGCAATGTAGCCGAGATGAAGACGGGTGAAGGTAAAACGCTCGTAGCAATGCTCCCGGCATACCTTAATGCTTTGACTGGTCGTGGTGTACATATTGTCACCGTGAACGATTATCTCGCTCAACGTGATGCCGGTTGGAACGGTCCAATCTACGATTTCCTCGGTATTTCGGTCGGTGTGATTATTAACGAGGCTTCATTCATTTACGATCGTGAATACGAAAACGAAGAGCACGACGATGAGAGATTTCGCCATCTCCGTCCGGCTACTAGAAAAGAAGCTTACAACGCTGATATTACTTATGGCACGAACAACGAGTTCGGTTTCGATTATCTCCGCGACAACATGACCTCGGAAGTCCAATATCTCCGTCAACGCGAATTAAACTTTGCTATCGTGGATGAGGTGGACTCAATCTTAATTGATGAAGCGAGAACGCCACTCATTATCTCGGCACCAGCCGGTGACAATCCGGAATCCTACTACCAGTTCGCCAAGGTAGCTAGTAGACTTACGCCGGATGATTACGTCTTTGATGAAAAGCGCCGCTCGGTAACTTTGACTGACGCTGGTATTGATAAAGTTCAGAAGATTCTCGGTGTCGATAATTTGTATTCAACCAAGAATACGCGCCTCGTGTATCACATGGAACAAGCGCTCCGCGCTGAAGTCGTCTTTAAGCGCGACAAGGATTACGTGGTGACAAACTCTGGTGAAGTGATTATTGTGGATGAGCATACTGGCCGTTTGATGCAAGGTCGTCGTTACAACGAAGGTCTGCACCAGGCGATTGAAGCCAAGGAAGGTGTGGTCGTAAAGCAAGAGTCGATGACGCTCGCAACAATTTCGTTCCAGAATTTCTTTAGACTTTACAGGAAACTTTCGGGTATGACCGGTACCGCCTTTACAGAAGCGGAAGAATTCCAACAGATTTATGCACTTGACGTAATTCAAATTCCACCAAACAAGCCGATTGCCCGTGTGGATAAGGACGATTTGATTTACAAAACCAAGGCTGGCAAGCTCAAGGCAATTGCCGAGGAAGTGAAGAAATATCACGAGAAGGGTCAACCGGTGCTAGTTGGTTCTGGCTCGATTGCAAACAACGAAGAGATTGCAAGATATCTCGATCAATTTGGTTTGCCGTACGAAATCTTGAACGCCAAGAACAATGAACGTGAAGCCGCGATTATTGCGAAAGCTGGCGAAAAAGGTGCAATTACGCTCGCTACTAACATGGCTGGTCGTGGTACCGATATTAAACTTGGTGAAGGCGTGAAAGAACTCGGCGGTCTCGTCGTGATTGGTTCAGAACGTCATGATTCACGTCGCGTAGACAACCAGCTCCGCGGTCGTGGTGGCCGTCAAGGCGACCCAGGTACAACACAATTCTTCGTATCGTGTGAAGATGATTTGATGCGTATTTTCCAAGGTGATCGTGTGAAGATGATTCTTACTAGACTCGGCGTGGATGATGATATGCCAATCCAAACGAAGACGATTTCAAAGACTCTAGAAGCAGCTCAGAAAAGAATTGAAGGATTTAACTTCGATTCACGTAAAAATGTGGTGCAATACGATAACGTGATTAACCGCCATCGTAAAGTGGTCTACATGATTCGTCGTAAGATTCTTGAAGGTGAAGATATTTATAAAGAGATTCATCGCTTGATGGTAGATGAGACGAAGATGCTGACCGAATTCTCGTCACGCGTGAACAAGAATTTCAACGAAGAATTTAAGGCTGTCTTTGATTTTGATGATGACTTGATTTCCGAAATCGGTTTGAAGCGCAAAGAAAAAGATCGTGAAAAATTAGCACTCGAGGCAGTTGAACAAGCTTACAAACTGAAGGAAGATGAATTTACGCCAGAAATCATGCGCAAGATTGAGCGTGAAGTGTATCTCAAGGTGCTTGATACTTTATGGATGCAACATCTCGAAAACATGCAACATCTCCGTGAAGGTATTCACTGGCGTTCGGTTGGTCAGCGCGATCCACTCGTAGAATATCGTTCCGAATCGCAAAAACTCTTTGATGGTTTGCAAAGAAATCTGCGCGAAGAAGTGCTTCACATCTTGCTCACAATTACGCCGGCAGAAGCTCGCGATGACAATGTGACTGATGGTGAAGAATATGAATCTGAACTCACCAAGATGGCTGGTAAACAGACCGAACGGGGTGTGAATGAAATTCAGAAGGGCGAAAAGAATCTCGATTCCGAATTTAAGAAGAAGACTCCGGGTGCAACTGGTAAGAAAGCTCCAACGAAGAAGTCGAAGAAAAAATCTGGCTCAAAGAAGAAGTCTTCCAAGAAACGCAAGTAATTTATGAAGCATTCAGTTGAAGAAATCACGCTAAAAAATGGCGCTAAAGGGCTATTAATCGATATTCCGGGTGCGTCAGTAATGTCGACCAGGATTCAGTTTCGGGCCGGCATGATGTATGCGAAAAGCCACGAAGTGTACGAAATACCACACGTGGTGGAGCATCTCGCTTTTGGCGCGAACTCGAAGTTTAAAGACGAGCAAGCGTTTGAAGCGGAGTTTACGAAAAATGGTGCTTACCACAATGCGTGGACTTCGGATATTTCAGTGTGTTATGAAACGGAATGCGCCGATTTTGAATGGGATCGCATTATGGACTTGCAGAAACTTTCCATTTGCGAGCCGAAGTTTAATGAAGAAGAATTGAAATCCGAAAAAGCCAATGTGAAGTCGGAGCTCACGGGCTATATGAATGATTATTATCGTTTGCTATGGCCACGCGTTCAACAAGCCGTGGGCGAAGATATTCTGGATTTGCCAGAGAGACTTAAAACAATTCCAAACATTGAATTAAAAGACATCCGTGAACATTATCGCAGGACCCATACAGCGAAGAATATGTTGTTTATTATTGCTGGAAAGATTCATGGTAGGAAACACAAAATCATTCACGAACTCGAAAATTGGGATCTAAAAGAAGGTGAGAAATTCGAGATTCCACGTTCGGATTTGCATTCGTCCGAAGCTGTGTCAATTAGAAGAAAAGATGCTTCGAATATTACGTTTGGATTTTCACTCGTCACGCCAAGACATTTAGAACCAAATGAAGTGTTTGCGATGAGTTGCTTAAATCACATTTTAAATGGTACGATGAATTCGAAAATCTTTGGTGCGGCTAGAAAACGTGGATTAGTTTATGGCATGGGTAGCTCAATTGCGAGCAACGCCACGAATTCGTATTGGGATTTTGATGGGGAAGTGAACATCGAAAATGCGATGGAACTATTTGAATTAATTCAAACCGAAATGGTGAAAGCATTAAACGGCGAAATCTCGGATGAAGATTTTGAAGCGGCACGTTCGTATGCGCTCGGCAGATTCCAAATGGGTGCACAGACGGTGGGCCAAATCGCCGATTATTACGCCGAGAATTATTTCACGAACGAAACGATCGAAAGATACGACGACATGCCAAATCTTATTAAAGGAATTGATAAAGCGAAAATGATTGAACTCGCGCGTGAATTTGCCGGGTCTGGCATTAAAGGTTTTGCGACCGTTTCCTCTGTGGAAAAAGCCGTAATTTCGGGACTCGAAACGCATTTAAATTTCTAAAAACATATGCTTAATTATTGATTTTTTTCAGATAAAAAAGTATAATTAAGCTAATGCTTAGGTCAAAGCTAAAAAACAGATATATTTTAGTGATTGTAGCAGCTATTATATGTGCTGGTTTTTTTGGTTTCCAGAAAGCCTACGCGCTTGATACGATTGAAATTATTCTTAAGTCCGACGATTACAGTTATCTTCCGGATGTCGCAAAGGAATTTATCCGTAAGAATTATGAAGAAAACAACTCATTGATTTTGACCGAAAAGAATCAGAAACCTGGCGAACTTTATCTTAATCCAGAATATGTAAGATATCTTGAACTTAGCGATGAAGAAAAAGCGGAAGTTGACGTAATCCCAATGGCTTATGCTCTGAGCGAAACCAAAGAAGCTGAGCCAGCTAAACGAGGTAGTAGTAAAAAGAGCCCAGCAACTGAGACGACCGAAAGTATGACATTTAACGAATATTTAAGTAAGGATGAGGTATTTCCGACATCGTTTGACCTTCGCAATGTGAATGGTAAATCATATATTACACCATTAAAAAACCAAGGTTCTTATGGTCTTTGCTGGGATTTCGCTTTTAACGAACAGGCCGAGAGCTATTTAATGAGAAAGAATAATCAACCATACAATGCGCTCACAACACAACAATTCTCAATCCGCCAAATGGACTATGCAACAAGTACGAATGGTTTTAATAACTATGTAAACGAAGACGGCTCACGTCTACTCACAAAGGGCGGTAATTTCTTTATGGCATCGTGGATTGCAGCGAATGGCTTGGCATACGCACCGGAATCGTTCTTCCCGTACACAACCAGTGATGTGAATCCACGCGAAATGGCATACATCTTAAATTACGTACAGCCAATCTATGAACTAAACCGTGCAATTATGCTACCAAAGGCGGCTTTGACACAGAGCGACTATGTTAAATATGCCAAAGATGGCATTATGCGCTATGGCGGTGCGGAAGTTTCAACGGGTTCACCAACTGGTTCTTGTGGTTCTGATTGGAACGGTCGTCCAATTATCTTTGACGAAGTATCTTGCCAACAAGATGCCGCGTTCGGTGCCCACTCGATGCAGATTATCGGTTGGGATGATAATTATTCTTGGGCATTCTGCCGCTTTGGTTCTCAACATTTGGCACCAAATGTTTATGGAAACTGCGATAGCGGCGAAAGAGTATCCGGCGTGGGCGCGTGGATCGTGAGAAACTCTTGGGGTGTCAGAAGCGATGGCCGTGATTATATTTACATTGCATACGATTCGAATCGTTCAACGATGCAAATTAACTTCTCGACCGATATGTCGCTGATGAGTGAAAGAACTTGGGACAATAATTATCACAGAAATCACTGGTATCATGGTAGTGGCTCTGGTTTTTCAGACTCAATCACAGTACAGCGCAAAGTACCGGGGGCAGAGAAACTTGAACTCATTAAACTGATTTCTTATTCATACAATACAAATTACACAATTACCGTATCGGATGGTACTAATAATCGGACTGTGTTTAATGATACAGTAATCTGGCCGGGCGTCTTTACGGTTGATGTTTCGGACCAGAATATTGTCCTAGATAGCGATGCATTTACGGTAAGTGTGACTAGCTCCAAAATAATGCTTAAGAATGCGATCGGTGTCTTTACTTCAAATGTCACCGATACGCCACATTCCAGCACGGATGACGTTGAAATCAATGTGGGTATTATTCCACAAAACTCGACACACGATCTTAAAGTAATGACTTACACCAAGAACATTCCTTCTGGCGCGACGCCAACTTATTCTTTGTGGAATGGTAGTACGGATATTACATCTGGTAATCTAACTGTAACGAATAATGGTGTGGGTGCCAACAAAATTAATGCCTACGTTGCAATTAACACCAATATTGGGTCTGGCGATTTTACACTCAAGATTTGCTATCAGAATAGTTGTGACGATGTGGATATTACGATTTCGGGTATTTCGGTAGCTGGTGGCACGGGCGTGGATGGTGATCCGTATCTGATTTCTAAGGAAAGTGAATTCTCGGCGATGAGAGCATATCCGTATGCTTTGTTTGAGCTCAGTAATGATATCGAGTTAACGAAGCCATTTACGCCAATCGGTACAGCGATGACGCCATTTACGGGTAAACTTTCTGGTGGTGGTCATAAGATTTCGAATTTGAAAGTGACTAGCGATGATGAATGTGCAGGCATGTTTGGTTATATGCAGGGTGGTGGCGGCTCGTACTATCCATTAATATCAATATTCATCGACAATATGGATATTAAAGGCTCGCAAAATGCGGGGTTGATTGGTTGTTTCTATAACCCAATGAATACTACGCCACAATTTAAGGACGTATATATTATAGGTGGTTCGGTTGAGTCAACCGGAGGAAATGCCGGCGCCATAATCGGCAAGACGACCTTCGCTGAAGGTGCAAATAATATCTCATTCCAATATGTCTACTCTTCGGCGGATGTGTCTGGGCAAGAATCTAGCGGTATGTTTGGCAGTGTGGGACCTTATGGTGGCTTGACTTTGAAGTTTATGCAAAATGCCGGTACGATCACTGCGAAGGCTAAAGCTGATGATACTTATACCGATTATCACAACCAAATCGTCGGTAAAGAAGATAATACAGACATTAATCTCACGAATTACATCGCATCGGCACTGATTAAGCGCGGTAAGTTTTATGAAAATGAGATTAATAATTATAAGGCCGGAATTGGTTGGACGACGAGAACGGTGGACGGCGTAGCCAGAACACCACTGCTCGCAAAGGTTGCTAATGCTTCATTATTTGAATTTTCGACGATTGATACGGATATTGAACTAAAGCAGGGCGAGACGATGTCTCTTATGAACTATATTGAGCCGATTATGGATGCAGCGAGAGTTACCTATACCGTGACGGATTCTGGTGGCGGTGCAGTGGAAGTGATTGACGAAAAGAATGCGGATAATAATTACTATCCAGAAGACATTAAAATCGTAGGCGTGAAGCCAGGCGTAGCGACGATTCATTTGCTACTACAATACGATGGTAATGAACGCGATATGACTGTAACCGTTGTAGGTCCAGTGGTAGATACTTCGGATGGCGTGGTCGCGGAAAGCGGCTCGGGAGTCTTAAAGATGCATGAGGGTGGCATCACGGATGTGACGAGCCATCTTGAGATGTCTAATGATGCCGAAGTAACTTATATGCATTTCGACAAGAATAGCAACGAGGCAGTATATGATGAGATTAGGACCGGCGATACGGTGAGGATGTCGGTCGATGACAGTTGGCATTATGATTATTTGATGGTGGTTTCTGGCGACGTAAACGGCGATGGCGACGTTTCGTCGGGAGACTATGTTGATATAAAGAAGCACATCATGACGATTGAAACAATCGCTGTTTCAACGCCGTACTTCTTGGCTGCGGATCTAAATGACGACACGCTGGTTTCGTCTATGGATTATATAAAAGTAAGAAACTATATTATGAATGGAGGAGATTCATGAAAAGACTAAAACAAAGATTAATCGGAACAACACTAGCAGCGGTGGCGCTTATGCTTGCGCTCTTTTCGCATACGGCGCTAGCGGTTGGGAGTGTGGCAGTTTCGACCGATAATCTCAGCGTGGCGTATGGTGGAACCGGGACATTTAGTATTACTGCGACGAATGCAGCTGGACGTGTCGACATCGCTTCTAGTGATACGGATATCGCGACGATTTCAGATACTAGCGTGTTTCTCGACTCTGGTATCGAAAACGAAGGCGTCAAGACAATCACGGTAACTGGCGCAGGTGTTGGTACGGCCACCATTACGGTGACGTTGACCGACGTAGTAACATTCGACGAAGAACAACTCTCCTCGTCTACGACTTATACAGTGGACGTAGTCGTTGGCCCGACGATCGTAGAAGATGCACAACTTGAATTCGTTACTGATAATATCCTCCTCCTAAACAGTGGCGATTTCGGTGATATTGAAGACAGAGTTGAAGCTGGTGATTCGGCTACGATTTCACATTTAAGAGGTGATGGGTCTGAGGCCGATAATGATACTGTTATGACCGGCGATAAATTGAGAATCACGATTTCTGGCGTAAACTTTGATTATACTTTGGCATTCCTTGGCGATGTAAACCGCGATGGTTCGATTAATTCGGCTGATTATATTAAGATTAAGAAGCACATCATGGAAACCGAAACGATTGATGAAGGTTCAGCAATTTGGTTTGCGGCGGATATTACGAAAGATGATCAAGTAACTTCGGGTGACTATGTGAAAGTCAGACTATACATTATGGACGGGACTGGAGAATGGAGACCGTAATGAAAAAGACTAAAAGCATTCTGCTGGCAATTGCCCTAGCACTATCGATGGTTTTGCCATCTGGATTAACTTATGCAACTGGCGATATGAGAGTGTCACCGGAGACACTAACGATTGAAAAGGGCAAGACTGGCACATTTACAGTTACGGCAGATAATGCAGCTGGACGCGTGGATATTTCAATTAGTAATCCTGGTGTAGCTTCAATTTCGACAACAAAGGAATTTCTTGATAAAAGTAGCGCGGTCGTGACGGTAAAGGGTTTAGTGTCTGGCACGGCGGTGATTACGGTGACTGCTACAGATATGACGACTTACGATGATATAGCAATTACTGGAAAGACGCGTATGGTGCGGTTAACTGTAAAGGATCCAGCGCCAACGCCAACTCCTACACCTACCCCAACGCCAACTCCTACACCTACCCCAACGCCAACTCCAGACACACCAGTGCCGGATACTGCAGCGAAGAGTAGTGATACGAGCGTAAAATCAATTATGATTGGTGAAAAGGAAGCGAAACTTGATGGTGATAACTACAAGATTACTGTCGACAATGATGTTTCGGAAATCGACCTCAAAGTAACGGCGACCGATAGTAAAGCAACTGTAACTGGTGCAGTCGGAAAGCAGATTTTGAAAGTTGGCCTTAATAAATTTGTCGTAATTGTGACGGCTGAAGATGGTACGAGAAAAGACTATATCGTGGAAGTGACGAGAGCAAGCCTCGAATGTCCAGTTTGTGAAACCTGTAAGAAATGTGAAGAAAAAGAAGATAACTCTTTGATTTGGATGATTGTGGCAATTTCGGAAGGTGCCTTAATTATACTTGGCTTACTATTCTTAATAATTAAGAAACTTGGTAAAGGTAAGAAAGACAATGGCGGTGACGGCGAAACTCCGTCCGAACCAGAGAAAGAAAACCCATTTAAGAATGAAGCAGCAACCCCAGGAACGGGCACTGTCGTGACTCCGGTAAGTACGGTTGATACTTCTAAGCCAGTGAGCGAGGAAGAATTAAGAGAGGCTTTTAATTAGAGCCTGGAACTGACTACCTCGGTCATAAACATTTTCAAACATATCAAAGCTGGCAGCGGAGGGGGACATCAAAACGATGGCGCTAGCCAGTTTTTCGGCTTCTTGTCTAGCTGTATCGACGGCTTCTTTTAACGATTCTACGACGATAAAACGGTCGTCTTGCCAACGTTTTGCGATTTCATGACCGGACTCGCCCATTAGGATGACTTTTTTCACATTCTTTGTGGAAATAACTTCGTAGATTTCTGGGAGATCTTCGTTATCGGTTTTGTCGCGACCGCCAATAATCGCGACGACATTATTGTCTGGGAAAGCTTCAATGGCGACGCGAGTGGAAGCTGGGTTAGTCGAGAAATTATCATCATAGTACTTAACGCCGTTTAGCTCTCGGACGTATTCGAGGCGGTGTGGTAGACCTTTGAAATTCTCGAGGCCTTTAATAACTTCATTTTTATAGGTGCTTAAATATTCGTCTGGTGAGATATTTTTGTAGCAGGCGACAGCAGCAATGGCGGCCATGGCGTTCATTTGGTTGTGTTTTCCAGGGATGACGATAGCTTCTAGCACATCGGACGGCAAATCGAACGGATAAGTAAGTTTCTTGGCGCTTGAGGTGTCAGCGATTTTCTTGGTATCAGGATTTTCGGAATAATAAACTAGATAGTCTTCAGCTTTTTGATGGCGACAAATATTGGCTTTGGCGTTCACATAATCATCAAAACCATTATGGACGTTTAAGTGATCCGGTTCGATGGTGCCAACGACGGCGACGTGTGGGGATTTTTCGAGATCCCAGAGTTGGAAACTACTCATTTCGTAGACAACGACGGAATTTGGTTTCAAATCGTCAAGTGATTCGATAGCCGGAGTACCGATGTTGCCGACGAGGTGGGCGTCTTCACCGAGTGCATCGAGCAGGGACTTAATAAATGAGCAGGTAGTACCTTTACCTTTAGTGGCGGTGACGCCGATGATTGGGCAAGGGCAGTGCTCAAAGAAATAACGGGTTAAACTGGATTCATTTTTAAGATGGAGTGGCGGGACGGAAGGACTACGCAAAACTAAGTCAAAACTAGAGAAATCTTTTTTCTCGATTTCATCGCGCGTGAAGTTCTCAAAGATTTCGAGCTCCGCGTCGAATTTAGCTTTAAAATATTTTTCGGCAGCTTTGCCTTCTTTGCCGTAACCTAATAATGCGATTTTCATGACTCTATTATAGCACGCGCTTCAGATACGGAATGGGTTTCCATGAGTTTAGTGCGGAGGTCCGAAGCGCCAGGGAAGTTGTTGATGTAAATCTTGAAGAAATGCTTTAATGGTTCGTAAGAAAGATAATGCTTCTTCGATTCGGCTTCGTGTAAATCAAGGTGAAAACGGAGTAAATCCATGAGCTCCTCGCGAGTTGGCGTGTGGTCGGTAAAACAATATGGATTAGCGAAGACGCCGCGGCCAATCATGAAGCCGTCAACCTCAGGATAAGTTTCGTGAAGTTTGAGTGCAGCAGCCTTATCTTTAATATCTCCATTAATGATTAGTTTAGTTTCTGGGCTAAGCGTGTCGCGAAGTTTAATAATCTCTGGAATTAATTCATAGTGAGCCGGAACTTTGCTCATTTCTTTTTTAGTGCGGAGATGAACAGTGAGGGCAGCTGGGTGCTCATTTAAGAGGGTAGATAACCAATCCTTGTATTCGTCGAGTTTAGCCCAGCCGAGACGAGTTTTAATCGAAACTGGGAGATTAGTGGATTTCACGGCATTGCGGAAGCATTCGACGGCGAGCTCTGGAGTTTTAATCATAGCGGCACCACCACCGGCTTTGTTGACGTGTTTGTCTGGGCAACCAAAGTTTAGATCGATGCCGACAAAACCAAGACTTTCAAGAGCTTCGCAAGTTTTTGCGAAATGTTCAGGGTTTTTGCCCCAGATTTGAGCGATAATCGGAGAATCGGTTGGAGCGATTTCGAGACGTTCCAGAGCATTCGCGCGGCCTTTTTCGGAGGCGTAGCTCGAAACATTGGTAAATTCCGTGAAAAAGAGGTCCGGGCGACCGGCGCGCGCGACAACTTGGCGAAAAACCACGTCGGTGACGCCTTCCATCGGAGCTAAAATCAGAAATGGTCTCTTTAAATCGTTCCAAATCATAAGAAATATTATAACATAAAAAATCCCCGTTGTAAAAACGGGGAACCTGGGATTAGATTGGGTCAAGGTACCACCAAAAGTGGGATTCTTTCATGTGATCCAAAACTTCGGCATCAGTAGAGATACGGATAGATTCTTTGGCAAAATGTTTTTTGGGGATTATGGCAGTAAGTTTATTACCGTCTTTTGAGACTGTAATTTCGCCAAAGATTTCGTCCATGCTGAGATAAAGTGGGGGTTCTTCCATGCGACCGAGTTTAGTCTTGGTGGTTTTTAAGAGTATTTCGCGGTTCTCTGCAATAGAAAACCAACACCTGCCATTGCCGCCGGCGAGTTCGCCGCAGATAAGATGGGTGACGCCTTTATCGGCTGAACCATAGAAGATTGGGTTAACACCAAAAGCATATTCATGGGGACCATTCCAGCGCTTAAAGATTTCAAAACAAGTGCCTTTTAAGACGTCAAGTTCGATTCTTTCATAATGCGGTAAGGTCTCATCAATGTATATGTGTGGTGTCATTTTTAGGGCTCCGCCTGTGATGGCATATTTTAGACCGGAATAACCTAAAAGTTCGGATTTTGGCAAACGATAATATTTAATACCACTAATCGCAAAAGTGCCATCTACGAGTTCGATGACAAAATTGTCGTGACAGTGTGACAAATCGATGCCGTCCGTGTAATGCCCAAATGGTTCAATGATGCGTTTAACGTCTTTTCCAAGCTCAACTTCGCGTCCGTACCAATCGTAAAGAACGCCTTTATAGAGCATAGTCCCACGGTTTTCGGGGAATTTTACAATGGTAAGTGACGGTGGACTTACGTCGTCATCCTCAAAGACCATTAACCTATCACCAAGTTTCTTTAGGTCATCGATAGCAGAGACTGCTCTCTCCATATTGACACCTCCTTTTTAATGTACTCCCAGGGTTACTATTATACCACATGTGGTAAAATAGAAGTGTCTCTTGCTATACTTCGGTCACTGGTAAAGAGAAAAGTTTAAGGTAGTAAGGTATTGTCATTTTGCCTTATTACTACGAGCCAATAAAACAGAGGCTCACATAAATGACTCTAATAATTTAATTAAAGGAGTCTTTTATGAAAAACTTTAACAAAAACAATAAAACAGAACAAGTCGAAGTGATGGCGCTTTTCAGCTACGAAATGACGCCATGCCAGCCTCTCACTTTCAGGCGACGTGGACAAACGGAAACTGAAGTGACAGAGCTGCTCCGCACCCATATTCACTTCGCGGGGCAAGCTACGCTTCACATTTTCGACATTCTGGTTGGTCGGGAGCAAATGCGACTCGAGTTCAACTCGAGTGATTTGTCCTGGCATCTCACACGGTAGAGAATGGCCCCTTTTATAGGGGCCTCTCTGCTTTTTAAGAAATAAAAAAGGCCCGCTAGAAAAGCGAGCCGGACCCACTAAAAGTGGGCAGTAGTGACAGCACGAGCCGTCAGTGCACGGGCGAGATCAACGGATTCACTGGTCGAAAGGACCATCGGGACGCCAAGGGCGCGGAAACCACGCTCGATTACGGCCCATTCTTCACTGGTAAGATGATATTCGCCGCCACAACGAAGCCTCGAAAATGCCAGAGTACGACCAAGTTTATTGATGAATTCCTCATGAAAAACATCTTTATTCAGATTCTTGACGAAACTCTCCGCATCGAAGGGCCTGTAAAACTTCTCGTTCATAGTAACCACCCCCTAGAGACAGAACGATACTTTAATTATAGCACATATGCTTAAAAAAGTCAATACTCTAATCTGTTATTGGGCGTCTTTTTCGGCTTTTTCGTAAGAAGAGCTAAAGGCATTTCTACAATAGGCTTCTACGGTGGAACGATCGTATTCGGCACGAGCGTTGGTGTGGCCGCCGGTATCTAAATTGGCATAATAAGTAAAATCATTATCTTCAAAATTGCGGAAGGTAAAAGGGGTGACGCCGTATTTACGACAGAGGTCATTCATGTGGTTTAAGTGATTAATCAGGGCATTATGAGCGGCGCGGCGACGGCTTTGGTAGTACCCAGGGTCCATACTCCTAGTGTCGTAGTCGTGTTCATAGTAGAGGTGTTCGTTGACAAAACGATATAACTCTTCGCCGGCTAAGATGTCTTTTTCCTTATCGGATTCGTTAGAAGCTTCGATGGCTTTGACAAGGGCGCGTTGGCGGCGAAGATAAAATTTACCAGCATCACCTTCGATAGATTCATCCGGATCGAGCGTACCAATTCTTTCGGTGCTATCGCGTTCGTAGCGAGAGTGGAATTTGGCAGATTTTTCGGCGTCTTTCATGTTCTCATAGGAGAGTTTAGCGCGAGATTCCCATTCTTCGAGGTCTTCGTAATCTAGAGAAACGACGTGTTTACGGTGCCTAGCATAGGACTTTTCGGTACTAACATAGCGCTCGGCCCAAGTGCGGACCTGCTCAATTTTGAAGTTTTCCTCGAGAGCGGTTTCGCCAATTTTTTGATCACGGGATTTTGGCGTTTCGAGTTTTTCGTGTGAGGGGGTTAGTTTTTCCATGATTTGATTATAACATTGTTTAGTAGGGACTATAAAATACTCTGATAAGGTGAAGAGATAAGTGTTATAATATACCTATGCAGGAAATACAGAAACGGCTGACGGAACTTGAGAAGGATTTTTTGGTGGCTTATGAACGACTGAAGATTGAAGATAAACTCGCTAAGATGGCGAAGCTTGAAGAAGAAGTGGCGGTGCCGGAAATCTGGCACAATATTGAAGAAGCGACTAGTAAAAATCAGGAACTTGCTAGAGTAACGGAAGAAACCCAGCCGTGGAGACTTTTGAAAACCCAGATTGAAGATCTGAAAGAATTAACCCAAATGTCTGACGAGAGCCTAAAAGAAGAAATTGCCGGACAAGTTGAGGCGATGGAAAATGATTTTCAGGATTTAAAAAAAGCGCTTCGTTTTAACGGGCCGTACGACGATAAAGATGCAATTATCCGCATCACGGCGGGAGCCGGTGGAACGGAAGCGATGGACTGGTCCGGGATGCTGGAACGCATGTACTTAAGATTCTTTGAGAAAAAAGGTTTCAAAGTGCAGACCCTCGAGCGGGTGGCCGGTGAAGAAGCCGGGATTAAAACGGGCGTATATGAAGTAACTGGTGCGAACGCGTATGGGCTTTTAAAGTCTGAGCATGGTGTGCACCGACTGGTACGACTCTCGCCATTTAATGCGAACAATCTTCGCCAGACTTCGTTTGCGTTAGTCGAAATCTTGCCGGTGATTAAGGCCGATACGGATGTAAAAATTGACGAAAAAGACCTTCGGATTGATGTTTATCATTCCGGTGGACATGGTGGGCAGAGTGTCAACACGACAAATTCAGCAGTGCGCATCACGCATCTGCCGACTAACACTGTGGTGGCGATTCAGAACGAGCGTTCGCAACTTCAGAACAAGGAAAAAGCAATGGAAATCCTCCGCGGTAAATTGGTGCAGATGCAACTCGAGCAACACGCCGAATCTATTGACAAGCTTCGCGCGGGTGAGTCCGCTGGCTGGGGACAGCAAATTCGTAATTACGTACTGCAACCTTATAAGTTAGTAAAAGATACGCGCACCGGATATGAAGAGACCGATCCGGATGCGGTTTTAGATGGTGAGATAGACGGTTTTATTGATAATTTCTTAGAAAATTGTTATGCTCAAAGTAATGAAGCGTAAATTATTTTTAGTTACGTGTATTCTCGGAACGAGTTTGGTTTTTACGACCAGTACGTTCGCAACTAAGAGCAAAATGACCGAGGAAGAACTCTCGATTTATGCGGATAATAATATCCTGTTTTATGATCCATACGGTAGTTGCGTAAGCGCGTCAGCCGATGGTGGGGTGCTAGGTGGCGAGCCGGACGGTACGCAAGTGAGTTTTATTAAGACATACCATGATGTCGCGGTGACACTTAGTATCAATTACGGAATTCCTTGGGAAACAGTGATGGCGCAAGGGATTCTGGAGTCGGCATCGGGTACTTCGTATTTTGCACGCGAAAGAAATAATTTCTTTGGTATCGGGGCGTTTGATAGCAACCCAGACAATGCATTTTCATATGCAACGCCAATGGAGGGCTGGGAAGGTTATTATAAAAACATTGTAAACACGCCAACTTACCGGAATCACGGCGTGTTCCAGGGCGAGACAATTACGAATCCATATGCTTACGCACAGGCAATTAAGAATGCAGGGTATGCGACCGACCCGAATTACGTTTCGAAGCTCAGTTCTTTAATCTCTATGATTGAAAATCTATCACAGCAAGAAGGCTGGAAGTCATCCAAGGAACTCGCGGAAGAATATCCAGAATGGTATGAAAATGCGGCTAAGAATGCAGCCGGCGGTGATGGCTCGGATGTTGGTATGGACGAAATGACGACTTGTGTGGTGAGTAAAAAAGAAGATACTAAAGCCGAGGAAGATCAGGCCGTAACGGAAGGTAAACTCGTGAGTGGTGGGATGAGCCTCGCGCAGGCACAATCATTCATGGAAGCGTATGCAAGAGAATCGGACAAAATGCAACACGGTACGGTGACATTCCAGGGTGTTTCGATTGAAGATGTGGGATGCCCGAGTGGTTCGCTTAATAACTGTTCTGCCTTTACGAAATGGTTTTTGAATCGTTATACGACGCTGGGGCCAAATGGCGTGGCACTAATTCAAGGTTCACAGGCTGTGAGCCAGAATTTAGCATCGCACCCACAGCTGAAAAACGGTGGCAGAACACCGAGAATGTATGCTATTATGAGCTCAGGACCAGTTAGTGGTTCGGCGGATGGTTGGGCTAACCATACCGGAATCGTGCTCGGAATTGACGAGTCAAAAAATCAGATTATTATTGGCGAGGCGAGCTGTGGTTCTGGTAGAGGTTCGAGAGCCTATCGCCCGCGTGCACAGGCATACAGCCTGTCTGAATATGCGAATTCTTCTAGCCCGTATGGGCCGACGTATGCATACACGGATAGCGTGTTGAAAGGAATATAATATGCAAATAGGCGGCAATAAACGAAAAACAAAACTACTAATTGTGGTAAGCGTAGCAGTATCGCTTGCCATTATTATTATGGCGATTGTGCTCGCAGTAATGAAGGAGCATGAAGATGCGGCGCGGCAAGTTATGATGGAGTCTTATCCAGCATCGATGCCAGAAGAAATCCGGAGAGGTCTCGGCGAGCAACTGAAGAACTTATTGATTCAAAAGGAAGATGCGAAGCCGGAAGAAGCAATTAAAGGTGTGATTCGCAATGGTTCTTATGAAGAGAGTATTGATAGTGATATTACTTCGGTGACATTCCTCGTTGATATTGATTCTTACAAACAAACTTATGCGGTGGCAGCGAGCTGGTCGGACAAAGTGGAGATTTCGGACGCGATTACAATTACTTGCCCAAACAAGGAACAAAGTAAATTCCCGAATTCGTTCTGTAAAAGTATGTTTAACACGACGCGTGATGTTGAGAATATCAGAAATAATCCGCTTTATAGTAAATTACCGGTTGAAGTGGATGAATTTGATTTTGCCGCCAGACGAGCCGTACACTACGAGATTCGCGGTAAATTTAATGATGACGATCGCTTAGTTTTGATGGTAGTAGATTATAGTGGCGGGCAACTCGAAAATGCGAAAAACAAGATTAAAGAAATGGGCTACGAGCCAAGCAATTACATTTTTGAATACTATGACGATTCCGGTGGATATTAAAAGCATTATGCTTGATATCTCGTAAAAAACATATTATACTTATATCAATGGATAAACGTAAAATCTTACCGGTAGTGGGCGTTTCGTTGACCTTTGTAGCGGTAGTTGGCGTATGTACTTCAGTGGCTCATGCGACAATGTCTGAAGAAATGCTCGAGAAGTTTGCACAGAACAACATTCTTTTTTACGATCCATACGGCTCAAACGCTTGTGTTGAGGCCGGTTCTTCGAATTATCAAGTCGTAGACCCGTCTGATTACTATTATTCAGCGGATGATAACGCCAGTGGCCTGATGGGCAGCTTGATGGAAAATGGCTATTCGCAACAATCCGCAGCCGCAATTCTCGGTAACTTGTATTGGGAGTCGAATCTTAACCCGCGCGTCCTTGAAGGCGGCGCGATTGTGGCAGAGAACTTCCGTGCTTGGGATGGCGGTAAGACGTATAGCGGTGGTTTTGGTCTCGCTCAGTGGACTTACGAATCACGTGTCCAGGCACTTCAGGAATATGCGGATAGCAGAGGCCTTCCGGTCACGTCGATTCAGGCGCAAGTTGGCTATTTGGTCCAGGAATTAAATGACCCATACTATGGTTGTAGCCCAGGCGAGTTAAACTCACTTGACCTTGCTGGCGCTGTGAACCAAGTGTGGCGTAAGTATGAAAACCCAGCCACGGATGATTTCCAAAGGCGTTACGAAAAAGCCGGTGAATTCCTCGGCATTGCACCAGGTGATTTACCAGAAGTGGTAGATACGGGCGATCCAAGCACTGGTAGTAATGGCGTGGTGAACTGTGTACCAGAAGATGAAGATGGTGGCGGCGGTGGCTACAGTGGTGGTCCAGGCAACCCAGTGACTGCTGATGGCGTAGTTTCGTTTAGCCAGTGCGATCCAGCGTGGGGAAACCTCAACTATGGTAATCAAGGTATTAATGGCCACGATATGAACTCGATTTGTGAATCCGGTTGTGGACCGACTTCGTTTGCCTCGATTCTTGCCACGATGGGGATGAGCGTAACTCCGGCAGAAACGGCCGATGTGGCTGGTAGAGCTGGTATGCATGTACGCTGTGGCAATGGTGATTTATGCGGTAGTAGCTGGGAAATTTCTAACGTTCTAGCCAGTCATTACGGACTCCACGCACAGAACCTTGGTAATGCAAGTGTCGAAACGATTAACGCAGCGCTTAGAGCAGGTAAAATGATTCATGCGGTGGGCGCCGGTGGCTATCCATTTACGAGTGGTGGTCACTATGTTGCAATTGTAGGTATTACCGATTCTGGTGAATGGATTGTGGCTGATTCGGCCGGTGGCCACGATCAAATTTCCAGCTATGATCCATATCAAGTAACAGCAGGCTTATCAAACGCCTACGCAATCAGCAAATAGTATGAATAACGAGAATTTATTAACCAGTACGAAAAAAGGTAGAGCGCTCATCGCGGTGGGCGTAATCTTCGGGGTGGCAATTTTGACTTTGATTATTTTAATTGCAACCGGTGTGATTAAAATCGATAGAAGCGGTGGGATTTTGCCAGAAAGTGAACGCATCACGACCGAAATCGACCCAATTTCCGGTGAAAGAATTCGTAAAGTGCAACAAGATACCGAAATTAAAGATGGCCAAATCGTCATGATTGGACTTTATCAACTCAAGAAGATGGGTATGATGGCCGATCATTATTCAAAGCTTATCAATACGCTTGCAAAGTACCTTTCTGAGAATCGTCCGAATGTGAAGCAAATCAGTTACAAAAAAGATAGCTACAAATATTTAAGCAAAGATTACGACAAGGCCTATTTCATGTTTGTGACGGACGAAGGCGAGTCATTTGACGTTAATTTGGATACGAAAAATTCAATCAAAGACATTACGATTGAAATCACCAAACACGAAGACGAATAATTCTTAAAAAAATCTCTTAAAAACCCCTTGTAATCTCTTGCAAAGTGTGGTAAAATTATAGCGTTATCTAGACATAAGGTGAGGTCTTCTGTGATTTTACAGGGGAAACCGGCCTAAAAGTCTAGTTTTAATAGTGTAAAAAAATAAAGGAAAGGATAAGGATGCAAGTCATTCTCGGCACCAAAATTGGTATGACCCAGATCATCGGTGAAGATGGTGTAGTTACTCCTGTAACGATTCTTCAAGCCGGCCCAGCCACGGTGACTCAGATTAAAACCATCGAAACTGATGGTTATAACGCTGTGCAGGTGGGTTATGGTCAGGGTAAGAATCTGAGCAAGTCGGTTGCTGGCCACGTAAAGAAGGCCGGTGAAAATATTAATCCTAAAGTCTTGAAGGAATTTCGTGTTGACGAAATCCCAGATGGTCTTAAGCTTGGTGATACTCTCACGGTTGAGAGCTTCAAGCTTGGTGACAAAGTTTCTGTGACTGGCACGAGCAAAGGTAAAGGCTATGCCGGTACCGTCAAGCGCTGGAACTTTAACGAATCCCGTAATACCCATGGTTTTAAGGGCGACATTCGTAAAGTTGGTTCCATCGGTTCGATGTACCCACAGAAAGTCTTCAAAGGCAAAAGAATGCCAGGCCGTATGGGCCACGACACCGTCACTGTCAAAAACTTGGTTGTTGCATACATTGATGTAGCCAACAATCTAATCGGTCTTAAAGGCGCTGTGCCTGGTCCGAAAAAAGGAATCGTAACGGTGGAGGGAAAGGAATAATATGGCTACTTTAGATAAAGATGTATTCGGCCTTTCCGTCGAAAATCATGAACTCATTAAGCTTGCATACGATGCATATCTTGCAAACTCACGTTCATCACACGCTAAAACTTTGAAGCGTGGCGAAGTCCGTGGTGGTGGCAAGAAGCCATGGAAGCAAAAAGGTACTGGTCGTGCCCGTTTTGGTTCGACTCGTAACCCAATCTGGCGCCATGGTGGTGTAGCATTTGGTCGCACCGGCGAAGAAAACTTCATTAAGAAGATCTCACGCGGCGCTAAACTCCAAGCTGTATGCCAGGCATTATCACTTAAGAACAAAGACAAGGCTGTATTTGTGCTTGAGCCAACCGTCAAACTTGATGGCAAGACCAAGACTGCAGCTAAGGTTCTTAAAGATATGAAGCTCGAAGACAAGTTAGTGCTTGCAGTTGTAGCTGAGAAGACTCCAGAGATTCTTCGCTCAACCAACAACCTTCCAAATGTCAAACTTGTTCGTAGCACCTATCTCAATGTATTTGATATCATGAACGCCGATGCAATCGTATTCGGTGATGCAGGTTATAAAGCAACTGTAAAGTGGTTGAAGGGAGAGAAGTAAAATGGCAGACGATAAAACCAATATTAAGCTTCACATCCTCGAGCCACGTGCTACCGAGAAA
Source organism: Candidatus Saccharimonadota bacterium (assembly GCA_017464135.1). GTDB lineage: Bacteria > Patescibacteriota > Saccharimonadia > Saccharimonadales > Saccharimonadaceae > Nanosyncoccus. Next base: position 54,032 of record JAFUEB010000002.1, on the reverse strand, counting down.
ACCTATCTTGAGCAAACCAAGCGCACCTACGTATTTATCGTAAAGCGCTCGACTTCAAAGCAAGAAGTTGCCAAGATGGTTGAAAAAGAATTTAACGTGAAAGTTACAGATGTTCGCACTTTAGTTCGCGACGGTAAGAAAACTAAATTCAGCAAGGGCAAGCATGCTTACCCAGGCATTACTCACCGCCAAGATCGCAAGTTCGCTTATGTAACTTTAGCTGAAGGCAATTCAATTCGTGTATTTGATGAGCCGGAAAAAGAAGATAATAAAGCCAGCGCAAAGGAAGCCAAGAAAGCAGAAAAAGCTGCAAAGAAGGCTGACAAGAATGCAGGTAAGGAGAATAAATAATGGCTATTAAAGCATATCGCCCGATTACTCCGGCGCAACGTCAGAAGACGACAGAAGATTATGACCAAATCACGACTAATAAGCCGATGAAGTCACTTCTCGCCGCCAAGAAGCAGCAAGCGGGTAAGAACAACCAAGGCCGTATCACCGTCCGCCATCGTGGTGGTGGTGTAAAGCGCCACTATCGTATTATGACCTACAACCTTCCAAAAGGTCTTACCCTTAAGGTCGAGGAAATCGAATACGATCCAAACCGCTCTGCACGTATTGCACGTGTGAAAGATCAAAACGGTACATATTATTATGTGCTCGCTGATACCAAAATGGTTAAAGGTACCACTTTTAAGACCGGTGATGTAGAAGTTGAAGATTCTAACCGTCTTTCACTCGAAAACATCCCAGTCGGTACATTTGTTTACGCAATCGAACTTACACCAGGCCGTGGCGCCCAGATGGTCCGCGCTGCCGGTGCATCAGCACAATTAATGGCAAAAGAAGATGGCTATGCCACCCTTAAGATGCCATCAGGCGAAGTCCGCAAGGTTCTCGCTAGCTGTGAAGCTTCGATTGGTACGGTTTCAAACCTCCAACACCAGAACGTTAAGATTGGTGCCGCAGGTCGCAAGCGCCGCAAAGGCATCCGCCCAACTGTACGTGGTGTCGTAATGAACGCTACGGATCACCCACACGGTGGTGGTGACGGTGGTCGTCACGGTTCGGGTAAAGCTCCAAGAACTCCTTGGGGTCAGCTCACGCTTGGTTACCGTACTCGTCATAACAAGAAAACTAATAAAATGATCGTGCGCAGTCGCCACGAAGGAAAGAGGAAATAATGTCTCGGAGTCTTAAGAAAGGTCTATTTGTAGACTACAAACTCGCGAAGAAGGTTGCCGCTCTCTCCGCCGAAGATCGCACCGTGATCAAGACTTGGGCCCGCCAGTCGACGATTTCACCAGAAATGGTTGGTCGTACGATTGCCGTTCACAACGGTAAAATGCACGTGCCTGTGTTTATTTCAGAAAACATGGTCGGTCACAAGCTTGGCGAGTTCGCGCCAACCCGTAAATTTAAGCGCCATGGCGGTAAGAAAGCCGCTGAAGCTGCAGCTGCGAAAGGAAAGGCATAATTATGACTACACATTTCGCACATGCATATGAAAAAGGCATCGATTCACAGCCACGCAAGACTAGCGTAGTTGCATCACTCGTACGTGATCGCTATGTGTCTGATGCAGTTGTGATTCTCGAAAACACTCCACGCCGTGCTGCTCGTGCAGTACTTAAGGCCGTTGAATCTGCCAACGCAAATTTGATTAATAATTCTAAGGTTTCGATTGATCCGAAAACCATTAGAATCGCCCGTATCTTTGTAACGAGTGGCACCCGTATGCGTCGCTATGTCCCTGCATCACGTGGTCGTGCACTTCCTTACGAAAAGATTAGTTCAAATATCTTCGTCGAGGTCGCCGGCGAGGAAAAAGTTAAAAAAGCTGCCGAAAAGGTAGAAGCGAAGAAGGAGAATAAGTAATATGGGTCAAAAGGTTAATCCCATCTCTTACCGTCTCCAGGTCAGCAAGGATTGGTCTTCAAAGTGGTTTACCCGCAAGGCCGATTTCCGCCACTGGCTTGTTGAGGACGTCAAGATTCGCGAAATGATTGAGGAACGCTTCAAGAGCCGCCCAACCATCGCTAGAATCAATATTGAACGCTCCGCTAACCTTACTACTATTACGATTCTCACCGCTAAGGCTGGTGCCGTGATTGGTAAGCAAGGCGCAGGTATCAATGAGCTTAAGAAAGAGCTCGAAAAAATCGTCGCTGGTCCAGTTCGTATCAACGTCGAAGAAGTTAAAAAACCAGAACTAAACGCAAAGCTCGTAGCTGAAAACATCGGTTTCCAACTCGGCAAGCGTATGAATTTCCGTCGTGCAGTCAAGATGGCACTTCAATCAACGATGAATGCAGGTGCTAAAGGTGTACGTATCGAGGTTTCCGGCCGTCTTAACGGTGCGGAAATGTCTCGCCGTGAGAAATTCATTGAAGGTTCAGTGCCACTACATACCTTAAGAGCAGACATTGATTTCCATTGTCATCATGCTCCAACCATTGCCGGTATCGTAGGCGTAAAGGTTTGGATCTACAAGGGGGAGAAATAATATGGCTATTTTACTTCCAAAGAAAACTGCACACCGCAAGGTACGCAAAGGCAAAAACGAAGGCGTTGCAACACGTTGCAACACGGTCGCTTTCGGTGATTACGGTTTGATGTCACTCGACAACGAGCGCATTAACAGCCGCCAAATCGAGGCCGCCCGTCAAGCTATTACCCGTTACATTAAGCGTGGTGGTAAAATCTGGATTCGCATTTTCCCGCATACTCCAGTGACCAAGAAACCACTTGATGTGAAAATGGGTTCCGGTAAAGGCGAACCACAGTTCTTCGTAGCTAAGGTGAAAGCCGGTACCGTGATGTTTGAGATCGCTGACGTAACTGATGAGCAAGCTAAAGAAGCACTTCGCCTCGCTTCTCACAAGTTGCCAGTTAAATGCAAAATTATTAAGAAAGAGGAGTTCTAATATGGCACACACATTACAAGGAATTGTGACCTCCGACAAGCGTGATAAGACCATTACCGTCTCCATCGTAAGTCGTGAGACTCATCCTCTCTATCGCAAGCAGTACACGAAGACTCGTAAGTACACCGCTCACGATGAGAAGAATGAGGCCAAGGTTGGCGACAAAGTCGAAATCATGATGGTCGCTCCAATCTCCAAGACCAAGGCATACAAGCTCGTGAAGATTCTCGAGAAATCACGTGGTACCGTCGAACTTAAAGACGATGTAAACACCGTGGAAATGCCGGAAAAGGTTGGCGCAGACAAAGTCGCTAAGGCAGAAAAGGGGGAAGAATAATATGATTCAACAAGAAACCAGATTAAAAGTTGCTGACAACAGCGGCGCCAAGGAGCTCGGAGTTATCCGCGTGCTCGGCGGTACCCGTGCTAGGTATGCACGTGTCGGCGACATCGTCACTTGCTCGGTGAAGGATGCATCCCCAACCGGTAACGTGAAGAAGAAAGCTGTGGTGAAGGCTGTGATTGTACGCACCGTACAACCAATCCGCCGTCCAGATGGTTCTACCATCCGCTTCGACGAAAACGCAGCTGTGCTCGTAAATGAGGACAAGACACCAAAAGGCACCCGTGTCTTTGGCCCAATCCCACGCGAGCTTCGTGATCTCGGATTTACGAAGATTATCAGCTTAGCACCGGAGGTACTCTAATATGGCACAGAATTTGAAAGCAAATGACACCGTGCTCGTAATTGCAGGCGACAACAAAGGCAAGAAAGCTAAAATTGTCAAAATCGATCGCAAGGCCGGTAAAGCTATGCTCGAAGGTATCGGCGTAGTCGAACGCCACATGAAGAAATCTTATACCAATCCAAAAGGTGGTAAAAAGACTATCCATGTTGGAATTGATTTATCGAATTTGAAGCTTGTAGAAGCGGCAAAGGTAGAAAAGAAAGCTGCTAAGAAAGCAGATAAGAAAGACGCTAAGGCAAAGAAAGGAGCTAAGTAATGGCGGAAAAGAAATCTGCAGCTAAGACTGCACCTCGCCTTAAAGAGCTCTACAACAACGAGCTGAAGGCGAAACTCATGAAAGAACTTAAACTCAAGAACATCAATGAAGTTCCTGAGCTTAAGAAAGTTATCGTCTCTTGTGGCGTCGGTAAGAAGCGCGAAGATAAGAAATTCACCGAAACGGTAGAACTTACCATCGCCAAGATTACCGGTCAAGCAGCCACTTCGAGACTTGCAAAGAAATCCATCGCTACATTTAAGATTCGTAAAGGTATGGGTGCACCAGTTGGTTACCTCACTACCCTCAGAAACGACAAAATGTACGAATTTGTGGATCGTCTTATCAACATCGCATTGCCACACGTTCGTGACTTCCACGGTGTGAGCCGCACTGCATTTGATAAACAAGGTAATTACAATCTCGGTCTCAAAGAGCAGACTGTGTTCCCAGAAATCACTTTCGAAGATGCAGCTGTGCTTCACGGCCTTGAAGTTACGTTTATTATTAAGAATGGTTCAAAGGAAGGAAGCACTAAATTGCTAGAACTCTTCGGAATGCCGTTTGAGAAAGGAGACAAGTAAGATGGCTAAGAAATCTGCAGTTCTCCGTGACGAAAAACGCCGCAAAATGTACGAAAAATATAAAGCCAAACGCGCTGAACTAAAAGCTGCCGGTGATCTTGAAGGTCTCCAAAAGCTTCCACGTAACGCCAGCCCAACTCGCCTCAAAAACCGCGATATGCTCGATGGTCGTCCACGTGGCTATATGCGCCGCTTTGGCCTAAGCCGTATTAATTTCCGGGAAAAAGCATCTAAGGGCGAAATTCCTGGTGTAACTAAGAGTAGCTGGTAGGAGAAAGGAGAAGACATGTCATTACAAACAACTGATCAAATCGCCGATTTACTTACCCGCATTCGTAATGCGATTTCGGCAAACAAGACTGAAATCCTCGTTCCTACTTCGAAACTCAAAGAGGCAATCGTTGCGATTTTAGTAAAGAATGGTTATCTCGCTTCATACAAAGTTGAGGATGGCAAACCACGTGGTTTACTCCACATTGTCATTAACGAACCGGGCACTTTGGCACAAATTAATGAAATCACTAAGGTTTCTAAGCCAGGTCGCCGTGTGTACTCATCCGCAGATGAACTTCCGGTAGTAAAGTCCGGTCGTGGTACGGTAATCGTATCTACGTCTAAGGGCCTCATGACCGGCCGCGATGCCAAGAAGAATCGTCTTGGTGGCGAGATCCTCGTTCGCGTTTGGTAATTCGTTGCTAGCGCGAGCACACAATAAAGTTTGACCGCTTTACGTAGTACCACCATATATATAATATATGGTGGTATTTTTTATTTTCTGGGGTGAAAATAAGCTTAAACTTTTTACATTTGCTCCGTTTTGTGGTAGAATATTAAGTGGAAAAGTGTGGTTTTTTGACTAAAATGAAAGAGAACTATTCGGTTTTGATGTCGGTATATAAGGATGAAAAGCCTGGTATTTTGAAGCAAAGCATGGAGAGTATTTACAACCAGACAATTCCGACGGATGATTTTGTATTAATCTGCGATGGGCCACTAACAAAGAAGCTAGATGAAACGATTGCCGAAATGCAAGAAAAATTTGGTAAGCGCTTACGTGTGATTCGCCACGAAGAAAACCACGGATTAGGGCATTGCCTTAGAACAGGGATTCCGGAGTGTAAGAATGATTTGATTGCAAGAATGGATTCGGACGATATTTCTAGAGAAGATCGTTGTGAAAAAGAACTAGAAGTTTTCGAAAAGAATCCAAAGCTTAGCGCCGTAGGTGGATTAGTTGGTGAATTTGCAGTTACCATTGAAGACGTTAAAACGATTCGTAAAGTACCGGAAACAAATGAAGAGATTATTAAGTTTGTAAAATGGCGTAGCCCGATGAATCATCCATCTGTGATGTTCCGTAAGAAAGATATTCTTGCTGTAGGCAATTATCCGGAAGTGAGAAAATGCCAGGACTGGTATTTGTGGACGAATTTATTAATGAATGGCTATGAGCTATACAATATCCAAGAAATCTTGGTATACATGCGTGAAGATAGAAAGACATTCAAGAGACGTTCTGGGCTAAAATACTTCAAGATTCAAAAACAGTTGTATAAAAAAATGCGAAAGAATAAATTCATTTCGGTGCCGCAGTATATGGCTGCAGTGTCTGTACGTTTTTGTTCGGCAATTGCTCCAAACGGAATAAGACAAGCATTGTTTAAAAAATTCATGCGGGAGAAGGTGACGGATGGGTCTAGAAAGTAAGGTTCACGACGCATTAATGAATTTTCCTGCTCTTAAAAAGGCAACGAAGCGTGTCTATCAAGTTGCAAGTGTTGCTATTTCACGATCCAAAAAATCAGAAGGTAATATCAAAAGAGTAACGCCTAAAGATGACTATGAATACTTGTTTGGTTATTACGATAAATCACCATGGGATGCAAGCGGGCGATATATGCTTTGCATTCGCGTAAAAAATGCCTCTAAAGAAGTTGCACCAAAGGACGAGGCGGAAATTGTATTAATCGACACTGAGAATAATAACAAGATTGAAGTGCTATCAAAAACACATACTTGGAATGTGCAACAAGGTTGCATGCTGGGTTGGTTAGGGCCAAATTATGATAAAGAAATTATTTATAACGATTTCAGAAAAGGTAAGTACGTTTCAGTAATTAGGAATGTTTTTACTGGTGATGAAAAGTTGTTCGATGCTCCGGTATATACGGTTTCAAACGATGGTAAAACAGCGCTTTCGCTAGATTTCTCGAGATTGCATCGCTTGCGTCCGGGATATGGTTATTCTAATCTTGAGGATAAGACGAAGGATGAAAAAGTTCCGGATGCGCCTTGTGTTTCAAGGCTCGATTTAAGAAGTGGAAAGATTGAGTCGATTCTGTCTTACAAGCAATTATGTGATTTTGAGCACCGTGACGATATGGACGGAGCGGAGCATAAAGTGAATCATTTAATGTTAAGCCCGGATGGGAAGCGTTTTATGGTGATCCACAGATGGCTAAAAGGCGGAAAGAAAATTAGTCGCTTGTTAACTTGTGATATAGATGGGCAGAATCTATACAATTTGTCTGACGATAACATGGTTTCGCATTGTTATTGGAAAAACAATTCGGAAATACTAGCCTATTGTAGAAAAGATGGTAAGAATGGTTATTTCTTGATGAAAGATAAAACACCTAAATATGAACAGAAATGGGAGTGGTTGACGGTAGATGGGCATCCGAGTTATTCGCCGAATGGCAAATTAGTAGTGACTGATACTTATCCAAATCGTAAACGAGTCCAGGTTCTTAGAGTTTTATCCGATACTACGAGCACTATAATTGCAAAGGTATATGCACCATTCAGATATGATAACGACACACGCTGCGATTTACATCCAAGGTGGAGCAGAGATGGAAAGAAAGTGTGCTTTGACGCATGTTTTGAAGGAAAAAGAGGGGTGTATGTGGTGGAGATCCCAGAAAACATTTTGAAGGTCGCAAAATGCAATAGTAGTCTGAACGGCAAAATCAAAATTGTATACTTGATGACTTCATGCCGCAAAAGTGGCCCGACTCAACAGACGTTAAACATCATTAAGAACTTGGACAGAACAAGATTTGATCCAGTACTTGTGACGATTTATGAAGAAGGTCTGGATTCGCGTATTAATGATTATTTGCCATACGTTTCGGAGCATCATATGGTGCTCATAGGTAAAAAATCGATTATTAGAAAAAAGACCGAGAGGATGGAGAGGGCCTTGTCTGAAATCAAGCCGGATGTTATCCATTCGATGGGTGTATTTCCGGACTACTTAATTAGTACGATTGGGTTTAAGAATCATGTCTTTACTTTAAGGAATTATGCTTACGAAGATTATCCGGCAAAATTTGGTAAAGCAAGAGGCTTAATGCTAGCGAAAATGCAAATATCTGCAATAAAGAATACCAATACAGTCGTATCATGTTCAAAAAGCTTACAAAAAATGTATCAGGAAAAACTAGGAATTAAAACGGATTGTATTCAGAATGGTGTGGATGTAGAAAAGTATGTTCCACTAAGTGCCTCGGAGAAAAAATCAATACGGAAGAAATTGAGTTTCTCTGAAAATGATTTTGTATGGGTTTATTCTGGACAATTTATTGAGCGCAAAAACATACCATTTATGATTGATGGTTTCTTACAAGTATGTAAAGAAAATGAAAAAATGTTGCTACTAGGGGGTGGAGATGATTTTGAAACTATACATGAAAAATATGGCAGAAGAGATAATTTGATCTTTACTGGCCCAGTAGATAATGTCAATGCGTATCTAGGTGTAGGCGATGCTTATGTTTCGGCTAGTAAATCGGAAGGTTTGCCAAATGGTGTGCTTGAAGCAATGGCAATGGGGCTTCCTGTGTTATTATCGGACATTCCGCAGCATAAGGAACTTCTGCCGGATGGAGAAAAAAGTGGAGGATTGGTGTTTAATAATAGTAGTAGCGATGATTATTTTGAAAAGCTTAAAAAGATGTGTAATATTAATCTGGACAAAGTAGGCCATTGCGCTAGGAAAAATGTGGAAGAAAACTTTAGTAGCAAGTTTATGTCAAACAAATATATGGATATTTACGAGATAATTGCTAAGGATAATCTATAAAATGAAATTGTTTAAAGAAAAAAGAGTTAGTATCAAAACAGAAGATGTGTTGCTACTATTCTTCCTTGTTTCGATTTCTGCGTTTAGATTAAACCCCATCATAACTGTTGCGTCTTATATATTAGTCCTTGGATATTCTTTTTTAGTCAACAAAAATATTTTGTTAACAAGAATATTAAAATGGGGCGTAGTTTTTTGGACATATTATTTTATTTCGGCATTTTGGAGTAGCGACGCTTCAGACACTATTAGGTATTTGTCAGCTTTTGCATATACTATCGGTATTTTCCTATTTTTACCAAAATTGATAACGGATGAAAAAAAGATTGAAAAATTGTTAAAGCTGATAGTGTGTTCTATCGCAATTTCCGCAATAATGACATTATTGTTGACACCATTATCCGAATTGGGTTCTTCTAGGATAGGTGGTGCAATTGATATGAATGCTAATTCTTTTGGGATTAGAATGGCATTTGGTTTTATTATCTCATTGTTCCTACTATGCAATAAAAGTATTCAAATTAACAGATTGCTTTATTCTTTATTATCTATTTTGTTTACGATTTTGACGCTTCTTTCTGGCTCAAAGAAAGCTTTACTGCTAATAATACTCGGATTGATAATGGTAATATTTATTACCTCAGCGAACAAGAAGAAGGTTCTAAAAGTACTGGTGTCTTTATTAATGGCTGCGGCAATGATTTTTATTGTGATATCGAATGACAAATTATATAGCACCATGGGATATAGGTTGGAGAGATTCTTCCTCACATTGAATAGTGAAAACTCAGAGTCTACTACTTTAAATACTGTAAATGGAAGGGTCGGGACAACTGATAAAAGCTTGATAGAACGAAATTATTATATGAATGAAGCAATGACCCTATTTGCAGAACATCCAGCCTTCGGATATGGTGGCAATAACTTTGTGACATATATGCGTGAAAAAAAGTATCGTCATGTTGCGTATAGTCATAATAATTATACGGAGATTTTGTGCACTCTCGGTGTGGTCGGTTTTGTGATTTACTATTCATATTGGATTTGGGCGATTATTAAATTAATACGGATAAAAAGAAGCACAAATGACGATAGTGTAAAAAAATATTCAGAGTTGTTTTTATCCGTATTGTTGCTTTTGTTGATACTAGATTATGGGAATGTTAGCTATACACTTGAGTTTAATATGTTTATTCTATGTATCGTGGATATATTTATTAGATTAAATGGGAAGCAAAGGATTAATAATGAGACACAGTAAGATTGCAAAACTGATAAAAAAACCATTGTTTCTTTTGGTCTTTTTAAATAATCGAGGTTTGCATTTAATAAATGATGAAAAATACGTAAAGTTAATGCATTTGTTGAAGACAAACAATAAGTGTGATTTAGAGAACCCAAAAACATATAACGAAAAACTTCAGTGGCTAAAATTACATGATAGAAAAGATATTTACACTACGATGGTGGATAAGTATGAAGCAAAGCAATACGTAACTAATGCCATCGGAGATGAGTATGTCATACCGACCATTGGCATTTATGATAGTTTTGAAGAAATCAATTTTAATAGTCTTCCTGATCAATTCGTAATAAAATGTACTCACGATTCTGGTGGCACTATAATCTGTAGAGATAAGTCGGAACTGGATTTGAATAAGGTAAGAAAAAGAATAAAGAAATGTCTAAAAAGGAATTATTATTGGTCTTATAGGGAGTGGCCGTATAAAAACCTTAAACCGAGGATTATTGTAGAAAAGTATTTAGAAGACAGTAATGAGGGTGAAATAAGGGATTATAAGTTTTTCTGTTTTGATGGCAAAATAGGAGTGGTGTTAGTTTGCACTAATAGACAGACGGATTTAGAGGAGACATGGTTTGATGAGGATTTCAACCTTCTTGATTTGAGGGAAGGTGGGCATAAAAACAGAAAAGATTTAATAAAACCAAAGAACTATAGTAAAATGAAATCAATTGCTAAAAAGTTGTCAAAAGGTATTCCACACGTTAGAGTTGATTTGTATGATATAGACGGAAGAATATATTTTGGTGAGCTAACGTTTTATCCTGCTGGTGGTTATGAGAGATTCGATGATGAAAGGTGGAATAAAAAACTTGGCGAAATGATAAAATTAAAGGAAGAACATGAGTAGTATTATAATAGGTGCAGATGTTGCCCCATGTGGGAATGCTGAAGAATTATTGTCGAAAGGCGAAATAAAAACAGTTTTGGGCGAGGATTTATTAAAGGTATGGGAAGAATCAGATTTTAGATTGTTTAATCTAGAATGTCCAATGACAAATAGCGAAAAGAAAATAGAAAAGTATGGACCAAATATCAAATGCGATACTAAGGTTATTAATGGTATTGTAAAAATGCACCCGACTTGTGTTTTACTGTCTAATAACCACATTATGGACTATGGTGAGTCCGGCTTGTTTGATACGATAAAACTATTGGATAAAAATAACATACATTGGATTGGCGCTGGGAATAATATAAAAGAAGTGATTAAAAGATACGAGTTCAAGTGTAATAATAAAAAAGTATTAGTCTATAACTGTTGTGAGCATGAGTTTTCTATTGCAACGGAGACTAAGCCAGGTGCCAATCCTTATGATGAGTTTTTCTTGTACGACGATATCAAAAGTGCTAATAGCGACCACGATTATATTATCGTAGTGTATCATGGTGGGAAAGAATGCTATAGATATCCAAGTCCATTGTTGCAAAAAAGATGTAGAAGAATGATTGATTCAGGTGCAGATTTGGTAATCTGTCAGCATAGCCATTGTATTGGTTGCAAAGAAGAATATATGGGTGGGACTATTATTTATGGCCAAGGTAACTTTATTTTTAATAAAATTAGTAACGAGTATTGGAACACGTCATTGTTGATTAAGATAGAAATGGGCAATAAGCCAGTAATAAAATATGTTCCATTACTGCAAACAGATAATGGGGTTAAGCTTGCTCAAGGAGAAATAGCGAAAAAAATAATTAGTGATTTTTTGGACAGGACGGAGGAGATTAAGGGTACTGATGTAATCAATAAAAAGTATGAGGAATTTGCGGCGAAAAATTTAGATAATTATATAATAATGCTGAGCTCAAACAGCACTATACTAAGAGTAATCCGTAAAATCATGCCAGGGCTATTCCGCAGAATAACATTTAAGTATGCGTCAGTTTTAAACGTTGTCGAGTGCGAGTCCCATAGGGAGCTAGCAATAGAAGGCTTAAAGGGTGCGATTAAAGGTAAAAAGCGATGAATAGCAACATCAATAAGAGCAAAAAAACAATATTAGTGTCAGTAGTTGTGCCTATCTATAATAGCTCTAGTTATTTAGATAAATGCATACAGTCTATAATTGGGCAAACTTATAAAAACATTGAGATTATACTGGTGGATGATGGCTCTACTGATCAGTCGTTAGCAATAGCCGAAAAGTATAAAAAGCAGGATTCGAGAATAAAGATACTAAAACAGAAAAATAGTGGTGGAGTAATTACTAGAAGAAATGGTATTGAACACTCAAAGGGGGAATATGTATTAATAGAGGATTCCGATGACTGGCTTGAAAAAGATTTGGTCGAAAAATGCGTGGATGCTGTTTTGTTGTTTGGCGATGTAGACATTGTTAAATTTGGCTACATATTAGAACCATCTGGGATAACTAGGAACTTGCTTTCTGATGGGGTGATTGATAAAGAAATATTAGAAAACGAGGAAGTAGACGCTCTTTTAAATAGGATTATCTATCACACGGATTGTAATCAGATTTGGAACGAGATGGTTAGACGAAAATTGTTTGATTTTAATGATAGAATTTTTGATAAGATAGTTCATAAGGGCGAAGACTTGCAAATTAATCTTCAGCTATTCCAAAAAGCAAGAAAGATAGTATTACTCGAGAACAATCTCTATCATTATCTAAACAATCCGAATGGTATTACTAATAATATTGATGTCAATAAGGTTGTGGATAATGTAAGAGATAATATTTATTTAAATAGGGTGAGGGAGAAAATAGCCGTTAAAAAAGACGGAAAGGTTGATGAGGATGTTTTAGTAAATAAAACACTTTCGTTATTGTCTGGCAAGATTATTCGGATACTAGGCACCAGTAGTACTCCGAAAAAAGATCTATTATTCATACAAAAAGAATTAAATGCAGACTTAGAAAACTATTTAAACGGATTTAATAAGACAAAACTAAACCAACATTTATTGAATAGTTTAATATCTAGGAATATTATTAATGGAGCGTATACGAAGAACTTAAAGTATGTTCCAGTATGTAGATTATTAAGGTTAATTAAGAAGATTTAATGAGAAGTAAAAAAGCACTATATAATTTAATAAGTAATCTATTGCTTCAGGCGATAATTATTATTAGTGGTTTTATTGTACCAAGGATTATTATTAGTTCGTTCGGATCCGAGGTAAATGGTTTGGTGTCTTCGATTACTCAATTCTTGGCATACATTACGTTGCTTGAGTCGGGGTTCGGTCCAGTAATTAAAGCGGCTTTATATAAGCCGATTGCGAATAAAGATAGTACCACTATTGGCAATATTTTGAAATCATCCGAGAAGATTTTTAGGGTAATAGCATTAATTTTCCTTGGTTATATAGTGATTCTATGTGCTTTTTATCCATTCATAGTAAATAATCAATTCGATTGGCTATTTACATCGTCTTTGATTGTGATTATTGGCATAAGTACTTTTGCGGAATACTATTTTGGAATGACCTTTGGGCTGTTTTTGCAGGCAAAGCAAAGGAAATATGTTATTTCGTTCATCCAAATTATCACTTATATCTTATCTACGATAGCTATCATAGTTTTAGCTAGAATAAGAGTTGGGATACATATTATCAAATTGGTGAGTGGGGCAATCTTTATCATAAGACCACTATTTTTAAATATTTATGTGAAGCGAAAGTTCAATTTAGATTTAAAGAATTGCGCTAAGGATTATAAATTGAATAAAAAATGGGATGGTCTCGCACAACATGTAGCGTATGTTATACATACAAAAACTGATGTCACCGTATTGACGCTATTTACGACTCTCTCAGAAGTATCAGTTTATTCTGTGTACCATTTGGTGGTAAGTGGCGTAAAAGCATTAATAGGAACTTTTTCTGGAAGTTTAGATGCTACTTTTGGGGATATGATAGCGAAAAGCGAAGAGAAGAACTTAAATGAAAAGTTTTCGGTTTTTGAAACTATTTTTAATACCGTGAGCACCATAGCATTTTCCACGGCAATTGTTTTGATAACCCCTTTTATTTCGGTATACACAAGAGGTATTACTGATGTTGACTATATTAGGCCACTATTTGGTGTGTTATTGGTTATTAGTGAGTACATTTGGGCGGTTAGGCAGCCTTATAATGTTATTATACTTGCGGCTGGTCATTTTAAGGAAACAAGAAAAGGTGCATGGGTGGAATGTATCTCAAATATTGTTATTTCTATCATCTTGGTAAACTGGCTTGGTATTATTGGCGTAGCGATAGGCACGATTGTTGCTATGGCGATTCGTGCAATTGAGTTTATTTATCATGCTAATAAATACATTTTAAGAAGATCAATTTGGAAGAGTGGCAAAAAAATAGCTTTGATAGTATTAGAGACTGCTATTATTGTTGCAATATCTTCAATGGTGCAGTTTAGAGAAAACAATAATTATTTAGATTTCGGTATTAATCTAGCATCGACGATGTGTGTAGCTAGCATTATTACATTAACTATTAATAGTATATTCTTTGGGAAAGAATTAAATGGAGCAATTAGGTTGTTTAGTAAAGCATTGCTTAAACGAAAAAGTAAAAGAAAGATAGATGAGCGGGGATAGCGGCCTATGGACACGACTATTAAGTCATCATCTTCGAGAAATACGACAATTGATTATTTAAAGGCGTTTGCTATTATTCTCGTTGTCCTTGGACACTCACTTTCCTTTTATGCCAACAATATTAATCCTTTGCCTAATGGGATGAAGATTTTTTCAAGTTTAGTATATGCCGTTCATGTGCCTTTATTCTTCTTGATTGCTGGATATTTGTGCCATAAACAAGATGTTAAAAAGTTTTATCAAAAGAAGTTTCTAAGAATACTTATTCCATTTATCACATTTACTGTTTTAAAACTGTTATTTTCAAATTTAGTTACGAAGGATTTTATACATGGTAATAGTGTGTGGGAACAATTATTGGACGCTTTTGTCTTTGGCGAATTATACTGGTTTGCGTATTCGATTTTTCTGATGTTTTTAATGATGCCCTTGATATGGGAAAAGAACTATAAGGAACCGCCTAGGAAAGCAATTTTGTTTTTACTTTTGTTTATAATTTTTAATACTTTGCTGGGCGCTTTTAATAATCAAATCAACTTTAACTTTTTCCAAATTCAAAAGACAATATACTATCTACCATTCTTCCTAAGTGGCTTCATAGCCCGTTATTATAAAGACTTAATATCTCACTTAATACATAAATACAAGGTTATTATAGCCGCTATTTGTTTATTCTTGATTGTCATGTATTCTGTACTTATAGGATTTGGTGTTGGTATCAATAGCTATTTAGTTAAATACATGATAGCTATTGCATTAATGTACTGTTTATATTTGATTGCTAGTTTGGTGAAGAAGGGGAATAAAACCTTATCTAGGATTGGGCAGTTTTCCTTCCAATTAATGCTACTGGACAGTTTCTATAAGGTAATATTGTATAAAATATTTGGTAGATTATTTTTAGGTGGTGCAATGGATATGGTTATTATATTTATTATTCCGGCTATTGATTTGCTTTTGGGTGTTATATCTTGTGAGATCGTGCGTAGAATACCAAAGATTAATATCTTATTTGGTTTACAGAAATAGAAAAGATTGGGCTCTGGGTTTTATCCTTCGGCAAAGAAAGATTTATGGACGGTAGGTGCGTTTTATGGTATAATAATTGCATGATTATAGAAGCTATTTTTGGCGATAAGACTATTTTGATTACCGGTGCGGCTGGGTTTATTGGTGCTGCGTTAGCGAAAAGAGTTTGTACGGAAAATCCAGATGCCAAGGTGATTGGTTTTGATTCGGTCAATGATTATTACGATGTGAGATTAAAAGAGTATCGCTTGAAAGAGCTTGAATCTTTCAATAACTTTGAATTCATCAAAGGGAACTTGGCGGACAAGAAGGCCGTGGATGAAGTGTTCGAGAAATACCATCCAGACATCGTAGTGAATTTGGCGGCCCAGGCTGGTGTGCGCTATTCGATTGACCATCCGGATGCCTATATCGAATCGAATCTAATTGGCTTCTACAACATCCTTGAAGCTTGCCGTTACCACATGCCAGAGCATTTGGTTTACGCATCGTCATCTTCTGTGTATGGTGGTAACAAGAAGGTGCCGTTTGCAGTAGAAGATAAGGTAGATAATCCGGTGAGTCTATATGCTGCAACCAAGAAATCTAATGAGCTTCTCGCCCATGCGTATTCTAAACTCTATAATATTCCTTCTACGGGCCTCAGATTCTTTACGGTTTATGGTCCGGCTGGACGCCCGGACATGGCTTACTTTGGGTTTACCAATAAACTCATTAATGGTGAAAAGATCCAGATTTTTAACTATGGTAATTGTAAGCGTGACTTTACCTATATTGACGACATTGTCGAAGGTGTGATGCGCGTGATGGCCAAAGCCCCGGAGAAAAAAGACGGGGAAGATGGTTTGCCACTTGCACCGTATGCTGTGTACAATATCGGTAATTCCAATCCAGAGAATTTGCTCGATTTCGTCCAGATTTTGCAGGAAGAATTGATCCGTGCGAAGGTTTTGCCGGAAGACTATGATTTCGAATCCCACAAAGAGCTTGTCCCGATGCAGCCTGGCGATGTGCCGGTAACTTATGCTGATACTTCGGCACTCGAAAGAGATTTTGGGTTCAAGCCACACACTTCACTCCGCGATGGCCTTCGCAAATTCGCCGAGTGGTATAAAGAATTCTACCGATAGTTTAATTGACAAAAAGCTAAAAATCAGATATAATATTATTAAGTAATTTTATTATTTTTTGAATGGAGAAAAATGAAAATAACTGTAGCAGGTGGTGGTTACGTTGGTCTGTCTCTCGCCACATTACTTAGCCAAAAGAATGAGGTGGTGGTCTTAGAGATTCACCAGGACAAAGCCGACAAGATTAGTAACTACGAATCGCCGATTCGTGATGAATACATCGAGAAGTTCTTCGATGAAGCCAAGCGGGGTGAGCGTAAACTCAACATTCGCGGTAGCGTTGATTACAAGGAGGCCATGGAAGGCGCCGAGTTCGTAATTGTTGCAACCCCAACTAATTACGATGACGAAACGAATACTTTCGATACTTCTGCCGTGGAAGACATTATCGAAAAAGCCATCAAGATGAAAGACGACAAGATGACGATTGTCGTGAAGTCTACGATTCCGGTCGGCTATATCGAAAAAGCCCGTAAGAAATATGGTATCAATAACATTTTCTTCTCACCGGAATTTCTCCGCGAAGGTAAGGCGCTCTACGACAACCTCTATCCTTCACGTATTATTGTGGGTGACGAAACTCCGGCTGCCAAGAAATTTGCCAAGATGCTCCAGTCTGCAGCACTTGCTAAGGACGTGCCGGTATTATTCGTCCAACCGACCGAAGCTGAGGCGATTAAGCTCTTTGCTAACACTTATCTTGCGCTTAGGGTTTCTTTCTTTAACGAGCTTGATACCTATGCCCAGGTGAAGGGGCTTAACACTAAGTCTATTATTGATGGTGTGTGTCTTGATCCGCGCATCGGTGCGCATTACAATAACCCATCCTTTGGCTATGGTGGCTACTGCTTGCCAAAAGATACTAAGCAACTTCTTGCAAACTATCACAATGTGCCTCAAGACCTCATTAGGGCAATCGTACAGGCCAACAAGACTCGTAAAGATTTCATCGTGAAAGATATTTGTAAGCGTAAACCTGAGACTGTGGGCGTGTATCGTTTGACTATGAAGAGTGGCTCGGACAACTTCCGTTCGGCAGCTATTCATGATGTGATTAAGCAGCTTCGTGGCGAGGGTATCGAAGTGATTATTTACGAACCAACGCTTTCTGAGAAAAGATATGCCGGATTTGAAATCGTAAACCAATTTGATGAGTTTGCTAAGCGTAGCGATTTAATCATCGCAAACCGCCTCGAGGAACACTTACGCGATGTAGCTGATATCGTTTACACACGTGATTTGTTTGCGAGGGACTAATGAAAAACTATTTGGTGTGGCGAATTATTGGACTGTTACTGGCACTAGCACAAGCAGTGGTGTCTGTGATGTGCTTAGTATCGGTCGCGAGACTACATATTTTGGATTCATGGGTGGTGGTGCTCGCGGCGGTGATTCTTGCGGTACTATCTGCGCTATGCGTGATAATGTTTTTTGTGAAGAAAAAACCACTCTATGTACTTAGAATCTTATGTATGGTGGTATCGGCCGCCTGTATTGCGGGAGGAATCTTTGCACTTCGCTACACCAATGCATTTAATGCTTTTCTTGATAAGGTGAGTTCGAATATCAGTATAAGCAGCGAAACTAGGCCGGATTATTCTGTGGACATTACGAAGGATCCATATATTGTCTATATTTCTGGTACTGATTCGCGTACGGATATTGACGACCCAACGGCTAGAAGCGATGTGAATATTCTCGCCGTGATGAACCCGGAGAAAAAGAAGATTCTTCTGGTCAACATTCCACGCGATACTTATGTGCAACTACATGGTACGACAGGTTTAAAGGACAAACTCACTCATGCAGGACTGAATAATAATACGGAACTTAGCCGGCAGACTCTCGAGGATTTTCTCGGATTTAATATTTATCACACAATTAGAGTAAGCTTTGATACAGTAGTGGAAGTAGTCGATGAGCTAGGCGGAATTGAAATCTTCTCGGACACTGCGATGACTTTGAACGCCAGGGGTGGTGGAAAATGTGTATTTGTATATGGACCACAACAAATAGATGGAAAATGCGCTTTAGCATTTTCGAGAGAAAGAAAGAAATATTATCGTGGTGACAGACATCGTGGTGAAAACCAGCAGGAAGTTTTGACGGGAATTATTAATAAGTTCCTGAGCTCGAACGATCAATTGCTAAGACTTCCGGAAATCCTTGAAATCGCTGGAAACACCTTCGAAACCAGCTTCACGCGTGATGATATCACGACATTCCTTAGATTCTTGCTCGCGAACAGGACCGGTTGGCAGATTGAATCGATTGGTCTCGATGGCGAGGGCGATTTGTACCCGACCTATACTTATGGTGAAGATAGGCCACTTTGGGCGATGATTCCGGATGAAGAATCGTACAAGGAAATTGTGAGGAAAATGAATGAATATTTGGATAATGATGTTTAAACCTTTTGGTGGTTATGCTATAATGATAAATGGAGAATGTAAGTGATGGAAGAAATCAATATAAAAGAATTTTTTAGTTATTTGAAGCACTATGTTTTGGCTTTTATCGTTTTCGCATTGGTCGCGGCTGTTGGTGTGACTATTTACGAATCGATGTTTAAGAAGCCGATTTATCAGGCACAGACTACGGTCGTGATTGCTAAGTCCGACGAGTCGGATGTTGGCACGGCGGCGACCCTCAATGAAATCAACGCTAGCCAGAAGCTTGCTTCTACCTACAGCGTCATCGCGAAAAGTGAATTGGTTTTGAACCAAGTGATTGATGAACTAGAGCTTGATACAAATGCGAAAGAGCTTGGCAAGAATCTTACCATTAAGCCGGTAGACGATACGGCAGTACTTAGTATCACCGTTAAATACCCAACCGCCAAAATGTCTGCAGAGATTGCTAATAAGATCGCCAGCGTGTTTTCAACTGAAGTTGCCAGAATTTATAAGATTGAGAACGTGACGCAGCTTAGCGTGGCAGTTGAGCCGGAGAATCCTGCTAACAACACTATGAATCGTGACCTTATCCTTGCTGTCGTGATTTCCATCTTTGCCGTGGCTGGCTTTGCCTTCCTTAGATTCTATCTTGATGATTCCGTTAAGCATAGTGATGATGTAGAAAAGACGATTGGCATGCCGGTCGCTGGGCGCATCTTAAAGAGCGATGAAAAGAGAAAGCTAAGCGAACTCGTGGTTGAGAAATCACCAAAGGCCATCGTGAGTGAGAACATTAAGAGTCTTAGAACCAACTTGCAGTTTACTGCAGTTGATGAAGATTTGAAGACGATTTTAATTACCAGTACTAACGCTAGCGAAGGTAAGAGCTTTATTTCATCGAATCTTGCGATTTCGTTCGCCCAGGCCGATAAGAAAGTCCTTATTGTTGACTGCGATTTAAGAAAAGGGCGTTTGCACAGACTATTTGGCGTTCCAAATACTTATGGTTTATCCAATCTTCTAACTAATGATTTAAGATACTTTGGAAAGTACGTCCAAAAGACTAAAATTAAGAATCTCGACATCGTTACTTGTGGTACTTACCCACCAAACCCAAGTGAACTTCTCGCATCCAAGAAGAACAAACGCCTCATTGATATACTCTGTGATTACTACGACATTATTATCTTTGATGGTGCACCGGTTGGTGGTCTCGCCGATTCTGTGATTCTTTCTAGCTTCGTAGATGAAACACTCATCGTTGTAAAAGACGGCGAAACCGCGAAGGGCGATCTCATGGTAGCCAAGGAATCGCTAGAAAAAGTTGGCGCCAGAATTGCCGGTATTGTCTTTAATATGGTGAACAAGAAATCCTCGAAATACTATAATTATTATTATGGTGATTCGGCGAAATAAAGATGATTGATATTCATTCACATATTTTACCGGGAGTCGACGATGGGTCGAGAGACTTTGAGACCAGCGTTGAGATGGTGAAGTGGTTGGGGCGTCAAGGTTTTACGGACGTGGTTGCAACACCACACTATGTGGATGAGACAGATTACACCGTTTCCTCTGTAAAAAACGCTACACTTGTAGTAAAACTTCGCTCTGAGCTTGAGAAAGCCGGAGTTAATGTGAATATCTATTTAGGCAATGAGATTTATATTTGCCGCGATATCGAAAAGCTGGTTGAACGCCAGGAGATTACCGGAATTAATGGTAGCAAATATCTTCTCATTGAGCTTCCGATGAGTGGCGAATTCCCGAATTATGAAGATATTTTCCTGGAGCTGATGCAACGTGGCTTTAAGGTGATTTTGGCACATCCGGAAAGATATGAGAGCTTTAAAGAAGATTTTGATTCGATTGTAAACTTACACGAATGTGGCGTGCTGTTCCAGTGCAATCTCGGTTCGCTCGTGGATCGCTACGGCAAAAAGGCACGAAAAGTTTTGATTAAGATGCTAAAAAACAAGATGGTGTTCGCATTTGGCTCCGATTTGCATCGTCCGGGCGGGACTGATTATCTAATTGCTGCTAGAAAAAAGCTCGCGAAGTATTTGGATGAACAAGAGTTAGACGAAGTCCTGGTGCGTAACCCGGCACAAATCTTATTCTAATCTTGTCAACAGATAAAAGGTGTGGTATAATAGTACGGATATTAACTTAAAGGAAATATATGAGTCGTATCGGAAAACAACCCATCGATATTCCGGCGGGAGTGACAATCACGGTCGGCGACAGAGAGATTACTGTTGCTGGACCGAAGGGTCAGCTCATCGTTCCGGTTCAGCCAAAGACCACTACCAAGGTCGAAGGCACTCAGGTGATCGTTACCCGTGAGGATGACGAGCCAAAATCTCGTGCTTGGCACGGCTTGCAACGCGCATTACTTAACAATGCCGTACAAGGTGTGACCAAAGGTTTCGAGAAAAAACTAGAAATTAATGGTGTAGGTTTCCGTCTATCTGGTGGTGGACAGGAAATCGAGATGGCACTTGGCTTTTCACACCCAGTGAAATATAGAGCCCCAGAAGGTGTCCAACTCACCACGAATAAAATGGAGATCACGGTCTCTGGCATCGACAAGCAAAAAGTCGGTCAGGTCGCCGCTGAAATCCGCAGCCTCAAGAAACCAGAGCCATATAAGGGCAAAGGTATCAAGTATGTTGATGAAGTAATCATCCGCAAGGCTGGAAAGGCAGGGAAGAAATAATGAATAAGGTATTTAGAGCAAATCGTACCCGTGCTAAGATTCACGGTACCGCGGAACGCCCGCGTCTTACGGTTCATTTTTCGAACCTACACATTACAGCCCAGGTTATTGATGATGACAAGAAAGTCACTTTAGCTTATGCCACTACCGTTGGCGCTAAAATGACCGGTACTAAGACCGAAAAGGCCGCCAAGATTGGTGAGGAAATCGCCAAGAAGGCAAAAGCCGCTAAGGTTAAGAAAGTCGTCTTTGACCGTGGTTCTAAACTATATGCAGGTCGCATGACTGCACTCGCAGATGCCGCTCGCAAGGAAGGACTTGAGTTTTAATTATGCCTGAAGATAAGAAACCAAGGGTAATTAACAAATCCGGCACCCTTAAGATGGAAGACAAAGTTGCTGCTTCTAAGGAAGTTCGCGATATTGCCGGAAAGAAAATGGACCGCAGAAATCGCCGTGACCGTGTCAAGGCTGATGTGGCTCCAAAAGAATTTGATGAAATTACTATTGCAGTTGATCGTGTTTCTCGTACTGTGGCCGGTGGTCGCCGTATGCGTTTCAAAGCACTCGTTGCAATCGGAAATCACAAGAACAAAGTTGGTATTGGTGTAGCTAAGGGTAACGATGTTACCACCGCTGTTGCTAAGGCCACTTCAAAAGCTAAGAAGACGATGATTGAATTCGCGATGGACGGCGAGACGATTTGTCACGAAGTTCGCACGAAGGTCACCGGTGCAGATGTGCTCCTTAAGCCTGCTGCTCCTGGTACCGGTATTATCGCCGGCGGTACTGTCCGTTCTATTATGGGCCTTACTGGTGTAAAGAACCTTATTTCAAAGTCACTTGGCTCGACCAACAAAGTCAACATTGCTTATGCAGTGATTGAAGGTCTTCGTCAGCAAGTTCCACGTGGTAAGTGGGTTGGTAATGAAGGAAAGAAGGTTGCTGCTCCTAAGGCAGAAGCTCCAAAAGCTGAAACCGTGAAAGCTGAAGCTGTGAAAGCTGAAGCAAAGAAGCCAGCTGCTAAACCTGCTTCTAAGCCAGCAGCTAAGAAGCCAGCCGCTAAACCAGCTGCGAAGAAGTCCGCTAAGAAGGAGGACAAGTAATGAAATACAATGATTTAGTAGTCGAGAAGAACACTCGCCCATCCCGCAAGGGTCGTGGTATCTCCGCCGGTCAGGGTAAAACCGCTGGTCGTGGTACCAAGGGTCAGAAAGCTCGTACCGGCCATCGCAAGATGCCTAACGGCTTCATGGGTGGTCAGCGTGCTATCATGCAGGCTGTGCCAAAGCTCAAAGGTTTCAAATCCTTCCACGCTAAGGCCGAAGTTGTCTACACCGATTGTTTGAACGAGCTTAAGGGTAAAGTTGATAACTACAAGCTTGCTGAAGCTTCACTTATTTCGAGCCCATTTGTAAAGGTTAAGGTCATCACTCGTGGTGAAATTACCAACAAAATCGATCTTGAAACTCAATTTGCATCTAAGTCTGCAATTGAAGCTATCAAGAAAGCCGGCGGTTCGTTTAAGAAAGTCGCTATCATCGCAAAGCCAGCTAAAAAAGCTGAATAATAGCTTAAAAAATCAAAATAACCCCTACTACAGGGGTTATTTTTGTGATAAAATAATTCTAGATTAACGGAGTGTAAAATGGAAGAAAAAGAACTGAAGACCAGTCCGAAGCAGCGCATCTTTATTGCGTTGATTGCTGTCATCATGTTAGGTTCGATGATTGCCGGATATGCCGCGATTATTCTTGGTAGTAACGGTAACAATAATAACACTAATCAAAATAGTATCTCTGAAGAGAAGAAAATGCAGTATGAGGAAGAATACAATACTGCGCTCACGAATTTCAAGAAGAAGAGCCAGAAGGATTTCGATAAATTTATTGCATTTAAGAAGGCGGTTAAGGCTTATAACGAGACGACCGCCAATGAAAATGGTGTTCAGACACGTGACTATGTCGTAGGCGATGGGCGAGCTCTAGGCGAAAATGATACCGATTATCTTGCATATTATGTGGGTTGGTGTGCGGACGAGAAGATCTTTGATTCTTCTTACAATAATTCAGACAATCCGACCGCATTTGAATCAGTCCTAGCTGGTTCACCAAACATGGTGGAAGGCTGGCTCACTGGCATTGTCGGGATGAAGATGAATGGTATTCGTGAAATCACGATTCCGAGCTCACTCGCTTATAAGGAACAGGATGTTGCCTGTGGTGCCAACAAGCCACTTAAATTCCTCGTGATGACGAAGGCAACTGGTGGCGAACTCGAGAAGCTTTCCGATGAGCTAAATACGGCTCGTCTCAAATATGTCTATGCTACTCAGTACGGAATTGACTACGAAACTATCCAGCAGAACGAAGCATAATATATAATATAGACATGGATAAGACGTTTTTCTTCTATGATCTAGAAACCAGCGGATTAAATCCGCGCGCAGACCGGATTATGCAATTTGCCGGGCAAAGAACCGATATGGATTTGAATCCGATTGGTGAGCCGGTAAATATCTTGGTGAAGTTATCAAATGACGCTTTGCCGAGCCCGGGTGCGATTATGGTCACGAAGATTACGCCACAGCAGACGCTGCGTGATGGGATTGCAGAGGCGGAGTTCTGCAAGATTGCGATTAACGAGATTTTTACGCCAGACACGATTGCGCTAGGTTTTAACACGGTGCGGTTCGATGATGAATTCATGCGCGCGACTCTTTGGCGAAATTTCTACGACCCGTACGAATGGGAATGGAAAGACGGACGTTCGCGTTGGGATATGCTGGATGTCGTGAGACTAGTCAGGGCGATTCGTCCAGAAGGAATTAATTGGCCGTTTACGGATGATGGTCGGCCGACTAACCGGCTGGAGCTTTTAACTAAACTGAACGGGCTTGAACACGAGCACGCGCACGATGCGCTTTCGGATGTGTATGCGACGATTGCCGTGGCGCGACTAATTAAAGAAAAACAGCCGGACATGTTTAAGTTCATGTTGACGATGCGTGATAAGCGTGACATCAAGAAATACGTGAATCTTGAGAATAAAATGCCGTTTGTGTACGCCAGTGGGCGCTATGAGTCCGAGTTTAATAAGACGACCGTGGCGTTTCCATTAACAAGTTCAAGGAATGGGAATATTCTGGTATTTGATCTTCGCTATAATTTGGACGATTTGAAAAAACGAGCCGCCGAAAAAGATGAGGATGCGGACGGTATGAAAGACCGTGGTTTCTTCCCGTACGTGAAGGAACTTTGCTTTAATAAATGCCCGGCGATTGCACCGATTACAGTACTGGATAAGTTTGACGGCTGGAAGAAGATTGGGCTCTCAAAGGAAATCATTGAAAAGAATTTAAAGACTTTGCTTTCTGACCCAGATTTTGCCGAGCAAATGCGGATGAAGATTGAAAACCGTCCGGAATATCCACCAGCGATTGAGCCGGAGGGGGCTCTCTATGACGGTTTCCTCGATGATTTTGATCGAGCGAAAGTCCGCAAAGTGAGCGAGAAAACCGAGAACGAACTTGCCGATTATCATCCGAACTTTAGTGATGAACGTTTGCCGGAACTCTTGCTACATTATAAGGGTCGTAATTTCCCACGGGCACTGTCGGAAGATGAAATGCAGAAGTGGGAAGAGTATCGCCATGCGAGGTTGGAACGCCAAGCGCCAGTATTCTTAAGTGAACTCGCACAAAACTACGAACGTGATGAGTTTGTCGGGGAAGAATTGAAACTATATTTTGAATCACTTTTTGACACAGATTATTAAGCTTGTGCTATAATACTAGCATGGACAATAATAAAATCATGATCGTGGGCACGGGCAATGTTGGTGCAAGCATTGCGTTTGCTTTGTTAAACCAGCGGACAGCCGTAAATGAAATTATTTTAACCGATATTATCGCAAAAGACGCCGAAGGCGAAGCGATGGATTTAACTGATGCGCTAGCTGTAGCGCCGAGTTATATTAAAATCAGAAATGGTACTTATAAAGATGCCAAAGATTGTGATGTTGTTGTCATTACCGCCGGTGCTGCCCAGCGCCCAGGCGAAACTCGCATGGAACTTTTGAAGAAAAATGTGAATATCTTAAAAGGCATGGTTGAACAAATCATGGAGAGCGGTTTCAATGGTATTTTTCTCGTGGTCACGAATCCGATGGATGTCCTCACTTATTACACTTGGAAATTCTCCGGTCTTCCGGCTGAGAAAGTAATCGGCTCCGGCACAGTGTTGGATTCTGCTAGACTACGTTTCCGCCTTGGTAGCTTCCTAGGTGTGAACCCGAAATCGATTCATGCATACCAAGTAGGCGAGCACGGTGATTCTGAACTTACGCTTTATTCACTTGCCGATCTTGGTGGACAGAAGATTACTTCGATTTTACCGAAGGAAACTTTGAAAGATATTTCCGAATATGTCCGTAACGAAGCATACGACATTATCGATAAAAAAGGCGCCACGCACTATGGCATCGCTACGTGTTGCGTCCAGATTTTGAATTGTATTTTGAATGATGAAATGCGTGTGCTTCCGGTATCCTCCTATGATACTTTTTCGGATACGTGTTTTGGTTGGCCGACCGTGGTTGGTCGTGAAGGTATTGTCAGGCGTCTTGACATCAAGATTTCTGAAAAAGAAGGCATCGAATTACAAAAATCAATTAATGTATTAAAAGATGCGATTTCCCAAATTAAGTATTAGTTTATTCTTAATCTCTTTGACGCTTTTTGGCGGGAATGCTTTTGCTATTGATACTGAGAATTTTTATTTCAGTGATTTTACGGCGGACTATTATTTGTCAAAAGATGAAGAAGGCGTATCAAAACTCGGCGTAAAAGAAAGATTTACAGCGGTCTTTCCGGATACGAATCAGAACAAAGGAATCTGCCGCGACATTCCGTTCACGAATCTCGAGAATAAAAACATCACACTTTATGATTTGAATGAATCGAATTTGGTTTTGAAGCGTAATGGCGTAGTAGAAAAGCCGTATTCTTTAGAGAAGATTAATAGTTTTTACCGCGTTTGCACCGGTACGGAAGAGTATTTACACGGTACACAAGTTTACCAATTAGAATATGAATTCGTGAAGCCAGTAACGGACTGGACGGAATATCAGGAATTATACTGGGACACCAATGGTACCGGTTGGTTCCAGAAGTTTAGTAAAGTGACGGCGAGAGTGCATTTTTCGCCGGAAGTAAAAGAAAACTATGAAGATAAAAAATGGTGCTACGTCGGCAAATATGGCAAAAACGATGGGCGTTGTGAAATAACGGAATTAGAAGATGGTGTGCAATTTGTGGCGGAGAATTTGGACCGTTATGAGAACTTAACATTTGACGTGCAGTTTAAGGCCGGCACCTTTGTTATCCCGCCGCTCGACAAGAACTACACATTGATCTTAATTATGATTGCCGTGATTGCTATTTGCCTTTTAGCTCTTTTCTTCCCATTAAGAAAATTTATTAAAGTTGGTGAAAAGCGTCGTTTTTATAAAGGATTCTTCGTGAAGCCAGAGTTTCAGCCGCATAATAAATACACGATTGGCGAAATGGCGGAGATTTATATTGGTGACAAAAAGGATTCGAAAGTTGCAGTGCTCCTTGACATGCTCGTGAAGAAACAGATTCGTTTGGTAAAAGACGAAGAGAGTAAGAAAAAGAACAAATGGAAAATTTTGGTTGAAAGGGCCGATAGAGTTACTAAAGAAGGTAGCGATATCCTGAGAATCCTAAACGGCGGTACAGCGGTAAAAAATGGTGATGAAATTGAAATTAAGAAACATACACCAACTGAATCGCTTGCGAAACTTGGCAGGAACTATACCAAATCGATTATTTCGAATCTGAAAAACCAGGGACTCGCGGAAGGTAAATATTCGGAATATACATCGAGTGGCGGAAATGCTTTGATGCAATTTTTTGGTTTAATTTTTGGTTTTTGGTATTTTATTCCGTTTGTAATCGTTATTTTCTTAGAGTTTTTCGATCCATCTTCTGAATCTGCCTTGGTTGGCGAAGTAGTTGGTAAAGAATATGTTGGGCCGATAATTTGTGCGGTCGTGATTATTACGATTGTAGTTTATGCAATGCTTCGCGAGAACACAAATAAATATTTGGCGAGAACGAAGAAGGGACTGGAAGCTTCGAGATTTATGGATGGACTTAAAATGTATATTAAAATGGCGGAAGCAGATAGGATGAAGATGCTTCAGAGTGTGGAAGGCGTGGATGTTTCGGCGAAGGGGATTGTGAATTTATATGAGAAACTACTTCCATATGCGGCAGTGTTTGGACTGGAAAAAAGCTGGATGAAGGAAATGGAAGATTACTGTAAAACAGTGGATATTGAAGAACCGGAATGGTACGGCAGTGGGATGGACACATACGCCATGCATTCTCTAATTAGTAGCGCTACAAGATATGCAAACACTTCGACGAGTTATTCGAGCTCACGCAGTATTTCGGGTGGTGGGGGATTCTCGTCTGGATTCTCCGGCGGTGGAGGCGGTGGGTTCTCCGGTGGAGGCGGCGGCGGAGGCGGCGGCGGAGGTCGCTAAAAAGTATAAAAATACTTAAAACATTAAAAAGCTTGTGCTAATATAATATATATATGGACGTGGGAGAGAGTGGTTCTGTACCAGTTGAGGTAGAGAAAAAACAAAGCAACTTCATTTTATATGGGTTTTTGATTTTCTTTATTGTGGCAATCATCGGTCTTTCTGGTGGACTGATTTACATTAATTTCTTCCGTCCAAAAGCACCAGAGGTAGGTAAGGTTGATTGTAATTTTAAAGATCTTAGTGAAGTAAGTAATGCGATTACGAGCGCTATGCAAAAATCCGAAAGTGAGGAGCTAGATTTACTTCAGGCTTATTCGGAGCAGTGTGAGAACCGTGAATATAAATACGAATTCTTGCTGGCTTATATTCAAGAATTAGATAAGGATGAATTTGGCTATTATGAGGAAGCCTTAAAAGAGCTCGATAAAGTAAACTTCCCTGAAGTACCAGAAAGGCAAAGGGAGCATTTTTACCATACTTATGCGGTAGTATATAGAGATTTAGGCGAGACGGAGAAAGCAGAAGAATATGAGGCTTTGTCCGTGCAGGCGCATAAAGACTATTATGGATGTCTAGAAGGGGGATGCGATAATGAAATCCAGCATTAAAAGAATTTGGGCAATTCTGATTGGTAGTTTTGTTTCACTTATTGTTTCTGGCACTGTCATGATTGGCTCAGTGCACGCCGGCGAAGGTTATGGTGGTGGTTATGGTGGTGTGCCGGGTTGTGAGAACTTGGTGCTTGCGACATGTTTTGGTGCGGTTTGGCGTTGGTATTCAACCTCTTCAAACGATATTCGTATTAGCGGTACCGTGAATGATTATACTTGTCAGGAGGATGGTGTGGCAGCTGGCGGCTATATTAGAGGTTGCGGTGATTATGGTGGCTATTGGCGTTATGCCTGGGTGGCACAGAGAGGCTATAGCAACTGGAACTGTGGCTATTCGTATGATCAGTACGATCAGCGTGGTATTAGCTCGATTGGTACAGGCGCGTACTATTCGGTCTTCTTTGGCGGGCCGATGAAGTATGCGTATGGTTATAACTGGAATGATGGTAGGTGGGAAGACGTACGAGAGATTTATTTGGCACTCCAAGCGCAAGATCCAAACACTTTTAGATCTGGTTGGGGCTATGGTAGTAACCTGGGTTGGTTCTGTGGTCCAAGTTCGGTGGAAGATGTTCAGCCACAAGTAAAAGAATATACTTTGACGGCGGTGGCGGTGGACGAAAGTGGTAATTCACTGAGAAACATTATTCGTGATGTGACAAGTACGGTGGAAGAAGGAAATTATACTTATGTGTATCGTCGTGAGAAGACCAATTATATATTTAAGGGTTGGAAGTATCGGAAGAATGATGCGTATTATGCGTCGACGGATACTTGGTGGGGCCAGTATATGTATAGTGACGCCACAATGTACGCCGTGTATCATGAATACAAGGAATATACTTTGACTGGTATTGCGTACGATACGGATGGTAATTCGCTTCGGAATTTGATGTCTAATGTAACGAGCACAGTAGAAGAAGGGTACTATGCCTCAATCACGCGGCGAACGGCGGCAGCGTATACTTTTGTGGGTTGGAAGAGTAGCCTAAGTAGCTCTTCATATATTTCGACCAATATAACGTACGCGGTGACGGCACTTTGGAGTAACCAGACAGTCTATGCGATTTATCAGCATCAGGAATTCTCGGCGCGAGCGAGGGTGTCTGGTGGCAGTTCGGTGAGCGGGAATGGCACTGGTTTCTCCCAGCGAGACGCAACACAGAATATCCAGATAGATTGTCCGAACTCGGGTTGTGATGTAGCTTTTGATATTGCAATGAAACTAGAAAAGGGTGAAGGTAATGTAAACTTTGTGGTTTACCGGCAAATAACTGGTGGTTCTGCATATCAGCAGACGACTAATCCGGCGGCTCCGTTTGCGCCAAGTACGTCTGGGTCAACGCTGAGTGTGTGGCTCCGATCGGCCTATCGAAATCCATATGTAGAGTCGATTCGCCCGGGTGAGACCTTGTGCTATTATGTAGTATTTAGCCCGAAGGGGAATGGTAATGTAACAGTCAAGGCTTGCGCCTATGCTAAGCCATCAACCTTCCAGGGTAAGATTAATGTAACGACGCCATCTGGTAGTGATACTGTGGATTGGACCGATGCGAGTAAGACAGTGGTAAAGAATATCGATAACTGTCCGGTGACGGGATGTACGGTTTCGTTTAACCATAATCTTAGGCGCACGGCTGGTACCGGTTCGACTAATTATGTAATTTCGCGTACTTCAAACTATTCCTCGACTGTCACGGCAAATAATAATCTTGGTAGCGGCGAAGAATACTTTACGAGGAACCCGCACCAGGTACTCACGGACAATAATTTGACTTTGAAGCCTGGGCAGGTGGTTTGTGAGATTTTACAATTCAAACCGAATAATAACTATGTAACGCCGCCGGCTTACACTTCACTCAAGCTTTGTGCTTCGGCGCTGGGTAAGGCGCAACCGGATGATCCGACTAATGATCCGACGACGATGGAGGACGACCAACTCAGCGATGCCTTCCTCGATATGCGCGTGAAGAACCCAGATGGTCCGACTAAATATCATAAGTATCAGAAGGCGGTTTACGCGAAGCCGGGTAATACTATTTCATATCGTGCAACTTATAACCCGATTCTCCAATACACGACTTATCTCGTGCCGCAAAGGTTGCAAATTGATGGTGGTGCGGTTAAGCCGACCGGCTCGTTAAATACTTATTACTATCTATATCAGCTGTTTAACCAAAACCGTGGCAATAATAATAGTTGGAATAATGCCATCATGGTACATAGCAACGGCTCATTTAGCTATTCGACGCCACATTATTATAATCTTGGTAAAACGGATAAGCAAAAAGAAGTTAATACTCACCGCGTGACGATTTCGGAAGTAGGTAAGGATTTGGGTGAGTCGGTGACGACGAACATTACTAAATCGAACGCGACGGCGATGTCGCCAAGCCAAGTGACCTTTACGTCTTATAGCACGGCAAAAGATAACCTCGCTAATGTTAGCACGACAAGCAAGACGAGCATCGCACACGCTTATGTTCCGTATAACTTTGATATGGCGCTCAAGATTAAGACCGACAATACCGATCCAGTTTATGCTGGTGAAGACAAGAAGATTGAATATGAAATCGACGTGGTTCCGCGCAAGAATCCGGAAACGACGGATGGTTCCGATGCGCAAAAGTATGCAACGATTGTGCCGGAATTCTTAGGGCGTATCATTATTTACACACCACTTAATGGCGTGAAAAACGCCGCGGATAGTTGGGGTAATGGTAAGACGCAGGATGTTTGTAGATACTTCGGGCTAACTAAGGATGATGTGAATTGTCGTTATGATAATGAGGAAAACAGCCCGCTCAACACGACGGGTAGACTTGATGGTATTGCTTACAATCGTGAGCTCAAAATGAGCGTGCCGGATCAAAAGGCCGGAACCTACATTTGTGTGGCCGTGGCAACTTACCCAGCATACAGTGGTGCTTATACCAACTGGAATGAAAAAGAAGGTAGCAAAACTTGGCGGATTTCCGAATCGAAATGTTTCCTGATTGCAAAGCGTCCGAGTTTCCAAGTTTGGGGTGGTAGCCTGTATTCTGGTGGTACGATTAAGACTTCTGCCGCGATTAAGAATAATTTGAAGAATCTTCCGGCATTTAGTGGCGTGTTTGTCTTCTCGTCATGGGTTGAGCAAAGTGTAACGGCTAATGGTACGATCCTCGCTCTCGCATCAGGTGCCGCTTCCGGTCTTGCTAATAACATCGCAGGAGGTGGCTCGCAAGAGCCAGCGTCGGACTATTGTAAATATCGGGTGCCGCTCAGCTTAGCAAACTACGCTAGTAACATCGTGTCTGGTATCTGTCCGGGGGCACAGGTCACTGGTAATTCCGGAATCTCGGCCGTGCTGTCAAATCAGAAGTCGCTAATTGGGCAACTGCCGAATGAGGACAGCCTAGTCAATGAACTTTCTGGTGGCTCGACGATTACGATTAACAATAGTTCAGCGAAGAATATCGTAAGGTACAACGTGAGCGGCAATGCGACGATTAACACGAACACCGTGAATGTTGGTAGAACGCATATTATTAATGTGGCTGGCGACTTGACGATTAATGGCAATATTCAGTATCAGAATTCGACCTTCACGGCGCTCGACCAGATTCCGAAGATGATTATCTATGCGAATAATATTAAGATCGGTTGTACGGTCAGACGAATTGATGCGATTATTATCGCCGAGAATGATCTGAGCACTTGTGAATCGAATGACATTAATTCTAGACAGAACTCATATCACTTACAAGTGAATGGCGCAATCATTACGAATAAATTGTTCTTTAACCGTACATACGGCGCGGCGACCGGCGTGAATTCGAAAGTTCCGGCCGAAATTGTGAATTACGATACTTCGACGATTCTTTGGGGTAGAGCAAAGTCGGATCCAAATAACGAACACAAGAATCTGACAGCGGTCTATACCCACGAAATCGCACCGAGGTATTAACAAAAATAAGCATTAATGGTAAACTAGAATAAAGTATAGTGTATTAAAAAAGTAAGGAATATAACAAATGGATCCACTAACTAATCCAACCCCGACACCGGCTCCAGCTCCAGCTGCACCGGCCGTCCCACCGGTACCACCGGTACCACCAGTACCAGCCCCAGAACCAGCTGCTCCAGCAGCTCCGGTTGCTCCAGCTCCAGCTGCACCTGTTGCTCCGGCCGCACCTGTTGCGCCAGTTGCTCCAGCTCCAGCCGCGCCAGTTGCTTCGGCCGCACCTGCTGCTCCAGGCGTGCCACCGGTACCGCCGGTACCACCAGTTGCTGCTCCGGGTGCTGCTCCAGTATTTAATCAAATGTCTGCTTCAGAGGCATTTGCTGCTCCAGGCGCAGGCGGTCAACCACTTGTTGGTGCAACTGACCCAATTACGATGCCAGCTCCACCAAAAGCACCAGATCCAGTTGAAGAAGAACTCAAGGCTCCATTCAAGGCTGCTGAACCAGTTCCTGGTTCGATCGGTAGTGCAATTTCCGTTCCGGAAGGTGCCGCTCCGGTCGCCGATCCAGGTCACACACCAAGTGTTGCTTTTAACGATCCAGCTGCTAGCGATCAGCCGACAAACACCTCGGCTCCAGCTCCAGCCAAGAAGAAAACTAGCAAATCAACTTTGATTGCACTCGTAGCGGTTGCTGGCTTAATCGTCGCAGTGCTCGTAGTTGTACTCATTATGCAACTTGGTAAATAACGCGTTTATTCCTTACGCTTGATAAATTAGACATAGCATTATAAAATTGTGTTATGTCTAATTTTTATATTACAACTGCAATTCCATACGTAAACGGTGTGCCACACATCGGCCATGCGATGGATTATTGTCTTGCAGACACTTGTGCTAGATATCATAAATTGATTGGCGATAATGTACGTTTCCAAGCCGGAACGGATGAACATGGCAACAAAATCTTTTTGAAAGCCAAGGAACTCGGTGTGCCGGTCGAAGAATATGTGGCTGAGAATGCAAAGAAATTCCAAGAGTTCATTCATAAACTCGGTGTAGAATATACGGATTTTATTCGTACGACCGATGATAGTCACGAAAAACTTTGTCAACAAATATGGTTAAAATTAAAAGACCACATTTATTCTTCAAAATACGAAGGTTGGTATTGTACTGGTTGTGAAAGATATGTCACGAACAAAGAAGCCGAAGAAAATCACGGCATTTGTCCGGATCATCAAAAACCGTACGAAAGGCTCGAAGAAGAGAATTATTATTTACGCATTTCGGATTTCAAGGACGAGATTCGCGAAAAGATTGAAAGCGATGAACTTTTGATTTTGCCAGA
Source organism: Candidatus Saccharimonadota bacterium (assembly GCA_017464135.1). Classification (GTDB taxonomy): domain Bacteria; phylum Patescibacteriota; class Saccharimonadia; order Saccharimonadales; family Saccharimonadaceae; genus Nanosyncoccus. Next base: position 19,805 of record JAFUEB010000002.1, on the reverse strand, counting down.
ATTTAGAAAACGCGAAATTTTGAAATTGCTTGAAGATTCGCCGGATGTATCGATTTCACGTCCAAAAGCGCAGCTTACATGGGGTGTGCCAGTACCGGATGATGATACGCAAGTGATGTATGTTTGGATTGATGCACTCGCAAATTATATTACGGTGCTTGGCTTTCCGGAAAAAGATATTTCGGAATGGTGGCCAGCATCAGCCGAATTTGTGGGTAAAGATATTTTGAGGTTCCACGCAATCATTTGGCCAGCGATGTTACTTGGTCTAGGTCTCAAAGTGCCAAAGACTTTGGTCTCGCATGGCATGGTGCTTGCGGACGGACAGAAGATGAGCAAGTCGATTGGCAACGTAGTTGATCCAATTGAAGTGATGGACAAACACGGTCTCGATGCGATGAGATATTATTTCCTCCGTCACATCGATACGTTTGCGGATTCCGATTTTACGTGGGAAAAGTTCGAGGATGCTTACAATAATGAACTCGCAAATGATCTTGGTAACTTGGTGCAACGTTTAGCGACACTCGCAAATAAGAATGGTATTTCAGCGCCAAAAGTAAAGGTGAACTTGCCAAAAGAATACCGCGAACTCATGGATAATTTTGAGTTTAACAAAGCCTTTGATTTCGTTTGGGAAAAGATTCAGGGTATTAATCGTAGAATTGACGATGAGAAACCATGGGCGCTCGCGAAGGCTGGTGAGACGGAAAAACTCGAAAAGGTGATGGGCGAGATGATTAGTAATCTCGTTAGTGTGGCCCACATGCTTCGTCCATTTATTCCGGGTACGGCCGAGAAGATTGAAAAGATCTTTAGTGGTAAAATTGTGCCACCAGAAACGCCACTCTTCCCGAAGAATTAAATCTAGAGGTAAAAAAATAACCCGCCATTTAGACGGGTTATTTTATTGGATTTTACTCTTCGCCGGAAAGCTTGCCCATGAAGTCGGAGAGGTAGAAACCTACTACGCCACCAATCATTGGGAGCAATGCATAGACTGAGAGTGCTTGGCAAATACCGCCAAGAACTGCGCCAAAGTTATCACCAGATTCTGGGAAGATTTGGAACATTAATGCAGCTGCTGGGTTGTAGACGAAGTTGTTTTGGACGCCGACGAAAGCGGCTGAAACAACGAAGCCAATGAGCATTGCAAGAACAATACCACCAGCAGTGGTTGCTGCGAAAGTAAAGACGCTGCGCTTGTATTTGAGAGCGCGAGCAAAGAAGAATGCGATCACGATTGCACCAAGAAGCTCAATCATTGCGAAGACCCAGAATTGGTTCTCGCCAATTGCGGTCATCTTTGGAATTTCGTAGGCGGTTTCGCCGCCAGCCAAATGGAAGGCGTTGAAGATGACCCAACCGAGCCAGGCACCGAGCACCTGAGCGATGAGATACATCACGCCACGAATGACTGAGATGCGGCGGGAAGCCATCATGCCAACCGTGATGATTGGGTTGAGGCAGGCGCCTGAAAGTGAGTAGATTGCAATGAAGACCGCTAAGATCAAGAATGAATAGTTAGCAGCACTTGCCATGCCCATAAGGCCGAGTGCGAAGAGGAACAATGTAATGAGCATTGAACCAAGTACTTCGCCGAGCAATGCGCCGTAGAACTTGTGATTCTTGAAAATCGTCAAGATGCTTTCTTTTTCTTCATATTTTCTGCTGAAGAAACCACTAAAGATAGATTTGCCTTTTGTCGAAGTGATAACTTCTCTCTCCACCGTTTGTGTTTTAGAGGCCTCGGACACTGGCTTCACGACAGTCTTCGCGGCAGTTTTTGGCTTGGTCGTTTTGGACTTCGTAGTCCTAGACGATGCCTTAGGCTTTTTTGTTGCCATTTCTCCTCCTTAAATAATATTTACTATATTATAGCATATTATCGGTGTGATATAATGAAAAAGTATTTAATTTTTAGGGAATAGACTATGGGCATAATGGTAAGTAAAAAAGATGATGTGACGGATGAACTTTCGCGTCGAATTAATGCAGACTTGCGTGAAAAAATGAATGCGACTTCAAAACAAGTGGGCGATAAAGATGATCCGGATTACGTAGAAGATTCTGATTATGTCCGTGATTTAAAGAAGACTGGTAAGTATAGTTGGATGTGGATTCTAGTTGGAATTGTAGTGGTAGCAGTTCTTGTAGTTGTGGGTATTACGCTTGGTAGTCAGCACTAGTTTTTGACGTGAAAGTGCTTCAAAATTTAGCATAAGTGCTATATAATATATTGTATGGACGATAGGTCTAAACCGGCGCAACGGAATGATATTCCTAAGATTGACGCGGCTAATAATGAAGCCGCGCGTGGTTTGCGTGCAGTTGAAGCTGGCGCTGCTTCGGATAAGCCAAAAGAGACCGGTGATAATCTTGATGCAAACCGCGCGAACGAAGAGGCTGCGAATGGGTTTTATACTGGGACTGGTAGAGAATTAATATCTGTAAAAGGCAAAGGAAAAGGTAAGTTCTCCTTGAAAGGAAAGGGTCCGATTGGCTTGCTTATTGCGCTTATCATGGGGTTCGGTGGATTGTTTGCTGGTGCACAATTGTTTCAGCCTTTTTCTTTAGTTGAACAATTCCGCGAAGCATTTAACTCGATGTCTGTTACAGCCAATAAACGTTCGGATGCATTTTTCAAGATGCAAATGGGCAGCGGTAAGTATATCAATCCAGTTAAGGGTACATTATTCCGCGGTGACACGTTTAGCATTTCAAATAAACAGAGAGCTAGACTAGCAAAGCAAGGTATTGAAGTTGAAGGTTCTGGTGCTGGTACGGTTTTGAAGTACAAAACCGATTCTGGCGACATAAAGACGGTTACGGCGAGTGATTTTAAAAATGTCTATCGAGACGATCCGGACTTCTTTAGAATGTATAATGCCGGTTCAATGACATGGCGTGGGCAAATATCGAACTGGTTTGGTACGATAACGAAGAAGTTCTTACAAAAGAATAGAATCTCTAGAAACATCTTTAAAGATTTTATTGAAAAAGTTAAGGGGTCTGACGAGGTCGATTCTAAGAAGGTAGCTCTAGATATAATGGCTAAAGGCACTGATTCTGTTAGAGAGGGTGGCGTTGATGTCCGTAAGACTGGGGAAGAATATGAAGATGTCACTACGACTGATGACAAAGGTCAGACACATACATCCAAACAATATGTAGGTGAAGAGTTGTACGATACGGCATCTCAGCGTTATGGGCAAGGGACTTTTGACAGAACATCGATTCAGAGTGAAGCTGATGCTAGAGCGAAGCTTGAAGCTGTTGCAGATTCGTATAGTGGCGGCAGTTTAATCGGCACAGCCGGTAAGGTGGCTAATTATGCTTGTCTCGGTTTTAACTTTCTCGGTGGTGTTTCGTTGCTAGTTACGGCTAGTGAGGCTTTAAAAATTATGAGTCTTGTTACCTCATTTCTTGAAACTATTGATAAGACTAAAGCCGGGCTTGCTGATGAAGCGCCAATTACTGAGCTTACATCGACTTTGAACGAATCCAAGTTGAATGAGCATGTAGTCGTCGGTGAATCATCCGGTGGCAATTCCGATAGGGAAACTACGGCAGTCCAGGCTGAAGGTTTGGCGGCGCTTTATGAACGTAGGAAGCCAAACGCGAACGACAGAAGTGTTCAGAGCTTCAATATTACCAGTAGTTTAAACCGAGTGCTTGGTGGAGCGATGACTAGTATGGAATTATTCGAAGCATGTTCTATTACAAAGATTGCCGCTAACGCAGTAAGTGCTGTGCAAAGTGCGCTCGAAATTGGTGGTTGTCTTTTAGGTATTCTCGGTGCGTTGTTTACCTTTGGTGGTACTGCCGTGGCTGGTTGTGCGCCATTACTTGGTGATTTCTTGGCTGGCGTGGCCGCTTCGGTTGCAGCTTCGGCCGTGATTGCTACGGCTATCGAATTCCTGACACCGGTAGTTGCAAAAATCTTTACTCGTGATTTGATTTCTGACATTGGTGGTGAGGACCTGGGCAACGCTCTTGTTTCTGGCGCAAATATGTATCTAGGCAATACTCACCGTGCTAACGGAGGATCGCTAGCTAATTCTCAGAAATATACTGAATTCGCGCTGGCTCAGCAGGAGGTAATAGCGGAGAATGCGCGGTATGACCGGATGACTCGAAGTCCATTTGATGTAACATCTAGACATACGTTTATGGGGACACTGCTCACAAATATGATGAGTTTCTTGTCTGCAAATTCGCTGATGAGTACGGTGACTTCTGCTAGCTCGGTCGTAGGCAATTCTATAATTGCGCTTTCGACACCGACCGCAAGGGCGTTTGATATTAATTCGACTTTGCCAAATTGGGATGAGTACCAAGAGACTTGTCCGTATCTTTATTCGATTGGAGCAGTAGGTGATGAATTCTGCAACCCTTACTCAATTACTGATGTTACTACACTTGAACTCGATCCGGCGGATGTGATTAATAAAGTCGACGAGTATCATCCACTACTAAAGGTTGATAAAGCAACTGGCAAACAAACCCTCTCCAATAATTTCCTTGATGAAACGAGAAATGATAATGGTGTTGAAGTGCCGATTGTAAATAGTAACTCAGATTTGGCAAAATACATTCTGTACTGTGATGGTAGGACATCTGCATTCGGTATTGCCGACCAGAGCATTGTTTCGGGTGTATCATCGATTGGTAATGTGGAGACCGGAAGTGCTCTGAAAAATACTTTCGTGAACGCTGCAATCGGCGCAATTCCAGTAGTTGGTGATACGATTGATGTTTTGCAAAACTCGCAAGCGCTTCTTAATATCGGTTATGTGAGTGGACAGACCTGCGTGGCTGGCAATACGACTGTTTCGCCAGTGACTCCGGATTGGGAAGACGCTAAGAATTATCAAAGATTTATTGAGGATCAGTCGTTGGCTGAAAGTGAAGGGTTAATTGAAAAGTCGGCAGTAACCGCCTTCCTCGACGAATATTACGAAGAACATCCGCTCGATAATTCATATGAAGGTGTTCTTGCTAGATATTCTGGTTTAAGTAAGGAAAATGTGGTTGCGCTTCTTGATGTGATTGAGTATGGTAACTATATCGCCAATTACGACCCATCCACTCGCCACCAATTCGGTGAACCAGAAGTCGTGATGCCAGATCAAATCCTCTTTGACACCGAAAACTATGTGGCTGAAGCACCAGCTATTATTCTGACCAATGCAATCTCATTTGCCGATGTTAGAAACCGCGTTTTTGTAGTATAATATAATATATGGAAGAGTTGGAGAGATTAAAGCTTGAGCTGAAAAGCTTAAATAGCGAATACGCAAAAATTAAAGATGTACCACCAGAAAAGCGTGGTGAATTTGGTCGAGAACTAAACGTAAAGAAAAATGCGATTTTGGAAAAGATTAAGCAGGCCGAAGGAGCTTTGCTAGAAGCGGACGTGGTACCACTAGATATTACGGCGCCTTGTTCTGTGAATGAGCCTTTGCCAGAAGTCTATTCTGTCTTTGAGGGTTCTGAACATCCACTGATGACTGAGCTTGATCGTGTCACCGAAATCTACCAACTCATGGGTTTTGACGTGGTCGAATCCCGCCAACTTGATGATGAGTTCCATATGTTTGATAGCCTCAATTTCGCGAAAGAGCATCCGGCTCGCGATGGTTATGACACCTTCCGTACGGAAGAAGGTCTGATCCCGCCAGCCCATACTTCCACGATGCAACATCGCGTGCTTAAGGCCTACAAACACAATTTGGACGAAGGGAAAGACATCGCCGTGGTGGTGCCAGGTCGTGTGTATCGTAATGAAGATGTTGATGCAACGCATGAGCATACGTTCTATCAATGTGAGGGCGTGTTTGTGTCGAAAGATTGTACGCTTGGTAACATGCTTGGAATCTTGCGTGAATTCTTCGAGAAGTATTACGAGCAGAAACTCAACATTCGCACCCAGCCGGGCTACTTCCCATTTACGGAACCATCACTCGAATTTATGATTGAAAAACCGAAGTCACTGGGTGGCAAAAAAGGTGATTTCCTCGAAATGTTGGGATGTGGCATGATTCATCCGAATGTATTAAAGATGGCTGGCATTGATCCGACGAAATATCACGGCTTCGCATGGGGTGGCGGTATTGACCGCCTGGTGATGCTCCGGTATGGGCTGAAAGACGTGCGCCATTTTGAATCTGGTAACCTTAATTTTTTGAAGGAGTTTTAAATGTTAATTTCACTAAATTGGCTTAAAAAATATGTTAAAATTCCGGTTTCTGATGAGGAATTAATTCGTTTGATTGGCGCGAGACTCGTAGAAGTTGAGGGCGTTGTAGATGAATCGCACAAATATGATGGTATTAAAATTGTGCGCGTCGAGACGGCGGAAAAAATCGAAGGTACACATTTAACGCTTTGTATGGTGAATGATGGCTCCGCGGAGCTGACGCAAGTACTCTGTGGTGCGCCAAACGTACGTGAGGGGATGCTCGCGGCTTGGATTGCACCAGGTGCAACCGTACCAGCTAGCGTACATGAAGATGCGCCATTTGTAATTGGTACGCGCAAGATGCTTGGTAAATATGATTCGCACGGTATGCTGGCGGCGCCGGATGAACTTGATCTTGGTGATTTACATGACGGTATTGCGGAAATCGATCCAGAAATGGCAAAGCCAGGTGACAAATTTGCGGACATCTTTGAGCTTGACGACAAGATTCTCGAAATCGAGAACAAGTCTCTCACGCACCGCCCGGATACATTTGGTTTAATTGGCTTTGCTCGCGAAGTTGCAGGGATTTTAGGCCAAAAATTCGAAGAGCCGGAAGTGAAAACTGAGCTAAAAACTACTGGCGACATTAAGATTGAAGTTGATGAAAATGTTTGCGGTCGTTATACGGCGGTAGTGCTCGAAAAGCACGGTGAGATTAAAAAGAAGTATTTGTCATTACAGGATGCCTATCTTGCCAAAGCCGGTATGCGCCCGATTGACCCGATTGTGGACGCGACGAATTATTTGATGCTTCTAACTGGCCAGCCACTACACGCTTTTGACTACGATAAGTTTGTGGCTGTAGGTGGCGTGAAAGAACCAAAGATTATTGTGCGCCTTGCTAAGAATGGCGAGAAACTGACCTTGCTTGACGGCAAAGACATCGAATTAAACGAAAATGACATCGTGATTACGAGTAACAACGTACCAGTAGCACTGGCCGGTGCGATGGGCGGCGCTTCGACGATGATTGACGAGAACACGAAAAATATCATTATTGAATCCGCGACCTTCAGTTTGTTTAATCTACGTAAAACGCAGATGGCACATGGTATTTTCTCGGAAGCAATTACTAGGTTCACGAAGGGCCAACCAGCCTACCAAACTTTGACCGTGGCTGGCGAGTGTGCCGAGATGTTGAAGGACGGATTTAAGGTAGCGGCTGTGTCGGATTGTTATCCAAAACCGGAGAAAACGCCGGCGGTAGAAATTGCGACTAGTGAGATTAATAGTCTACTTGGTACGGATTATTCAAATGATTTGATTAAGAAGACGTTAACGAATGTTTCGTTTGAAGTGTCTGGCGATGCGAATCTCAAAGTGACGGCTCCGGCCTGGCGCACGGATATTCATATCAAGGAAGATATTACTGAGGAAGTCGGTAGATTACTTGGCTATGATAATATTGCGCCGGTTCTGCCGAAGCATGGTACTGCTACGCCAAGTAAACTATTCAAGTTGAAGAGTTTCTCACGTAAAACCTTAAAAGAATTTGGCGCAAATGAAGTTCTAACTTATAGCTTCGTGAGCGAGAGGCTACTTGAGAATGCTGGACTTGATACGAAGAATTCATACAAGATTGTGAATTCGATTAGTCCGGAATTACAATTAGTCCGTCAGTCATTGATTCCGAGTTTGCTGGATAAAGCACATATGAATCAAAAGATCCCATTCGATAAGTTTGCACTCTTTGAAATGAATAAGATTTATCGCAAAGACTGGGGCATGGACGAAGAAGGTGTGCCGACCGAGAAGATGAGCATCGCACTCGTACTAGCGGAACGCAAAACCACTGGTGACGCATATTACAAAGCAAAACTGTTCGTTGAAAAGTATTTGGCAAAGCTAAATATCGAGGCGACCTTTAAGCCACTAAAGACAAAGACCGCAGAGGCCTTGCCATTTGAGCCAAAGCGCTCGGCAGAAGTTTGGGTTGGCAATCAGTATCTTGGTGTGGTCGGCGAGTTTAAGACGGCCGTGAAGCGCAGTTTTAAATTAGCAGATTATTTGGCTGGTTTTGAATTAGATTTACTTGCGATTCTTGAACTCGAGTCGCCAAAACTAGTTGCGAAAGATTTCGAGATTAAAGACAAGCAAGATTTGACGGTCACTTCGACGAAGACTTACGCCGAAGTGCTGGCTGAAGTAAGAGAAAAATATCCAGAAGCTGAGATTTCGCCGGTCGGAATTTATCAACCGGAAGGCAAAGAAGAAAAGAATATTACCTTCCACCTAGAGTTTCGCTGACATTGCAAAAATAAAACGTTTATGTTAATATCAAGTTATGATTTTGCTTGATAGCGTAACTAAGACGTATCCTGGCGATCATAAGCCAGCGCTTGATTCGGTGTCGCTCCATATCGAGCCAAACGAGTTTGTGTTTTTAGTAGGTAAGTCAGGCGCCGGTAAGTCGACTCTCATGAAGATGATTACCAAAGAGGAGACGCCGGATTCTGGTAAGATTATTATTGGCGGAATTGATCTTGATTATGTGAAAAAGCGCCACATTCCGGGTTATCGTCGCCGCCTTGGTGTCGTATTCCAGGACTTTAAGCTTTTGCCGCGCCGTACTGTTTACGAAAATGTGGCATTTGCACTTGAGATTGCTGGTATGAGTGGTAAGGAGATTCGTAAGACGGTGCCGAAGGTTCTCGAACTGGTAGATCTCAGTGAACAATCAAAGAAATTCCCAGCCCAACTCTCTGGTGGTCAAAGGCAACGTGTGGGTATTGCGCGCTCGGTCGCAAGGCAACCAAAAATTTTGATTGCAGATGAGCCGACTGCGAACCTCGATAAGCTGACGACTGAGGAAATCATTCAACTTCTAAAGAAGATTAATGATTTTGGCACGACGATTCTGGTGACAACGCACAATGAAAACATTGTAAATACTTTGCAGAAGCGTGTAGTGACGATGAAAGATGGTAGGATTGTGGCCGATCAGAAGAACGGTGGTATTTATAAACTTGATGAAACTCCAAGACCGAAACTAACCAGAAATATGATGCAAGCACCAGGACACGCACTAAAACAAAGACCTAGAAGGGTGATTCAATAATGGTGGGAAATAAAGAAAAGAAAGTTAAAGAACCAAAGGTAAAGGACGAGATTAAAGAGTCAAAAAGCCTGAAAAAAGCCGCAAAGAACGGCTTAAAGGCCATGCGAAAAACTCGCAGGCGTCATCCGCTTCGCGAAGAAGGTCGCATTATTAAATATGGCACCAAGGGCTTTGCAAGAAACTTTTGGCTATCTTCGGCAGCAACCGTAGTAATGTCGATTACGCTCATTATTCTGTTTGTGACGGTAGTCGCGAGCGTGATTCTTACTAACACTGCCGATATGATGCGCGACAAAATTGATATTACGATTTATTTCAAGCCAGAAACGACGCGTGAAAACCTTGATGAACTTACCGAAATAATTTCGGCGGATAGCAATACTAAGAGTGTCGTGACGGCGGATTCGAAAGAAGAATACGAAAAATTCGTGGCCGAGAATGCTGGTAGCGAGGAAATCATCAACGTACTCGATGATGAAATGAAGGCTTTGATGATTTCAAAGATGCAGGCGACGATGCGTGTCAAGGTTTACAATGTCGATAATCTCGAGAGTATTAAATACATTGTCGAAAATAATGAATTGTTTGTAAAGTTGGTGGATGAAGAAAAACAACCGACTTATGACGTAAACCAGGTGGAAATTGCTACGATTACATCTTGGGCGAGAATTGCTAGGACCGGTGGTATTATTCTCGCAGCGGTGTTTCTCGTGATTTCAATTCTGATCATCTTTAGTACGATTCGTATGGCGATTTTCTCACGCCGTGAAGAGATTTACATGATGAAACTCGTGGGTGCCGATAAAAGATTTATCCGTGGGCCATTCCTAGTGGAAGCGGAGATTTGTGGCGTGCTCGCTGGACTCATTGCTGCATCAGTTAGTTACTTTGGTTTTATGTGGCTTGCACCGAAACTGTCGGGATACGGCATTAATGTCGATGAGATCGTAGGCATACTCCAATCAAGTAAGTTAGTGCTAATGTTCTTAATCTTTATTGGACTTGGTATTATTATCGGTCGTGTTTCATCTCGCTTAGCAGTGTCGAAGTATCTTCACAAAGCTTGACGCTTATGCTATAATGCAAGCATGAGAACTGTCTCTAAAACAAAAATTACAAAAATTCTTGTGGGTATGATCGTGATTGTTCTTTGTGCTGCCCCAATAATTGCTGATTTTGTGATTGTAGAGGATGTTGATGGCATTTCGCTAGCTTGTAGCCAGAGCCCAGAATGTCGGGCGGCGGCTGAGCGCGAAGCGCAGGCAAATAAGAATGCGGCTGCGGCGAGCAATTCGGCAAACATGTTCCAATTAAAGGTTTTAGAATTGAATTCCCAGATTGCTTCGATGCAACGTCAGATTGCTGATACGACTGCCCAGGTGGAAGATTTGAAAGAACAAATCAAGAAGACCGAGGAGAAACTAGCCGAAGAGCAAGATGCTCTCGCGGAACTTCTCATCAATATGCATTTTGAAAGCGATGCTGAGCCGATTACAATTCTGGCAGGGGCTAGTTCAATCTCTGACCTCTCTGAAAAGATGGCTAGAAACGAAGTGGTGAAACAGCAAATTTCTGCTACAGCTGAAAAAGTGAAAGAGCAGAAAGCTAAACTCGAAGAGGATAAAGCCAGAGTCGAACAACTCTTAGCGCAACAACAAGCATCGAAGAACCAACTCGTGGCCGCTCGTGCAGAACAACAAGCGTTAGTCGTGAAGTATGAACACGATGCTGCTGCTTACGAAGAGCAGGCTAAGAAAGCACTCGCTGAGAAGATTGCCGCTGAGGAAAAGTATCAGCGTGAGCACCCAGAAATGTTCGGTCAAGGCCAAGTTTATACTGGTGCTAACACTTATCCATGGCAAGCTAATTGCCCGGGCCAAATGGATCAATACTACACGATTTATGGCGGACAATACATTGGTGGTTATGTCTGTGAATGTACGAGCTATGCTGGTTGGAAAGCCTACGAAGCAACGGCAGGTAACGTGGCAATTGCTTGGTGGGGCAACGCGAAGAGCTGGGCGCAAAGCGCAAGAAACGCTGGCTTTAGAGTAGATCATAACCCATCCGCTTATTCGATTGGTCAGAGTGGTAACCCAGGCGATTATGGTACTGGCCACGTGTTTTGGGTAGAAAGTGTGAATGCCGATGGTTCGGTGAATATTACAGAATACAACAACTGGTGGTCTACTGGTAAATTAACTGGTTCTTACCACGTGGGTGATTTTGGTGCGCAAACTTTGTCAGCGTCAGAAGCTCGTAAGTATAACTATATTCATGTTCGTTAATGTTATTTTAAACTGGCTGTGCTATAATTAAATAATGATGAAAATAGAGTGGAGAGAGAAAAAGACTAGTCTTGGCAACGCCATAATTATTGGTGCCGTAATGGCAGTGCTCGGTGTTTTTGTTGGGATGAACTGGGAAACTTGGTTTAATGATTTTGCACCATATCTTGGTATTACTAATCGTAAGACTTCTGACATGGACTGGTCGCCACTTAATGAAGTTTATAATCAGCTTTCGACGACTTTTAATGGTGATATTAATAAAAACGATGTTATTGAAGGTGCAAAGAAGGGCTTAGTTGAAGCGCTCGGTGATCCATATACTACTTACATGAACGCAGAAGTCAGCAAGGAATTTTATGATGATTTGCATGGTAATGTTGGTTCTGGCATTGGTGTAGAAGTTGGTGTACGCGATGGGTATGTGAGAGTTTTAAGAACGCTCCCAGACAACCCGGCTCGTAAGGCCGGAATTCTAGCAGGTGATATCATCTTTAAGGTTGATGATGAAGAAGTTTGGAGTTTGACGGCTGACGAAGTCGCTCTCAAAATCCGCGGCGAAACTGGGTCGAAGGTGAAAGTAACTGTAGTTAGAAACGGTAAAGAATTATCGTTTGACTTGACGCGCGAAGTAATTAATAATGTTTCGGCCTATGTAGAATATGATGGCTCGACTGCAATTGTTACGATTACGAGATTTGACGAGGACACCGGTAAAAAAGTCCAGACAATGGCGCAGGAGTTCTTGAAGCGTGATATTACGAAGGTGATTCTTGATCTTCGCAATAATGGTGGTGGCTATGTATCCGCAGCGGCAGATTTAGTTTCGCTTTGGGTTGACAACCAGACAGTCGTGATTCAAAAATCGAAACACTATGGTAATACTGAGACGAAAACATCTTCTGGCAAAGCAATTCTAAGAAGCATGAAGACGGTGGTGCTCGTAAATGGTTCGACCGCTTCGGCAGCGGAGATTACGGCTGGTGCACTCCAGGACTATGGACTGGCAACTATCGTCGGTGAGAAGACTTACGGTAAAGGCGTAGTGCAAGGTCTGTATAATCTTTCGGACGGTGGCACTTTGAAGTCAACGATTGCAGAATGGTATTCGCCAAAAGAACGTTCAATCAATAAGACTGGTATTACTCCAGACATTGAAGTTGAGCGCTCGTATGAAGATATTAATGCGATGCGTGATCCGCAACTGGATAAAGCAAAGGAGCTATAATGAGAGTCTTAATCGCTACTGCCGTCTACTACCCGATGGTAAATGGTGTGGCGGTTTTCTCGCATAACTTGGCGACGGGACTGGCCCAGCGCGGTAATGAAGTCGCGGTGATTTGCCCAAGCCAGACCGGCAAGAATCATTTGAAGACCGAAGATGGCGTAAAGGTGCATTATTTAAAGTCAACGCAGGCAAGAGTCTATCCAGACCAAATTCATGATGTACCGGCAAAGAAGAAACTACTTGGCAAGGAAATGCCGCACCTATTTTATAAGCATAGTCTTAGAGTGTCAGTTTTTCCGGCGCGTCAAATTAAGAAAATCATGAAGGCATTTAAGCCGGACGTGGTGCATGTGCAAGTTTCTGATCCGATTGGACTATCGGTAGTATCATATGCTAGAAAAATGAACGTGCCGGTGGTGACAACGGAGCATAATCAGCCGGAAGTATTTACGGAACCGCTCCATATGCCAAAGCTGATTAAAAAGCCGGTTGATGCAATGTTGTCTTCGTATTTTTATAGTCGCCAGAAGAAAAGTGATTTTGTGACGATGCCGACCAAACAAGCGATCGACAATTTAATTTTGTCACGGAAAAAAGAATTCAAGGTACCGGTCGCAGCGGTGTCGAATGGCGTAGATTTGTCAAATTTCAAACCAGGCAAAGCTTCGGATGAGATTTACGAGAAATATAAAATTCGTAAAAACGTACCAACCGTAGTATATGTTGGCCGGGTTGATCCAGAGAAGAAAGTTGGATTAGTAGTGGATGCGTTCTCGAAAGTGTTAGAGAAACTGCCAGAAGCACAGCTTGTGGTAGTTGGTGACGGTGTGGATAGGCTTAGGATTGAGCAAAATGTGAAAAAACTCGGGGCCCTGAAATCGATTCGGATTCTTGGTCGGGTACTACAACCGGATCTTTATGAGTTGTATCGGGTTGGTGATGTGTTTGCAACGGCAAGCGAAATTGAGACACAGGGAATTGTGCTAATTGAAGCGGCTGCTTCGGGTTTGCCACTGATTGCCGTAAATGCTGGCGCAGTGTCAGAAGTATGCATTACTGGTAAAAACGGATTTTTATGTGAACCAAAAAATGTGGAACAGATTTCGGATAGTATATATAATATATTGTCTGATAAGGAATTACAGAAGAAATACAGTAAAGCATCACTCGAAATCGCGGCTGAGCACGATCTCGAGAAAACCATTGATAAGTTTTTGAATATTTATAGCAGAGTTATCAAGACAACAAAATAATTACTTTCGGGACCATAAGCTTGGCCGAGCGGCCTCGAGCGTGTCCCGAAAGTATTTATTTGTTGTCTATATAGCTACACTACAATATTTAAGAGTTTAGCTTTCTTCACGAAAATCGTTTTTTTGATGCCGTCAGTGGTGTACTTTTTCACTTTTTCGTCTTTTTTGGCGATCTCAATCACTTTCTTTTCATCTTCAAGATCGGTTTTATCAATCACGAGTTTGGCGCGGAGTTTGCCGTTAATTTGAATAACGACTTCGATAGTGTCGGAAGCAAGATACTTTTCATCCCAAACTGGCCAAACGTCGTCACTCTTTAATTCTTCAAGCATTTCGGAAGCGAGGTGTGGTGCAAATGGTTTCAAGAGTTTAGCTAAGGTAATTTGATCGTCCTTCGAAGCGCCAAGTTTGTAAAGCTCATTTACATATTCCATAAGCGCAGCGACTGCCGTGTTGAAGCTGAAGCGGTGAATGTCTTCAGTGACTTTTTTAATTGTCTTGTGGCGGACTACAGTGGTATCACCCTTAGCGGATGGCTTCAGGGATTTGTCAAAGACTAGACTCCAAGAACGGTTGAGGAAGCGATAAACACCACCAACTGAACGTGGATCCCAGGCGGCGTCTTGGTCGTATGGACCAATAAACATTTCGTAGGTGCGGAGTGTGTCGGCGCCGTAACCATCATTAATCACATCGAGTGGATCAATCACGTTGCCCTTGGATTTACTCATCTTTTTACCGTCTGGAGCGTTGATGTAACCATTGTAAAGCAAGCGTTTGATTGGCTCACGGAATGGGAGATAACCTTCGTCGGCAAAGAATTTGCACCAGAAGCGGACGTAGAGCAAGTGTGCTACGGCGTGGTCACCACCACAGTAATAATCGAGTGGCTCCCAATAATTAATGGCATCTGGATCCCAGGCGTGTTTTGAATCACGAGGTGAAGCATAGCGCCAGAGATACCAAGATGAACAAGCGTAGCCATCGAGAGTATCGGTTTCACGGGTCATTTCTTCGCCGTCAATCGTGACTTTCAACCAGTCTTTGGCTTTCGCAAGGGCGGAGCGACCGGTGTGATCTGGACGATAATCTTCGACTTCTGGAATAACGACTGGAAGTTGGTCTTCTGGAATTGGATGTGGGTTGCCATTCTTGTCATAAGCAATTGGAATTGGACAGCCCCAATAGCGTTGGCGAGAAATCAGCCAGTCGCGCATCTTGTAGGTGACTTTCTTTTTGCCATAGCCTTGCTGCTCGAGCCAGTCGTTGATTTCTTCGCGGACTTCGCTGGATGGACGGCCAGTGAATGGGCCGGAATTTACCATTGTACCTTCGCCAACATAGCATGGGGAATCATCTTCCATGCCTTCTGGACGTTCGACAACTTTAATAATCGGGAGTTTAAACTTAGTTGCGAATTCAAAGTCGCGCTCGTCGCCGGACGGCACGGCCATAATGGCACCGGTACCATAACCAAACAAGACGTAATCAGCGACCCAGATTTGCATGAGCTCGCCGGTGGCTGGGTTAATAGCGTAAGAACCGGTAAAGACGCCAGTCTTTTCTTTATTTTCTTGGCGTTCGATTTCGGATTTCTTAATCGCATTCTTGCAGTATTCTTCGACGGCTTTCTTGGTGTCTTTCGTGACGAGTTTCGCGATAATCGGATGCTCTGGAGCGACCACCATAAAGGTAGCACCAAACAAAGTGTCTGGACGAGTAGTAAAGACGGTCAAAGTTTCTTTGTGATCTTTAATCTTAAAGGTGATTTCGGCACCTTCGGAACGACCAATCCAGTTTTTCTGGGCGGTCTTGATTTTTTCTGGCCATTCGACATGGTCGATATCTTCGAGAAGTTCATCAGCATAGGCAGTAATCTTGAAGAACCACTGCTTCATCTTTTTCTTTTCTACTTCGTGGCCACAGCGCCAACATTTGCCGTTTTCGACTTGTTCATTCGCGAGCACAGTTTGGTCGACTGGGCACCACCATTGGTAGGATTCCTTTTGGTAGGCGAGACCTTTTTTGTAAAGTTGAAGGAAGCACCACTGAGTCCACTTGTAATATTCTGGGTCGGAAGTATTGATTTCGCGATCCCAGTCGATAGCATAGCCGAGCCTTTTAGCTTGCTTACGGAAATTATCAATATTGATTTTGGTGATGTCCTGTGGGGCGGTACCGGTCTTGATAGCGTAGTTTTCGGCCGGGAGACCAAAGGTATCGTAGCCAAATGGACGCATAACGTTCATTTGCTGTTGTTTAAAGAAACGGGTGAGCACATCAACAATCGTGAAGTTACGGACGTGACCGACATGTAGGCCGGCACCAGATGGGTAAGGGAACATCTCTGCTAGGAATACTTTCGGCTGATCAGAGGTTTCAGTTGCTTTAAACGGCTTCTCTTTTTCCCAACGAGCTTGCCATTTTTCTTCGATTTTTAGTGGCTCATATCTATCCATAATGGATAATTATAGCACTTTTAGATTACCTTGTCGAATAATTTTAGGGGAATCACCGGTGAAGTCCACGATGGTGGATGGCAGGTGACCGGTGATGGATTTCGGCGTGCCGCCACGCGGGTTGGCCGATGTTAGAAGCATCGGGCCGGTGGCTTTCAAAATTTCGGTGTAGAATTCATGATCTGGAATACGGATGCCGATGGAATCAAAGTGGTCAAAATAGTAGTTTTTGAAATCCGGATTCTTCGGGAGGATTAGGGTGATTTCACCTGGAACGTACTTCTTGATTAATTCCTTAGCACTTTCTGGAACGATAACGTATTTTTTGATATCCGATTTATCTTTGGGAACGAGGGTAAAGACTTTGCCGGACTCGAAGCCACGGTTTTTTAATTTCATCAGTTTATGGATGGCGATTTTGTCATCTAAAAGGACAGCGTAGCCTTCCACCGTCTCGGTTGGAACAGTGGCGACTTCATGCGAAAGAAGCTGCCGAGTAATGGCAGATTTGTCGTATTCAGAGGCTATGCTATTTTGACATTTCATAAATTTTATTATATCATATTTTTATGAAAATGACACTCGTTCTCGATAATATCCGCTCGACTTATAATGTCGGAGCGATTCTTCGCACGGCGGATGGTTTTGGTGTTTCGCAGGTGATTTTGTCAGGTTATACGCCACGAGTGCATGATAAGAATCTGCTTCCGCATTTGCGCGAGAAACTTGATCACGAGATTCATAAAACGGCACTTGGCGCGGAAGATATGGTGGATATTTATTCATCTGATGATATAAAATCAGAGTTAATTAAACTCCGCGAACAGGGATGGCAAATTGTCGGTCTGGAAAATAATATCCAAAATGTGAAGCTGATTCAGTCCACTGACCCCAAGTTAACGGAGGTATTATCGGATAAGGTGGTCTTGGTTTTAGGGGAGGAAGTGAGTGGCATTGATTATTCACTCCATGATATAATTGACCTGTTTATTGAAATTCCGATGCGGGGCCAGAAAGAATCCTTTAATGTATCGGTGGCGGCCGGCATCGCAATGTATCAATTAATGGCGAAATAAAAAATCCCCCGCGGATGCGGGGGAAGGGGGTTACACGTAGTACCAGTAGATGCTGGCGTTTTTCATGTGATTTAGGACGTCAACATCGGTGGCAATTTTAGTGGAACCATGGATGTTTTGATAGGGTGCGTGCGCGAACATTTTGCGGCCATCCGGCGAAATAGTGATTTTCCCAACCACGTGGGTGGAGTGGTCGATCGGAATGTCTTCACCGGGTTCAGTGCTAAGAATCGCTTCTCGATTCTCGGCAAAACAATGAGAGATCCAAGCGTCGTAGCCGCGATTATGGGGGGTGCGGATGACTGAGATTTCTTCTGGCATCTTGCTGCAAGTTGCTTGAACGCCGTAGAAGATGTCGAGCCTTTCGTTAGCGACGTAACTAGGACGATTGTTGATGAAAGCCTGCATTACGGGCATTTTCTTTAACTCTTCGTCGATACCGCTGAACTCCCAGTCCGTACATTCAATGACTGATTTCTTTCCTATATATCCGCCAATCAGGATGCGCTTATAAAGCGGGAATCTGGTTTTACCATCAAATTCCGGATCATCCTCGAGTTTCAAGATGGCGATTGCATATTTGCCGTTGGTTTTTTTGACGATAAGTGACTGATTGACTTTCTGCGGGGTCGTGTCTTCAATCTCTGAGCCGTAGGTGGAAATTACGCTTTCGACATCCTTGCCGAATTCGACTAAACGTCCATACCAGTCATAGACTTCGGTATGGCTCGCGATGATGACCATGCTGTCATCGGCGAATAACCTGGATTCGAACCGTCCATAGTCGTTCATAAATGAAATAGAACGATGAAAATTTCCTTTCGACTCAAATCCGTCGATTGCAGATAGCGGTTTTCTCCCCATGCGTTAACACCTCTTTCTAAATATTCTATTCGTCCGGAGACAAATCTTGAATATTATAGCATACTTTATCTGTTTTGTAAAGTGAAGGAGAGTGTGGTAGAATAGAATTATGATTAAGATTTATACGACTCCAACTTGTGCTTATTGCCATGCTTTGATGGATTGGCTAGATGAAAAAGGCGTTCAGTACGAAGAAGTGGATGCCTCAAGAGATAAAACGATTAGCTCGGTCCCTGTTACTGTGATTGGTGACGAGAGAATTGTAGGCTTTGATCGCCCAGCCATTAAAAGAGCTCTCAAAAAAATTGCCGCTTAAATATACCAAATATGGTATAATTAAGATGATGGTTTTTGGTCCATAGAGAATGAAGGGGTGGTTCATTTGTTTAATAAGGTCAGAGTGAAAGCAACTTGTTATATTGCTGCCTACAGTAGAGATCGATACATCGAATTATTTAATAGGCTGCTAGCGCAGAAAGAAGAAGATGCCGAGTGGTACAAAGTATCAAAATTTGGTTTTGATCCTGAAGTACTGGCCGGTATTGCGGGCGGCAATGGGAATCTCATCATGATTCGTTATGCGATGCCCGTGGCGGACACCTTTAAAGGTGGCATTGACGCCGTAAGTGTCACGAGTGCGGATGAATTCCGTAAATTTGAATCTGTCGGGGTAGTAGAGCTGGGATTTATTTTTACGACACGCGACAATAAATTGTTTACTGAGGTCGAAAAAGTCTATCTCATGCATTTTGCCAAAAAGGTTTTGTCGGATTACGCTAAAAGAATGGGCTGCATTTATGCAGAAGTTGAAGCGAGCGATGGCTCGAGTGAAGATTTCTTTTACCATAATTCGGCAACCGAGACCTGTGATCCTTTAAAAAAGGAGGACCTGTGACCATCACCCTTCCGTAGATAAACGGAGGGGATTTTTTTCGCCTTGCCAAGTGATTAAAAAAGTGGTAATATGGTCAAAAGTATCTATTAAACTAAGGAGCAAAATGCCTGAACCTAAAAAACAGAGTAGCCCAAGAAAGACCGGCCTTCGCCGCAGTCACATTCGCTTGGAGCTTGCTCGCAGAGTGAACAAGACTTCACCTGTGAAAGTCTTCGAAACCAAGAAGAAGACACCAAATTTAAAAGTAAAGACAATTAAGAAAAAAGAAGCTTAAAAAATATGGCAAGTAATCGACATTTAGGTAGAGTAATCGTTCTGCAAAGTTTGTATGAATACGAACTAAGAACTTTGGCGCATGACCCTGACGTCGATTTGGACATTATCGTTGCGAAGAACATCGAGCCATACGAGAAAGCTCTCGGTGATACAGAATTTGT
>JAFUEB010000001.1 GCA_017464135.1 Candidatus Saccharimonadota bacterium | reverse complement strand
ATGATAACGATAACTGCAACGATACCGAGCACAGCAATAACAGCGTTCAAGATGCCAATGACTTTACCTTGGAGATCGTCACCGTCATTACCAACTGGGTTAATGGTTGTAGCAACTGTTGAGATTAGTTGATTCATTTTAATCCTTTTGTTAATTTAATTTAATAATACAATTTATTTTTTAAAAAATCAACGATGTTTTATTCTTTCATAGCAAGAAGTGTTGATTCTGGAAGGGCAGAAGTCTTGGCATTGGCAAGATTCTTAATGACGAAGTTGGTGATTACGAAGGACAACGCAACAATAATGAGACCGATAACGGCATAGACAATGGTTTTCTTGGCTTTTTGAAGTTTGGCTGGATCACCGGCGGAGGTCATGTAAGTAAAGCCGCCGATTACAACGAAGACAACACAGACGACACCGGCCATACCGATAGCCCAGTTGATGGCGCCCATCAATTGAGTCATCCCATCGCCTGAGGCAACCTGATTCGGACCGCCAAAAGCAGTAACCATGGCATTAAAGATGATTTTGGCTGAAGCAACAATGAGAAGACCAATAATAGCGCGAGTGATAGTCTTTTTGGCGGACATGGCTTTGCCAGGATCGCCAGAGGACATCATATAGAGATAGCCACCCCAGATAATGAAACCTAGAGCAACGTAGCCAACAATGGTAACGCCATCTTCAGCGATGTTCATGATGATTTGGCGGATGTTGTCTTTGATGTTGCCTTCTATGTCCCAGCTTTTTAGATCGCAGTCCCAGGATTTCATGCCGAGAAAAGTGTAGGTACAAGGTTTATAAGTTGGAGCGTCGGCATAGGCTTGATTGGCAGTTAGTGATGTAGTGAGAGAAAAAGCCGCGACAAGCATAAGACACGCGACGACGATTTTTTCGAGTATTTTTTTCATTTAAAAATCCATTGTTTAGCTTAGTTTTATCATAGCATATTTTTTTGAAAACGGCAAAGGAAGACGTAAGCGTTGTTTTCTCTGTTAAATACCTTGACAAAAAAGCTTATGTGTGCTATAATTATAGCACCCCTCAAAACAGGGAGGAAAATTCTGATGATATTCAAAAAGAACTCAACAAGTCGTCTGAGAAAAGCCATTTTGGGCTGTCTTTTTGGTATCATGGCATTCTTTGGAACATCTCTGTTATTTACCAATAATGTTGAGGCAACGAGCCAGAAAGAGTCGTTTCTAACAGTTGGGCTCGCGAATCCAGTAACGACGATTGCGACAGCGGCCAACAACCAACAAAACACGCAAAATAATCAGAATAATCAGAATAACTCTCAAAATAACAACGCAAACAATCAAAGCAATAATAACCAGAAAAAAGGTGTAACCTGCGAGGAAAGCTTGGGTGCACTAGGTTGGCTGGTTTGTCCGACTACCGGTAAACTATCAGAAGCAATTGACTGGATTTATGGCAAGATTGAGAATATTTTACAGATTAATCCGGTAGAAGTGAAGGACGGAGCGCCGATTTACGAGATTTGGAAATACATACGCGGATTTACGAATATTGTATTCATCATCTTCTTTATGGTAGTGGTGATTTCGCAGATTACTGGGTATGGAATTTCGAACTATGGAATTAAGAAGGTACTGCCGAAACTGATTGTGACGGCGATTCTCATTAACCTCAGTTTTGTCATTTGTTCGCTAGCGGTGGATGTATCGAACATCGTGGGTAATAGCCTACGTGGATTATTTACATCGATTGAGCAGTCAACGGCCGGAACGATTACGGCAGGAACTTTTTCGGGTACTTCGATGGCGCAACTTTATGGGGCGCTAGCTGGTGGTTCGGTGATTGCGGTAGGTGCAGCGGTGATTGCCTTTGAAACGGGTACGATCTGGATGCTAATTCCGGTGGTGCTCGGTGGTATCGTGGCGGTGGTCGCTGGTCTTATCACGATCTCGATGCGTCAGGCAGTGGTAGCACTCCTCATTATGATTTCACCGATGGCGATTGTAGCAAATATGCTTCCGAATACGGAACAGTTTTTTGCTAAATGGAAGAACCTGTTCATTAAGATGTTGGTGTTTTACCCGATGTTCTCGCTGTTATTCGGCGCATCGAACCTGGCGGGTTGGGCAATTATTACGAATGCGCAGGATGGATTTAGTTTACTACTTGGTATCGCGGTGCAGATTTTCCCACTTTTCTTCTCGGTATCACTGATGAAGATGTCTGGTACGTTCCTCTCTACGGTCAACAGTAAGATCCGTGGTCTGGCCTCGAAGCCACTCGCAGCCAATCGCAGCTGGGCCGATTCGCATCGTGAATTGCAGAAGCAGAGAACGTTAGCAAGGAGAAATGTTTACACGCCATCGGCAGCTTTGATGCAGTTTATGTCGAATCGCAAGATTGCTCGTGATGAAGAAACGAAAGAGCATGCAGCAACCGTGAGAAATCGTGGTCTTGCATATGTGGCGAATAGCCATTACAAGAAGGATGGTTCGCCAACGAAGGAAGGTGAGCGTGCATACGCTGAGCAGGCACAGAATCTGGAATACCAGAGCGATATTATGAAGCATCAGAACCAGATGAATAAGGGCATGGGTTACCTCGCTAAGGAGGGTACGGCACAAAGAGCACGTCTCGATAAACTTGATCAGCAAACGGTTCAGGCGGCAGATAAGCTGAAGGTTGAGGCTGCGCGTGGTGAGAAGATTGCTTACGAAAATGCCGAAGGCTTCCACAAGCGTATGGAAGCTGCTGTCAATGCACATATGGATGAGCAGTATGGCTTTACTACGGATGAGGCCGGTAATCGCGTGCTTAAGAAAGACTACAAGACGACGTTCGCTTCGGATGCTGATCGCCAGTCTGCACTCGACCGCTACAACATGGCTGCTAAGGTGATGGAAGGTAATCTTAACGATGTACAATTTGCTGCCGCTAACGCTGCACTTTCATACGATACGCAACGTAAGATTGTGGAAAATAAGATGCAGAAGTACTTTGAGCTCGTACCTCCAACTGTAATGAACGTGAATAGAATTTCGGAAATGACGAAGAGTGCTGATGCACCGAATAATATCGATATGATTTTGCCGGGTCTACGTGTGCTCAACCAACGTGGTGATACTGACCTTGTGCGTGAACAGCTCGTAAACATTTTGAACCAGGGTGTGGATCTTGGCTCACATGCTTCACAGTCTCTCGCAAGCTTCCTCATGTTTGAAGTGAAGGACGCAGACCCATGGATGAGACGCTTCGGTAAATATCTTAACCTTGAGACGGCCCGTGTTTATAATAAGAACGAGCGCCAAGAAATGAAGGTGACTTACGATGAATACGTGAGAGGCTACCACATTGAGCCGGATGGCCAGGTAATGTATGCCAAGAAGGGCATGCGTGAACTCATGGAAGGTACACCACTTGATGGTATTGAACGTACGGCGCTCGATAACTTTGATAAGAGCGTTCGCGAAGCATATACAGGTGCAGACGGTAAGCTTGATTTCGATGGCTACATCAAGAAGAGAGCAGAAATCGAGAAATCATTTGAGCCGTCATTTATTTCGGCAAGCCTTAAGTTCTTGTCTGGTAGCGAACAGCTAGTTTCTGCCGTGAAGGCAAAAACCGGTTATGCGCCAAAGCAGAAGGCGGATGGTACTTATGAGATGCTCCCAATTTGGGAAACGGATAAAGATTTTGCTGGTCATGAGGAAGAGCTTCGCGAGTACTACCAGAAGAAGACGCTTAACTACCTGACCGACCAGACGCCAACACAGATTCTTGGTCTTCGTTCAGACTATAAGGATGCACTCATCAATCACCTTTCTGATGCTTATGAAGAGGATAGTATGGAAGGCTGGACGGATGAGCAGAAGGCTGAACGTCGTGAATATGAGCGTGAGCTGGCTGAGATTCAGACTAAGTATGGTGATCTTTCAACCGATGAGGCTAAGAAGAATTACGAGGCTGAGGTGAAGAAGGTCAGGATGAAGATGGCCGGTGTGAAGTTTAGAAGCTTGCTCGACTCTAAGGGCAAACTCAACCAGATTTACCGCACCCGTAGATCCGGTGCCGCTAACAACGCGAAAGACTGGGTCCGTGAACTTGCCGATCTTGATAATGAAGTGGCGATTAATGTGAAGCTTGAAAAAGACAAATTGCGTGAGAAGCGTGAATTTGAAGAAGCTAAACGCAGAATGAATGAGGCTCGTCGTGAGTCGGATGCTCCAGTGGAAGACGAAGAGGCTTCCGGTGGAGCATACTCGGAGACAGATAGAGCAACATTTGTATCGAACGTGGAAGACCTCTGGCACGACAACCGTGACGATGACGATGCATTCTTTAACGAGTCGTACAATTATATTAAAGAAACGCTTGGCGCAGATAGCTTTATTGCAACTCAATACAAGAAGTTCCATGATGACGATCCGTATGCGGATAGTCATGCACTAAAAGAGTTCCTTTGCGACCTTTTGAACGATCCAGATAACTATTAAAACCCTTTATCATATCCGTTTTAATATGTTATAATTATTGGTATATGGCGCAGTATAAGGTGCCTCAAGACGTTGAGGCAGATGACAAACTGATTGGGCCGTTTAGTTTTCGGCAGTTTGTATACCTTCTAGTAGCGGCCGGTTTAATTGCTTTGGCGGTGGGTTTATTTCAACTTTTTCCGCTTCTCGCATTAATCCCCCTACCTCCGGTATTCCTGTTTTTGGTGCTCGCATTGCCATTGAAGAAGGACCAGCCGATGGAAACTTATCTCGCAGCAATGGTGTCGTATTATCTGAAGCCACATACACGTGTATGGACGCCAGGACAACGCGACTCGACTATTCTCATCACGGCACCAAAAATCGTGGAAGATATTCGTACGCGTGATATTACGGGCGAAGAAGCGACGCACAGATTGTCGTTCCTTGCAAATTTGATGGATAGTGAGGGCTATGCAATTAAGGGTGCAGGGAATTCTTCGATGCGCGAAGATTTAGTGGCCGAAGCCAATGCGCAGACGGATATGTTTGATAGCTATAATTCCGAGAATTTGAATAAGGCAATTAGCCAGAATGCGACGACACAAAGACAAGTAGCGATGCAAGAAATGCAGACGGCACTGCAAAATCGTGAAAACGAACAGCGTGCAGCTCAAGAAGCTGAGCAACGTCGCCAGCAAGAAGAACAGGCGAGAATCTTGGCAGAGCAAAAACGTCAACGCGAAGAAGCCGAATTTAAACTTCGCGAAGAAGAAATGCATCGATTAAATGCAGAACACGAAGACGCTTTGAATTCGATGCGTGCAGCGATTAGTCGAGGAAATGATATTGATACGAGCGGTGCAATGATCCAGAATAACCGCGGAATGTTAAGCAAAAAACCAGAGCCAGCTCCAGCACCGGCACCGGAGCCAACGCCGGCACCAGTGCCAGAGCCGGCACCAGCGCCGAAAAAAGTTGCCACAGAAACCCCAAATGCTAGTATAATAGAACTAGCTAATAATCCTGATTTTACTGTTGCGACCATCGCAAAAGAAGCTAACCGGTTAAATAAAAAGGAGGAGGGCGAGGTTTTCGTCTCGTTACACTAAAATGAATCCACAACAGCAATACTACCAGAATGGACAGATGGGTAACCCGCAAATGATTTTGCCGGGGCAACAACCGCAGATGATGATGCCGCAACAGCAAATGATGCAACCGCAACAAATGCAGAGCATTGGCTCGGCGGCGATGAATGCACAACAAATGATGCCGGTGTCGCCGAATCATGATTCACCAACTTCGACGCAGGCAACACTCCTCATTTCTGAGCTTCGCGATAATGTGGTGATTATGAAGGATGGTTCATTCCGCGCGGTAGTGGCTTGTAAGTCGATTAACTTCGATCTTATGTCTGATATGGAGCGCGAAGGCGTTGAGTATTCATACCAGAATTTCCTAAACTCACTGAAATTTACGACGCAGATTTTGATTCGTTCACAAAGAGTGGACATTGGCCCGTATTTACAAAGATTGCTAGACATTCGTCGGAGCAATGACAACATGCTCCTTGGTGTACTCATGGATGACTACATTAACTTTATCGATGTGCTGTCACAAGAAGCTAACATTATGGACAAATCATTCTTCATTATTCTGCCGTACTATTCGTCGGCAGATGCGGAGAAGGAATTACAACAGACGAAGAATTTCTTTAAGTCATTTTCAAGAGCGAAAGGTCCGGAAGTGACGAGAATTGACCGCGCAACTTACGACAAAGCATTATCCGAACTTAATACGCGCGTGGATACGGTGATTTCGGGTTTATTCCAAATTGGTATTCATTCAGTGAGACTTAATACGAGGGAACTCGCGGAGCTGTATTACAACTTCAACAACCCAGACACCGCCGTGAGGGAACCACTAGTTGATTTCACGAAGCTTGCAACAATGTACGTGAAGAAGGGAGATAATACACAAAATGGCTAGAAGGATGATGTCACCAGCAGAAATCGCAGCGCAAGCCGAAGCGATGGAAGCGGCCGAAATTCAGCGTGCATTTGAGCAGGGTACTAATACACTCCGTGATTTGATTAGTCCAAGTGCGATTGAAATTCATTCGGATTATTTTAGGCTCGGTACGAAATATGGTAGGACTATGTATGTCTATGGTTACCCACGTTCGCTATATACGGGTTGGATTTCGCCAATCATTAATATTGACGAAGTGCTCGATGTATCGATGTATATTTATCCAGTGGAATCACAGGTGGTGATGAAGAACCTCCGTACGAAGGTGACCCAGCTCGAAGCATCGATGAGTCTCAATATGGAAAAGGGTCGCGTGCGTGATCCGGAACTCGAAGCCGCGATTAATGACGCCGAGGAACTCCGTGACCAGCTTCAGGTGGGTGCTGAAAGATTCTTCCGTTTTGGACTTTACGTGACGCTCTGGGCGGATTCACTTGATGAATTAAAGTTTATTCAGCAAAAGATTGAAACAATTTTTGGCCAGCAGATGATTTTCTCGAAGGTGGCTAATTCGCAACAAGAGCAAGGTCTAAACTCCATCATGCCACAATGTATGGATCAACTCCAGATTCGTCGCAACATGAATACGGGTGCGATTTCAACTTCATTCCCATTCACTTCCGCAGATCTCACACAGGACAAAGGTATTTTGTATGGTATTAACATGCACAATAACGGCCTCGTGATTTTCGACCGATTCTCACTGGAGAACGCGAACATGGTGGTTTTTGCAAAGTCTGGTGCAGGTAAGTCGTTTACCGTGAAGCTTGAAGCACTCCGTTCGATGATGGTAGGCGCGGAGATTTTGATTATCGACCCAGAAAACGAATACCAGAAACTTTGCGATGCAGTGGGTGGTTCGTATATTCGTTTGTCTCTAAATTCAGATGTTCGTATTAATCCGTTTGATTTACCAAAGGTGGTGGATGCGGAAGATGCGAACGATGCACTGCGTGCTAATCTCGTGACACTACACGGTCTATTTAGATTGATGCTCGGTGGTAACCAAGTATCGGGTGGTGGACAAGTGGTGCCAGCACTGACAGCCAATGAGGAAGCCGACCTTGACCAAGCACTGATTGATACGTATGCGAGAGCCGGTATTACCTCGGATCCGTTGACGCATCAATCGACGCCGCCAACGATTTTGAATTTGTATGATACGCTTCTACACATGGAAGGAACTGGCCCACAGTTGGCGCAACGCCTCCGTAAGTACACGACTGGTACGTTTGCGGGTATTTTCTCACAGCAAAGTAACGTTGATATCAATAACCAAATGGTGGTGTTTAACATTCGTGACCTTGAAGATGAACTCCGCCCAGTTGCAATGTATATCGTGCTGTCACACATTTGGAACATTGTAAGAGCACACCAGAAGAAACGCTTACTCATCGTGGATGAGGCCTGGCAGCTCATGAAATATGATGATTCGGCAAACTTCCTCTTCTCACTCGCGAAGCGTGCGCGTAAATATTATCTAGGTCTTACGACGATTACACAGGACGTGGAAGACTTCATGGGATCCAAGATGGGCCGTGCAATCGTGGCGAACTCTTCGATGCAGTTGCTTCTCAAACAATCTTCGGCAGCGGTGGATGTACTATCGGATGTGTTTAAACTAACCGAGGAAGAGAAGCGTAGGCTTTCGAATTTCCCGGTGGGGCAAGGGCTATTCTTTGCTGGGCAGAACCACGTGCACATTCAGGTGATTGCATCCGAGACCGAGGAAGGACTAATCACGACGAATCCGAACGCGAAACCACAAACTGGTCCGCAACAATAGTATATATAATATATAGTTCGACATCTAGCACTCTTTACATTTGAGTGCTAGTTTGCTACAATATAATATATGGCGAAACGTGATTATTATGAAGTTTTAGGCGTTCCAAAGAACGCATCTGATGATGAAATTAAGAAGGCTTATCGGAAGCTCGCAATTAAGTATCATCCAGATAAAAACCCTGGTAATAAAGAAGCAGAAGAGAAATTTAAAGAAATCTCGGAAGCACATGAAGTATTATCCGATAAACAAAAACGCGCCCGTTATGATCAATTTGGTCATGCCGGTGTAGGTAATGGTGCTGGCGGTGCATACGGTGGAAATCCGTTTGCCGGTGGCAACTTTAATTTCAACGGACAGACGTTTAACTTTGACTTTGGTGGAGCAGGCGGCTTTGACGATATTTTAGGTAGTTTATTTGGATTTGGTAACGCAAGGCGACCACGCAGAGGTGCGGATTACCAGACGAGTGTGACGCTTACATTTGAAGAAGCGATTTTTGGTACGACGAAAACGATTAATGCCGATGGGAAAGATTTGAAAGTCAAAATTCCAGCCGGTATTGACGATGGTATGAGCATTAGACTGGCTGGCAAGGGCGGTCCAGCACCAGAAGGTGCGACGGAGCGAGGTGATCTGTATGTGCGCGTACGCGTAAAGCCGCATAAAACTTTGACGAGGGAAGGTGCAATTATCCTGTCTGAACAAAAGATTGATATGGTGGATGCAGCACTCGGATGTGAAATTGATGTCGAAACGGTGGATGGCAAAATTACAATGAAAGTACCGGCCGGTACGCAATCCGGAACGCCATTTAAGTTGTCTGGACACGGTGTGCCATACCGCGCGGATGGCGATCGCGGTCCACACATTGTGACAGTGATTGTCGAGACGCCAAAGAACCTCAGTCGCAAGCAAAAGGAACTTCTCGAAGAATTTAAAGGCACTAAAAAGCGCGGGTTCTGGGGTTAAAAAAGAACTTGCTTAAGGTTTAATTGTTCGGTTTTTTGTGCTATAATTGAGAGTGGAAATTTATAATTTGATGTTATTTGTTAACCCGCTGGTATAGAGAAAAATATCAGCAAAAACAATTAGAAAGGCAAAAAATGGAGATAGTTATCCCAATTATTGCCGCGGTGATTGGCATTGCGGCTGGTGCGGGAGGTATTTTTGCGTACAACAAACACAACGAGAACGGTGGCAAAGACAAGGCCGATGATTTAGTGCGCAAAGCAAAACACGAAGCATCCGAAATCGTGCTTAATGCAAAGAAAGAAGCGACTCAGCTCGCAGAAAAAAGCCAAAGTGAAGAAAACGAGCGCCGCAAAGAATGGAAGCGCACGGAAAACCGTTTAGCAGAACGCGAAACGGCACTCGATGCAAAACTCGATCAACTCGAAAAGAAGACCGAGAAATTAAATCGCGAAGAAAAGGAAATCGAAGAACTCAAAAATGAGATTCGGGACATTCGCGAAAAGCAACACGAAAAGCTCGAAAAAATCGCTGGTTTATCGAAGGCGGATGCTCGCGATAAACTCATGAAAATGACCGAAAACGACATCAAGCAAGACCTCGTGAATTTGGTTGCAAAAGAGCAAAAGGAAATTAAACACGATATTGATGAGACGGCGCAGGCCATGCTACTTACGGCGATGGAGCGCATGTCGTCTGAAGTAACGGCCGATCGTACCGTGACGGCGCTCAAACTTCCGGATGATGACATGAAAGGTCGTATCATCGGTAAGGAAGGTCGTAACATCCAGGCTCTTCAACGTGCTACGGGTGTTGATATTATGGTGGATGATACGCCAGGCATGGTGGTGCTTTCATCATTTGATCCGATTCGCCGCCAAGTTGCAAGATATGCCCTCGAGCGCCTCATGAAAGACGGCCGCATTAATCCGGCTTCAATTGAAGAAGCTGTGACGAAGGGCGAGAAGGAAATTGAAAAGGAAGTCGTTCGTGCTGGTGAAGATGCCGTTCGTGAAGTTGGTCTCGTTGGCATTCCACGTGAACTGGTACACTTAATTGGCGAACTGAAATTCCGTACTTCATACGGACAAAATGTGCTCCTTCATTCAATCGAAATGGCACACGTGGCTGGCATGATTGCGGAAGAAATTGGTGCTGATAAGCGTGTTGCAAAAACCGCGGCTCTCATGCACGACATGGGTAAGGCCGTAACGCACAAAATCGAAGGCAAGCATGCGGATATTGGTGCAGAACTCGCCAAGAAATACGGCATGCCGGATGAAGTAGTTCACGCGATTGCGGCGCACCATGATGATATTGAAGCAACGACACCGGAGGCGGTAATTATTAAAATTTGTGACGCAATGAGTGCAGCCAGACCGGGTGCTCGTAATATTTCGGCAGAGAACTTTGCTGAAAGAATGCGCGACCTTGAAAACATTGCGACCGGATTCCCGGGCATCGATAAGGCCTACGCAATTTCAGCTGGTAGGGAAATACGCGTGATTGTGGAGCCAAAGCAGATTGATGATCTCTCAGCTTTGAAGCTCGCGCGCGACATTGCAAACAAGATTGAAGCAACGATGAGTTATCCGGGTGTAATTAAAGTAAATGTCATTCGCGAAACGCGCGCGATTGAATATGCAAAGTAAGGATGCTTTGTAAAGGAAAAATCCCCGCTTAAAGCGGGGATTTTGATGCAGGGGGATTTATTTCTTGTGGCAGTTGACGAGGGTGAAGGAGCCGTCCGGAGACAGGCGGAGATGGAAGTGGTAGTGACCCTTGCGGTCATTGGAATCACGACCATAGAGGTCTACGTCGGCGGTGCCATCGGTGTGGACACAAACGTCCTCGACGCTGTCCGGGTAGACGCCATTGTAGGAACGATACTTGCTGCCCTCGATCATTGCTCGGAGCTGCTGCTCGATAGTCCAGTGCTGACTGGTGTCAGAACAATCCCAATACTTTGCCATAATGAACGTCCTCCTAAAGAGAAAAATTTAGGATAAATCCTATTATAATATTATACTATATTTATTATGTTTTTGCAAGTAAATATAGACGAATAGTGGGATTTGCGTTATAATCAGGGCGGAATAAGGTTCTAGGAAACTTATTCCGGGTTTGGATCTAACTAGTTTTCACTAGTTAGATTTTTTCTTTGGTTTGGTTTTACGACAAGAAAGAACGATGCAAAACAGATTGATCTGTAAGGTCATTTCATCTCCTTTCTAGTGACCTGATTACCCTAGAAAAACCGTTTAATAGTCACCTCACACGGCACGAATCTTGCGATTCTTGCAAGGCCCATTAAAACTCCAAAGCCAACCCGGAACGATATAAACACAGTGGGAAAAAATATACAACCCCCCACCTAGGAGATAAACTTATACGTTTTATTCTTGAGGATTTAATTTTTCAAATTTTTCTGCCATTGTTGGGTTATTTTTTGTCAATCGTTTAATCGTAAGATCTTCGAGCTTGTTTTCCGCTGAATTTAGATGTTTGTCTGAAAGGATTAGTGCATCGCGGGTTTTTTCAAGATCCTTGATTGCTTTCTCGATTTGTTCGATAGCCTCCATGTGCTTTTTACCAGCGTTTTTCATCGTATTGAACCATGACATCTTCCATTCGTTCATATCGTTTTCAAAATTTGCAATATCGATATCTTGATTCTTAATTGCGACAAGATCCTTTTTATACTGTAGCGAGTTTTGCGCTGCATTACGTAAGAGGGTAATCATCGGGACAAAGAATTGCGGTCTGATAACATACATTTTAGGGTAACGATGGGACATGTCGACTATTCCGGAATTATACAGGTCGTTATCCGATTCGAGGAGCGATACTAGGACGGCGTACTCGCATTTTTTTCGTTTCTGTCTTTGTCTAATTCTTTAAGAAAATCTTCGTTTTTATGTTTTGTAGCCGTTGTTTCATTTTCGTTTTTCATTTCAAACATAATTGAAACTATTTCGGTACCATCATCATCGGCTTCGCGGAAGATGTAATCGCCCTTGCTCCCTGACTCTGAAACTTTGTTATCTTTTTCGAAATATGCATTCTTAAAACCAGTAGCTCGCAATTTATTGAATTCTATTTCACAATGCTGCTCCAATGACTCGCCTACCATCTTTGTGCTAAGCATTGTTTTCATTTCTTTTAATCGTTCAATCTCTTCTTCTTTTGCTGATACTTCATAGGCTAGTAGATTGATTCGATTAGTTTTTTTCGTTATTTCGTCGTTTAAGTTTGTTTTGATAGCGTCAATCTCAGTATTCTTTTCAATCTCTAATTGTGCTAGCTCAGCCTTCTTTTTTAATTCGGCTTCGTTGTCTTTATTATTAAGTGTAATTTTTAGTGCTTGAATTTCCGCATCCTTTTTTGCGATTTCTTGTTGTGTTTGATTGCTATACTGTTGCTCTAAGAGTTTTATGTCTTTTTTATGTTGTTCTTCAGCTTGTTCAATTTTTTCATGAACCTCTTTGTCGAACTCATGAGTACGAATTTGGTTTAGGATTGATGCATAGCTACTATCGTCAATTTCAAACTCCTGATTACAGTGTGGGCACCTAATTATATTCATTTTATCTCCTTTTTCTATTAGTATAATTATACTATCCGTATGCGCGAATAGTTCTCTTGCTTCTATGGCTATTTTGTGTTATAATATATAAAGATGCTAGAAATAGCGATTTTTTGTACATTAAGAGGAGGGATAGTATGTTCTCGTATGTAATCGTTACTTTAGCAACGTTCGCTGGTGCATTTGTGCTAGGCAAGGTGTTTAGCAACGTGCGAAGGGACCGGGAATTTCGGGAAGCTTTACGGAAGAAAATGGAAGAAGAACAGAAGGGGGTTATCAATTACAAATCTACTCCATATGTGAAAAGTAAGGTACTGCCATGTGGCACGACGATTGATTATTTCGGATTCTTAAACACCGTGAAGGAATACAAGAGATTCGCGAATGTAGAAGAAGCGCTCGTGGAGTTAAAAGCCCAGGAACGAAGAGTAAATTTCCTATTTGGAGAAATTGTACCGCTGGTACGACGACTGAAAATGAAACGGCCGAAATACGCTTTTGCGGTGATTCAAAGATGCTTTGATGCATATTCGGAGAACCGAACGGCACTCATCGACGTCATTGACGGTCTGTGGGATTCAACACTCGAAAAGAACAAAAAGCAGTATGCTGAAATGATTCTGGACATCGCGAGGGACAACCAAGTGATTATTAATTCACTTGAGCAGTTTTACGAAGCGGCAAGTGTGTATCTGGCGAAGGTCTACGAAGATGACACGTCGGTGCATGTGACGGATCTTGGTTCGGCGGTGGAGCTTGATAAACTTACGGAAATCTTTGAGAATGTGATTCTCAAAACGGAAGAGCAGATGCAAGAGCAGCTAAAACGGAAACAAGATGAAGACATTATGACGTATGTCGAGAGATACGAAAAAGAACATGCTAATTCCTCTGCGGCGAACTCCGAGCCGGAAAGTTTCGAAGAAAGAATGAAACGGGCCGGCGGAGTGCAGCTGGGCGGGAATTAAAAAGCTTGGAGCGTTTAGCTCCTGATGGCCGGATGAAAGTCCGGCCTTTTTATTTAAAGGTGGGGGTTGCAAAATAATTCGACATATATTAATAATAATCAAGTTAAAGTGTGAAAAAAATGAGTATACTTCAAGATTACGAAGAAATAAATAGATTTATCGGCAAGAAGAAGGTCGAGGCTATTTCTGTTTATATAGAGAAACAGGACAACTCGTTATTTTTTTCGGATATTGTGTACAAAAAGAAAGAGTGGGAAAAGTTCGAAAAATGGTACGAAGAAGTATATAATAGTAAACATGGAAAAGGTGCAAAATGAAATAATAAAGTTTAATTTTGAGCGAGATTGGGACCAATTCCATAGTCCAGAAAATCTCGCAAAATCTATCGCTATTGAAGCAGGTGAACTATTAGAGTGCTTTCAGTGGAATAGTAATTATGACAAGCAAGAAGTCTGTGATGAGCTCGCGGATGTTTTTAATTATTGTTTTCTGCTTGCAAATAAACTAGGCGTTAGTCCGGAAGAAATAATATTATCAAAGCTAGAGAAATCTAGACAAAAGTACCCTATTGAGAAAGCCAAAGGGGTTAGTACAAAGTATAACAAGCTTTAAAGGAGATAGCGATGATTGTTTATGATGGCGTAAAAACGGACTTTATGAAAGATGTCCGAGATAATGATATTTGCAATAAAATTTACGAGCAGTATCAAAAATATTTCGGGAGAACAACTGATTCACAAATGAGAGCATGGCAAAACTCCATGCAGTATATGAGAAATATTTTAGATTCAGAGGAAATCCCAGATAATTGTGGTGTAGCGATTGAGTATAATATTCCTACCACTTCGAAACGTGTAGATTTTATCCTCACGGGGGTGGATGAAAGTGATAAAAAGAAGGTTATTATCGTTGAGCTTAAACAATGGGACGATTGTAATTCCGTACAATCTGAAAATGGTGTTTTTGTGGAAACATATTTGGGCGGCGGAATGCATAAAACTCCACACCCTTCCTATCAGGCACGTAGCTATGCAGTCTATATTGACAACTATGTTGAATCTGTCCAAGATAATAAAATCGATTTATATCCTTGCGCTTTTTTACATAACTATCATTTTAAGGACGATGATCCGATTCTTGCGGAACAGTATAAAAACTATATTGAGGTTGCCCCACTTTTTGGTGCTGATGATTTTCCAAAACTTCGTAATTTTATTACTAAACACATAAAGAAGGGTGATAATGGTAAGACTATTTACGAAATTGACCATGGGAGATTTCGACCTTCAAAAAGTTTGCAAGATTGTCTAGGTTCTATGTTAAAAGGGAATGAAGAGTTTGTTCTGATTGATGATCAGAAGGTCGCATTCGATACTGCTATGAGTTTGGCAAAGAGAGCAATCGCTTTTAATGAGAAGAAAGTTCTCATTGTAGAAGGTGGTCCTGGTACTGGCAAATCCGTTCTGGCCATTAATCTGTTAGTTGAGTTAACTAAACTTAATGCTGCTACTTTTTATGTAACGAGGAATGGAACTCCTAGGGCAGTATTCAAGAAGCAATTAATGAATGGTGACTTTACGAAGGACTATATCGATTCTTGTTTTCAAAATTCAGGTAACTATGTTGACGTTGAAGCGAATGCTATCGATGCATTGGTCGTTGACGAAGCGCATAGATTAACCGAGAAATCTGGTTTTATGAATAATCTTGGTGAAAACCAGATGAAGGAAATCATTAATGCTGCAAAGTTCTCAGTCTTTTTAATTGATGAAGATCAGAGGGTAACGTTAAAAGATGTCGGCTCAATTGATGCTATAAAGCAGTTTGCGGAAGAACTTGGAGCTGAAGTAAGTGAATTACGACTTGAAAGCCAGTTTAGGTGCAATGGCTCGGATGGTTATCTTAACTGGTTGGACAATCTACTTGAAATTAAAAATAATAAAAATTTCATTGATTTGGATTTTAACTACGATTTTAAGGTGTTTGATGATCCAAATAAAATGCGTGAGGCAATAATAGAAAAAAATGAAAAGAACAATAAATCTAGAATTGTAGCTGGCTATTGTTGGGATTGGTTTAAAGTCGAGCAGAATAATACACACTATTATGACATTAAAATTCCGAAGTTTCAGTTTGGAATGAGTTGGAATCTTGGTGAAAATTCTCAAGTTTGGGCAATTGAAAAAGATTCGATTAATGAAGCTGGGTGTATTCACACTTGTCAAGGACTTGAATTTGATTATGTTGGTGTTATCGTCGGTGACGATTTAAGATACGAAAATGGGCATATTGTAACTGATGTCACAAGACGCGCCAGTACGGACCAATCAGTTAAGGGTTGGAAGAAGATGATGAAGGAAAACCCAGAAGAGGCCATAAAGCTACTCGATAGAATTATTAAGAATACTTATAAGGTATTGATGACTCGTGGAATGAAGGGATGTTATGTTTATTGTACGGATGATCAATTGCGCGACTATATAAAATCAATGGTAAAAACCTTGAAATAGTCGGTTGCTGGCTCATGCTATAATAATAGTATGAAGAATAATAGTGGAGATAGCTTAAAGCCATATCAAAAACTTGGTATGGCTTTTTTATTGGCAGTGTTTGCGGGGTTCTTTGGTTGGGTTTATGAAATGATTTTTTATTTCTTTGATGGTGGGACAGGGGAATTCTATATGCAGGGAGGGAACTTCCTGCCGTGGATTAATATTTATGCGATTGGGGCGATATTGATTCTCGCGACTTGCTGGCGATTTAGAGATAAATGGTGGTTAGTATTTCTGGTGTCGATGGTGGTAACGGGACTTTTGGAATTAGTGGCCGGATGGTTGGTGTTTAAACTATTTGGAGCGAGGTATTGGGATTACAATAAAGAGATTTTGAATTTCGGAAATATCGGGGGATTTGTGTGTCTTAGATCAGTGCTATTCTTTGGAGTTTCGGCATTGTTTTTGGTGTATGCAGTGGTGCCGGTATGCAGGTGGCTTGCGATACATATGAGCCGGAGGGCGTTTCTCACTCTCGCGATTTCGTTATTTACGATTGTGATGGTAGACGAAGTATATAATCTACTTGCATCAAAAGTATTTGGCTGGCCAGATGCGATGGACTTCTGGCGAAGCATGGGGTGGAAGTATTTGACGTAAGTTATTGTAAAAAATAACGATATGTGATATAATAAAAGAGTTCTTTTTGAACGCGTGAGCGGGCCGGTAGCTCAGCTGGTTAGAGCACGAGCCTCTTAAGCTTGGTGTCGAGGGTTCGAGTCCCTCCCGGCTCACCACAGAGATTTGCGCCCGGGAAGGCGTTTTTTGTTTGTTTTTTCTGTGATTAAATATACTAAAACAGATAGTAATTGAGCTAATGTCTAAGCATTATTATTCTATAAAAAAGAATTATGATAGTTAGTATGAAAACGAAGACTGCTGTTGCTACATATATTTGAGCCAAACTAATGCCGAATGAATTCGTTATTAGATTACTACTAAATAAATAAACCATTGTAAAAAAGATATTCCAATATAGAGTTATCGAAGAATCATAAAACCAACGTCTTATTTTAAAATCATTTTTATTATTAAAACCATATTTCCGTCCTGTTAGTGCTATGTATGCCATAGACATTAGTCCTAATAAAAGAGCAAAAAACTTTATTGCCAACTGAAAGTTTGGGTCTAAAGTGTCATAATCACTAGATATCACGGCAAGGCAACTTGCAACGATGCCGATTTGAATGGTTAGGCGGACGATTTCGTTTTCATTTTCTTCACTTTTTTCAATCATGTATTATTCCTTATATGTTATTTGTGGCTATTTTATGACTATGGTTTAATAACGCAAGCATAAACATTTTGTTCCAGCAGGACAAAAGATCGAACCAAGCTAAAATACGGTATATCTTCGGCGTCTAACCTCGCAAAAACGCGCTTACCGCGCCCAAAAAGGCGCACATCGAAGCGCTGTGCTAGTGTTTCCAGGGAATAAGTTTTAATTTATGAATCGCGTCACGTACGGGCGATTCCATTAACTCCATGCGCTCAAACTTATCGTAATCGTGCGAATTGAATCTGACGTTATGTTCGAGCATAAAGCTTTCAAGTTGCCGAGCGGTTACTGGTATCGGTTCGCCGGTTTTAGCTTTCTTGAATGGGCGGCGTTTTGCCATGATAACCTCGTTTCTTTAGAGGTTGCGCTCGTGTAAGCGGTGTATTTATATTATAATATAGGAAAAGGAGCAATGATTTGTTTTGGCAACTATATTCAGACATAGAAAATGAAGTAAAAGAGTTAACACATTCGGTGCCTTTTTGCCGTGAGCATAAAAATGTATACTCTACAAGGATAGCAGAGCTAATAGTAAGGGCGGGTTTTCAAATTGAGAGTAGCCTGCAGAAGGGCAATATGACT
This sequence comes from Candidatus Saccharimonadota bacterium, assembly GCA_017464135.1. Classification (GTDB taxonomy): domain Bacteria; phylum Patescibacteriota; class Saccharimonadia; order Saccharimonadales; family Saccharimonadaceae; genus Nanosyncoccus. The sequence continues at coordinate 69,167 of JAFUEB010000001.1, read as the reverse complement.
AAAATTAACTATAATACAATTATTGAACAATACAATAAAAAATGGGGTTTTAGTGATAAATATGTTCTACTGAACGAAAAAATAATAGAGCCAGTTAAATCAAATAGCCTATATTTGTTGCCATTAAAGTGCACTGATTATAAGAAAAGTATTATGGATGATGGTACAGTACTGTATGCTTCGAAAAATAAGCCGAATTCTTTCTCGTCAGATATATTGAAAGATGAACGCATTAAAACATACACATGGGCAAATGCATATAATAACTTGAAGCACAACTTTTATGGGTCTTTAAAAGCATTCGGGACTGTACAAAATTTAATAATTATTATGGCGGCATTGTATATTATTAATATATTCATCGATTCAGAGCTTGAAGCCTTAAATCACTACGATGGGCTATCGTGTTTCAATGGGATAGATTTGTACAAAAAATCGGATTTATTTTCGACTTTAACTCTACAAACATACGTGATTGAAGATAAGTTAATAATGGATTCCATAAAAGGGCTTAAATTTGATAACTATTCGTTCATAAATATAAAAAATATTGAGTTGGCTCAAAAAGTCGTAAGTAATATGATTGGTGACGATTGGGAATTTATGACAGAGGAATATAAACATTATGATATTCCAAAAACAATAAAAGAGTGTTTTCCGAATTTTGATATATATAAAAATTACGATATTACAATAAAAAATAAAATGAAGATGTCTGATTTTATATAATAAATCATACGGATGCAAGTAGACGCTGAGCCCGCAAACCGCTAGGCCTTTTAGCTTGATAATTGTTGTTTACCAAGAAGCCTACAAGTGGGCCGTCATTGCTTAATATAGCATATCCCTTTTTCGCTAAGTCGATTATAGCCGTGTCTGTTATGCCAAATTTATAAAAGATTTTTTTATCTATGATTTCTCTGTATGGCTCATGTTCTTCCTTAACTTTTTCCATTTTAAGAAATATCAGCGCCTCTTCCAGAAAGAGAGAATGCTGATCGTCATTATTATTCTTAGCTTTATGGTCAAGAGGTAGCGTATTAGATACTTCCGGGAGGATATATGGTGACAAAATAACTTGTTTACAGTAGTCAAAAAGTTTATACATATTGTCAAAGTCTTCGGCACAATAGTTCTTTGTACTAGGATTATTAGGTATATAATCTTTGTTTTTCATGCCTACAATAAAAACGTTAAGCATATTAGCATCGATCACTAGCCCATACTCATGGCATGCTTTTAGAAAAGGATCTACCATTATTTATTCTTCATAGACAGTGCGGATTTTGTGCTTCCGTCTACCGTGATTATTTTATATATGCGTTCTTTATTACCATACAATGCAGCAAACGTGCCGCCTTGTACTTTTTCTACATAACTTACGGTTATATACCATTCATTTGAATTTTGTGACTTCTCAATTTCTTCGAGCCGAGCATCTTCGATTGGTGTTTCGGTGGTTTTCATCATTTCAAGAAAATACTCAACCGCAGTGCTTACGATTTGTTTTTGTTCGTTAATATCTGGCATAGTGTTCCTTTTCTATATTTTATTATATTTTTTATTTTTATAAAAATGTTTATGTAACAATTATAGCATATGTGGCTATTATCATTGACATTGTATTTCTTTTATTCTCTCAATTGTCATTGTTTCAGACCTCTACGGTTCCAATTAAGCCATATATTCTTAAAAGTTCGAATCTCTTTGCCTGCAAAAGTATACCTCAGAACTCGCACGGCATCAGCACCGGGCAATCCTTTTTAGGTATAACCTTGATCTTAGCTGTGTATTCGGGATGGTTAATACACTAGTCCACAACCATGCAAAGCCGGGCAACAACGTCTGGTCGCCCCTCGCTGGGTTTTGCTTTCTTGAATGGGTGGCGTTTTGCCATGTTACCTCTTTTCGGTTAGAGGAGTGCGTCATTAGACGGTATTTAGTTCTTGCTTGTTATATATTTAACGTATTGTTTCTGTCCTTTTAACGTTCGTCTCTCCTCGTCGGAAGAATTTGGCTTTTTTATTAGTTTTGCCATTTTACTGCGAGTTTTAACTCCTGGATATAAACGACTTCTACCTATTCCTATTCCTAAAAATTCAAATTGAGCAGTTTTGTCTTCTAATAAATGTCCATCGATGATGTCGTATTCACGTTGAAGATAATCAATTATTCTTGTTTTGTTTTTATTTACCTCTAATTTTGACGTATTTTCAATAAGGTTGACGATATCTTTATATAGTGAAGATAACATAGCCGGATCGACTCTACTTGCGGTGATGCCAATATCATCCATATAAACGGCGATTCTTGGATCATGCCCTTTGAGTCTTTTTGATATGCAGTAGAAGAGCTTTCTAAATAAAATCAAATTACACCAAACAGCGAGTCGGCTCGACGTAGAGAAGCCTCTTGCTAAGACTTTTTCGTTAGTATTATCTAATGACTTTTTGCCCATGCGGACGCATGCTATCTCGGCTATTATTTGTGCGACATCTTTTCCGCAATTACAATGACAAACTAGTGTTCTTACGATATCTTCATATGTAATATGCTCGAAGAAGCGACGCATATCTACTTTTAGTAGAGTACGTTTATTATTTTTACCCTGAAGCGCAATCGCGGCGTTCTTGATTCCTTTTTTGCCAACACCACCATAGATGAAAATTGGGAGTTCGCTATCATGTGGCGCTAGAACTTTCTGGTTAATTCTTTTTTGTAACTTTCCTAGTGGCGTTCCGGAAGCGTTGCGTACCCATTTATCGTCATCCTGTTTCGATTCTTTTGGGTTATCTGACCAGTATTTATCTTTATTTATGAGACAATCGTCAATCAATTTCATTGCGGCGTCAAACGACAAATCTTTATCGCGGATTGCATTAGCTAACTGTTTTCTAGTATAAAGATTTAACTTGGGGTAACCTTGATTAATCATTTGAGAATATTCTTGGCTTTCTTAGAGATTAGTTGTTTTTGTAGATTCATCCCAAATTGCGAGAGATGCTTTTCAAAAGCTGAATCGTCTGAATATTTGTTGGTTGAATATACAAAAGGAATTATGGCTCTGGGAGACACTTCCATCTTTGTGGCTAATGCTTCGACAAACTTTTTTGATGGTTCTTTTTGGCCGGATTCAATCATGGCGATCAAAATGGCTGAGACTCCAAGTTTAGATGCAAGTCCTGACTGCGTGAGCCCAGTTTCTTTTCTGATGTTTTTTAATAATTCTGGAAAATCAAACATAATAATCTCGGTTACAAGTTGGTAGTCGGAGCTAGAATAAGCTCTTTAAGATCGCGAGAATTTCTGCAATCAATTTGATAATTAAAAGCACTTTCTTCACGAATCTTAATGCCTTTTCCAGCATTAAAACCTCCTACCAACTTGTGATAAGGGTGACACGATCCAATAACAGTTGAGAAAAATGAAAGTCTCATCATAGGCGTATCCTTTCCTTATAAAAGTTGATAATAATTGTCGACCTAAATAAAAAACGGCTTCCTATACTGTCGCTACCATAACATAAAATAAGGTCACCCTGTAATAACCGCAGAAAAACTAACTAAAATTATGGTAGCTTCAGTGCGGAAAACCGTCTTTTTTCTACATGCCTCAATACACAGAATACGGATGAGAGATGCAGTAACCGACGAAGGAACCGTGCTAACGGTTCAGGCAATTTTACCTTGCCTAGATTTACATCTGGTATGCTAACTTGAATCGATTTTAAACTTCTCCCCCTACTTTCATTATATACAAAACGTATAAGAAATCAAGAGGCTTATAATATCAATTGGCCTCTGTTTTGTGTGGAATGGTGCTTTTACAAATTTTCGTTTCGTTATACATTTTTTCTAGGATTTTATCATTTGTTACCATATGACACTGCTCAAGAAGGCTGTTTGTCGACTTGATTACTTCACCTCGTACCTTGTGCTCATTGTAATTCTGGGCAAGTTCATCAAATGATTTACGAAACGCTGTACTTTTGTTATTTTTTAACATTAACTGTAATATAACTTCATATTTATACATAGCCATCAGGGCGTCTTTAAAACTGATTAGATAAGCCTTCATTTTCTCGCCCGTTTCGTCAGAGAAGAGCAATTTACTCTTTTCTGCCATGGTTTCTATACTTTCTATATTTTTTAGGAATATTTTTTTAATTTCATAATCGTTTGTATTGTAAATAATTTGTGCGCCTTTTTCGAGGAAGCCACAATTGGTAATCATAGAAAAAGCTGTCGTAACTTCTAAGGGCTCATCTTTAGGGTTTTCGAATTTAAGTAACTCTAAGTTTTCAGACGTTAAATTTAGTAGTTTGCGGCATGCAATATAGTTAGCTAATCTTTTTTCGAAAAGACATTGATTGTTTTGGGCTTTTATTTCAGCTCTCGTCATGAAAATCGCGACAATTGCAGTAATGGCGGTAATTATGCTAAGTATTATTTGTGCAATTTCCATCTTTTTACTCTTTGCAAAATGCAAAATCATTATCGATCACCCAATGCCCCCTAACTCTAAATGCTGGTATGGTTCCGCGAATAGCCTTATTGGTGGCAGATTGGAGATTAACGCCATTATTCTTAGCCCAATCGGCGACTGGGATAATCTTTTTAGCTGTTAGTTTAGCAATGCGACGATACAGCGCTTCAATCAAAAGGCTCGCAAATAGCTCAGTGAGTTTATCTGCTTTGTTGGTTTTTGTATATTCGTCAAGAGCAGGGTAATATTCATCAAATTTCGATTTGTTCGGGATAATGATTGGCGGTAGACCAAGCATGTCTAATTGCTCATTTGTAAGCAAACGTCCAATGCGGCCATTACCATCACCGAATGGGTGAATGTTTTCAAATTCTGCGTGGAAGTAGGCAATTTTTTCCAAGAAATATTCGCCGTTATCAGAGTTGTAATCTCTAACCAAATCATGCATAAAACCGTTTACGAATTCTGGATTGGCGCCAATATGCGTACCGACACGTACCCACTCTTTACCGGAACGAAAACGACCAGCGATCTCGTTACGAATATTTGTAAGTAGGGTTTTGTGTAATTTCAAGATTAACTCTACGGAAATCTCTTTTTCTGGATTGTCCATTAGGTATTCGATGGCGCTGGCAAGATTCTTTGCTTCATAAATCTCGCGAATTTCGTGATCGGTGCGGATTTGGTTGCGAATCAAAATATCTTCGGTGTCTTCAAGTGTAAGAGTAGAATTCTCAATGGCGTTTGAGTTATAAACCATTTCCGGAAGCTCAGAAATAGTGAGCTCTCTAATAGCTTCTTTATACTTGGCGGCTAGCTTACGATATTCCTCAGATAAGCTATTAATTCTATCTCTCGTAACTTGATTTATCATATCTTTATTATATCAAACTTTACGTTAAAAATCAAGGTTATGGATAATTTTAAACGTAAAGTTACAAAAGTTCGAATGGAGCGAAGCGACATCCTTATCTCTTTGCCTACCAGTCCACAACCATGCAAAGCCGAGTAACAACGCCTTCTCGCCCCTCACCAAATGAAAGAATTATTGAACCCGCCGAGAGGCGGTGTTTTTATTTGTCTGTGAGTAGGTAGCTTTTCTTGATTAATTCAAAGATTAGTTCGTCTGACAAGGTTCCATCAAGCCAAATGGTAATCCAGTGGTTTTTATTCATGTGGTAAGCAGGGAAGATATGGTCGCTCGTTTCGGCGAAATTGTAAGTCTGATTTTTATCGAATTTAAGATTGATGACGTCAATCATTTCGTCTTCTTTTAGGCCGAGGCTTTTACTAGAGATGGTGGCAACTAATGCGAACCATTTCTTATTATCGCCATGGCGAAAAACTGCATAGCTAGGATAACGATCTGGCCATAAGAATTCTGGCTCGGCGGTGTATTCGGTTTTGATATACTCAATTGCTGTTTTTATTTGCGTGTTTTTCATATACATTATTCTGCGTAGGTTTTTACCAGAATTTTTCCATCACCTAATTCTGGGAGATTGTCGATATGGCCAATCTTTGAATAGTCGTAATTCGTATCGAATGATTTGTAAAAGATTACGAGGCAGTTATCGCCAAAGAGCATTACGTCGCCAGCCTCGATATGCTTTGGGCTGTAGACGTTCGTGGGAAGGGGACTATCTAGATAAGCGTATTTTTCGTTACCGTTTAGGTCGCTCATTGAAATGTTTAGTGGTAACAAACTAATCAGGGCGGCGGTAGTGGAATTATTTTCGAGATTAACTGTTAATTTTCTATTGTTGATATTAAGATAGATTTTATCCATTTTGGCTTCCTTTTCTCGTGGCTCGTCATTCGTGGTTTCTTGATTTAGATTTGGATCTATATTTGGTTCTTTGTTATTCATCATGATGGTGGTAACGACAACCGAAATAATTATGACGGTGAGGATTGGGATTGATATTTTTAATGCTTTGTTCATTTTTGATAATTTATAGGCTGTTAGTCCAATCTTTGATTTCTGCATCGGTAGCATCTTGTGAGAAACGGTGGCCAGGTTGCCAATTGCCACCGATAGCTTTAGCTTTTAGATCCGTGTCGCTCGTACCGAGACTAGAAGAATGGGAAGTACAAAACGGGACGACGGTTTTGTTGCCAAAATTAACTTGCTTTACAAAAGAATCGACTGGCCAGGCTGAATCGCCCCACCAGATTGGGTAGCCGATAAATACGGTTTCGTATTCGTCCCAGTTTGGTACGGAGACAGATTTAAGGGCGACGTTTTGGAGTGAAGCGTCGCTATGCTCGCGTGAGACGCGAGAGGCGGAATCGGTCCAGTCCAAATCATCTTTGGTGTAAGCTTCGACTGGTTCGATTTCGAAAATGTCGGCATTTAGATTGGTAGCGATTTTCGTTGCGACATTTTTAGTATGATTTTGCGCGGAAAAGTAAATGACGATTGTTTTGGCGTTTTTGTTCATGGCTGATTTCTCCTCTTTTGCGGTTTATTCTTTAGATTCTTTTTGGATTGGGATGTAAACCTTTTTCAGAGGGAACATGTCACGATATTTTTCGTCTAGCTTATCGTAGTATTCCAAAAACAGTTTCACAAATTGGACGCCATTAATACCTCTAATGATCGGATTTTGTTCCAAATATTCTTTTGCATCTTTAGAATAATCTGAGAGGGTAACAAAGAAGCCGTAATCTCCTTCGCACATTGCACCCTTTAAATTTCGAACGAGGGACGAAGAAATCTTTGAGTCTTGGCTTTTAGCTTGAACGACAATTCTCGGTGGCAATTGTAGTTCTCCTTGATAAGCAATAATATCTCTACCTCCATCCCCGCCATGTTGCGAAATCTTTGTCTTGTATCCCATTGCTTCTAATACGTTTGCGACGAAATCTTCGAAATCATATCCTTTTAGTTGCCTACTGATTTCTTTGATAATATAATCTGTCGTGTTTTCTTGAATTTCATCGGCCGTCACAGCCACGCTTTCATCTTCTTCTGGAATATCATTTACGATATTCTTTTCTATAGCGGTCAAAAATTCACTTGCGTAGTTTTTAACTGTAAAGAGAGTAAGAAGTGACCCAGTTTCGTATAGTGCACCTTGAGAGAAGGCGGTTCTTGGAAGATGTTTTAGCCATTTTACTTTTCTTTGGTGTACATAATGATATACTTCGCCGTTAAAAATGTAATCGCTATCAACAATACCAATATTAATCATGCGGTCACTTTTGGATGGGAAGACGACATAATCGCCAATTTGCATTTCGCAGGTGAATCTAAATAGAGTTCCGGAATTAACTGCGATATTACCTTTTTTGGCGTCTGGGTAAGTTGAAACATATTTTTCTCGGAAGGCGTCGCGGTTTTTTTCAACATTAGACAAATCACCGAGTTCTTCCCAACCGATGGCAATTGTGTTCCTTTGTAAGAATAAATCATCGTTTATCTCTGGAGTATGAATACCCCAAATGCGTTTTTCTTCTAAATTGTCACCACTATTATCCATAATTAACCTTTTATTCGTATTATTATGATTATAACACAGCGAATAATGGTGTTTCTATTGAGAAAGTGGTAGGCTTATCGCTTTAGTTTGCTATTCTAATTGTAGCGCGTATAATAGTAATTATGGCGACCATGGATTCTTTTTTTAACGGCGTTCAGGAGTTTTTTGGTGGATTTCATACACCAGTAATACTTAAACGTGATGATGAAGGGTTTCAAAGGCAGATTGCTTATTTAGAATCTCATCGTTCGATCGAGAATAAGAAAAAACTTGCTGGTCTTAAGAAGGGCGCTGAGGGAGAGGCTAATATTTTATACCAATTAGAACATTCTGATATAGGTATGTATATTTTGCATGGGATACATGTAGAAGATGCACAGATTGATTTTGTTGTAATAACAAGAGGATGGACCTATTTGATTGAGAGTAAGAATTGGAGTGGGGACTGGAAGATTTGCAAGGATGGCACAATTCTAATTAGAAACGGAAAGAAAGTAGTTAGCCATGAATCTCCGCTTTCTCAGAACCAAAGGCATATGGATACCGTGAAACAACGTTGGCGTCAAAAGAACGATAGAATTACAAACGCTCTTTTTAGCGCATTATTTGAAAAGAATTGGTATAAGCCGCTAGTAGTGGTTTCAAATACTGAAAGTATTATTAATGCCAGGGAAGCTTCAAAATATGACAGAGAGCATATTGTTAGAGTCGATCAACTAATCTCACTCATCAAAAATGATTTAAAAGAGTATAGTGAGCGTGATCCGTTTTCTAGTAAAAAACAGATGATGGAAGTCGCTGAAAGCTTTTTGCGAGCTGAAAAAGAATACCAAGAAAAACGTTTAAGACAAAAAAAGAACAAGTAGATGTAACGAACTAAGACCAGATTGTATTACTACTATATTGCTCAAGAAAAACCCGCTTTCGCGGGTCTTTTGGTTATGCTGCGTTTTCGGGGTACCAGGATTCGATGACGTCAGTCGGGATTTCGAAGTGCTGGTAGTCCTTGCGGTCGGTCCAGTCGCCGCCCCACTCGAAGCCGGCTTCAGTGAAGAGCTTATAGGCGAGGTCGTCGTGATCAATCTTGTACGGGAAGTCCGCGTCGCGATCCAGATAGGGTTCGCCGGTCGCCGGTTCGATAATCCGTTCGCCGTCTACGACCTTGGTGTAAGGATTGTAGAGCGTGTTGATATCAATGGCGAGGCCGAGGCCGTGCTTCGAAACACGCGTGGTGTGCGAGATGAAACGGAAGTTGAAACTGGACGAATTGTTGTCACGCATCGAGGCTTCGTCGTCCGCATCGTATTCGTCTACGAGGCGGATTTTTTCAATCGGGTATTTCGCTTCGTAGAGTTCGCGGAAGATGTCGAGGACGGTATCTGCGATGTGGTAGTTGACGATCATTTCGCCTTCGTGGGTTTCGCCGTCTAAATCCACATGGAGTAGATGCAGATAGCGAAGTTCATCGCGCGAGACCGTGCAATCGGTCTTGAACGATTTGCCGTAGATGCGGTCGAAGAGTTCGTCCGTGATTACGGTGGCGTAGAACTCATCTTCTTCGTTTTCTGCGACGGGCTCTTTGTTCTCAGCTAAAGCGCTGATACTAAATAAAAGCACGAAGCAGAGAACGATTGCTAGACAGAATAACCATTTTTTCATTAAGGTACACCCCCTATAAAAATATACTCAAACGAGTTTATTAATTATAGCATAAAATTGGCAAAAAGTAAATGGCATAGCCCTAATAATATTTGCATTATTTTGTAAAATGTGTTAAAATAACCGGGTTGGCGAAAAGCCAAAGTATTTTTTAAAAGGATGGTGCATGTGAATGAAGACAGTGAAAAAGCTGGTAATCGCAATTCTCGTTCTCATGGTAATGGTGTTTCTGGTGGGATGTAGTGAGACGGTAGTGCCGGATGGCGCGACTGGTGTCGTGGTACACGACGGAATCGTATCCGATGAATACCTGCAGCCTGGGCGTCATACAACTGATGACAGTACGCACACTTCGATTGTGATCGTAGACAACAAGATTAAGACTGCTTCTTACAGTAATTCCATTGAGGGGCAGAGCAAAGACGACGTCATTATCAATGCCTCTGGCTATAGCTTTAGCTATAGGATTGGTGGCGGAGCAAAATCGGTTTGGCTCGTGAAAAACGTTTCAGACCGGGAGAATATCATTCCACAGTCAATCGTGGAAAATGCCCTGAAGGATGCACTGCTTGAAGTAGAAGCGAAAAATGCGACGAAACGAGTGTATGTGGAGCCGATCTTTAAGGAGATACTCCAGAAGAGAATTAATGAATATCTCGGGTATCACAACGGCGAAGATACGACGCTCATCACCGTGACTTCCGTTTCAATCGGGAATCTCTCGCCGGAAGCAGCGTACGACCAGGAACTCTCGCGCGGAGCGATCCTCACCAAGCGAGCCGAAAATGACAAGCTGGAATATGAGACGAACATCGCTAGTGCCGAAACGCAGGCGGAGCTCGCGAAGTATGAAGCCGAACGTCTGACGGCTGGCTGGGAAGAACTCAGCGAAAAATTCACCCCTGAAGTGGCAGCCTATCTCATTATCGAAAAATGGGATGGACATTGTACCCCCGGTAGCCCGATGGAACAGTTGATTGAATACTACGTCAACGAGGCACTGAAAGACGAGCCTTAAGTGAGGTGACATAATGAAACGAGGCCAGAAGATCTTAATTATTATTCTGTTTCTCATTCTGGCGGCGTTTTCGTGTTTCCGGTATTATTACTATGCGACACACGGAGAAGAGTTTTTTCCTTCGGTGATTAAACATTTCTTAAGGCCACCAGAAGAGAGCCCGGAAGTAGTTGAAGTTGATTTATCGACTAGACTAACGGTGAACCCGGCCTATGACGGAACGAACAAGGAATTCATCGATGATGATATTCGAGACGAGGATGCCGTGGTGAGAATTCACCAAACGAAAACGTACCAATACTATGATAATAATGGTAACGCTATCGAAACGGTGGAAACGCAGTCTTATAACGCGAATTCCGAGATGCTGTTTTCCGGCTATCGGCGGGGAAGCAAGAAAATGCCTGATACGAGTGTCACAAGACAGGAAATCGAGATTGTCTATCGTTATGAAGAGGATAAAATTATCCGAGAATACACGGTTAACTCGTATAACGAAACAAATCTTCTAAATACGGACGCTCAGTCTTCAACTAAGAATCGCACAAAATCCTAAGCCCCTACGGGGGCTTTTTTATTGAAAAATTGTTAGATTGATAATCGGGGAGTTTTATCTTATAATTCTATACAAGTTGTAGAGGTAAAAAATGAAAAACAGATTACGTTATTGGCTTAGGAAGGACCGGACTTGGTACTTGATGACTTTTGTGCTCCTCGCGGTGCTTTGCTATTTATTCCCGTATACAGGTGACGACTGGTCGTGGGGCTCGTCGGTGGGGATTGATCGGATTAATGCCGGATTCGTTGACTATGGTGGACGATATTTTGGCTATATCATCGTGCTAGTTTTGACGCGGCTACGTGTACTCAAGGCTCTCGTGATGGCGGGGACATTCTTTGGAATAGGGTGGATTGTAAAAAGCATTGTGAAACAGAAGTGGGCGTTCTTTGCGACAATACTGCTAATCTTTCTCGTCGGAAATGAGATTTTCGCGCAGTCGGTGGCGTGGACGTCTGGGTTCTCCAACTATGCGACGACGGCGATTATGATTGTGACGTTTCTGATGGTAGTGTTTAATATTGTTTTTGAAGGCAAGGTGGAGTCGCTTTGGCTAAAAATTGGGATGTTTTTACTGGGGCTAGGCGGAAGCCTTATTATGGAGAATGTGACAGTGTTTTTCGTGGTGATGCCGATATTACTTCAGATCTATTTGTGGGCGAAGGAAAGAAGATTCTCGCCAGCGCTTCTAATCTTTACGATTGGCGCGGTGATTGGCGCGGTCCTCATGTTCACGAATTCGGCGTATACAAATATTGCGAGTGCACAGGACGGGTATCGGACGATGAGCTTTTCGGTTACGGACCTCATTATGCGGGCGAAAGAGAATTACGTGACGGCGATTCACCCGTATGGATTATTTAAGAATGTGGTTCTAGTTTTGTCGCTGTTTCTTGGTGGGCTGTTCTTCCTCGGCGGGCATAAAAGAAACAAAGTATCGGTGTGGTCGTTTGCGGTTTTTGCTGCATTTACATTAATTGACGTGCTGAGCAACGTGGTGATTGGCGCGACGTACAAGCCGAAAGTCTTTTTGTATCTCGAAGCACTTCTTTCTTTCATTGCGATTGTGTCGCTCGTGGTGTTTACGATTTCGATTTTGAAGGACAAAAAGACAGAACGGAGAATCATGACGGTGCTGTGGCTTTCGTTTGCAATTCTCGTCGGGCCGCTCCTTGTGGTGACGCCGATTGGGCCGAGGAACTTTTTCTCACCATATATATTATTAGTGATTATAAGTTTGATGGTGTGGGTGCAGGCGCTGGAACCGTTTAAAGCGAAAAAGCAAAATGAATTCTTGCCGTGGCTCGAGAAGGCGTTAAGACTCAGTGCCGTAGTAGTCGTGGCGGTTTATGTGTGCATTTTTGTACCAGTTTATTATGTGGATGTAATGCGACTAAAGACGATCCGAAAAGAAGTGGAAGCGGGGAAGCAAGAAGTAATCCTGAAACGCTTGCCGTTTGATTCACTAATGTGGGTGTCGTCACCGACGTTTGATAAATTTACCGAGCGCTACAAAATGTTCTACAACATTCCGATGGAAGTCGATGTGGTAAACGAACAATTTTAAGAATTAGTTAGAGAAATCTCTTCGCCTTTTTCGACGACGAGTTTGTTTTCCACGGTGAAGCGAGCGACGATGTCGTGATTTAGAGCGTCGTTATTTGGGTCGGTGTGGTATGGGATGCTATGCTTCGCGTGAACTTTCTCGGCCGCTTCGGTCGCAAGTTCCGGTGTCATCGTATAGGTACCATCCATCGGGAAGAAGGCGTAGTCTAGGTTACGACTTGCGAAGGAATCCATCTGTGGCGTAATGGTGGTGTCACCTGGAATGTAGAGGGTGATGCCGCTTTTTAGAGTGAGAATATAGCCAACGCATTTGGTTTCGTCGTGGAATTGGTTATAGCCGGCGGAAACAGCCTCGACTTTTACAAAATCTAAATCGAAGGATTTGTATTCGCCATTAATGAGGGCTTCTTTTTCGGTAATGATAGTCGCGTGGTCGCGGTGCTGGACTTTAGAAATTTCGTTATGGTCGAAATGGTCGTGAGTAATAAGGATTAAATCGGCCGGGAGTTCGTAGTCACTGTCGTTTCCGGCATAAGGATCTACATAAATATTTTTGCCATCGCTAGTAGTCAGGCGGAGGCTGGCATGGCCTATATATAATAATTTATCTTCCATATAGATAATTATATTATAAAACACTTGACTTTTTTAAACATAAGTGCAATTATAGAGATAAATAAAGGTCATATAGTTTTAAAAAATGAAGATAAAAACAAAAAGTCGGGAGATTTTTCTGAAAGCCGTGAATGGGCTAGCCTTTGCTATGATTGCAGCATTGGCCATTTTTGGTTTAGTCAGAAGTATGAATGAAACGCCACTTGCCGTGGCAGATTCGCCGATGATGGAAGGCGCGACACCTTCGGGTGGTATGTCCTATGGTTCGCTAAATACACATATTTATCGTATTAATGATGGTTCTTCGGGGGCACCATGTTGGAATGGTGGCGGTTGTTATACTTCGTATGCAATGTGCTTGCAACCGGGTAAAGCATCACACGTGGGTGATTATGGCTATATTAGTAGTTCATCGAACCAGACAATTGTAAAAATTATGCTTGTGACGAACGCGGCGGTGAACCCGACGATTTACAATGCCTTTAAGTCGACTGGAATGGATCTTGAAAGCCTTGGTTCACAAATTACAAGTGCTGGATCGGTGACTTATGGCTACGGGGCGAGTTTTACGGCGGGGCAGGCAAGAGCGTTCGTGGTGGGACACGTGCTCGCTGGTGCAGTTTACACTGGAACGGCTGGTAGTTACTATGCCGGTCTGTCTGGCTCAGCGGCTAGCAGTATGACGCAAGCTTACAACACAATTATGAGTTGGTTTAATTCGAATTATTCAGATGCGCCAGCGCAATACACTCTGTATACTTTTAACCCAAGCGATTCAAGTCACCAGACGCTCGGTTGGATTGAAGGTAGTTACACGCCGACTCCGGTAGTGCAAACGGGTTACATTCAAATGCTGAAGTATGACTCAGCAACTGGATATAATGCAGCACTGAGTGGTACGGGTGTACTTAGTGGCGCGGTCTTTAGACTTTACAACCAGAATAATAGCGGCACGACATTGGCAAACCGGACGACCGGTTCGAATGGCTATACTCCGTCATACGAAGCGACGGCAGGGAACACGATTTGTTTCGTGGAGACGACGCCGCCGAGTGGGTATGTGCTAGACTCAACCCCACATTGTGCAACTATCCAGGCGAACTCAACTGTCTATGTGAATATGGCAAATACGAAGGCGACTGGTAATATTCGGCTTTATAAGTATGATTCGGCGACCAATGCGCCGCTCGCTAATGCGACCTTTAGAGTTTACGAACAGGGAAATAGTAGTGTAACGATCGCAACTAAGACAACTGGGTCGGATGGTTATACGTCGACACTTTCGGGTGATGCCGGTAAGGTAGTTTGTTTTGTGGAAACGACGCCACCAAATGGGTATGTGCAAGATACGACGCCAGTGTGTGGTACGATTCCGACGGGTTCAACAGCCACGGTAAACAAGTCTAACACCAAGCAAGTGCTAAATGGTGGCGTGACGGTAAAGAAGGTAGATGTGGAAACCAATTCGACTTCGGCACGTGGCTTAGCATCGGTGCAAGGCACGACCTTTACAGTTTATAAGTCGGATTCGAATGGCTCAGTGGGTACTTCCACTGGCGTGACTCTCACGACGAACGCGTATGGTCTCGCCTCGACTAGTTCTTCGGCACTTTCGATTGATCCGGTGGCAGGCGGAAGCTGGTATTGTGTGAAGGAAACTAGCGCCAGTACGGGTTACAATTTGACGGATACGAGTTGTAAGAAGTTTTATCTAACTACGAATGGACAGATGTTTGATCTCACATCGATGCCATTCTCGAACTCGATTATTAAAGGTAGTCTCACGATTACAAAGTATCGCAAGATTTATGATGGGACGACAAATAGTTGGACGAATGCGCCGTTTGCGGGAATTACCTTTACGCTGACGAATACGGCGAACGCGGGGATTAACTATACGACTGGTGAAACCGATGCTAATGGCGTGGTGACACTAAACAATATTGTTTATGGCACTTATACGGTGGTTGAAAATGAATCGTCGAAGAACGTGGCCTATAAAAAGGAGAGCTTTACTGTCACGATTTCGTCGCAAGGACAGACGGTTACGAAGACAGTGGTAAACGAACTACCGGATAACCCACAGATTGATACGGTAGCAAGAAATACGAATAGTAATCCGGATGACAAGGAAAATGTCTCGCCGGAAGATAAGGAAATTGAGATTGGCGAGAACGCTGGCGTGACGGATTACACGATGTATGGTGGTCTTGAGGCGGGCGCAAGTTACCGCGTGGAAGGCGAGCTTTGGAAGATTACGCCACCGCAAGAGAAGATTACGACGAAGGCACAGAACTTTACGGCATCGAGCGGCGGAACGGGCAGCTTTGATCTCAACTTTAACACAATCGATACGACGGAATACATTGGTGAAACACTTGGTATTATTCAAAAACTTTACAAGCGAAATGGCGATGAGTGGCTTCTCACGACAGTACACAATGCGGATTTCTCGGATACGAAGGAAATCGTGCGCGTGGTGGATCTCGGACTTTCAACGAATGCGACGGATGATACGGATGGCGATAAGATTATAGAGCCGGACAGAGCACAGGTGATTCGCGATGAAGTGACCTACCAGAATTTGGTAGTGGGACGTGATTACATCTTGGTAGCAAGATTAATTGATAAGGCCGAAACGAAGTCAACTGGTACGACTAAGGTACTGGAAATCGGTGGCGTAGAAGTACCGGCGAAGATTACGAAGATTACAATGCCGGATGCGGTCGAGAGTTCATCGACAGTGAGATTTAATATTGATGCGACGACGATTCCGGGTAAGGAAGTGGTCGTGTACGAGCGCGTTTATGAATATGTGGATGGCGTGACGTCGTCGAACTGGGAAGACCAGCTGACGGATCTCGTGATTGGTCACGAAAACATTAATGATACGAACCAGACCGTGAAAGTACGTCCGCGCGTGGGTACGGAAGCGGTGGATAAACTTGATAGTGACCACACAATTGGTGTTGGTATGGCGACGATTGTGGATACGGTGAGTCTTGAAGGCTTAACGAAAGAGAAATATAAGGTTGTTGGTTATGTGGTAGAAAGAAAAGGCGAGAATGGCTCCGAGACGGAAGATACACCGATTGAAGCGATTGTGGAAACCGGTGACCGTGCTGAGGTGATTGGCGAAACAACGATTGATCTTAGAAGTGCGAGCGTGATTCCGACTGAAACGCAGGTAGAATTTAAGTTTGATACACGTGAATTTAAGGGCAAGTCACTAGTGATTTACGAAGAGTTGTACCGCGTGGAAAATAATAATTCGGAGACTTTGATTGCCTGGCACAAGGATGCGAACGACACGAAGCAGATGATTGATGTGGCGACACCAAAGATTCATACGATAGCGACTGACAAAACCGATGGCGACAAGGAACTGAAGAAAGATATCGAAGCGACGGTGGTTGACAAGATTGAATATGAAGGTTTGGTGGTTGGTGATACTTATACTTTGGTAGGTGAGTTACGCGACAAAGACACTGGCGAAGTAATTGAATTATTAGATGAGAAAACCAAGGTGATTCATGTATTTGTGGCAGAAGATGACCATGGCTTTGAGGAAATGGAGTTTACCTTTAAGACTGATGGCATGACGGGTAAGGAAATTGTGGTGTTTGAAGAACTCTACTTTGGTGAATGGATTGAAGAAGAAATCGATGAAGAAACTGGTGATGTGATTACGCCAGCGCAGGAACTCACGGAAGATGAATTAATTGCTGAACACAAGGATCTAAATGACGTGAAACAGACGGTTGGGGTTGAGATTAAGATTCCGGACACGGGTGCGTTTACGCGTGGCGATGATATGGGTGTTCCGCAAATCATTGTAACGGCTTCGCTCGTGGTAGCAGTGGCAAGTGTCAGTACATATTATGGCCTTCGAATTCATAGGCGTCGTACATTTGGTTGGCATGCATAGATTTTTCTTGTGATATAATTGTTGGTAAGAAAAAGGAGTTATATGAAACAGGCAAGGCCTATTATTTGGGGAATTGCAATTGTGGCGCTGGGTGTGATTTTCGGCGGCAATGCAATTGGATTATTTAATTTTGATGTATTCTTCGACGGATGGTGGACGTTATTCATCATCGTGCCGAGTGCAATAAGTTTAATTACGGAAAAAGAAAGATTGCAGAGTCTAGCATTTCTTGGTGCAGGGATTATTATGCTACTTGCAGCACAGCATGTGTTTGAGTGGGAAGTGGCTTGGAAAGCAATCCTCGCGCTATTCTTGATTTTGATTGGTCTTTCAATTATTTTCCGCAGCATTTTTCACAGCAAGAATGACAAAGAAGTCGAGAAAAAGGTGAAGGATGCTGATGATAAAACCATGGATGCGCAGACAGCCGTGTTCTCCGGAAGCGAGAGAGTTTACAATGACGAAGTATTCTCTGGTTCGAATATGGTAGCAATTTTTGGCGGGGCCGAGCTCGATCTTCGCAAAGCAAAATTTACGAAAGACACCGTGATTAAAGCCTTTGCTCTATTTGGTGGAGTGGATATTAAAGTGCCGGAAGATGTGAATATTAAGTCGAAATCCGGATTTATCTTTGGCGGAATTTCTGATGAGAGAAAAGGGGAATCAAAGGGCAAATATACCATTTATTTAGACGCCGCCGGTGGATTTGGTGGCATAACGATTAGTGACAAACCAAAACAAAAGAAATAATAAGGAAAGGAGTGTATGGACAATAAAGAAATATACAAGAAAACTTTGACGTTTTCACTAAGACGATTCCTATGGGATCTTGGCTCCGTCATTATAATCGTGCTATTATCGGCAGTTGGGTTCTTGATTGCTGATAAGGTATCAGGTAATGGATTAATCGGTGTGCTAATCGGCGCCGTGGTTGCAATTGTGATTGTGGCGATTGTTTCACACTTTGTTTCGTATATTTTTAAAGCCGGTCAGATTGCGATGATGACTGAAGGCATCGTGAAGGGCAAACTCCCAGAGGATGTTTATGGCGCTGGTAAAAAAGTGGTAAAGGAACGCTTCTTAACTGTCGCAGCTTACTATTTAGTAACGAATGCGATTAAGGGCATCTTCAATCAGATTGGTCGTGCCATTACGGCTGCTGGCAATGCGATTGGCGGCGATAGTGGTAGCACGGTCGGAAGTATAATTTCCAGTGTGATTCAAACAATTGTAAATTATCTTTGCGATTGTTGTCTCGGCTGGGTGTTCTACAAGAAGGACGAGAAAGCTACAAAGGCAACGCTCGAAGGTGCAGTACTATTCTTTAAACGTGGCAAAACTTTACTTAAGAACCTCGGCCGCGTGTTTGGAATTAGCTTCATTTCATTTGTCGTGATTGGTGGTGCATTCTTTGGTATCACTTACTTAATCTGCATGGCCTTCCCAGATGCATTCAAGGCACTTGCCGGCGAAGTAGCCGAATTGATTGCTAAGGGTGAACTTGATGTTTCGAGCTGGTTCGCGGAAGCTGGCAACTTGATGATTTGTGCCAGCGCACTTGGTGGCATCATCATGTGGAGCATTCTCCACTCAGTCTTTGTCCGACCATTCATCTTGGTCGGCGTGCTTCGCAACTTTATCGAATCCGGTAAAGAAGAGAAGATCACCGAAAAAGATCTTGACGAACTTGACGGTAAATCCAAGAAGTTTAAGAAACTTCACGAAGCTGAGGCTTAGGTTGCTTTAAAGCAAAAAGAACCCCGTAAGTGCGGGGTTCTTTTTTCTAATCTTTTGCACAACATATTCAGGGGAAGTCCTAGACTCCCCTGGATGAAATTATTATAACAAAGACTAATAGTTTTGGGAAGATTGCTCTCTTTCTGGAAGCTTTAGTTTGAAATCGGTTGCTTTTATTGTTAAATCTCCGCCAATGGTTCCAGCGAGGCTTATTTCATTGTTTTCAAATCCGTAGTCAGTTAAGATGAATTCGCTGTCGCCGGAATCGTATTTGAAATAACTGACTCCCTTCATTTCTAGAAACCAATAATCATGATAATCTTTAGATTTTTCCCAGGTGTCTTCGAGAAGAAATGATGCTTCTTTTGTTTCCGAATCATATTTTATTTCGAAGATGCGAAAATCATGGATGCCGAGGTCGTAAAGATATTCGGCGATTTCTTTAAAAGTGTTAATCGTTTTTGGCATGATGCTCCTTTTTTCTTATTATTTTCAGGCAGTCTTTTGCTTCTTTTGGCACGCGGTAGCTGTCGCAGATTTTGGAGATGGTTTTGTTGTGAGTCCAGGCGGGGAGGTTGGAGTTTTGGAGAAAGGAGAGAGTCTCGTCTGGGAATTTGATGAAACAGTCGCAGAGAAGCCAGGCGATGCCCATTTTAACATAGTAGGCATCATTATCGGCGAGGGAAGCAACGCGATCAAAAATGAGATGTAAATAATCTGGTGTAATGTAACAACATTTTAGTAAAACTAGTCCGGCACGGATGGAAAATACTTGTTTACTTTTTAGTAGTGGCTCAATCTTTTCGTTCAAAAATTCTTCGCGATGTTTGTTGATGGCTGGGCGGATGCTAGAACAGAAGGTGTCGCAGGTACTCCAGTCGTCAATAAAGTTAATTTGCGAGTCGAAGTATTCGCACATTTTATTAAAAGGCAAGCGGGCGATAATCATGCCACGGGCGAGGATTTCTTCATAGGCAATGGGTTCATAAGAAATGATTTCAGTGAAGGAATTCTTATCAACGTGAGAAACGATTTCACGAATCTTTGGAATGCGGACGCCGATTAATGGGCGTTTAGTTAGAATGATTTTAAGACTGAATTCGCGATATAAATCATCGGCAAATGAAGCAATTTCGTTTCTGAGCTCGTCATAAGTTTTGATAGTTTTCATCTGTAATAATTATAACACTAGGGAAGAAAAAACGGAGCCGAAGCTCCGTTAACCTCGAATTATTCTCCGTAGAGATATTCTTCGAGGCAGAGGCCGTGATCCATGATTTCGTGAGCAACACTCGATGAACCAACGAAACGTATTTCGTAGGGTTCGCAGGGGACGCCAGTGACATCTTCTTTGCCGGCTGGGTAGCGGTCGATAAAACCGAAGTCGGCGAGATTCTCATGAAGCAGTTTGAAATAGGGAATGTTCTGCTGGCGTTCGGCCGTTTCGGTGTACCAAATCGGTTCATTTGTTTCGCCGGGGTAGAGAATTACGACATTGAGAAGTAATCCAGTGTGATGCTCCGAGTAGCCTGGGAGCTGGGCAGGATTGTCTTCGGCCCAACCGGCGAGGCTGCCATAGTAATTGTAGACCCATTCCTGATCTTCTTCGGTGCGATAGGCGCTGAAGAGACCGACAGTCATGCCTTCATCATGAAGGGCGGCTTGGAGTTGCGAGAATGCGAGCAGTGCGCCTTTTTCGATGGGCGTGGCTTCGCCGTAAACATCGGAGATGTAGACGAGATCGTCTTGCAACGCTTGGTCGTACGAGCCACCGAACTCATAAGGATGGTCGGCATTGACGACGATGAGATAGTCCCGCTCGGGATTCAGCCCTTTGGCGAAATAATCTTCCTTTTCAAAGAGTGCAAAGGCGGGTGAACAGAAGCAGGCGACAAAGATGGATAGAACGACTAAAAGTACGATACTGTTTTTGAAAAGTTTCATTTTAATACCCCCTTATTTTGAAACAGTATATATTATATATTATAACATATTTTTAGATTTTGTCTATTCGATGATGAGCTTGCTGCCGATGCCGTTCAACTCGATGACATTTTTGGATGTTTCAGTGTGAACGGCGTTTATGAATTCATTTTTGGCGCCTTTTTTCACGAGTTGGTACTCGGTGCCGGCCGGGAGTTTAACTCTTGCAACGGAATGGATGGTGTTAACTTCAAGAGCGCCGTCAAATTTGTCGTAGGTGGCTTCAATGTCGGATTTAGAGGTATTTAGAACGATTTTGCCTTTGAATCCAGTGACATTTAAATACTTAAGTTCGCCGTCATATTCTAATTTATTAAGGTCAAGATTTTTAATGTTAAGTTGTTTGGCTTCCGTGGCCAGTTCAATTTCATTAATATACTTTTGTGGTAGATAGATATTAATCTCGTAATCATCCGGTTTGGCAAATTTTTTCGCTTTAACTTTGAGGTCAAACCTATCATATTTACAGTTATCAAGTACAGTTTCAAAGAATGGACTGAGGTTTAAAATCTCGTTAGAAAGGATTTCAAGTTTAACTATTTCTTCAGGACTCGGCAAGAGATTTACGACACTAGCTTTATTAATTTTTAGATCAAAGTGCTTGGTGTGGTCAATCGGAAGTTCTCTCACCAGAATATTATTAAGTCTGCGCTCGGTATTTAACGGTTCTTCGTCTTTCACGAGTTCGTCGATTGAGATGCCAAAGAGGCTGCTGATCTCTTTGAGATTATTAATATCCGGCGTGCCTTCGCCGCTCTCCCATTTAGTAATAGCTTGCCTAGATACGTCGAGGCGCTCGGCGAGCTCTTCTTGAGTTAAATGGTTAGCATTTCTTAATACTTTAATTTTTTCGTTGAATTTCATATTATTTTCTCCTTTAGCCAAATTTTACCGATTTTAAGGTGTTTCACAAGCATCTTTACCTTACATTTTAACATTTTTATGCTACGGAACGTAGCAAAACAATCTGGAACCCGGAAAAAGGCCGTTTATGTTATAATTAATATACTAACTAAGGAGAAAACAAAATGTGTGGAATTGTTGGCTATGTAGGGAACAAGAATGCACAGGATTTTTTGATTAGCGGTTTAAAGAGACTTGAATATCGTGGTTATGACTCGGCTGGGATTGTGACGCTTGATAAGGACGGGAACGCAACCTTACTCCGAGCAAAGGGAAAGATCATTAACCTTGAGGAGAAGTTGGCAAAAAACAAGCGTGAAGATAAGATTGGGATTGGCCACACGCGTTGGGCAACGCATGGCGAACCAAGCGAAACGAACGCTCATCCACATCAGGCTGGGGACATTTATTTGGTACATAACGGGATTATTGAGAATTACAAGGAACTTAAGGCGACTCTCACTGAGCATGAGTTTAAGTCTGAGACGGATACGGAAGTTTTAGCAGCACTCGTTGAATCATTTTATCAAGGTGGTGCACATCCACTAATTAATGCAGTTGTGCAGGCTTTAAAACTCGTAAAGGGAACTTACGGGATTGCGGTCGTATCGACCAAGGCACCAGACGAAATTGTAGTAGCACGCGCTGGTTCTCCACTCGTGATTGGTGTAGGACACGATGAAACTTTGATTGCTTCGGACGCATCAGCTTTAGTCGGACATACTAAACAAGCGATTTATCTAAATGATGGAGAAGTCGCATTAGTACATAAAGACAGCATTGAGATTAAGACACTTAATGCAGAACCGGTATCCGCAAAGGTGGAAATGATTGAAACGAATCTTGCGGCGATTCAGAAAGGTGGCTACGAGCATTTTCTATTAAAGGAAATTATGGAGCAACCGGAATCACTGACGGAAACTTTACGTGGCCGGGTGAATCTTGAAACCGGTACGGTAAGGCTTGGTGGCCCAGGACTTTCGGAAGACAAACTTAGGAAGATAAAACATTTGGTAATTGTCGGTTGCGGTACGGCTTATCATGCCGGGTTGTTAGCCGGATATTATATCGAGCAATTTACGCCGGAAATCACGATTGAGACGGTGATTGCATCAGAATACCGTTACCGTTCGGCTTATATTCCAAAGGATTCAGTGGCATTAATTGTTTCGCAATCTGGCGAGACGGCAGATACTTTAGCTTGTCTTCGTGAGATTAAGAAACAGGGCGTACCAACGATTGGCATCGTGAATGCGATTGGTTCGACGATTGCGCGTGAGGTAGATGGTGGTACTTATGTTCACGTGGGCCCAGAGATTTCAGTGGCATCAACGAAGGCGTTTACTTCACAGATGATTGCGATGGTGATGTTTGGTATTACAATTGCACAAGCAAAAGGTGTAAAGCCAGGCGCGCTTTATCCATACATCAAAGAAATTGCGAATTTGCCAGAAATGATTCGCAAAACTCTAGATCAAGTTCACGATGACGTGAAGCGCGTGGCTGAAGCGCACAAGGAATATGAGCACGCGATTTATCTTGGTCGCGATACGGCTTATCCGGCTGCGATGGAAGGTGCATTGAAACTCAAAGAGATTTCTTATGTGGACGCGAATGCGTATGCATTTGGTGAGTTGAAGCATGGTCCGTTGGCACTAATTGATGATAGATTTATGGAGTTTGCACTCGTGCCAAAGGGCCCACTTTTTGACAAAGCGATTTCGAATGTGCAGGAAGTGTTGGCTCGTGGTGGTCACGTGATTGTGGTAACGAACACCGATTTCGATTTGCCGGTTGAGGATGTGATTAGAATTCCAGGTGAGATTGAACTCTTTGCACCGATGCTGATGAATCTCGTTTCACAATTGTTTGCTTACTATATGACGGTGGCCAAAGGCTACAATGTCGATCAGCCACGTAACTTGGCAAAGTCGGTAACTGTCGAATAAAACACAAGCCCATTATGGTTTTTGTGTTATAATTTGATTAAATAAAGGTCATATAAAAGGAAACCGTGATGGGCAAACAAACTGAAGGCCGTTTTCGCATTTTACTAGCGTGCGAAATAGGTTTAATTGTGATACTCGGTGCACTACTTGGTATAGTGATTGCCGGTAAAGCGCCTTGGCAACAAGGGAAACTAAAAGTATTAAGCGTGGAGGCGTCCGATGTCGTTGATGGCGTGGTGAAGCCGGATTCACATTTTTTGGTGAAGACTGAAAATGGTAATCTGACGAGCGTTCGCAAATCGCTTTACCTTGAGCCAGCGATTGACTACGATATTGTGGAAAGAGTTGGTGGATCACTTTACGAAGTGATTCCGATGTCGGATTTGCCAGACAATACAGTTCTTAACATCGATTCCGTAAGTAATGAAGTGATTGCTTATAAATGGGCCTTCCAAACGAAAAAAGATTTATCGGTTTCCAAGTTTTACCCGGTTGATGGCGCGAATTATGTATCGAAGAATTCAGTGATTGAATTTGCATTTTCGTATCCAGATATTGAAGATGTCGAATCGCATTTTTCGATTTCGCCGGCGATTGAAGGTAGTTTGAAAAAAGAAGGACGGGTGTGGCGATTTACCCCATCAGCGCCACTTGCCGAAAATGCGACCTATGAAGTGACGATTAAAGCAGGACTCAAATATGGCGAGCAAGTCATGAAGAGTGATTTCCATTCAAGTTTTTCGACCTATGCGAAAGCAACAACTTCTTATAATTCAGACGCGACGCGCGGTATTACTTTTGATAATGTTTACACATTTACTGAAAATGAAGCACCGGTAGTGATCTTTTATGATAAGACTGCCTTTGAAGACACTACGAGCGTCAATATTGAAAAGTTTGAAAATGTTGATGACTATATCAAATTCTTGAAGGAAGGAACTGGTAGTGGTTCGGCAGTCGATGGTGAATTTACTTTTGAGAAAAGGACTGAAGCCGGTAATTATTCTTACGATTGGCAATATTTCTTAACGTTAAAACAAAATCTGCCGTCTGGCTATTATGTATTACATTTTAAGAATGCATCTGGCACCAACACTTTTAATGCTTTCATTCAGGTGAATGATTATGCGGCGTACGCATTTGAGTCGGAACGTGATGTTTTGGTGTGGGTGGCAAGAGATGGTGAATTAAAGTCTGGCGTAAATGTGAGCTATAATGGCAAGTCACAGCAGACGGATGACAAGGGCGTTACGACTTTCAAGGATGTGTCGGATTTTTCAAATGAATTAAGTTATGTCAAAGTTGGCGACGACAATCAACCACTAATCGTGGCACTAAAGAATTATCGCAACGATTTATATCCGAATGGTTATATTTATTCGGATCGTCCTTTGTATAAACCAACGGACACAATTAAAGTTTGGGGCTACATTCCGATTAAATTCTTCCGCGATACACCGAACCGCCAAAACTTCAACGTAGTTTTCGGAACGCTTAAGAAGACAGTAACTCTCGACGAAGATGGTTTCTTCTCGACGGAGATTCAGCTAGATAATTATCGCGATACGAAAGCGTATAGCTTGGACGCTCAGTATAATGATTCGATACTAGCAAGCCGGAGGATCTCAGTAGAGGATTACACGCTCGAAAATTATTCTTATGAAGTGATTGCCGATAAAAACTATGTCAATGGCGGTGAAAATATTAATTTCTCAGTGAAGGTAACTCACGTGACTGGTTTCCCGGCAACGAATAAGACAATTGCTGTTTATGAATCTGGTGGTAGAGAGATTTATGGCACGACAGATGGGCAAGGGATAACTTCGTTTAGCATTCCAACGACTCAGGTAACGGCAACGCAATCAAACACTTCAAATATTGAAGCTAGGTATTTCCATATTAAAGCGGCTGGCGTTGAATATAATAAATATGATACGAACGTAGATTTCTATGTGTTTAAGAATAATCTGACTTTCACGACTAAACATGATAGTGAAGCGAAGAAACTAGATTTTGCGGCTAAAGTTCTCGATTTAACTAAAAATGTGAGGACGGGTTACGGTTATAAGAATCTTGAGACGTCAAACTATTCTGGCCCAGGTAAAGTTTATATTCATGTAGCCATGACGGAACGAATTCAAACTGGCACATATTATAATCCTTATACGAAGGAAACATCGCCAACTTACAGATATAATATTGCTGATCAACAAATTGGCGTGTATGACGTAACGTTTGAAAATGGCGCTGCCTCGTTTAGCTATCCGACGGACTATTTGGAACCAACGGAGAACAAGCAATATCGATACTATGCCATAGTGTCGGCGACGGATGCGAAGGGCAGGCCGGCTTATTCTGGACAGGTGACTTATTACCAGAATTATTATGGTAACACTTCGCCCGCTGCAAAGAAGCATTCGAATACGCTAAATGACTATTCTTCATATTATGGCAATGGTTTGTCGTGGGCTTACAATTTGTATCGCTTTGGCTTGAAGGATTATAACTATGCGGAAGAAACAAATGCTTATTATCCGCAATATAATTATTCGGTTGGCGACAAACTGAAGTTAGGTCTTTATGATGCGACGGGTCAAAAAGTGAGTAATGAAGGCACTGTGCTCGTGATTGCATTCAAAGAAAACATTGTCAGCTCGAATATGTTCAATGAAGATGAATACGAACTAGAGTTTGACCTAAATATGTATCCGGGCTCTGAGATTGCTGGTGCATATTTCATGAATGGTAAATTCTATCGCGTGATGCCAAGCTATAAAGATTACAGACATTCGGATTCAGAATTGACGGTGAAGGTGACCCCGGAAAAAGAATCATATGAGCCGGGTGATACGGTAAAAGCGAAGATTGTAGTTGAAAGAAAAGATGGTAGTAAACCGGACAAGGCCAGAGTGAATCTCTCGGTAGTGAATGAAGCGATCTTTAATGCTGATGATGATCAGACGGATCTTTTGAATAGTCTCTACGTAAATAAAAAATTGAAATTGTATTCGATGTCGACATTTACGGACTTCGAGTTAAACGGTACTGATGCTGGACTTGGTGCAGCAACTGGATACCGATATGACTTTGGTGACACATTATTCTTTGAGGAAAGAACGATTAATAATGGTGAGGGTGAGTTTGAATTTAAACTCAACGATTCGATTACTTCTTTCCGCATTACGGTCCATGCAGTGGAAGTGAGCGACGTGATTAATGCTGGTGTTGGTACAACGAAGGTTGCTTCGTATTTGCCACTGTCGATTTCGACAGTGATGCCAAAGAGTGCCAAGAATACTGACGATGTGGTACTAAACGCTAATGCGATAGTGGCCGGTGGCGATAAGATCGATTTCACATTTACGATTGATGGAATTGATAAAACAATCACGGCTTCCGGTAAACCAGGGCAGAATGTGTTTGCGAACTTTGGCAAACTGGAACTCGGCGAATATACAGTTAGAATTGAGGGACGTGATTCGGCGGGCAATGAAGACAAGATGGCCTTTAAATTAAGGGTGGTCGAGACGACGCAAGAAATTTCGATTAAGAAGGAAGTTGGGCTTTCGAATGGAACGACGGTGACGCCAGTCAAGAACCCAGTGATTGTCGAGATTTACAACAAAAATACGAGAACGTATCTAAAGTATCTTAAGTTCATTCGTTCGAATTTGACTTCACGCCTCGATACACAAGTTGCTTACTATAAGTCATTTGAATATAGTGACAAGTATTACGATGAAATTACATCGAGCCAAACTCCGAACCTTAGTGGATACTTGTTATCGGATGGCTTGCTGAAGCCGCTCGAGAATGCAGCGGGTGACTATGTACTGACGGCGCTCACGAATTACTACATGCCAGATTACTTCAAACTGAAGGCGGCCAATTATAGCTTAGACCTCAAGGACGATACACCGACGATTATCAATAAACTGTTAGTACTGGCAAGCTTTAGGGAACCGGTGTTACTTGAATTAAAGGAAGTGGCTAAGACGGCAGGACTTACAAATGAAGAAAGAGTGAAAATTGGTATTGCATTTGCCTTCCTCGGTGATTACGACAGCGCGAAACTATTCTATGATGATTTCTTAACTGATGATGTGGCGGATCTTGCAGCGGTCCTCGCGACCTTCATTAACAAGGAAAAGGCAGCCGAGAAGATTGATGCCGTGATAGCGATTGACTCAGCGGCGGATTACTTGGAGTATGCCTTAATCTCGTTCTTTGAAAATAACGAAACTGATTTGTCACAGAAGGAATCAGTGGCGATTTCGACTAACGGTTCGACAGAGAATGTAGATATCTTGCCGCTTAAGATTGAGAAGCGAGTCTTCTATATGGATGAATTAAAAGACATCAAGTTTAATCCATCGTCGGATAACTTGCTTGCAACGTATTATTACCAAGGTAGGATTTCGGAACTTGGTGACGACTACTTAAACGACATTTCGATTAGTTTTGAGGGCAACAAGAAAGTCGGTGGTACTTCGACGCTCGTGATTGATATTACGAAGCTGGTTGGGGAAGCAAGGAATGGTACGATTAACTTGGCACTGCCATCGAGCTTGAAATATTCGGCGACACTGAACAGTGCGGATGGCCTCTATCTCATTAAGAACAATAATGAATATGTGAGCATCATGCTATCTGATCGTTACAAGAGCAATCAAGTCAGAATTCCGGTCTATGTGACGATGAGCGGTAATTACGAGATTGAGCCGGTGGTGTTTATCAATAACAATGTCTATCACATCTCGAACAATTTGACGCTGGATTTGCAACAGTAACAGATAAAATGCTATAATTAATATATGCGGAAAAAGTCCGATTATATTCTGAGAGTTTGTTTAATTATTGGTGATGCAGTGGCGCTGGTGCTGTCTTTTGCGATGGCATACTTCATCCGTGTGCACGTAGATCCGCGTCCGTACGAGTTTAATTCGCAGCTTTTGATTTTTACGTTAGAAATTTTGTGGGTGATTCCATTTTTGATTGTGATTCTCGCGGCACTTGGGCTGTATAAGAAGTCAGTGTTCCTAGGCAAGTCAAGACTGCCGGAGGTGGGAAGATTAATTCTTGCAGCAATTTTAAGCGTGGCAGCGCTCATCGTTTACGATTTCTTTACAAGCAACAATTTATTCCCGGTGAGAGTCGTGGCGCTCATGTCCGTATTCTTGTCATTCGTATTTCTAGTAATAGAACGGATGTTGATGCGGCTAATCGTGAGACAAATCTTTAAACGGGATTATGGCACAAAACGCGTGGTGATTATTGGTAACAATAAGAATACGGAATATCTCGCGAACTATATTTCGTCTTCGCCAGAAAGTGGGTATAGACTAGTGGGTGTAGTGTCGGCGAGAAAATATATTCCAGAGGATTTACGCGGTAAACAGTACTCGTCACTTAAAGATGCACTTCGTCGGGCAAAGCCAGATGTGGTCTTTCAGACGGATGAGAAATCGACGGAATATGTATATCGTCAGGCAATTAATCAGCATTTATTATATTATTTCGTACCTTCTGAAACGGCTTTGTCGTCACACTTTGGCGAACTGGAACTCGTGGGGAATACGCCAGCGGTGTTGGTGAAACTCACACCACTCACGGGTGGTGCAGCGGTAGTAAAAAGGATTTGCGATATCGTGTTATCGCTCATTGGATTAATCATTGGTGCGATTCCGATGCTGATTATTTGGCTCATAATCAAACTTTCGGATGTAAAACATAAAGCGATTTATGCAGACGAAAGACTGACACAATTTAATCGTAAATTTAAGTGCTACAAATTCCGTTCAATGAAGACGGAATATAGTGGCATGACGCCGGAAGAAGCGTTTATTAAAATGGGGAAGCCAGAGCTAATTAAAAAATATCGCAAGAATGGCGATTTCTTAAAGGACGATCCGAGAATTACGAAGTTCGGTAGATTTATCCGAAAGACCTCACTCGACGAACTTCCGCAGCTCGTGAATATTTTGAAGGGTGATATTTCTTTAATTGGACCGCGGGCTCTACTTCCGGGTGAGTTACGTGATTATGGTGATCGGTCGTTACTACTTACAGTGAAATCTGGTTTGACGGGTTTTGCGCAGGTGTCTGGTAGACGTGATATTTCATTTGAAGAACGTAGAGCTCTCGATATTTATTACGTGATGAACTGGTCGTTGATGCTTGATACTCAGATTTTCTTTAGAACGATTGTGTCGGTAATCAAGCGAGACGGTGCAAAATGAAAGTTGCGATTGTTTGTGATTGGCTAACAAATGTGGGTGGTGCGGAGAAGGTTTTACTTGCCGTTCATAAACTTTATCCGGATGCGCCGATCTATACTTCGAAATATAACCCAAAGGGAATTGATTGGTTTAAGGATGCGGATGTAAGGACTGGATGGTTACAGATTTTTCCGTCATGCCTACGTCGATTTCTTGGCGTGTTTCGGCAGAGATGGTTTTCGCATTTGAAACTTTCGGAGTATGATTTAGTGATTTCGGTGACGGGTGCAGAAGCGAAAGCAGTAAAGGCGCCAAATGGGATTCACATTTCGTATTGCCATGTACCGACGCAGTATTATTGGCAGATGTATGATGAATACGTGGAGAATCCGGGATTTGGGATTTTGAATCCGCTCGTGAGATTCTTCTTTAAACTACTCGTGAAGCCACTTCGCAAAAAAGATTTTAAGGCGGCGCAGGATGTAGATTATTTTGTAACGATTTCGGATTATGCGAAAGATTTGATTAAGAAGTATTACAAACGCGATGCAGTGGTGGTGCATCCGCCGGTAGAAGTGGATGACTTCAAAGTAAAAGAATTTGGTGAGGCTCATGATTATTACATTGTGACTTCGCGCCAGGTGACTTGGAAGAAACTGGATCTCGCCGTAAAAGCATGTCTCAAAGCAAACAGGAAATTACTGGTAATCGGTGAGGGACCGGAACATAAGAACTTGGTGAAGATGGCGGGTGATTCCCCACTAGTGAAGTTTTTGCCACTGATGGACAAAAAGGAGTTAAAGAATTATTTGTCGCATGCGAAAGGATATCTGTTCCCGAGCATGGAACCGTTTGGGATTGCGCCGGTTGAGGCGCTCGCGACAGGGTGTCCGGTGATTGCGTTTAGGGAAGGTGGGGCGAAGGATTATGTGTTTGATAAAAAGAATGGACTTTTGTTTGATAAGCAAACCGTGAGTTCACTGGTGGACGCAATTAATGAATTTGAGAAAATAAAATTCGATCGTAAGGAAGTGAACAAAACAGCAGACGGATTTAGTGGGAAGAGATTTGATAAGGAACTCACAGATTATGCGAAGGAGTGTTTGAATGAGAGAAAGAAGTAAGTTTTACCGTATATTATTATATATATTGCCGGCGATGCTTTATTTTTCGTATTATCCACTGATTTCGTTTGGTACGAACGAGTCGATGTATTTTGAAATCAATTTGCCGTTAATTTGGCTCGCGGTGTTTGATGTGACGGCGCTAGTTTTAATTATTAAAAGAAAAATGATTAGTGAAGTGTTTTCGAAATGGCAGTATTTCTTGTTTCCGATTTTTGCGAGTTTAAGTTTGCTGTGGTCGGCGAACCGCGTGCGTGGTTTGCTCACGGTTGGCGTGGTGTGGATGATTTTCTTTGCGGCGCTATCTTTTTATCTACTGCGCGAAGAAGTGGCGGAAAAAAAGTTTTGGCAGAAGCTGTGGAAAATTTTTATCGGTAGCTCGCTTGCAGTAGTGGGTTGGTGCGTACTGCAATGTATCTTAGATCTTGTGGGTGTGCCGAGAGAATGCTCATTAATGTGTGAGGGATGTGTGTCGACGACGTTTGGCTTCCCACATCCAAATGGCTTTGCGATTGAACCGCAATTTATGGGAAACTTGCTACTCGCGCCAACAATTATGTCCGGTTTGTTCATGCTG
The DNA here is from genome assembly GCA_017464135.1 of Candidatus Saccharimonadota bacterium. GTDB lineage: Bacteria > Patescibacteriota > Saccharimonadia > Saccharimonadales > Saccharimonadaceae > Nanosyncoccus. Next base: position 37,361 of record JAFUEB010000001.1, on the reverse strand, counting down.
AAAAACCATTCGAAGAAGACGATGATACTATTCTTTGTGTTTCTATGTGGATTATTCTTAACATTTTCGCGCGGAGCAATTTATGCCGTGATGGTCGCGATGATTTTCTATACAGTGATGCAGATTGTGAAGACGAAAAAACTTAAAGCGATGTTTTTGTGGCCAGTAATTATTCTCGCCTTTATTTTTACTTTGAATTTGCAGGGGATTATGGCGGCAGTGTCACCAACGAGTGATACTTACATGTCTGGTGTAGCGAAAGTTCTAAACCATTTGTCACTTGGAATTATTGATGTTAGGCCAAAGGACAATAATAATGCCGGTGCGACGGTGGTAGACGGGACAATAATCGAGGGTGATCCGGCTGATACTTTGCCACCGGATCCAGATGCAGCGTCGAAACCAAATGGAACGCTAGTCACATCAACTTTTGATGGCTATGTAGAAGATTCAACGAATATTAGAATGCAACTCACGGGCGCAGCAATTAAGACCTGGGCGAAGGACCCAACTACGATTCTGTTTGGTGTGGGTGTAGGTGGCGCCGGACAGGCAATGTATGATGCTGGTAATACGGATTGGCCGAAGGAAATCGTGCAAAATGAATATGTGAGCTTGCTGCTTGAAACTGGTTTGGTTGGGATCGCGATTTTGGGGCTGACGGGCGTGATGGTGTTTAATTCTTTGAAGAAATCGAAACACTTTGAATTAATCTCGACGGTTCTGGTGGGATATGGAATAACCCTGCTATTCTTCGCAGGGCTTCCAAATGTGATTCACTTATATTTGATTCCGGCTATAATGCCTTTCGGAAAAAATTAGTATCGTAGACTTCGGCACCGTGATGCTTGTAAAACTCTTGGGATTTTTCACGGCCGTGACCGCAAGTGAATTCTAGGTTTTTGCAGCCTTTTTCTCTAGCCCAAGTTTCGTAAGCATTCCAAATGGCGGAGCCAACACCTTTGCCACGGACTTCTGAATCGGTGACAAAATCTTCGAGGTAGGCGTTCTTGCGGATGCCAGGGCCCATGGTGACCGAGACACTTGCAATGCCAAGAATCTTGCCATCTTCTTCGGCGATGAGTAAATCGTGCCATGGGGAATTGATGATATCGTTAAACCAGTCTTCTGGAATTTCGCCTTTGTCTTTGCCACTTCTTGATAATTGAATTAGTAATTCACGTACACGGTTCGCGATTTCTGGTGTGTAGTGATCGAGTGGTTTGACAATCATAAGACTTCTCCTAATTTAGTTTTTAATTCGTGGGCGAGCTCATCAATTGCATCAGCGTCGTTGCCCCACATGGTGATGCGGATGAGATTTTCGGTGCCGGATGGACGAACGAGCAAACGACCTTCGACGGATTCAAGTTTCTGATTGAATTCTAGAAGAAGATTCTTGGCTTCGTCTTTTTCTTTCAAGGCTTTCTTTTGCTCTGGCGTAGCGTCCATGTTTAGAATGATTTGTGGGAATTTAGTCATGATGGATGCAAGACCTTTTAGGGATTTCTTAGTTTCAGCAGCAACCTTTGTAATCATGAGAGCGGTGAGCATGCCGTCGCCGGTGGCTTCGCCTGGGAGGATGATGTGGCCGGATTGTTCGCCACCGATTTTAATATCCTTTTCGCGCATAGCAGCTGCCACGTTGGAGTCACCCACGGCAGTGATTTCGGCGTGGATGTTGTTGTCCTTGGCCCAGTTTAAGAGACCTTGGTTTGCCATTACGGTAATCGCGATTTTATCGAGTTTCAAGTGATTTGCAAGGATTGCAATAATCTCGTCACCATCGACGACTTCGCCTTCGTGATTTACAAGTAAACAGCGATCGCCGTCACCATCAAAGGCAACGCCAAAATCGAGTTTTTCTTTTTTAACTAAATCTTGGAGCTTCTCGAGATGTGTGCTGCCACAGTCGTGATTGATGCCAGTGCCGTAGCTTGAGTCGGCGTTGATGAGTTCAACCTTGGCACCAAGCGCTTCAAAAATGGATTTATTGACAACGCTGGTGGCACCATTGGCGCAATCCATGCCAATGTGAAGACCGTTGAAGCTTACTTCACCGAGATAATCCTTTAAATGTGATTTGTAGAGATCGAGAGCATCGTCGTGAAGACTTTCGCGAAAGGTGCCTGGACCCGGGTCATAGAAGAACGACTCTTTATCAAGTTCGGCTTCGATGGCATTACAACCGGCTTCAGAAAGTTTAGTGCCGGAAGCTTTGCCGCGTTCGAAAATTTTGATGCCATTATCAACATACGGGTTATGAGAAGCAGTGACGTCGACGGCAAAATCAAAACCCATTTGGTAGAAACAATAATTAATACCAGGAGTTGGGAGTACGTCGATAGTGGAATACTCAACACCTAGGTTTTCAAAGGCAATTTCGAGGTCACGAATAATCCATTCGGAAGATTCACGAGTGTCGCCACCAATTAAAACCTTAATTTCATCGCCGGCGTAGTCAATGAGGCCACGAGCGATTTTGAAAAGAAATTCTGGAGTGAACTGGTCGGCTTTTTGACGAATACCGTCGGTACCAAAATATTTCATTAGGCGTTCCTTTCTAACATTTTTACGATGACATCAATGGTTAAAATTACATCTTCGACAGAGCTGCCACGAGAGAAATCGGCGAGTGGGATGTTGAAGCCTTGGATGATTGGGCCAGCCATGGTCCAGCCACCGAGATGCTCCATGCTCTTATATAATATATTGCCGGAATTTAGGTCTGGAGTAATTAAGACATTAGCGTGGCCGGCGACTTCGGAGTTCCCGACTTTTTTCTCACCCACGCGTTGGTCGATGGCCGCATCAAGTTGCATTTCACCATCAATCCGCCATTCCGGATGGTTTTTCTTGACTTCATCAATAACGTAGTAGATTTTTTCGAGATCAGGGTTTTTGCCACCACTGCCTTTAGTGGAATATGAGAGCATAGCAATGCGCGGAGTTTCTTTAAAATAGATTTCGCAGGTTCTCGCGGTGTCTTCAACAATAGTGTAGAGTTGTTCTTTCGATGGGATTTTATTGACGCCACCATCGGCGATAATCAAGCGTTTACCGTCTTTTTTGCCGACAAAGCAACTAGAGAAAAATGGGGAACCTAAAGGAATTTTCGCTTTGTAGGCGAGAAGGACATCACGCGAGGAATAATCGAGGCCAGAAACCATCGAATCCGCTTCGCCACGAGCGAGCATGTCAGTGGCAGTTTCGAGATCCGGAGCTGGAACAACCTCAATGTCCGGGAACGAAACCAGAGCCTCTTTAATAATAGGATTTTCTGATTCAGGAATAATAACTCTCATGAGTAATATTATACCATATTAGAGAAGGGGTTGCTTTTTGCGAAGCAAATCAAGATGGATGAGGCCGGCGACATTAATTATTACAAATGTAGCGATTCCGAGCCCCTCGAGGAAAAGATCAATATGCCAGTCGAAGTTAGTAATATTGGCAATTAAAAGTATTAGCCCGCCGATGATTGGAGCGGCAATTACGTAGATACAATAAACTAATGAGTGGCGAAACAGGATATTATCCATGCGACTAAGCGAGGCAAAAAAGTTAATCAGCCAGAGCACTATAGTGAGAAAACCGGAAATAAATACAAAGATGATAGAAAGGACAAAGACTCCTGAGAGATTTAAATTATTAGTTAAAAATAGCAATATTAGTGATATTGTGGCTGAAATAACAAAAACAGTATTAAATGAAACTAGTGGGCTTAGAGTAGTAGGGCGTTCTGGCTTGTCGTTTTCCATGGCTTTATTATAACGTATTTAGATTGAATAAAAAATGGCCCCCGGATGGGGGTCATTTTTGTAGAAAGGATTATTTGTTGACTACTTCGCCTTCGACTGCATCGTCGTCGTTTTTGTCGTCTTTTTTGTCATCAGACTTTTTGTCGTCTGAAGCTTGTTGATACATCTTTGCGCCGATTGGCATGATTTTGTTAGAAAGTTCCTTAGCGGCTTCTTCTAATTTATCCTTGTCAGCGTCGGTATCATTTAAGACTTTCTTGGCTTCTTCGACGGCTTTCTTGATGGTTTCTTTGTCGTCGTCAGAGATCTTGTCTTTGTATTCATCAGGCATTTTTTCGGCTTGATAAATGGCATTTTCTAGGTGGTTTCTGACATCGACAGTGTCACGCTTCTTCTTGTCTTCTTCGGCGTGAAGCTCGGCTTCCTTTTGGGCTTTTTCGATGTCTTCTTTGCTCATGTTGCCGGAGTTTTGAATGGTGATGGATTGCTCTTTGCCGGTGCCTTTATCCTTAGCGGTGACATTTAAGATACCGTTGGCATCGATGTTGAAGGTAACTTCGATTTGAGGTACGCCACGAGGAGCTGGAGCGATACCATCAAGGATGAAGCGGCCGAGAGATTTGTTGTCTTTCGCGAATTCGCGCTCACCTTGGAGGACGTGAATTTCGACCTGTGGCTGGTTATCGGAAGCGGTAGAGAAGACTTCAGATTTAGAGGTTGGAATCGTAGTGTTACGATCGATGAGTGGAGTACGGACACCGCCCATGGTTTCAATACCGAGGGTGAGTGGAGTAACATCGAGGAGAAGAATATCCTTGACGTCGCCTTGAAGCACACCACCTTGAATAGCGGCACCAACAGCCACGACTTCGTCTGGGTTCACACCTTGCATTGGGTCCTTGCCGAAGATGGACTTCACTTTTTCGACCACGGCTGGCATACGAGTCATACCACCGACCATGACGATTTCGTCGATGTCTTTGGTGGAAAGTTTAGCATCTTTCAATGCCTTTTCGACTGGACCGGCGAGACGATCAAGGAGTTCAGAAACGAGCTCTTCGAGTTTAGCACGGGTAAGAGTGTGTTCGAAGTGCTTTGGACCATCGGCGTCAGCAGAAAGGAATGGAAGGTTGATGTCGGTAGAAGTAGAGCTTGAAAGCTCCTTCTTGGCTTTTTCGGCTTCATCCTTTACACGTTGCATAGCAGCAGCGTCGCCACGGATGTCGATACCGGATTCTTTCTTGAATTCATCAACGAGGTAATTCACGATGATGTTATCGAAGTCTTCACCACCAAGGTGAGTATCACCGTTTGTAGACATCACTTCGAAAACGCCGTCACCGAGTTCGAGAACGGAAACATCGAAAGTACCACCACCAAGGTCGAAGACTACAATCTTTTCATCTTTCTTAGACTCAAGACCGTAGGCGAGAGCAGCGGCGGTTGGCTCGTTAATGATGCGCTTGACTTCAAGGCCGGCAATTTTACCAGCATCCTTGGTAGCTTGGCGCTGTGAATCATCGAAATAAGCTGGGACAGTAATGATGGCTTCGGTCACTTTTTCGCCAAGGAAGGCTTCAGCATCAGCTTTGATTTTAGAAAGGACCATTGCGGAGATTTCTTCTGGAGTGTATTCTTTGCCATCCATCTCGACGGCAACACCTTGACCTTTTTTGACGATTTTGTACGGGCTGATTTCGAGGTCACGCTGAACTTCTTTATCATCAAACTTACGACCAATTAAACGCTTAATACCATAGATAGTGTTCTTTGGGTTAGTAACACGTTGACGTTGGGCAACTTTACCAACTAGACGCTCGCCTTTTTTAGTGACGGCGACGACGGATGGAGTAGTGCGATCGCCTTCGGCGTTCGTGATAACTTCTGGCTTGCCAGCCACCATGTATGCAAATGCGGAGTTGGTTGTACCAAGGTCAATACCAATGATTTTTGACATTTTATCCTCACTTTCTTTAATATGTCTAGCACTCGTTATATGTGAGTGCTAATTATCTCTATTGTAGTAAATTAGCACTCATTTGTCAATAGTGCTAATAAATTTCGCCATCTCTTAAAAGGTGAAGATTTTTAGGCAATTTTGGTTTTAAATTGCGAACTTCCGTGGAAATATGGGTGCCGAGAAAGAGTTTTTCTGGGTATTTTTCGGCAAAATTAATCACAGTGTCGAGGCCCATGTGAAAAATACATTCGGTGGGATATGAGGTGTCAATGACGAGAGTGTCCGAGGTTTCGATAATTTTCGTGATATTCGGGCAGGTTTTGCTGTCTCCAGAGAAACCGACGATGTGATCTTTAGTTTTAAAAATCAGGCCATAAGAGGGGACCATGGCGGCATGGTCGACCTTGAGGGCTTTAATCTCATAGTCTTTAAAATGAATTGGGCGATTATTATATTCTTTAATCTTAGAAGAGAAATGCATCCAGGTGTCTGGGTCAATGTTTTGGTCAAGGGTGTTTAAGGCGATGACGCGGAGTGCTTCGATGCCACCAACCGGCAGATAAATACGGAGAGTAGGGACATTCGGGTCGTCATCTTTAAGGATGTTGCGATGAGCGACGATGGCAGTAAGATCGATGAAATGGTCAGTATGAAGATGGGTAATAAAAATAGCTTCGAGGCTTTTAATATCGACATTCTCTTGGAGAAGTTTTTTGTAAACACCATGGCCGGCATCAACTAAAATCGTGTCATCGATTAAAGTTGAGGCACAGATTTCTTTAGAACGGGCGTTACCACTACCAATGATTTTTAGCTTCATAATCTATAATTATATGGGTTTAGAGATAAAAGGCAAGATTTCTGGTATAATATAGATATGGCAATTGAGAGGCTAGTTGAACCAACGGCTGCGAATGATTCAGAAGAGGCGAAGATAGAGATTTCGCTTCGTCCGACGACTTTTAAAGAATACATTGGCCAAGAGCATCTCAAGAATAATCTGAAACTAGCAATTGATGCAGTAAAGAAGCGCAACGATGGCGCTTCGCTCGACCATGTATTATTATATGGTCCACCGGGGCTTGGTAAGACGACGATGGCAGGTGTGATTGCGCACGAACTTGGCGCAAACTTAAGAGTGACTTCGGGGCCGGCAATTGAAAGGGCGGGGGATCTCGCTTCAATTTTAACGAATTTGAAAGACGGCGATGTGCTGTTTATCGATGAGATTCACAGGCTCCGCCGGGCGGTAGAAGAGGTGCTTTATTCGGCGATGGAGGATTATAAACTTGATATCGTGATTGGTAAAGGACCGGCGGCGAGAAGCGTGCGGCTAGATTTACCACATTTTACGGTGATTGGGGCGACGACGAGAACGGGGTCACTCGCTGGACCTCTTCGTGACCGGTTTGGCATTATTCACCGTTTGGAATACTACAAGGAGCCGGAGATTGAGCAGATTATTAATCGAACGGCGGGGATTCTCAATACGGAGATTAGTCCGGATGCGACAGCGTTACTTGCGACGCGTTCAAGGTTAACCCCACGCATTGCGAACCGTTTGTTTAAGCGGGTGCGTGATTATGCGGATGTGAATGGTGACGGAATTATTGACACGAAGATTGCCGAGAAATCGTTGGAACTGATGGAGATTGATTATTTGGGGCTCGATCCGGCAGATAGAAATATGTTGAAATTGATGTATGATAATTATGGAGACCGGCCGGTTGGTCTTACAACAATCGCGGCGCTTACGGGTGACGAAGCGACGACGATTGAGGATTACTATGAACCTTATCTTTTACAACTTGGACTTTTAGCTCGAACGCCGAGAGGCCGAGTGGTAACGGAGAAGGGAAAAAATCATTTGAAAGGAGATAAATGGACAAAAATCTAATCAAAATCCGACATGATAGGAGCGTGAAAGATTTTCCGCTACTAAAACTGGAAGAAGATGAGTACGTAGAATTTGCGTTTAAGCGAGCAAAGATTTGTTTCATGTTGATTTTTGGAACGGTGGCAGCTGCGTTGATTGTCGTACTTGCGATTTTTCTCCTAGTATTAATGAGCCAATCAACACTTGATGCAATGGCGCGGAATTTTATGTATATTCTTCTGGCAGTGTTAATTCTGACGGCGGTAATTGTGGCATATATTGCGACTATGATTTTCAGTAGGAATAGATTATATATTACGAATAAGCACGCGATTCAATACGTCATGAGGCATCCGCTTGCGACATCGATAAATATTATCGATCTTCCGTCGGTTGAAGATGCAAGCTATTCACAGAACGGTTTTCTCCAGAAATTCTTTAGATACGGGACACTTCGTCTATCGACGATTGGCGACGAAACGACCTACACTTTTCCGTATTCAGATATTACACCAGCCGAATTAAAGGCGGTGTCAAAACTGATTATTTCGAAGAAGCAAAAAGATTAATTGTTGCGACTATTCTTGATGTAAGCGTCTTCTTTTTCGAGCTCGGCTTTTAGAACGTATTCTTTGCAGTGACCTTTTTCGCAGTTGGCAGGAGTATAGGAATAGGAACTAGCACCATCACTGATGTGGACGCCGTTCGGATCACTCCAGAGGGCAGGGTCGATGTAAGGAATGACTTCTTCGTTGATTTCTTCTGGGTAATATTTGTGCTTGGCGTAGTAGCCTTCCTCTAGGGCGAAGTACATAGCGTTGATAGCGGTCTTACGATCTTCGTCGCGTTCCATAGCATCAAGGTTGGATTTTTGGATAAAGAAGAGAATTAGGAGTAGCGAGGCAAAGACGGCTACGATGATAATCTCTAAAACTGTGAAGCCCTTTTTCGTTTTCATATCTTTATTATAGCATGAAAATGTGTTATAATGGAAAAACGTGGTACCGTAGCTCAGCAGGTTAGAGCGTGGGACTCATAAGCCCGAGGTCGGTGGTTCGATCCCACCCGGTACCACCATGCAAGAGTAAAAAATAATACTAATTCTTCGAAGACAATTCGGAAAGTCTTCTCAGAATTAGTATTATTTTTTGCTAGTAGACGGAGACAATTCGGAAAGTCTCCTCGAAACTAGTATTATTTTTCTTCTATGCTAGAATAAAAATATGAAGAGTAGGATATCTAAAATCTTGCCATTTGGTGCGCTTCTAGCGTGCATTGGGATTTTTTTAGCTTTGGTATTACAGAGTATTAACCTACCAATTTGGTTCGATGAAGGTTATACGGCGTATCTCGTGAAAGGCGATTTTGGCGAAATCTGGAGCCTCACGGCAATGGATGTACATCCGCCGTTTTACTATTTCTTACTCAAAATTTGGTCTATGATTTTTGGAACGTCTTTAGTTTCGCTTAGGATGATGTCTGTATTCTTTGGTGTAGTGGCGATTATCTTACTGTTCTTCCTAGTGAAGAAATGGTTCGGCAAGAAGCCAGCGATGGTGGCAACGCTTGCGATGGCGGTCTCGCCGTTTTTGGTTCGCTACGGAATGGAAATGCGGATGTACATGGTGATTCTTACGATTGTACTCGCCGCTACTTATGTGCTGACGCTCGCGGTAGAGAAGAATCAGAAAAAATGGTGGGTGCTTTATGCGATACTGGTGGCGCTTGGAATGTATACGCATTATTTCACGGCGCTGATTTGGCTCACGCACATTATATATTTGCAATTCGTACTGAAAAAACCAGTCTATAAGAAACCGATTATCTTTGCATATCTTGGTGCGGTGCTGCTCTATATCCCGTGGATTCCGGCATTGTTAGGACAGATGAAATCAATTTCAGGTGGGTTTTGGATTCCACCGGTCACGGCCGAGACACCAGTGAATTTCCTCACGAACATTTTCTTCTTTAAGAGCGCCGGGGAATTAGCGGGCTGGAGTCTTTTACTTGCAATAGTATTTTTTGCCGTTTATATCTTGGTAGAGAAGAAGGCATTTAAGGCGATTAAAAAAGAGAAGAGCCAGCTAATCTTCCTACTGATGCTATTTGTGGTGCCACCACTTGCGATGATTTTAGTGTCGCTGATTTATAAACCAATGTTTGTGAATCGGTATTTAATTCCGTCTAGTATCATTGCATGGGTTCTGCTCGGAGTGTCGTTCGCGTTTTTGCCACTTAAAAAGGCGTGTGATAAATGTGTAGCGATAGTGTCGGCGATTGTGATTGTGGCGACGTCGGTGGTTGGAAATGTAAATATCTTGAACCGGGCGCCGGATTCGTATGTGGCGGAAATTGTAACGAAATTGCAAGATACGAAACTTAATTTGCCAATCTTAGCTGATGATATTTGGGTGTTCTTTGCATCGGCGATTTATGCGGATGAAAAGAATCCGGTTTATGGCACGCTCGAAACGACCTTTACGAATGGATGGGGATCGGAAGAACCGATGAAATATTTTGAGGACAAACTTGAGAGAAAAGATTCGCAAGTTTATGAGACGCTTGAAGATTTCTTGAACGAGAATAAAGAGTTTTGGTATGTGACGGAAAAGGAAAATCGTTTCCCGGAAGGAGTTTATATAGTTCTCGAGCGCGAAGCGACCGAGCATCATTTTGCATACAGATTGAGGTGTATTGAATAATGGACAATAATTCAAATAGAAGTTTTCCACTAAAACTGATTGTTGTAATGCTGATAAATGCAATAATTATTGTTTTGATTTTGCCTACAATTGGTACGTGTGGTGGAAATGGGTGCCCTGGGCTGATGAAGCTTTTTCTTATTGGACTACTGGCTTTAGCAGATTTTATTTTACTAATATGGCTGGTCATTTGGGCATTTATGAACAGAAACAGAAAACCTTGATATAGATAATTGCCAAAATGTGGATTGGTTTTAGACATATTTAAAAAAGATATTTTTCCGCCGAATTTAAAAATGTCGTAAAGCTATCTCCAGAGAAATGATGGTCTGCGCCATTCACCGCATAGACTTTGGCGTATTTTGAATATTCGTCGTAGTTCTTGTAGGATGGGTCGTGATCGCCAACTAATATGATGTTTTGGTTTTTGTCGCGTTCGGATAGATTTGCCAGTTCGTTTTGATCTAGTCCTGTAGCTGGATTAATTAAGAGAATTTTATCGATGTAGTCATAAAGATGTGCGGTTGCGCCAATCATATATGCACCTAGGGAATGACCCATTACGTACATTTTTTTGTTTTGTATACCGATATTCTTTTCAATATAATCTAAGACTTCAAATAAATTACGATAATGATACCCCATCGGATTAGATGGATTGCTCATGCGAACCACGGTTGCTTGATATTTTTCATTAATATTTTCTGCAATGGTTTTATATTTATCCTGATAACCATCAAGTGAGCCATCTACGCCTGGAATAATCAGAAATACGATATCGGAATTGCCAGGAATGACCGAGATATCTATGACTATTTCGTCATCGAAATAGGTTCCTTCTTGAATGTATTTAATCGTGGAATTCTTCATTATTATGGTACACCCGGAGGGATTCGAACCCACGACCCCTTGTTCCGAAGACAAGTGCTCTAATCCACTGAGCTACGGGTGCTTAACGAACTGGTACGCCCAGGAGGATTCGAACCTCTAACCTTCAGCTCCGGAAGCTGACGCTCTATCCGGTTGAGCTATGGGCGCGTACCATATATTATAACACTTTCTCTGTTATTCATAAAGCGTAGGCGTAGGGTGGGGGGTTGTGATTTTCGTGTTCATGTGATTTTTTGTAGGACATGCATTTAAGGAAATTGTGGTCGTTTTTACATCAGTCGTGGCTTTTTATGGCGTTTTCTGTGGGTGTGATTAGTGGGACGATTCTTGCGCTCGTTTTTCGGATTAATTATTTTGCTTCCATGTGGTGGGTGGCGGTGGTGATTGGGCTGTTTTTGTATGCGTTTATCCGGCCACGAGCATTCCTCATCGTAGTGATGTTTGTGGCGGGGATGATTCTGGCGTTCTTTCGCTCGTCTAGCGAACTGATTGGCGAATACTATATTCAGCAATTTGTAGACAAAACAGTAGTAGTTACTGGTACGATTGATGGCGATCCGGAAACGGATGAGAAAGGGACGAAGATAAAGCTGAATGATTTGGTATTTGGCGAGAGTGGAGAAGTGAAACTGGCGGGGAGTTTATATATCTCGGCGTACAAGAATTACAAGTTGGCGCGGGGAGATGTAGTAACTTTGTTTGGGAAGCTCGCGGCAGGATTTGGAACTTATGCTGGGTATATGTATCGGCCGAATATAGTAAAACACCAAAGACCAGAGCCAGGGGATTTGGTATTAAAGGTTCGGAATTGGTTTTCGACGAGAATTAAGAATTTAATTCCGGAGCCAGAAGTAAATCTTGGTATGAGTTATCTGCTCGGAATGAAATCGGGGCTACCGGATGATTTAAGTGAGAACTTGAGAATCGTAGGCTTGGTCCATATTGTGGTGGCATCGGGAGCGCATTTGTCGATCCTAGTGGAAATAGCGAAGAAGATTTTTGGAAAGATTTCGCGAATGGCGAGTTTAATCTTTTCGCTGATTTTTATTCTGTTTTTTATGGCGATGGTGGGGTGGACGCCGTCGATACTAAGGGCGGGGGTGATGGCGATACTTACGCTCGTCACGTGGTTTGTGGGGCGGAAGATTTCGCCGATTCGGATGATTATCACCGTAATGGCGGAAACACTCTTAATCAATCCGATGTTTGTGATTAACCTTGGGTGGCTACTTTCATTTGCTAGTTTCGGTGGAATTATGATCTTAGGACCGATACTCACAAGGTATTTTTACGGCGAGAAAAAGCCAGGTTTTATTGGAGAAACGGTGATTACGACGCTCTCGGCAACTTTAATGACACTACCGATTACGCTTTATTATTACGGAACGATTTCTTTGATTTCGGTGGTAGCAAATCTGCTGATTTTGCCAACACTTTCATATGCGATGGGGCTGGTGTTTCTGGTGGGCGTAGTGTCTGGAATGCCGTTTCTTCCGACAATTGTGGCGTTTGTGGCGGAAAAACTCTTAGAGTTTCACATTTTAGTGGTGAACTTTTTTGGCTCAATGGGGTATTTTTTAATCAAGATTCCGGAAGGGCAGCCGTGGGTGTTTTTAATCTATTTAGTGATTGCTGCACCACTTTTGATTGGACATTTTAAACAAAAAATGGTAGAATTTAGGCAAGTTAAGTATTAATTTTTATTGGGAGAATTTATGTCAGGACACAGTAAATGGGCAACCACCAAGCGCCAAAAAGCTGTAGTTGATGCAAAGCGTGGAGCTTTGTTCACGAAGATTGGTAACCAGATTGCGATTGCAGCAAGAGCCGGTACTGATCCTGCAATGAACCCAAGCCTCGCAATGGTGCTTGAAAAAGCTCGTCTCGCGAATATGCCGAAGGCGAACATCGAGCGCGCAATTGCACGTGTGGCTGATAAGTCGGCAGCAGCGCTGATTGAAGAAGTTTACGAAGCATACGGGCCTGGTGGGGTTGGTATTGTAATTGAAGTCGCGACAGACAATAAGAACCGTACGATGCCAGAGGTGCGCCATACGCTCGATAAGAATGGAGGCCGCATGGCGGAGCCAGGTAGTGTGATGTTCCAATTTACGCGTAAGGGTGTGATTGAAATCTCTGAAAAAGGCGAGGATGCATTGATGGCAGCGCTTGAGGCCGGTGCCGAGGATGCGGTTGAAGAAGATGATTACATGGTAATTTACACTGCAGCTTCAGATCTCATGAAGGTGCGTGCTGGTCTCGTGGATGCTGGCCTTACGGTCACTTCGGCAGAACTCCAATATGTACCAAATTCTTACGTGCCAGTGGAAGGCGAAAATGCCGAGAAATTAGAGAAGTTGCTTGGGGCGATTGACGATCTTGACGATGTGACGAACGTCTACACAAACGCCGAATAATATGATATAATAATCTGCGGAAAGGTGGCCGAGTGGTTGAAGGCACTGGTCTTGAAAACCAGAGACGGAAACGTCCGCAGGTTCGAATCCTGTCCTTTCCGCCATTTTAATACTTAAAGAGATAGTTTTATGGCAAGAAAAATTACTTTAAAGCCGGTTGCTAAGCAAAATCGCAATAACAACCACAAGCACAGCGACAAGCGTAAACACCCACGCTTAAAGAATGGTCGTTAAGATAAGCCCTGGAGGGCTTATTTTTTATCCTAAAAAAGCGCCGCGAGTTGCGGCGCAAGGGGGTTAACCTTCAAAGGTCCAATAGGCCGGAAAGCTTTCGTTAAAGCCAGGCTTTTTGAATGTGACTTTCCAGCCAGCTTCTTTAAAGGTAGGCTCAAAGTCGAGCCAGTGGTTTTTGAAGAAATCGTCTCGTTCAATAGTTTTGCCGTTACTTTTCATGATGGCAGTGGCTTCCTCGATAACCTCGTTTTGTTCTATAACTATACGAATGGGAGGCTCCGAACTGCCTTTAACCAGAAGACGGTTAACGGCAAAGATGATTTCTTCGGGAATACTCTTTTGGTGTATCTCTCTAACTTGCTTTGGTGAAAGGGGAGTTACCGGATTATAATGTTCGTACTTTGGTATTGTCATGGACATTTAACCTCCTTTAATAGAGTATCTTTTAATATTATGGCACAAACTATTGGAAAAGTCAATTCTATATCTAGACAAAATTAGTATTTTATGATATAATAATAAGATATCGCCGGTTAGGTGGTAAATATTTTTGGGGGTGAACCTTTCATGAAAGCATGTATGGGTAAGCTAGGTATTTTTGTAGTGATGGTGGCACTGCTATTTGCGGTAACCGCCTGTGGAATCCAGGCCTCGGCCGCTTATGATCCGGGTGACGACATCTATTTGACGCTCGTCAACAAGAATCATCGGTTGCCGGTCGGTTGGGAAGACAAGATTGAGCTTGAGACAGCCTACAATTTCCAGGGTGAAGAATTCCTAGTGGAAAGAACAACACTTCAGAATTTTGAATCATTAAGAGATGACCTTTTATTACAAGGTATCGACATCGAACTCGATAGCACCTATCGTACGATTGATGGGCAAATCGATGTTTGGGAGTGGTTTAGAAATGAAGGCTACTCGGATGATTATTGCTTCTCACATCTTGCAATTCCGGGTTTTTCGGAACATCACACTGGACTCGCCATCGACATTGGAATTATTAAAGACGGTGTCTTTATTAATGACAATGATGAAATGATTGCCGAAAGAGAAATCTTTGCAAAGATTCACGAACGCCTGGCTGACCATGGATTTATTCTGAGATATCCGCCGGATAGGGAAGATTCGACCGGATATTCTTATGAACCATGGCACTTCCGCTATGTGGGCGTAGAACACGCAAAATTCATGACTGAATTTGGCATGACGCTCGAAGAATATTTGGAAATGTTACCAGCATGAACCTTTAGTCCGCTTAACTAAGCGGACTTTTTCTTGTCGTGTTCGTGGTGACGATGTTCGTGGTGGGTGTGGCCGCGCAGACCATACTGCTTGGAGATTGGATCTTTGAAAAAGAGAACGCTTGGTGGAAAGAAGGTAAAGGAAAGATAAATCACGATATCGATGACGAGCAAAATAATTGATGCGATAACACAAAAGGTCGGCAAAGGGTAATAATAGTTAATAAAATGGAAGAAAACGAGTTCGGAACAAAAGATGGTAATGCAAAAACAAATAATATCAACAACAAGAATGGATTTTTTAGTGAAAGCAGTGTAAAGATAAAAGAGCGCCGGAATCATCACTATGATGACGGATAAGCAAAGAGTTAGTCCGACGAGTAATCTATCATTCCAACCATAGCGAAAACCAAGAATAATGGCCCAAATAAAGGTTGGGGTCATGGCGATTTTGATATGTTCCCAGACACTTTCGTTGACAGCAGCAAAGAGGGCTACGAATTTATTGTGGTGGCTGAATTCATAAAGAAAATGGAGAAGGGTGCCGGTAAGAATAATACCGATAATACCAAGATACATCATGCTTATATTTTAACACAAAAAAGCAAGCTTTTTACTGCTCGCTTCCTTAAATGGTAGGGCAGGTTGGAAGAAGAATCCCACGCTAAAGCGTGGGATGCGAACCAGCAAATCCTAGATGGTAGAGCCGACAGGAATCGAACCTGTATCGCAGACTTAGAGGGTCTGGGTCCTATCCGTTGAACGACGGCTCCACGTTATATATTATACCTTATTTTTCTGGTTTTCTCAACTTGTAATAGATAGATGGAGCGAAACGAATTGGTGCAAGGGCGGTTTGAGCGGCCTCCTCCATCTTGACGAGATTATTGGTCTTGAAGACTTTTTTTAGAGTTTTGCTGCGGAAGTTGGAAACGGAAAGCACGCGTTCGCGCTTGAAACCGGTTTTATTAAAGATTTCTTCAACGTATTTTGGATGGTAGTTATAAAAACCATCGGCAGAGATTTCTTTGTAATTTGCTACTTCTTTACTAAATGGATTAACTTTGGAACGGAAGGTGACATAGCGAATCATTTTTGGTAGAGTGCGCTTGTTAGCAACTTCAATGACAGCGACACCACCTGGTTTTAAAACGCGATAAAGTTCAGCAATAGCTTTTGGCATGTCTTTTAAGTGATGAGTTACGCGGATCATCATGAGGCCATCAAGCTCGTTGTCTTTAAACGGAAGTTTGTAAATATCACCAGCTTTGGTCTCAATCTTGTCGCCATAGATTTCTTTGGCTTGAGCGAGTTCAGTTTTGGAATAATCGAAAATGTAAACTTTGCGCGCACGCTTCAAATATTCGTTGGCGAGACGGCCGTAGCCACCGCCGATGTCGGCAAACTTTTCCATGCGCTTTGGGAGCAGACGACGAATCGCCATGCGATCGGCTTGGTCTTCGTATTCGCGATCAACATTTTCCCAGAATTCTTTTTTGTAGTCGTAACCATTATAGTCAGAAATAACTTTATCACTCATATATATTATTATACCATAATTAAATGACGCGGGAAATTTCGGAGAGAGTGGTGTCGCCACGGAGGGCGGCGATAATACCTTTTTGTTCCAAGGTCAGCATGCCGTTTTTCTTGGCGGCTTCTTCAATGGCTTCAGTATGAATGTCGGCAACATCGCCACGAATGAATCTTTGAATGTCTTCGGTCACGATCATTTGTTCCATAATCACAACGCGACCATTGTAGCCAAACGGATGTTCTTCGGTTGGAACTGGGTCGTAGAGTGTAATATGATCGAGATTATCAACTGGAAGTTTAGCGGCTGGAACGTCTTTTAGAACTTTCTTGATGTAGTTTATTTCGGCTTCGGTGGCTTCACGCGGAGCTTTGTCGTCAGAAAGTTTTCGGACGAGGCGCTGCGCCACAATCAAACGAATGGAACTCGCGAAAATTGGGTTTACGCCAATTAAATCAATCATTCTGGAGAAGGCAGCGGAAGTTGAGTTCGCGTGGAAGGATGAAAGCACCAAGTGACCAGTAATTGAAGCCTGGATAGCAGTTTTTGCAGTATCGGCATCGCGAATCTCGCCAACCATCACGACGTCTGGGTCGAGACGAAGTACAGAGCGAAGACCTTCAGCAAAGGAGCCGCCGGAGTTGGTATTAATTGGAATTTGTGAAATGCCGGTGATGCCGTATTCGATTGGATCCTCAAGGGTAATAATTTTACGGTCGGAAGTATTAAGGGCGTTTAACATTGAATAGAGCGTAGTAGATTTACCAGAGCCCGTAGGACCGACCATTAAGACCATGCCACGTGGGTGGGAAATCACTTCGTCGATTTCGTGACGCTCCTCATCGGAAAGACCAAGGAGATCGAGGTTCAGAAGCGATTCGTCAAAGTTAAAGAGACGAAGCACAGCGTCTTGGCCATACATGGTTGGAATTGTTTCAACACGAATGTTTAAAGTGTGAGTCGCATTGTCACGAGTGATTTCTTTTTGCATGTGGCCGGACTGCGGTTTGTTTGAAGCAGTCGAAACATTGGCGCGGGAGCTCAGCTCGCCCATGAAGATACGATATTTATCTTTATCGATGTTCGCGACTGGGTGGAGTAAACCATCCACACGCATACGAATGCGAATTTCGCTTTGCATGTTTTCGATGTGAATATCGGAAGCACCGAGTTTGTCGGCCTGATCAATCAAGAAGTCAAAAATGCGTTCAGTTGAGACGGTGTTCAAAGTTTGCGAGACGGCAGTAATGGTTTCGGAATCGCCTTCGCCAGCAATTTTAATGTCGTCATAAACAATTTCTTTTGGCGGATCGTAGCGGAGCATTAGAAATTTGTAGGCAGAATTGGAAATTAGGAAGAAGTCGACACGTTCGCCACGGGCAGTGTAATCATCACGCATTTTGCTAATTAAGGAACGCGGGGTTTGGCTCGTAACTAAGAATTGGAAGTGCTCTTCACCGCCACCTTTGTGAAGTGGCAAAATAAAATCACTATGCATTTGATTGATTTGAAGGAGACCCTGAACTAAAGGAATGTTTTCTTCAAATGGACGGGTATCAAGATAAGGGAGACCGAGAATTCTGGCCCGGTCGGCAGTAGATTGCTCCTCATTTTCGCGGCGCTTCAACTGAATAGATGCTTCATCCATACCCATATTATAACATAAGCATTAAGTGGTGGTATAATAATTACATGGATAAAATTGTAGAGGTCAAAAACTTCCAAATGACTTTTGGTCATAAAACTGTCATTAAGGATTTAAGTTTTGACGTTAAAAAAGGTGAAATCTTTGGCTTACTCGGTTCGAATGGTTCGGGTAAGACGACGACGCTCCGCGCGTTACTGGGTTTTTACGAGCCAACGAGCGGGGAATTATTAATAAATGGTAAAAAGTATGATCCGGAGGACACTTCGATTACGATTGGCTATTTGCCGGAAGAACGTGGGCTTTATCGAAAAGAATCCGTGATTGATACGATGATTTATTTTGGAGAATTAAAGGGATTAAAGAATCCGCGTGAATGGAGTATGAAATACTTAAAGCGCGTGAAACTCGAAGATAAGGCAAACCAAAAGTTAGAGAAATTGTCGGGTGGTCAGCAACAAAAGATTCAGCTTGGTATCACCATCATGAATGAACCGAAGCTTCTCATTCTCGACGAGCCGACGAAGGGTTTTGACCCTGTGAACCGTAGATTACTCATGCACATTATAGATGAGTTGCACCAAAAAGGTTCGGCAATTATCATGATTACACACTATATGGATGAAGTCGAAAAACTTTGCGACCGTGCGATTCTATTAAAGGATGGTGTGGCGAGAGCTTACGGCAAGATTTCTGACATTAAAAAGGAATTTGGTGGAAAGTCACTAGATCAAATCTTCGTAGAAGTATATGGAGGTGAAGATGAAGAATAGTCCAATTAAAACCGTTTTTAAATTTGAGACCATTCGGCAATTAAAGAAGCCATCGTTTTGGGTGGCAGTGCTAATGATGCCGATTTTGATGGGTGTAGTGTTTTTAATTAGTTTTATAGCTGGTTCGGAAAGTGTGGACACTACACCGCACCTTTCGGAAGACACTGTGATTGCGATTACCGATAAAGCGGGAGTCTTGCCAAAAGATAACCCGTTTAATAAATATGATACGGAAGAAGCGGGCGTGGAAGCGATTAAGAAAGGTGAGGCCGATTTATTCTTCTACATACCGAAGGATTTCGTGGAATCTAAAAAGGCTCAGTTCTATCATATTTCAGAAGGGCTCGAAATCTTTAACTTTGACGGTAATGCACTCAAGGCGATTTTAAATCAGTATGCCAAACTGAAAGTTGATGAACTGGATGCGATGGTACTGGCTGGTGAATATGAGATTAATGATAATAAACTAACTGCGACTGGCGAAGCCTCAAATGCATTAGGCAAGGCGATTGTTCCAGGCGTAATTTTAGTAGTATATTTCGTATTTATGGTACTGTTTGGTTCAAGACTATTAATGACGGTAGTCGAGGAAAAAGAGAATCGAATTTCAGAAATGATTCTCACGAATATTTCTTCAAAACATTTAATTATCGGTAAGATTTTAAGCATGCTGACGCTTGGCGTAATTCAGGTGCTAGTAATGATAGTACCAATGATCCTGTTACTTGCCTTTAACTGGAACAATCCGGCAATTTCTTCAATTGTATCGATAATTGAGCTTGATCCAGCAACTATTGCCGTGAACGTAGTTTTGTTCGTAGCTTCGATTGCTTTATTTGCAGCTGCCAATACGATGGTTGGTGTAGTCGTGCCAACGGCACGCGACGCGTCGCAATATATTGGTCCGATAGTCGTAGCTTCAGTTTTTCCGCTTTACTTTATGCAAGCCTTTATGGCGACCGAACCGGGACTAATCGTACACTTCTTAACGTACTTCCCACTCTCGGCGCCGGTGGCATTGATGCTAAGAAGCACGTTCGGGACGCTGACACCAGTGGAGCTCACGATTGGCTTAATCGAAATCGTAATCTTTGCAGTGATTATCCTTAGAATCACAATTAAACTGTTCCAAAAGAATGCTATCAATTTTGAAGTAGTGAAATTCAAACAATTGTTTAAACGTTAATCTTGTTGTTCACGAAGAATCTTGAGAGTTTTTTCGTCACGACGACCATCATAGTATTTGTTGATGGCACTAATAAAAAGCTGATTTTCGGGAGCGACTTGGTTAAAAAGCGTGAGGCAGGACAAAAACTTCATCGCGTCAATGTGGCCAAAGATTTCTTCGGCGGATTTGCCCTCGATTTGATTTGTTATTTTAACGAGTTCTTCGAGACGAGTGCCAAGCACGGAATTATTGTAGTATTCGGTAGCTTCGCCGATGTTCTGAATCGCGTATTTTGCCGCCATGTTACTATGACCGAGACCTTTAATTTGTGGAAAAATATACCACATCCAGTGACTTTGTTTTAAACCGTCTTCTAGTTCTTTTTTTGCAGTTTCATATTGGGTTAATTCGCCATAATAATTACTATTTTGGGCTTCAATGAATCGATCTAACATAGCTTTATTATAACAGATTTGAAATTCGATGTTTTTTAGAATAAAATAAAGGTATGTTTACGATATTCAAGTTTTTGATAGTGATTTTCTATTTTGTACTTCTAATAATTTGTCTTAGAAGAATTCGAAAGATTACTAAAAAAACGATTTATTCGTATGAAATCGTCTCGATTATGGGTGTGATGATTTTTATAGTTGGTGTGATTATCAAAGATTGTTTCACGCTTTATAATATTATGACCGTGTATGGGATGGAAGATTATAACATGTATGCTTTTTTCACAGACATCGGCACGATGTTTTCGAATTTCACGATGTACGTTTTTCCGTTGATGATTTTACTCGCGATTTTCCTCTTAATTTCAAACACGGTTTTAATCGTAGTGGAAGGAAAAAGCAAGACCAATGTTTTGGGATTTTTGCTAGGACTTTCATTAATTATCGGGACACTATTTGTAAAAGATATTTACGGTTTCCTAGGTAATTTATTTGATGTACATTCATATGCTGGATATTGTATTTCGCTTGCGATTGAAAATGTGATTTCGATTACGTTGACCTATTTTGAATGTATGATGATTGCGACAACTTACATTGCTTTACGAAGTTCGCACCGCAAAATAAAGCATCAAAAAGACTATGTAGTAGTGCTGGGTTGCAAAGTGCTTGATAATGGAAAGCCGGGTGGAATGCTCAAAAAACGAGTCGATGCGGCGCTGAAATTTGCACGGGGTGAAAAAACTAAATTTGGAATACAGCCGGCACTCGTCTTTTCAGGCGGGCAAGGGCACGACGAGCCAATTTCGGAAGCTAAATGCATGGAGAATTATGCAGTTAGTCAAAGGTTTAAAGGAGAAATGTTTCTGGAAGACGAATCAAAAACGACGAGACAAAATTTTCTCTTTTCAAAGAAATTGGTGGGGTCGGGAGAAAATGTGGCGTTTGCGACGACGGATTTTCACGTGTTTCGATCGGGAGTGATTGCGACCAAAAATGGATACAAAAACATCGAGGGAATTGGTGCGAAATCGCCGTGGTACTATTTTAATAATTCATTAATTAGAGAGTACGTGGCAAATCTTAGCTCGGAATGGAAGATGCACACATTTAATCTGATTTATTTAAATCTCGCATCGATTATTTATATTGTGATTTGCTATGTGTTTGATTTGATGTAAAGGGAATAGTGCAATCGGTCTATATGCTATAATAAAAGAATAAACAGGGATTTATTTTATGCCAAGACCACGCAACAAACAGGATTTATTAAAAGCTGGCGAAGAGTACTACGCCAAGCTGATTGAAATGGCTGATGGAATGAGCGAGAAAGAAATGAGCACTGAGTTTGATTTCTCTAATGATCCATCGAAGAAAGAACGCCACTGGGGGCGCGACAAGAATCTACGTGATATTTGGGTACATCTATACGAATGGCACCGAATGTTGCTAGAATTCGTCGATACAAACTTAAATAAAGGTGGTAATGCACCATTTTTGCCAGAACCATATACTTGGAAGACTTACGGTGATATGAACGTCGAATATTGGAAGAAGCACCAAAAGACTTCACTAGAAGATGCAAGAAAAATGTTCGAGAAGTCGCATAAAGACGTGATGAAACTAGCCGAAAGCCTGAGCGAAGAGCAATTATTCACTAAAGGCATGTATCCTTGGGTTGGTGGTTCCGTACTTGGCTCATATTTCGTGAGTGTTCTTTCCTCCCATTACGACTGGGCAATGAAGAAACTCAAAGCGCATAAGCAGAATTGCGAGAAAGCATTATAGAATGGCTGGAGACGCGTGCTAACGCACGCTAGATCCAGCCGGCGTTTACTCAAAAAAGCGAGAGCACGGCTCTCGTTTTTTATTCTTAAACTTGGCTGGACCGGCAGGATATTTATCCAAGACCGGTCGCAAGATAAAAAAATACCGAGCAAGCTCGCTATTTTTCTATCTTGGCTGGACCGGCAGGATTCGAACCTGCGAATGCTGGGACCAAAACCCAGTGCCTTACCGCTTGGCGACGGTCCAATACTCATATATTTTACCACATTAGGGAATTAGCGTCAAAACTTGACTTTTTTGGTAATCTGTGCTATAATTATATGAGGTATGCCAATATTAGAGTTAGGGGGGTATTAACTTATGGCATGTATTGGTACTTTACAATGGGCAATTGACGAAACGGAGAGAATCCGAAAGCGGTTCGACTCCTGGGTCGATAGAGCAGAAGCTCATGATGTAACGGTTCGCCGCGAGGTGGGACATGAAAATCTTTCGAATTTATTGTCACAACTCGATGAACCGATTAGAGTTCTGTCTTGCATCAATGACGATTTCAATCGTCCCCAGTATGACGCCGCCCTTGATCTTTCCAAACGCATTTCCGACGCAATGTAACCCATATAGGCCTGAGTTATTACTCAGGCCTTTCTCTTTATTAAAATAAGCAAAAGCTTAAAACTATGTTATAATAATGAATATGGCAGGTAGAAAACGAAAATCATCTAGAAAAACATCTCGTGCTAGAAAAGAAGCTCCAGTTGAACATGAACTTCCAGGTGGATTCTGGCGACAAATCATGGGCATTTTAATGATTGCGATTGCGCTATTTTTCGTAATCACGTGGTTTAGTGAAGACAAGTCGACTCTTAATATGGTGCACCGTACAATCTTAAGTTGGCTCGGGGTTGCGGCTTACTTTTTGCCACCACTACTCGTGTATTTAGCTGTGAAAAAACTCCGTAGCGAGAATAACAAGGTTGCAATTCCGGTATATCTGGCAAGTATTTTAATGATTATTTGGATTTCCGGTATTGGGGCGATTTGGCACAATGGCGGTTCGGTAGGAAAATGGCTAAACGACATGCTAGTTGGCGTGTTTGGCGACGGCGTCGTACTGTTCTTCTACATTGTATTAATCTTTATTACGACCGCATTTATCTTGCAAGTTTCGCCGATCACGTTATTTAAGGATACAAAGAATATCGTGAAGCCGGGTAAGAAACCAGTCGAAGAGAATACTGACGAAAAAGACAAGAAACTTGGACAGATTGAAATAAAGGTTAATTCAGGCCTTGGCGCGACAGCCGCTGCCAAAGAAGCACCGGTAAAGCATGGTTTGTTTGGTCGTAAAAAGGCACCAGAAATTCATCAACCGGCACTAGCGAAGGTGGCGGTTCCGGAAAAGCCAGAAG
The DNA here is from genome assembly GCA_017464135.1 of Candidatus Saccharimonadota bacterium. Taxonomy (GTDB): domain Bacteria; phylum Patescibacteriota; class Saccharimonadia; order Saccharimonadales; family Saccharimonadaceae; genus Nanosyncoccus. The sequence goes on along the minus strand of JAFUEB010000001.1, from coordinate 13,504 downwards.
AAGCCAAGGCGCTCGTTTCGATTTCGGATCCAGAATGGAAGATGCCAACGACGGCGCTTCTTAGCAAGAAACAAACTCCGCAAGATCCGGGCAATGTGAAGCAAAATGCCTATATTATTCAGAAGACTTTCTCGGAATTTGGGATTGAAGTAGAGATGGAAGATGCAAATATTGGTCCACGCGTGACGCAGTATACTTTGCGCGCGCCAGGTGGCGTGAACCTTGCGAAGATTGCAGCGCGCGATAAGGAGCTCGCTTATAATCTTTCGGCGAAGACCGTGCGTATTGAAGCGCCAATTCCTGGTACACAGCTGATTGGTGTGGAAGTACCAAATGTAAAATCGGCTTCCGTATCACTTAGGGGTATTATCGAGAGCGAAGAATGGAAACACGCTAAAGAACCACTTACCTTTGCGATTGGTAAGGATATTTCTGGTAAGCCAGTGGTTGCAGATCTTGCCGGTATGCCACACCTTCTCATTGCTGGTACGACTGGTTCAGGTAAGTCCGTGATGACGAATACGCTCATTATGTCACTTCTATATCGTAATTCACCTTCAGATATGCGTCTTATTATTGTGGATCCGAAGCAGGTGGAAATGGTGCAATATAATGATATTCCACACCTACTTACGCCAGTGATTACGGATACGACGAAAGCGCTTTCTGCGATGAAATGGGCCGCGAATGAAATGGATCGACGTTACCATTTGATGGCGGAGGAAAAGGTCAAAAAGATTGGCGAATATAACCGTAAGATGGAAGAAAAAGCGGCGAAGTTGAAAGAGGCTGGTGAGAATGAAGTCACGGAAGAGGAAAAAGAGAAAATCAGTAAGATGCCATACATCGTGATTGTGATTGATGAAATGAGTGATCTTATGATGCAAGCCTCGAAGGAACTTGAGCCACTGATTGTCCGTGTGGCACAGCTTGGTCGTGCTGCTGGTATGCATCTGGTACTCGCAACGCAGAAACCGATTGTAAAAGTGATTACCGGTCTTATTAAAGGTAACATTCCGTCACGTATCGCTTTCCGCGTGCTGACCTCGATGGAATCGCGTATTATTCTCGATTTATCTGGTGCAGAGAAACTACTCGGCCAAGGTGATATGTTACTTTCGACGGAAAAGACGACCAATGGCCCGGAGCGTATCCAGGGTGCTTGGTCACCGGATGAGGATATTGAGAAGGTGACGAACTTCCTGCGTGAGCAACGTCCACCTAACTATAACAAGGAAGTGATTGCGCAAGCTGTAGCTATTAAGGGCATGGGTCCAGAAATGGGCGGTGCAATTGGCGACCTCGGCCGTAGATTTGATCCGAATGATCCGATGGTTCGTAAGGCCGTGGAAATTTCGCTGAATAAAGGTAAATTCTCGACGGCCATGCTCCAGACATATCTCGGTAAAGGCCATGGCTTCGTATCAGGCCTCGCAATCTGGTTTGAAGAAATTGGCGTGATTGGTCCACAAAACGGCAACAAACCACGTGACTTATTAATTACGTCGATGGACGAATTTGATCAACTCGCCAACGCTGGTAGCGTTAACACCCCTGAAGAGTATTAAAAAATTACAACAATAAAAGTCTAGCGTCTTCGGGTTTTTGATGCTACAATAAAAAGACAACATTAATATCAAGAATGAGGCGAGGGAACGGCCCGATGACCCCCATACCAACCTAGTTTAACCAAGGTGGTAATTCCGTCCAAAGAAAGGAAAGATATGTTCTACAGAACAGCGGAGAGCGTTTCTCCAAAACACCCAGATAAATTATGTGACCAAATCTCGGACGCGATTCTTGATGCGTACCTCGCACAAGACCCGGATTCCCGCGTGGCAGCAGAGACCTGTGGCGGACACGGTGTTGTTTTTGTGACCGGCGAAATCACATCAAAGGGCGATGTAGACATACCTGCAATTGTAAAAAGAATTGCGGGAGATGATGTCGAAGTCCATACAAAGATTGTGAAGCAGTCACCAGAAATTGCACAAGGCGTTGATACGGGTGGTGCCGGTGACCAAGGCATCATGATTGGCTATGCGTGTGACGAAACCCCAGAGCTTTTGCCACTCGAAGTCGTCCTATCTAGAAATTTGAATGAGTTTATCTATGACAAATATCCTTATGATGGTAAGACGCAAGTTACGATTGCGCCGGATGGCACAATTGATTCGATTGTGGCGAGCTTTCAGAATGTTTCAAAGGCCGAGCTTAAAGAAATGGTCGAGAAATTCATTAAGGATAGGAAATTAAAAGGCAAACTCGAACTACACTTAAACCCAGCTGGTGACTGGAAGCAAGGTGGTTTTGATGCTGACACTGGCCTCACTGGTCGTAAACTCATCGTTGATAACTATGGCCCACGTATCGCGATTGGTGGTGGTTGTTATTCTGGTAAGGATGCATCAAAGGTTGACCGTTCAGCGGCATACATGGCTCGTAAAATTGCTGTGGATTATCTCAAGAAGCGCCACGCAAAAGAAGTATTGGTGCGTCTTGCTTATGCGATTGGCAAGGCAGAGCCACTTGAACAAACGGTGATTGTGGATGGTAAGCCAGAAGAAATTGAAGGTTATGATTTAACGCCACGCGGCATCATCAAATTCCTCAATTTGAAGCGTCCAATTTACGAAAAGACCGCAAGATATGGTCATTATGGCCATGAGTTTGACTGGGACAAATAGTTAATCTATTACGGTTAGGCTTTGACAGGGGCGGAAGACTAGACAGTTTTCCGCCTTCGTGCTATAATGAATCGGTAATATTAGCTCAGCAAACGGTATAATATTCGCGTTTGCTTTAACCAAAGGAGTCATATGAAAGAATACGAACTTTCAATCCTATTTCATCCAGATCTCGAAATGAATCTGGACCCAGTCGTCAATAAGGTGAAGAAACTTATTGAAGACAACGGCGGTAAAATCACCAAAGAGGAAAATGACGGCAAGAAGCGCTTGGCGTATTCCATCAGCGGTCAGGATTTTGCTGTGTATTACTTCATTGACGTTGAACTCCCAGCTGAAGCTCCAGCTAAGCTTTCGAGTGTCCTCAACATTACCGATGAAGTTCTCCGTTACCTTCTCGTTCGTGTTGACGAACGTAAAGCAAAATATGCTTCTCGTCGCAAACAGAAGGAAGAGGATTCGACGGAAGAGTCTAACGAAAAACAAGGAGAGTAATTTATGCGCGGATTTTCCAAAGCGATTATCACTGGTAACATCACCCGTGATCCAGAACTTCGTACTACTACCGGTGGTTCATCAGTATGTAGCTTTACGGTAGCCGTAAACCGCAATTATCGTGGTACGGACGGCGAACAAAAAGAAGAAGTATCATTTATCGATTGTTCAGCTTGGGGTAAGTTGGCCGAAACGATTGCCCAATATGGCAAAAAAGGTAATGGCGTCCTAGTATCAGGTCGTTTGAACCAAAGAGCCTGGGAAGACAAAAACGGCAACAAGCGTTCCAGTGTTGAAATCGTAGTTGAAGACTTCAACTTCGTGGGTGGACGTGATGGTGGTAATACTTCGGGCAGTTCCAGCGCTCCGGCTAGTGCTTCACAGGAAGACATTCCAGAAGACATCCCGGAAGAAATTGATCTCAGTGAAGTTCCATTTTAATAAATTTAAGCGAAGGAAGGATGTAAAATGAAAAAATTCAAGAATGATCCAAATGTCTATTTCGACTATCGCGATACGAAGACTTTGCAACGTTACATTGATTCTTATGGCCGCATTGAACCAATCTCAAAGACTGGTCTTTCAGCTAAGCAACAACGCCAACTCGCAGTTGCTATCAAGCGTGCACGTCATCTAGCACTTTTGCCATTTGTATCAAATAATTAAGGAGTCGAAAAATGTACGGACCAACAGATCTAAAGAAGAATACTCTGATTACTTTAGACGGCCAGCCGTATAAGGTGGTAGAGTACTCCCAAAAAGTAATGGGTAGAGGCGGTTCTATCGTCAACGTGAAAGTAAAAAATCTCGTGACGGGTGCTCTTCTCCCAAAAACTTTTAAAGGCCAAGAAAAAATTGAACCGGCCGAAGTGACTACCCGCAAGGTGCAGTACCTTTACCGTGATGATGAAAAATTCTATTTCATGGACCCAGAGTCTTTTGAACAATATGAACTTTCTGCTGACATGGTTGGTGACATGAAAGATTTCATGAAAGATGGTGATGAAATGGAAATTCAGTTCTACAATGGTACACCAATTAACTTGGTACTACCAAAGAACTTGTGGCTTGAAGTTACTTATACAGAAACAGCCGTAAAGGGCGATACGACTTCTTCAGTAATGAAGGATGCAACGCTCGAAACTGGCGTGGTAATTAAGGTTCCTGCATTCATCAAGCAGGGCGAAATTGTCTCGGTGGATACAGACACTTATGAATACCGCGGCCGTAAATAGAGGCTACCAAAAAATTGAAGGCGCAGTAAAAGCCTTCAATTTTGATTTTAAAGACAAAGTGGTGCTTGACATTGGCTCATCGACGGGTGGATTTACAGAACTCGCATTAAATAAAGGTGCAAGAAAAGTAATCGCTGTAGAAAAAGGTACGAACCAAATGAAAGCGCCACTGCGTTTTGATGAGAAAATTGATCTGCATGAAAAAACCAACGTGTTTGATTTTCGACTAGCTGAAGACGAGAAGCCAGACGTGATCGTAGCGGATGTTTCGTTCGTTTCGCTCACGAAAATTTTGAAATATGCGAAGATTCATTTGTCAAAGCCAAGTACGAGATTTCTCGTGATGCTAAAACCACAATTTGAAGCGACACCAGGACAATTAAATCGAGGAGTTGTCAAGAATGAGGCCATTCGAAGGCAGATAGTTCGGGACTTTGAATATTTTCTGAAGTCGAATGGCTTTATTGTGATGAATAAAAGGGATAACGAACTGAAAGGCCGGACTGGCAATTTAGAACGTTTTTATGATTTAATTCTTGCAAAATAAAACGTTTAAGCATATAATTGCTTTATGAACTTGTTACATGGCGTGGGCGATTTCTTCTCCCTGGATATTGGGACTAATTCGATGCGTATCGTGCAGCTTTCTGGTAATAGTCAACACGGTTGGCAACTTATTAGGTATGCTTATGTTCCAGTGGATCAGAAGATTTTGAATGATAGCTCAGAGCTTGGCCGAAAGAGACTCGGCGAGGCGATTATGGGCGCTGTCAATCAGGCAGGCATCAAGACAAAAAATATTGCAATTGGTTTGCCAGCGGGTAAGACTTTTACTTCGATTGTCGAAACTGATACGATGCCAGAAAAAGAGCTCCAGAAAGCCTTTAAATATGAGATTGATAAATACGTTCCAATGGCCATGAGTGATGCAAAGGCTGATTATGTGATTCTTGGTCCAAGTCCAAATGATCCAGCCAAGACGGAAGTTCTAGTTTCTTCAATTGCGAAGGAATATGCTGAATCGACGATGGAAACGATTGAGAAGACTGGTCTTAACATCATTGCGATGGAGCCAGAACCGCTCGCGATGGCGAGAGCTTTGTCAATTCCAGGCGCAATGGATGCCACGATGATTGTGGATCTTGGTGAAAAGTCAACCGACCTTGTGATTGTTTATCGCAACCAACCACGCTTGGTGCGTACAATTCCAGGCGGTTTCTCGAATTTCGTGAAAACTTTAGCCGGTGGTCTTGATGTTCGTGAAGACCAGGCACGTCAATTTATTTTGAAATTTGGTTTAGCCGAAGATAAGGTGGAAGGCCAAGTGTTTAAGACACTCAGCCACATTCTTGAAGGTTATGCATCTGAACTCACGAAGTCCGTGCGTTTCTTCCAGACGAAATATCTCAACGGTAAGGTCGGCGGTATCGTACTGTCTGGTTATGCCAGTAGAATTCCATTATTCCCAGAATACATTGAGGCAAGAACCAATGTTCCGACGATGAAAGGTGATCCATGGCAGATGGTACGTACGTTGCCGGATCAGAAGCAGGCACTGATGCCAGTGGCGAGCGAATTCGCCGTGGTGATTGGTTTGTCGGAAAGGAGCAACGACTAATGGCTCGTGAAATTAACCTCGTTCCGGATATTAAGGAGGAGATGATTAAAGCTCTGAAGCTTAGAAACTTCATCTTCTTTGTATGTATCATTGTAGCATCGGCGAGCGTTGGTGTGATTTTGCTCTTTGCAACGATTGCTGGTGGTCAGCAAGCGATTGCTGATGGTAATAAAGCCAAGATTGAAACGATGTCAAAGAAACTTAAATCTTATGGCGACCTAAGTGACTTCTTGACGATTCGTGATCAGCTTGGCAATTTGTCAACGATTTCAAGGAACAAGAAATTGCTTTCTCGCTCATTTGGCATTTTGTCGGCACTGCTTCCAAAAGGTAATGATAAAATTACGATTTCAGAATTAAATATCGATCTTTCTGGTACGCAGCCAACGATTACATTCGATGCGCAGGCGAATGCCTACGATCCTCCGTACATCGATTACAACGTGCTCGATTCGTTTAAGAAGAGTATGCAATACATGCGTTATGATTACGGCAATTATGTCGATAAGGAAGGTAATGTCATTCCGGCTTATTGTATGATTGAATCTGGTAGCGACGGCGCAACCTTTACGGATGCCGAAAAAGGTAACTATGCTTACTGGTTGATTGCAGGTGAAGGATGTAATCCTGCCTACACGCCACTCGAAACGACGGTGACTGAAAGCGAAGATGAAGAAAATGAGGATACCAGAACCGAAGACGAGATTAAGGAAGAAGATGAAAAGCGCCGTACGGCAGGTTATGTTACGGAAACCTATGATGACCAGACTGTCGTAAAGATTTGGCGTACGCCACAATTCTCCGAATGGTACAAGGCCGAACAAGTTGAAGGTGAACCATATATGAACCTAAGTGGTGTCATTGCTGGCGTACCTCACTTCGAAAGCGAATGTATTAGATATTCTGGCGTTGAAAACGAAAACACGGGTGCTGTGACTTGGTCTAGCACAAACGAGAGTTGTTATCTCGTTCCAGATGGTTCGGATGGTATTAAGATTACCGACTCATCCAACGGTCGTGACTCATCGGATGACTTGGTGCTTCGCTTCTCCGCCACGATTACTTTGACGCCAGATGTTTATAAGTTTAGCAACCATCACGTACTTTCACTTGGTCCATCCGGTCGTTACAATGTGACGGATTCCTACGTTCAGATTCAAGATATGTTCGCGCAGAAAGCAGCCGACTGCGATCCAACTGACAAGAGCTGTATTGAGAATACCAAGAATCGAGGAGGTGATTAGAAATGGCGAAAGAAGTAGCAATTGAAAAACGTGCAAAAATCTCGCAGGCTCAGCAATATGTGCTTCTAGCGGTACTTGGTGCATCAATTTTCCTTGGTGTAGCAATTGCGCTCATCTTCTTCTTTGTCAAACAAATCTCATTCAATTCAAATGTGATTGCTGAAGAAGAAAAATCGATTGTGGCATATTCGAATGCAATTCGCGACATCGGTGTTTGTACAAAACCAAAAGGCGCAGTGTATTCGGATGAAGAATTAAAGAATTGTAGTCCAGATTCGATCGACGTGGATTCGATTCCAGGAACGCTGAGAGCCAATATTATTAATAATTTGGCAGCAAATACGGCACTGAACTCGGTACCGAAAGAGAGTTCATCTGGCTGTATTAATCCATACACGGGCAAGAAGTATAGCTATGAAGAACTAGAAAAAAATTATGATAGCGCGTATGAAGAACTGGAAAAGAAACCTGATAATCCAGACGCTCTCGATGCGGTGGTTAAAGCTAGCGAGCTAATTCAGAGTTGCTCCGCACTCCGTATTATTCCGGATGCAATCCCGGCCTTTAAGAACGAGGAAGCACTTCTTTCGTCACTTAATAAGATTTTCTTGATTACTGGTATCGAGCCAGAAACGCTCAGCCCAACTGGTGCAGCGGGTGAGTCGAACTATGGTAAAGGCCTTGAATCAATTTCGGTTCGTCTTTCAGTTGAGTCTGAAACGCCAACCACGGTCGGGTTCCTTGAAAACGTTGAACATTCGATTCGTGAGTTTAACATTGAGCGCGCAACGATCGAATGGGCGCAAGGTGGTAAACTAGTGCTCCAGGCGCAGGCATCAGCATTTTACATGACTCCATCTGAACTCGTTGAAACAACGGAGACGATTAAAGCTACGAAGGGAACTAGGAGATGAAACAAGATTTAGCAACATCGATTTTCGCAGCAGTAGTAGGTGCACTGGTAGCGTACTTTGTTTGTGGAATGTTCCTGCCTAGTTTTGACGATATGAGCGTTTCGATCACTGAACTCGCCAATGAAGAAAGCTTTACGCTTGCAGAGCCAGATGCCGAAATCTTTAATTTCCGTTCCGTGAATCCAACGGTTGAAGTGTGGGTCGGCGATTGTAAGAATCTCGGTGACAACGGTACTTGTAACGACGGTATTATAACTGACAATACCAATAATGGTCAGAACAATAACCAGAACCAACAGGAAGAAGAGCAAGAACAACAGCCTGAAGAAGAAAATAATAATGAAGAAAATCAAGTAGAAGAGAATCAAGAAGAAAATCAAAACCAAAACGGGAACGAAAACGAAAACGGGGACAATCAAAATGGCACTACTGACTAAAGAGGCCGAAAATAATATCATCAATATTTTGATTGCCGAAGGTTTGGTAGACAGCAATCTAGTTCAGAGTGTCCGTACTGAAGTTGAAGGTTCCGGTTCAGAACAATCTGTCCTTGGCGAGTTAACTAGACGTGGTGTCGCTAATGAAGATATGGTGGCACGCGCCACGGCTATGCTTATTGGTGTACCTTATGTTGAACTGAAGAATGTTACGATTGAGCAAGACATTCTTTCAATGATTCCGCAGGATGCGCAGGTACGCGAGCTCGCTATCCCACTTGGTGAAAAAGATGGCATGCTCAATGTTGCCATGGCGGATGTGACGAACGTTCAGGCAACTGACTATTTGTCTAACCTCATGGGCCGCCCGATTCGGGTTTGGATGTCATCCGAGCATGGCATTCGTGAAATGATTGAAAAGAGCCATGGTGATCTTACCGGTGTCACAGAGGCCGTAAAGGAAGGTAATGAAGAAGCTGTGGCCGAGCAGAGTAATGTTAAGACGATTGTTCAGGACTCGCCGATTTCGAAGGCTCTCACGACGATTCTTAGCTATGCTGCAAAGACAAAGGCATCCGATATTCACATCGAGCCTCTTGAATCATCGCTTATTATTCGTTGCCGGATTGATGGTGTTTTGCGTCGTATTATGGAGCTCCCAAAGAATGTGGCGCCAGCACTGGTTTCCCGTGTGAAGATTCTGTCGAACCTCAAGATTGATGAACACCGTGTTCCGCAGGATGGTCAGTTTACAGTCCTCGTGGATGGGAAAGAGATTGACCTTCGTATTGCAATTTCACCAGTAACTTGGGGCGAGCAGGTGGTGATTCGTCTTCTCGATAAAACTGGTACCTCGATGGAAGTCGATAAAATGGGTATGGCTGGTCGTGCACTTCGTGATGTCCTTAGTGGCATCGAAAAACCAAATGGCATGATTCTGACGTCTGGTCCGACTGGTTCTGGTAAGTCTACTACGCTTTATGCTTTGATTCAAAAGATTAAGTCTGAAGCAATTAATATTGTAACGCTCGAGGATCCGGTCGAGTATAAGATGGATGGCATTAACCAGATTCAGGTGAATGTGGACGCCGGGTTAACATTTGCGAACGGTCTACGCTCGATTCTCCGTCAGGACCCTGATGTAGTAATGGTGGGTGAGATTCGTGATTCTGAAACGGCCGGTCTTGCGGTGCAGGCGGCACTTACGGGTCACTTGGTGTTCTCGACCCTACATACCAACTCCGCTGCAGGTATCTTGCCACGTCTTCTCGATATGGGTATTGAGCCGTTCCTGCTCGCATCAACGCTTAACGTGGTGATTGGCCAGCGTTTGGTTCGCCGTATTACGGAAAAGCGCGAGAATTACAAATCTTCGGAACTTGAGACCGAAAGTATTAACCAGATTGTGGGCGATTTACTTCCGACTAAAGAAGGTGACGTGGCAGCGGTGAGCGAAGATTTGGGTTATCCAGGACTGCCAATTAAGAATGATAATTTCTATATGTTAGCAAAAGGTCTTGCAACGAAGGAGACGCCGGGTGGTTATAAAGGTCGTGCCGGTCTTTACGAGACGATTGTGGTGGATGAAGATATTCAGAAATTGATTATCTCACACGCAACGGCTGCGGAGATTATGCGTCTAGCAAAGAGTAAAGGTACTGTGACAATGCGTCAAGACGGAATCCTTAAAGTGCTTTCTGGAATTACGACGATTGACGAGGTTAACCGCGTGGCGAGCGATTTGTCATAATGTTTATGGTATAATGAGGATAATATGGAAAACGGTGGACAACAAGTACAAATAAGAATCGAAAGCCTACTTGAAGAATGTATCAGAAGGAAAGCTTCGGATATCCATATTCAGTATGGACTTCCACCAATTCTGCGTGTGGATGGCGTGCTCACGCCAATTGCTGGTACTCCAGCGATGAACGAAGAAATGATTAAGAATGTGATTTTTGCGACACTTGATGAGGAGCAACAAAAGATTTACCTCAAAGACAAGGAATTTGATTACTCATTTGCCTTTGGTGATATTGCACGTTTTCGTGTGAATGCATTCCACGAACGTGGTAAGATGGCAGCGGCATTTCGTTTGATTCCAAACCAGATTAAATCGATTAATGATCTTGGTATGCCGTCGATTGTCGAGACGTTTGCAAATTATCCTCGTGGTTTGGTGCTGATTACTGGCCCAACTGGTTCAGGTAAGTCAACAACGCTTGCAGCGCTGATTGACAAGATTAACCGTGAACGTTCAAAGCATATTATTACGATTGAGGACCCGATTGAATTTACGCACAAGTCGGAACGTTCGATTATTGTGCAACGTGAAGTACACTATGATACTTTTAGCTTTGCGGCGGCACTCCGTTCGGCACTTCGTGAAGACCCGGATGTGGTGCTCATCGGTGAGATGCGTGATCTCGAAACGATTCAGGCGGCAATTACGATTGCCGAAACCGGTCACTTAGTGTTTGCAACGCTTCACACGAACTCCGCAGCCCAAAGTATTGACCGTATGATTGATGTGTTCCCATCACATCAGCAGCCACAGGTGCGTTCGCAACTTTCGAACATGCTTTGCGCAATTTGTTCACAGCGTCTAGTTCCGGCGATTGGTGGTGGACGTGTCGTCGCAGCTGAAATAATGATTGCGAATGCTGCTGTAAGAGCACTGATTCGTGATGGTAAGACCTTCCAGCTCGATACCGCCATTCAGACTGGTGCAGCGGAAGGCATGCAGACGATGGACCGTACACTCGCGAAGCTTGTACAAACTGGTGTGATTACTTACGATACGGCCCGTGACTATGCAGTTGATATGAATGAATTAAACAGGTTAGTAAGAGGCTAGCATGAAGCGGTTTAATTATAAGGCGAGAGGAAAGGATAACGGTAAGCTCATTAAGGGCAATATTCAGGCTGAGAATGAACAGACGGCCGGTCGCCTTTTGATTGAACAGGGATTTACGCCACTTCAAATTGTGGAAGAGGGCGGTGGTATTTTTGGTGGTAAGGAACGCATCAAGAATAAAGACCGCGTGATGTTTACGCGTCAGTTATCGACACTTATCGGTGCCGGTTTGCCACTTGCGACTTCGCTTCGTACCGTGATTGAACAGACGGAAAACAAGGCGATGAAATCAATCGCTGAAGAGATTCTCACGAGCGTGGAATCTGGTAAAAGCCTTTATGAATCATTTTCCGCTCATCCAGATACCTTTAATGGTGTTTATACGGCACTGATTCAAGCTGGTGAAACTTCTGGTACACTCGATCTCGCTTTGAAGCGTCTTGCCGATCAGGAAGAAAAAGATGCAGCCATGATGTCAAAGATCAAGGGTGCATTGGTTTATCCAGGTATTATTCTTTGCGTGATTATCGCAGTGCTCGCATTCATGATGATTGCAGTGGTGCCACAGGTGAAAAATCTTTATGAGGATATGGACAAGGAATTACCGGGGCTCACGCAGTTCTTGGTGAATTTGACAGATTTCTTCGGAAACTTCTGGTGGTTAGTATTAATTGTAGTACTTGCAATTGGTGGTTCAATTTTCTACTTTATGAAATATACACCGCTAGGCCACAAGGTGATGGATTCGGTGAAAATCCATGTGCCGATTTTTGGTGGTCTTTTCCGCAAACTCTATGTGTCACGTTTTGCGCGTACGGCCGAAATGATGCTCGCGACTGGCGTGCCAATGCTTGATTCGATTCGTATCGCTATTGATGCAACAAGTAATAAGATTATTGAGGAAGAATACGCAAAATCACTTGATATTATTAAAGGTGGCAAAGCGCTTTCTGAGGCACTTCGCGATCGTGAATATATGTTGCCACTGGTGCCACAGATGGCATCCATTGGTGAGGAATCCGGTAAGATTGACGAAATGCTTGGTAAGGCAGCGGCCGTTTATGAAACAGAACTTGATAACCAGATTAATGGTATTTCTACCATGATTGAGCCAATTCTCATGGTGATTATGGCTGGTCTCATTGGCGTGGTGGTAGGTGGTACTTTGCTTCCGATTTACTCTCTCGTCAACAGCGTCGCAACCTAAATAAAAACCACTTGATTTTTAGATTGTTTTAAGTTATTATAAACATAAGCATAAAATCTAGAAAGGATTTATTTATGGCGAAAAACAATACTAACACTAAACAGGGTTTCACCATCATCGAAGTCGTGCTCGTGCTTGCTATCGCGGGTCTTATCTTCCTTATGGTGTTCGTAGCTCTCCCAGCTCTTCAGCGTTCACAACGTGATACTGCTCGTCGTAACGACATGTCTCGTGTCGATACCTCTCTGGTGCAATATCAAACGAACAACAACACTAAGAGTAACAACTTGCCAGGTGCAGGTTGGTGGAAGGGTAAGTCCAGTTTCGAAGGCACAGACGACTGTTCTTCGACCGATTCTGCATGTATGTTCGTCCGTGACTACATGAACTCCGGTGCAGCTGAAATGCAGAAGAAGAACGAGTTTGAAGATCCAGAAGGTGTGCCATATAGCGTCCTTATTACCGACAACTGGGCAAAACAATCAGAAGGCGGTGCTGGTACGCTTGGCGTGATTACTCCTGGTGAAGGTGGCGAGAACTCGAAGCTCATTGAGAAAGAAGGTGGTTACACCATCGGTGGTTTAAATCCATTCTCCGAACACGTGGTTTACATCGTTCCAGGTGGCCGTTGTGAAGGTGAAGTTGTGAAGCAATCACAAAAGCGTCACTTCGCAGTGCTCTATCGTCTTGAAGGTGCTGGTGTTTACTGTATCGACGATCAGTAGAATTACTGTATGCTAAGAAATACTCCCCGATTGGGGAGTATTTTTTAGGTCTAGATTTGGAGAAATAATATATATATATATATAT
>JAFUEB010000004.1 GCA_017464135.1 Candidatus Saccharimonadota bacterium | reverse complement strand
ATATTATACCATGAAAAAGGCCCTACATACGTAGGGCCCGAGGGTGAGGGGGTATTTGCCAAGTTTATTCGACAGGCGCTTTCGCCTTCTGGCGTTCGGCAATCTCTCGAATAAGCGGGTGACGAATGACTTCTTCTTCAACAAAACAGGTTTGTGCGACCCTGGTACTGCCGAGGAGAAGCCTCTGCGCATAGACTAGACCATTATTAGTCTGATCAAGGTAGGGTGCGTGGATTTGTTCCACGTCGCCAGTGATAATGATTTTGCCTTCGGCACCGAGACGCTTAATCAGAGTATCCATCTGAGTGGCGTTCTGGTCCTGGGCTTCATCATAGATTGCCAGCTCGTACGCGAAATCGCGTCCTCTAGCCGACTCGACCGGGATATTGGAAAACCAGTTGTCCCAAATCAAATCAACCTGCTCTTTGAGCCGGACCTTAATCGAACGTTTATCTGGAGCGTCATCATCTGCATCATCCGAACAGTTGCCGTTTTTACCGTTTTTACCATTCTTGCATGCAGCACGCGCAGCTTTGCCAGTACCATATTTACGCAGATTCTCGAGCTCTTTCCTGAATTTCTGATTATCGCTCAGGAGGAAATTCCGAAGCGCATTCTTAATTGGCTGGACGTCGGGGTCCATCTTATCGTTCAGGTCTCCAGGGAGAGCGCCGATATTGCTTCGGCCTTCGCACGGTACCACGGTGACACCGATGTACTGTCCGTCTTTGCAGGCCATGTATCCGTAAATCGTCGGCATATAGGTTTTGCCCGAGCCAGCTGGCCCAGTGCAGACCACCGCCGAAAACTGCGGATTGTTGAGACACTCTGCATAAATTGCTTGACCGGGATTCTCGAGCCCAATCGGGAAATCGCTCGCATACTTCAGCGGGACGATGCCGTCTTCATCGAAGTCGTATCGACCCACATAGGTAAAGTAAGGATCCTCTTTGGGGTAGAACCCGGGCGGATAATCGTTCTCGTCTTCGAGCCTCATGACAAGGAACTCGTTGGCGATCAGTTTCGGCGTATCGGCCGGCATATGCTCTTCAAAGAATTCGCGCGACATAAATCTGGCACTTAAGAATTCCATGAAAACATCTTTCGGCACGACAATATCACGCCGTCCAGTGTAAGCTTCCGGATACTTGTAGCCATAACGGCTAGTTTGTATCCCTCGTTCTCTGGCTCTGATGGCCAGGCCATTGTCGTTCGTAAGGAGCACTACGTTGTTAAACATAGTTTCTCTTACGGTTTGCTTATCTGCAGTTCCGTCCACTTCAAGACCAAGGTCAATCATCGCAGCCGCAATGGAAGTCAGGATGATTTGTCCGTCCATGTCGTTTTCAGCGGGACTAAACGGAAGACATCTCCGAAAATCCTTGTGCACGGGCAGAATGTAGATTTCCTGCTTGTCATTGTTCAGCGTGGTTGAGACAGACATCTCGTAACTGCAGTCCATTGGGTGGATCTCCGTTTCCGAGAGAGCTCTGAGCCGACGAAGGGCTACGCGCGCGGCTTTTCCGCGGTCGGTCTTCTCCTTCTTAAAGCTCGAAAGTTCTCGCACAACTACGGAAGGGATCACGATGCGCGCTTCAGAGAGGTCGATTGTCGGTTCGGCCGGCTGACGACCGCCATTTCCAGGGATGATATCAACATAGTCTACGAGAATGTTGGTATCGATGACATAGATGGGTCTTTCCGCCATAAAACAATACCTCCTTTTTAAGGTACGAAAAGACGAAATAGGAAATTTTGCTTTCTCGGATGAGAAAAACCTATTTCGTTTAAAATACCCCCACTTCTTACTATTTTATCACTTTTCTCTATTTTTCGCCATCACTTTTGTCGTTTCGAAACGAAAACATGATCGGCGTCCCAATAAATGGGTACTTTTCGCGGATTTTACGCTCCAAAAAGCGCTTCCAAGACCAGTGTAAGAGTCCAAGATCGTGGCCGTGCACCACAAACCAAGGTGGGCAAGTATCGGTTTGCACGATGTATTTTGGCTTCGGACGGGTGTTTTTGAGCCCGGCTGGCGCGTGCTCGAGAATGGCTTCATTCAAGATTTTATTGAGGTCAGAAGTCTTGATTTCAGCCTTGCGATTTTCGGAGACCTGGAGAGCGAGCTCAAAGAGCCTAGTAACATTTTCGCCCGTTTCGGAACTAGTTAAAACTACCGGCGCATAAGGAAGGAAGTTAAAGTCTTTTTCCAGTCCGTCGATTAAGAAATCGGCGGCGGTACGGTTTTTGATGTTCTCATCGCCGAAATAATTGGTTGGGGTGGCATTTTCGAGTAGATCAGACTTCGTTACGACGATAATAATTCCCTTACCGGCCTCAATAATCTGGCCAGCGAGTGATTGATCGAGTTTCGAATGAGCTTCAGTCGCATCAACGAGCAGAGCACAAACATCCGCCTCTTCAATTGCAGCGAGCGTGCGAATAGCAGAAAACTTTTCGATTCCTACCTCGCGTTTGCCTGGTTTTCTTAGGCCGGCTGTATCAAGGATTTCAATTTCTTTACCTTTATATTTTACGTTTACGCGATTAACATCGCGCGTTGTGCCCTGTTTTGAGCTCACAATTGCCTGTTGCTTCTTGCCGAGCGCATTAAACAGACTAGATTTTCCTACATTTGGGCGCCCAATGAGGGCGAGTTTAATCTTATCGCTTTCCTCTTCGTGGATTCTTTCGCTTGGGAGCACCGAGAGAAGTTTATTAATTCCCTCTCCGGTCGTCGCGGAAACGTAAAAGATGTTTTCCGGAGCAATGCCTAGCGCCCTAAATTCGTTAATTTCAAGCGACTCACCGAGATCGCACTTATTCAGTACCAGATAGACGGTTTTCTTGGAACGGAGTGCATCCTTCGCAATACGCGCATCTCTATGGTCGAAGTATTTGGTCGAATCAAGCGTTACAAGAATTACATCCGCGGTATCGATTGCGTCATTAATTTGCTCCTGAATCGAAGCCTCAAAATCATCGGATGGATCCTTAAGACCAGCCGTGTCAATCAAAATAAAGCGGTTATCGATATTTGCCATCACGTTATCACGCGTGGTGCCCTCTTCACGGGCCACAATGGCGATATTTTTATGCGCCATGCGGTTCAAAATACTCGATTTACCGGCGTTAGTTTGACCAATTAATGCTACAATCGGTAAGTTTTTCATAAACATTATTATACTATAAAAAACCGCCTTTTGCAAGGCGGTATGACCTAGAGAAGGCGTCTTGAATGCTGTTTTGCTGTGCGTTCGTGATGTTTCCAAAAATCACATTCATCGTTCCACTTATTAATAGTGTAGGCCAGGATGTCATCTTCGGAATCACCACCGTTAAAGACTTTTTCGCGGCCACAAGTGTCGCACTGGATCTTGGCGTAAAATGTGCCGTTCTTTTCCCACGACCAGACTGTGATGTCTTTGCCGTTGCAACTGCAACAGTTGGCAATCCTAGGTGTAAAAAGTAAACTGCGAAGCCTCTCGAGCACGCTCATATCCCTTCCCTCCTAATAAAAGAATATAGCTTCATCTATTATTATAGCACAAGTTTAATGAAATGTCAATGTCTATTCATTGAAAACGGTTATTGTATTATTCTAATTAATAATATACAATATAAGTATAAATGGAGGTCAAAACAATGAAAAAAACTATCGCAGGATTAGCTATTAGTACCGCTATAGTAACACTTTGTTCATCCGCCGCTTTTGCAACAAAGGTTTATATTAACGACCTACAAAAAGTATGCGCATGGCAATACCCAGGAACTACTGCTATACTATCTGGGACATCTGTGTATAATTGGAAATGCAAAACGTCCAGCAATCAGTTTCTAGACTTAAATATTTACGGATATTGCCAATATAAATACGGTTCAACAGCAAATACTAGCTTTGACGACTATGCTCTGCCATATAGCTGGTACTGCTATTATTAAAATTATGATTGAAATAAATAATGTTTCAAAAAGATTTGGCGCAAAAACTATCCTTGAAGATGTGTCGTTGATAATTAGTGATGGAGAGAAAATCTCCATTACTGGTCAAACTGGCTGTGGTAAGAGCACTCTGCTCAATATCATTTCTGGCCTTGATTCTCCAGATTCTGGTACAGTAAAAATCGACAATGAATACATATCTAATCTAGCCCAAAACCAACGCGCTAAAATTCGTGCCGACAAAATCGGTTTCGTTTTTCAGTCGTTTTATTTGCAACGGCATTTAACCGTGCTTGAGAACGTCAAAATACCTAGTTTCGTTAATAAAAAGTGTTCAGAGATAGAATATGATAAGCGTGCCCGACTTCTATTGGAGTTGGTAGGACTTAGGGATAGGGTTGATTCTATGCCATATATTCTTTCCGGTGGAGAAATGCAACGTGTTGCCATCGCGCGCGCACTCGTAAATCTTCCAAAATACATTTTTGCAGATGAGCCAACTGGTAACCTAGATCGAAACGCCGCACAAGCAGTAATAAACTTGCTATTAGAACTCCAGTCTCGTTTCGGATGTACATTGATTATAGTCACGCATGATCCGGCTATTGCTGGACAAATGAGCAGGCATATTTCAATGGCTGAGGGGAGGTTAACGGATGAGAATTAAACATGCATTTATTCTAGCCAAGACGAAATTTCGTATTCGTAGAGTGCGCTTGTTCATTGGCATTATCACCTCAGGGTTGCTATTTGGTTTGACGGCGGCCCTCATTTCAATGATGTTTAATCTAAAAAACGGGATAAAGCCATATTTGGATTATGGTATCAATAATAAATATCTTGTAGAGGCACGAAATATGCAGTTTTCGATCATGTCGAATAATGATCTACTTATGAAACGCGCATTGGAAATTTACGAACAAAACAAAAAGAATGGCCTATACTCTGACGAAGAAATCATTTTTGAATATCCAATAGAAAAATATACGGATGGCACATCTGATATTAAAATGGGTACTAAAGCATCAACGGCAGCTATTATTGAGGCCGCAATGACCCAGAACAATTATAACCTAGAGGACGCCGAAAAACTATCAGAACAAGCTGGCGCCAAAGATTTAAACCATTATAGTGCGACCTTACGCCCTAGTAATGGCGGCGCTCTTACGTCTATTTCGACAGACGGCGAAGAAGAACTAAAAACCATCATTAATAGCAATCTGAATGATATAGTTTTGCCTAGGTTTAGCAACCCAGTCTTGGCTATTAAGGATAGTTTATATAGTTTATATTTAGATGCTGGCGTAAATGTAGACGACTCGGAAATACCAGTAATTATAGATGAAACTCTATGGCGGAAAGTTGGTCAAAAGACAATCCAATTCTGCTATCGCGATGCAAAGGCGGTTGCCTACATCAAAGCAGCATTGAAAGGAGAAGAGGGCATTGTTTTACCAAGTGAAACATGTATGCACCCAAATAATATAGAAGGGTTCGCAAAGCTAATTACCTTTCGGGTTGTTGGTGTCTTCCCCAACAGAGTATTCTCGGATACCCACAGTAACATTTCTGATCTCATACGAAGCATAGCGAGCAGTGGACTCCCAGAAGGTGTAATTATTCCATATGAAAGAATAACGGACAAACAAAAAGAATTAGTGAAAGAATTTTTTACCGCTGAAAAAGATTTAAATAGTTATATGTATAACAAAGACACATTTATTTTTGAATTCAACACGGCAAACCAAGCTAAAGAATTTCTGGATAATTATAATTGTGATAGTGTTATTTGCCAAATCGATAAACCATTCGTCCTAACAGAATCAAGCAATAGTGCAATTCTGGTATCAGATATATTTGATAAGACAAAAATGATCATCAGCTTTGTCCTTATTGTTGTGACTTTTCTTTGCGCTATTATTCTGATGACGACAATCGGCAGAATACTCTCCGACTCTCGAACTGAAAATGCTATATTTACAGCTATTGGTTACACTAAAGGAAATATCCTGCAGATTTACCTTGTATATACGCTAATATATTCTTTTAGTGTTGGGGTATTAACTGGCATAATCGGCATCGCTATTCCGTTTTTAGCCCAGCTAATAGCTGGTGATAAAATATCTAGCGTTATGAACGGGTTATTCCATACTCCTTCAACATATTCCATGGATATTGGCTCGCCGACTATCTTTGTCCCAATTGTAATAGCTGGCATTATTCTTGTTTCAACTATTTGCGCAACGCTGGTAATTGTTTTGAAAGCCAATCACGATACCATTAAAGAGCTTCGTAGAATAAATTAAGTCTCATTTTCAATCAGTCTTTTTCGGAAGACTACTCAGCCACATATTTGCCGATTCTAACACGCGATACGATTTTATGCACTTCCTATTTTTGTCGCTGTTTTCGACCTCCTCAATAAATCCACGTTTAATGTTGATTCCGGCGGGGAGTTAGCTCACCCATTCGGGTGAGCTATTCGCCTTCGGCGAGCGAACTTGGTGATAGACGCGTGCTTCGCACGCTAGGAATCACCTGCGATTTCTCAAAAAAGACAACTTTCGTTGTCTTTTTAATTCGAAATCTTGGTGATTCCGGCGGGAGTCGAACCCGCGATTTTCTGGATGAGAACCAGACGTCCTAGACCACTAGACGACGGAACCGAGGAGCGAACTAAAAGAAAAATTTATTTTTCTTTTAGTAAGCGACGAGGTTTCGAAGGCCGAAGGCCTACGGAACCATTATGGTTTCGAAGGCCGAAGGCCTACGGAACCGTGTCATTATCATAGCACATTTTTCTCTAATATTCAATAGCACCGTAGGTTGGGACAGCTTCAATAATCGTTTGCCCAGGGGCGAGTTTTACTTCTCTACCATTTGCATCGTTGAATTTGATTTGGTCGGTCACCGTTGGCTTGCTCCAACCACCTTTAATCACAGTACCATTCTGGAAGATGTAAGCCTCGCCAGAACCAATCGCCGTGATATCTTCGTGATAATTATCAGCCGCCTTATGCTCTTCCACAACCATCGCTACCACCACGGATGGGGTGAGGCCGGCGGTTTTTTGGCAGATTTTCTCCGGATCCACCTTGCCATTATCACCTTCTGGGCAGGTCAATATCTCGTTGATATTATTATTTTCATAAGTACGGGCATATTTATTCGTCTCTTTGTTGTAAGCGTAGACCACGTTGTAGGTTGGGAGTGCGCCGAAGCGAATCACGATATTAGCCGCCTTTGGTTTTACTTCAGAAGTATTCGCAACGGCTGGCTTATAGATCACGAGTTTTTCGGCCACGGTTTCGTCCACACGGGCCTTATCGGACTCTTCTGGGGTCATTCTGGCGAAACCATTCACGGACGACGTCGTATAGCCATAATCGCTCGCAAACTGCGTGAGTAATGTACCGCTCGTAAAGAGATTGTTCCAACGCCTAGTGCCAGACTGTCCACGATACATATAGGTATTACTTTCGGTCAAATCCTTGTAGCCACCATTACGAACCGCAGCGAGCGCATCATCCGCACCACCGGCGTGCACAATCGTACAATCAAACGGTGTATCCCATTGCAAATAGTAAAGACGGAGCGAACGAATCGGCCCAATCACGCTGGCGCCTGGATTCTGGTAAATCGCGGCAAACCTTGTAATGCCGGCTTCGGCAATCGCTTCAAAAATCACACCAGCTTTATCGAGTGACGCCTGTGGACGTGCACCATCAGTGCCATTTGGTGTCTGAATACAAAAAGTCGGGGTATTTTTCTCGGCTTTACTTGCTAATTCTAACCCAGTCAAATCGCTATAAATCTTTTCGCTCGTTGATGATGAAGGGATAGTCGGAAATTCAATTTCGGCTAAAGTCTCGGACGGAAGTAAAAATGACACGACGGCACAGGCGATGCCACCTAAGATGCCAAAGATTCCGCAAACCAAAAGGACCACCCAGGTCTTCGATGGTTTGTCGGTATCAAGAACAATATCAGACTTATCCTTAGCCATTAACTTCATTTTAGCACATATCAAGCTTATGCTTCAAGAGCGAATCTAAATCGCCGCCGCGGCACGGTTGAGGCGAGCAAGTGAAGTCTCGCGGCCGAGCGTATCAAGCGTGAGGTTGAGTGCTGGGCTAAATGGTGCAAACGATAAAGCAATTCTAATCAGCGAGAAGAGTTCGGCTGGTTTTTTGCCGGTCTTTTCGAGCAAGTTGTTTAGTACTTCTTGCAAACTATCCGCATTCCAATCTTCAAGTGCCGTGAGTTCACGAATCGAAGTCTTTAATAAATCTTCGAGTTCCGCTTCGGACATTTTTTTAAGGAATTTGTTCTCGACAATCATCTTCACACCAACTTCCGGATCCTTGAAGAAATAAGTCGTCATGGTTTTTAGATCAGACAAAACTTTCAAACGGTCATAAATAATCGAGAGTACTTTTACGCGGTATTCTTCCGGGAATTCCTCGGCTTCGGCTGGCCAGAAGTGGGTCGTGCGGTCATATAAAGCTCTTGCGCCCTGTTCATCAAAGATGCGACGAATCCACTGGCCGTTCATCCAGAGTAATTTTGTTTCATCATAGCGCGCACCAGAATTCTGGATGCGGTCGAGCGAAAAGTTTTTAATCAGTTCTTCCTTTGTGTAGATTTCTTGTTCCGTGCCGTCATTCCAACCCAGGCAGGCAAGGTAGTTTAGCATCGCTTCTGGCAGCACGCCATCATCACGGTATTCCGTCGCCGACTTCGCGCCGTCGCGTTTACCGAGCTTTTTGTTCCCCGTTGGCGCGAGAATATGTGGCAGCGATACGAGTACTGGACGCTCCAAACCGAACGCTTCGTAAAGTGCTAAATAATTCGGCGTACTTGAAAGATATTCCACGCCACGCATCACGTGCGTCACGCCCATTTCGGCATCATCCACAATGTGCGCGAAATTATAAGTCGGATAACCATCTTTTTTAATCAGAATAATATCATCGAGAACTTCCGGTCCGGTGTGCATGTCGCCCATTACGGCGTCTGTCCAACTGTATTCCTTTGGTTCAGTTTTGAAACGAATCGGCATACCTGGTTCCCACTTTGGTGGGTTTTCCGGACGGAAATTACGGTAAAGAAATGGCACTTTTTCTTGCTCACATTTCTTACGATATTCATCAATCTTCTCGGCTGGTGTTGGATCGGCATAAGCACGGCCAGAATCTAGGAGTTTCTGAACCCATTTCATGTAGATATCGAGGCGCTCACTCTGGAAATAGGGCTCACTTGGACCTCCTACGATTGGGCCTTCATCCCAATCAAGCCCAAGCCACTTCAAAGTATCTTCGATGAGCTCGGTTGCACCTTCCACATAACGCTCGCGGTCGGTATCTTCAATTCTCAAAATCATCTTCCCGCCGGACTGGCGAGCGACGAGATAAGGGTAAATCGCTGAGCGAACATTACCAATATGAATATAGCCAGTTGGGCTGGGTGCAAAACGAGTAGTAGCTTTTTCCATAGATATATTATATCACTTTTAGAGTGACACAGCAATTGACTTAATCTGTT
Source organism: Candidatus Saccharimonadota bacterium (assembly GCA_017464135.1). Classification (GTDB taxonomy): domain Bacteria; phylum Patescibacteriota; class Saccharimonadia; order Saccharimonadales; family Saccharimonadaceae; genus Nanosyncoccus. The sequence continues at coordinate 331,034 of JAFUEB010000004.1, read as the reverse complement.
TTTTGGTCAATGTATTAACTGGAGCTTTGATCTTGTAAACAATTCCACCATTCACCCAAGCTGCATCCGACGAGCTGATGTAAATCGTAAGGCCTTGCTCGCGCACGGAAGTATAATCATCACCATATTCATAACGCACAAAGTTATTGAGCAAGGCATTGGAATCCCAAGAAGATTTTTCTTCAACCAAAATAAAGCCCTTTGCTTCGTCTTCACTATGTTTAAAGACCATAGTAACTTTTCCGTCTTCGGAAGTGATGTTGGAGATGCTGTATTCGCGTGGTACGAATGTTGGATACGTAGCCTCAATACCAGATTGCATAGCGGCCACTTTAAGTGAAATGTTTGGCGCGTTTAGATTTACGAAATAAACGATTGCGAACACACAAACGGCGGCACAAGCCATTGCGAGAAGTACTCGCTTAAAGCCAAAATGAATTCTGACTGATTCTCTTTCTTGTTTTCTAGTTCTAGAAGCCGTTGAGAGTGCTTTTTCAATCGCAGTCTCTTTCATTTGCTGAGCAGTTTCCTTTTGTACTACTGGCTGCTCTTTCTTAGCGGCCATTCTTTGTTGCATTCTCTGGGTCGCAATCTGCATCAAATGACGCTGTCTTTGCTGCTGAATTTGTTCAACCTGCATCCTGCGAGCTTGCATTTGTTGCTGTTGAGTCATCTCGGCCTGTGATTTCTGCATCTGCTGGGATTGCATTTGTTGAGTCTGCATCTGCTGCTGAGTCTGTGATTGTTGCTTTTGCTGTGATTGCTGCATCTGCTGTTGGCTCATCTGGGCTTCTTGACTGTATTGTGGTCGACTCGACTGAGTCTGGCTTGTTTGCTTGACGGAGATCTGCCTTGCCTGTGGCTGGCTCGAAGAACGATTTACCACCATCTCTGAAGTTCTTGAAATAATCGAACCATCTCTCACCGGGCGGGCAACTCTTTTTCGGTCAATCGTGGTAGAAGCTCTAGGTTTCCTAGATGCTGATGCCGCACTTGATTGTTGGTTTGAGTTGGTCATAATACCTCGCTTAAGTTCCTAAAATAATCATACATAACAATTATGCAAATTGCAAGTGCTAAAAACGAAATTTTGTTTATGGTATAATATATACATGGATTACGAAAAGCGCGCCAAGCGTCAGAGCCTTCGCATCATTGTTTCTGAATTTGTTATGTTTCTGGCCGTTGTAAGTATGGTGGTGGTTCTCGGTTTTGTGGTATCCGGTTATTGGATTAATGGCGATCTCAAAGTTGAACGTCAAGGCATGCTTCAAATCAATTCCATCCCGACCGGTTTAAATATCACAATTGACGACGAATTACTTCGTTTTCAACACACAAATTCCAGTAAGATTTTGAGTAGTGGCGAACACACTGTTTTGCTATCCAAAGAAGGTTATGACACCTGGACTAAGACCGTTACGATTCGCGAAGGCCTACTTTATCGTTTGAATTATCCGTATTTGTTTAGACAAGAGCGCGAAAAAGAAGATGTTTACGATGCCACTGGCACGACTTTTGCGACCGTTTCGCCGAATCGCAACTTAATTCTTTTAATCAACAAGACTACCAATTGGACGTTAATTAATCTGGATAGCACTACAATCAAACCAATTTCGGTTGATATTTCGAAAGCCTTTTCTAGCGTTAGCCTCGCTACTGGTGCCACGTCAGGCTTGTTTACAGGTGAAATCTTGGCTACCGAATGGGATAATGCCAACGAACACATTCTTTTTAAAGTTAAAAATGGCGAGAATATCGAATGGGTGCTGTTAAATGTTCGTAATGCCACAAAAAGCGTGAATCTCACGCGCGAATTTGCTTCAAATTTCGAAGATGTTCGCATTCTTGATAGCTCTGCATCGAACCTACTTGCGATGCGTAATGGCAACCTCCATAAAGTTGATGTCGAATCGCGCCAAATCTCCGCGATTTTAGCAAGCGGCGTCATCCATTACGATTATTACGACAACGAAATCATTTATTCTACGGAAGAAAAGATTAATCTCTTAAAACTCGGCGACGAAAAAGCCACGCCAATCGAAGAACTCGAGGCCCCAGCCACGCTCCTCCTTAGCAAGTTTTATGAGGACAAATACATTACTGTGATTCGCGATCTCGAAGTGATTGTCTACAAAAAAGACGATCTCACCGAAGTCGCCCGCGTCGATCTTAGTTTTGCTCCGAACTACTACAAAATCGGCCATGATGGTGATTTCATCTTCTTAAGAAATGGCAACCAACTTGCTACCTTTGATATGGAGGCTTTGGCGCTCAAAGAATGGTCGCCAGAATCTGAAAAATTCGGTTGGATCACAAACTATATGATTTACACTGTTAAGAATAACGAGCTCATTGTCTACGATTATGATGGTTTAAACCGCCGTTCAATTTCTACGAACGTTTCTGCGCATTTCCCAGTCACCATTACCAATAATCGTTGGATGTATTACTTCAACAATAATGGTTTAGTGCGTGAATGGTTAATTCCTAGATAATTATTGTCCAGTAAACCAATTCCACAATCCTTCAAAGAAGGATGGTTCGTTGGATGGCAGTGCCGTGCTCTCGTCGATAGCTGGGATATCTTGACCGGATCCTTGGCTGGCACCTTCGTAGCTTGGCGAAATCTGCTCACCGGTCACGAGTAAACGATATCTCGAAGTACCAAGTGGTGTACAAGTGACGAGTGTAATGAGTGGCTTATCGGTTTGTACCACGAGCGCCGCTACATTAGTCGGCTCAACCACTTCCTTTTTAGTTACACGGTAAGTGTAACGCACGGAATTGTAATTTACATAAATCAAATCACCGTCTTCAAGTCTTTCAAGGCCGGAGAAAATGTATTTATATGGGTTCGAGCTATAAACATCGCCCGCGGAGTGGCCAGTCAAGATGAAGTTACCAATTTCGCCTGGATAGGCACTCGCACCAGCAATACGATAGTGAGCCACGCCATTATTCATCGCCTGCATAATGCCAGAAAGTGGCACATTATAACGTACTGGCACATCCACATTTAGCTTAGGGATAATCAACCTTGGATCGGCCGAAACGGTTTGCGTAATCGTTGGGTCAAGTGCTTCGATTTCCGAAGCGGGTACGTTCCCTGGCGACATATAGGCCATAATTGGCGCAAAAATCAGACGGTTGTATTGTAAGAACAAAATCACGAGCGCAACGGTGAGACCAGCAAATAATGGGATAAACTTGCGCATGCGACGTGTTTTTTTCGCATTTTCGGTTGCTTTCTTACGGATCTTAATGCGAAGGCTGCTATCTTTTTCGCTCGCCTTGCTTTTAGACAAAATCTCTTCTTCTTCGGCTTTATCACGGGCCTCGCGAAGCTTTTCTTTTGCGATATAGTCACGCGCGGCGTTTGAATAGTACTGGCTGTAATACTTCTGATAATAGTCTTGCCAAGCGGAGTGATATTTTTTCCAAGATTCAGAATTAATTTTTTGTGGAACCGGTTGGTCCTTCAAATGTTGACCCGGCTGCGCCTTTAAAGCATTGGCTTCCTCGGCTTTTTTCTGGGCCTGCGCAGTATAAGCCGCCAAAACTTTCTTTCTGGCGAGTTGTGCAGCTGCTTGCCTGCTGAGGTCACTCGAAGACTGCCCACCGGTATCTGGATTCATAGTAAAATTATAGCATAAATACCCAAAATGTGTTAAAATAATCACTAAGGGCGAGTGGCGGAACTGGTAGACGCGCTAGACTCAAAATCTGGTGGTAGTAATACCGTGGGGGTTCGATTCCCCCCTCGCCCACCACAAGGGTTCGAATGGAGCGAAGCGACATCCTTCTTCCCTTCCCGCCCACCAAAAAAACGACCAGTTGGTCGTCTTTTTTATTGTACGTATTCAGTATATCCAGCTCTTACCAGCCTTTTATACGCATCCCAAACATCATCCGGAATATCGACAGGAACTTGGAAGCCGGCTTCGGCATAGGTTTTCATTCTCTGCATATCACCGACCATCACATTAATCTCGCGCTCCAGATCTTCGTCCGAAATGTATTCTTCGAGCGGAATCTTTTTCACTGCGACGCGCCACTCCACTTCCGGCCATTGTTTTCTTGCCGTGGCGAGTGCACGCTTCGCCATGTATGGCTTACAAATGATAATTCCGGAATTGACTTTGATTCCCTCTTTTTCAAGTAAGGCTCTCGTCAGAGTAAAATTCTCGCCCGTATTCGTGGCATTTTTCTCAATCAAAATCTTTTCCTTTGGCACGCCCATTTCAATGCATTTTTTCGCAAAAACTTTACCCTCTTCTTCATTCCAAATTTCACGCGTGATTTTGCCAAACCCACCGCTACAAACGATGAGTGGCGCCATTTTTTCGGTAAATAATTCGGATGCTAAGACCGGCACCATCAAATCGTGGCTACCCAGCACCAACAAAAAATCCGCTTTTTCGGTCGGCTGAATGTGTCCAGAAAGATAATCATAAATGATTTTCGCATCGGCTAGAATTCGCGCGTTCATAAAACTATTATACCAAGATGTGATATGATAAAACTATGAAAATTGCGATTTTTTCTGATTGCTACCTTGATCTTACCGGCGGCATTGTCTCCGTCATTAACATCGAAAAAGCCGAACTCGAAAAACGTGGCCACACCGTAGAAGTTTTTTCGAGTGCTTATCCACATACTGACACCGAAATCGCCGAACTCGCCAAGAAAAACATTTTTCCGGTGCCAAGTTGCAAGCATTTTGGCCTTGGCGCGACACCGATTGCGCGTCGCCCAAAAATCGTGGAACGTTGGCTCTTAAAAAATCATCCTGAAATTAAAGATTATGATATTTTTTACGTTCATTACGAGGCTGGTTGCTCCATTGCCGGACTTAGACTTGCGAAAAAACTTCATATTCCAGCCGTGCAAGTGATGCACGGTCGTGAAGACATGGGCGAAGAAAATCTGATTCCAAAAGGCCTTCGTACTTTTGTGGCAAGAAACCTAAATCGTTTTCATTCCTGGTACCTACCGCACGCAAAAAAGGTCACTCGTGATAATTACTTAGCAACTAGTATCGCTAAATCCAAAATGTGGACCATGATGGTAAACCACGCGAACTACGCAAACATCATCATTACTCCGTCCGAGCATTTCAAAAAGAAACTCATGCACTATGGTGTCACGAAAAAGATCATTGCACTTCATCACGGTTTATCTTCCGAAAAAGTGAAGGTTAATGTGAAGCCAAGAAGTCTAAATCCAGGCGAAACTTTAAACATTATTTGGCATTCTCGGATTTCCGGCGAAAAGAGACCAATGGCCTTTCTCGAAGCGCTTGATATTTTGCAAACTAAATATCAAAAGACCAATTATTTCCTCGATGCCTATGGCCCTGGCCCAGATTTAGAGCGCGCCAAAAAGTACGTGAAGGCACATCACCTCAAAGTTAAATTTTACGGTCCAAAACCCTTTGATGAGATTTGGAAAACTATGAGTAAAGCCCACCTTGATGTTTTAGTTTCTTATAACTACGATACTTTTGGCATGACTTTAATTGAAGCCGAAGCCGCTGGCATTCCGTCGTTCTTTGTCGATAAAGACATGGAAGAAATTCTACCGAAGGATAGTTACGTTCTCGCAGGCGGTCCATCGCCAGAAGAAATGGCGAAGGCGCTCAATGATTTATTAGAGCATCCAGAACGTATCGCCAAAATGAGCGAAATTCTCATTAAAAACCGTGATGAACTCGATATTAAGCATAAAATTGATCAACTAGAAACTATTTTTAAGGAGTTAAGGAAATGAAAAAATATCTCGCCGACATTCTGACCTTCACCAGGATTATTCTCGCGATTATTTTAATTGTAATTGCTGTAATTCCAAACGATTCCAAAGACCTAAATTGTATTGCCTTCTCGCTCTTTGTAATTGGCGAGCTAACGGACGCCTTTGACGGAACTTGCGCCTCGAAATGGCCATTTCCAAAAGGTAAAGCCCCGAAGTATCGTAAATACGCTGCCGTCTACGATATGGCGGCCGATATCATGCTCGCCGGTGGTCTTTGTCTCTTCTTCCTAAACAAAATTAATCTCGCACTTGGTCTTTCGGTCGGTATCGTTTATTCCGTTCTCGCCACTATGCTAGATTTTATTATTTACGGCAAGTTTCTCGGCCACCCAGATACTGCTACTAAGAACTCTCTAATGGTCAAAAACTTCGATCTTGCAAAAACCATTATCTTAACACGACGCAATATTTACCTAGCTTTAATCTTCGCTGCAACCACAGTCACGCTTTACGATTCGTCCTGGCCACTCGAAGTTAAAATCACCATTACGGTCATTGCCTGTGCGATTTGTCTCGCGCTTTGGATTTTCTTAGCGCAACGCCGTCACAACATTTCCCGCGACGCTGTCGACATCGAAAAGAAACTATCAAAGAAAAACAAATCAACTAAATAAGGCCGCCGTTGTAGCATTTAGGACATTATCCGGATTGAAAAGATTCATCACGGTAATCTTCGCGGCTAATTCCCCATTCCAAATTGTAAGTGGGCTGTAGCCAGTTTTACTAAGCGGAATGATATGGGTAAGTCCATTCTTCGAAACCAAAATTTGGCCATCATGGAGCGTAATAACTGCAACTGGAAAACTCAGCGTAAATTTGTGCAAAATCTCTGATACTTGCATCAAAGACTGGGTCAAAAGTAACACCTTTGGATAGTAAACTGCACGGAGTAACTTTTGGAGTTGCGGCATCGAACTGAATACGATTAGGTTCTCATTCATTAATGACTTTTCAGGCTTAAAACCGGCGAGTAAATCCACTGTGTCACGCGTAATTACGATTTTACCTTTCGAATCACAAGCGCTCGCAATTGCCTTTTCGGTAATGGAATTTTTCGAGAACTCGCCAATCAATAAATTGTAATCCGCGGCCGAAATCAGTTCCTTGAATTGGTCTGAATTGTCAAACGAACCAGAATCCGTAGATGGCATATATATTATATTATCGAATGGTGGGAGTTTTCCCTTCAGAGCGTCCGGCAAAACTACCTTTACGTTAACATGGTATTTGCTCGTCATGTATTCGGCTATTTTTACACTCATGCGGAAGTTCTGCGAGTTGCCACCAATTAAATTAATCGTTTCCTTTGTTTGCTCGCCGAGATTCCAATAAAGATCCTGGAACGGATTCTCATTAAATTTATGCATGTAGTCCATTAAAACTCCAATTCAATACTAATTGGGCAGTGGTCCGAGCCCATTAACTCTTCGTGAATATTGGCCGACTTCAAATTGCTTTTCAGTGCGCTCGAAACAAAGAAATAATCAATCCGCCAACCGACGTTATTCTCGCGCGCGTGACCCCAGTGGCTCCACCAAGTATAGCGAACTTCATCCGGATGCAAGCTTCTGAACGTATCAATAAAACCGGCGCTAATCAAATTCGTAATTCCCTGTCTTTCTTCATCCGTAAAACCAGCGGAATGATGGTTGGTTTTTGGGCGCGCAATATCGATTTCTTCGTGCGCAGCATTAAAATCGCCACACGTCACAACGGGTTTAGTTTTCTCGAGTTCCTTCAGATAATTTAAAAATTCCGGATCCCATTTTTTCTCACGGAGTGACAGCCTTTCTAGTTCATTTTTCGAATTTGGCGTATAGACATTTACGAGATAGAAGTTTTCAAATTCGGCGGTTAAAACGCGACCTTCTGTTAAAGGATTTCCAAATTCATCCGTCATATTAATCTCAGTTGGTAAAACATTTTTGACAGACAATGGTTTTAGTTTCGTAAAGATGGCAGTACCAGAATAGCCAGCGCGCTCCGCTGAATTCCAAAGCTCTTCGTATTCCGGTAAATCGACTTCCGCTTGACCTTGTTTGGCCTTCGTTTCTTGCAAACAAATAATATCCGGCGCTTCTGATTTAATCATCGCCTGAAATGCGCCCTTATTTAGCACTGAGCGGAGTCCATTCACATTCCAAGAATAGATTTTCATGCGTACCTCCCGCGTTCAAAATCACGTTTCTTAATCGTTTCGCGTTTATCGTATTTCTTCTTACCTTTACCTACCGCAATCACGAGTTTAATATGGCGGTCGCCACCAAGTAATTTGACCGGCACAATCGTCGAGCCCGCCACTTTTTCACGGGCGAGACTGGCGATTTGTTTACGTGTGGCGAGAAGTTTGATGTTCCTCGCCGTATCCGCACCAAGTGTCAAATTGTTCAGCCATAGTTCATCATTTCGAATCGTCACGAATGAACCTTTTAGTTGCACATGGTGGTCACGAATTAATCTGACTTCTGGGCCCGTTAAAACCATCCCAGCAACAAGCTCATCGCCGAGCTGATAATCATAATGCGCTCTGCGGTTCACCGTCACTAAATCTGGTTTTTTCTGCTTTCCCATATCATATATATTATATCATAAGGGGGCAACCCACCTCTTTATTTAACTTTGACCTTTTCTTCGCCGACAAGTTCTTTTAATTCTTTCAAAAGTTCATCATTAATTTCAACTCTAAACGGCATTTTGAGCGGACGCTTAGTTTCGCCATCCTTCATTACAAGTACAACATCTTGCATGCCAAGATGAATACCTGCTAACCTTCTAATTCCCGAAAGGATTTCCGTATTCTCTGGATCTTCAATCAAAATATACAAACGTTCTTTCAGTGGATCTTTTGGTGGTGTCGTAATAATGCGTGGCGGTTCAGCTGGCGCTGAGTCTTTCTTTGGTCCGTAAACCTTTTCCGCGGAAGACTTGCCATAGCGCTTCTTACCGCCCGCCGCCATCACCGGCGCTGCGAGTTTCGTACCAGTCGGTTGATACGCTTCAAGCATTTCATCCGAGATTAGTTCAACCGCATCCGCCGTGACTTTCGCATCGGAAGTTACATTGCCATCTTTATCCGTTGCATTAATCTTGCCGGTCACGCGTACTACATTATCCACCACAAGTTTCGCGCCACATTCTTGGAATACACTTGGGAACACAATGAATTCAGTTTCTGCCGACTTGTTCTCCATCTTAATAAATGCCATCTTGTCGCCTTTTTTCGTAAGAATCGTGCGGACATTCGTGATAATACCACCAATCGTCACAATCTTATTGTTATTCTCTGGCGTAATTAAATCATACGGATGGGTTTGTTCATCGAAATAAACATCGTATTTATCGAGTGGATGAGCCGAGAGATAAAGTCCCATCAAATCGCGCTCCCACAAGAGCTGTTCCTTGTCCGAGAATTGGGTTGGTGAAGGTTTAATCTCCACTTCCGGAATCGCTCCCACATCACCCATCATTGCAAACAAATCAGTTTGCCCGGAACCCACATCCTTTTGGCACTTTGCGCCATATGCTTGAATCGCTTCAAGGTTAAATAGTAAATCCGAACGCGAAGCAAACCGGTCAAACGCACCAGTCTTAATCGCCGCTTCCCAAGATTTCTTATTAAACTTGGTTGAATCTACGCGCTTCGCGAAATCGCAAACCGATTTAAACGGGCCATTCTTATCGCGCTCTGGAATCACGACATCTTCAACGAGCGCTTTACCCATACTCTTAATACCAGACAGCCCAAAGCGAATGGTTTTTTCGCCACCCACGATACCGAAATCACCATAAGACTGGTTGATGTCCGGCCCGAGTACCTTCAGCCCCATGCGTTTACATTCGGCAATTTCAATTGCGAGACGATCCGTCCAACGCATGTCTGACGTCATTAGAGCCGCCATAAAGGCATCCGGATAGTGCGCCTTTAAATATGCCGTCCAATAAGCAATCAAGGCGTAACACGCGGCGTGAGACTTGTTAAAACAGTAGTTTGCGAAGTCGAGGAGCTGGCTCCAGAATTTCTCGGCAATTTCTTCGGTTGCGCCACCAATTTCGATGGCACCCTTGATAAATTCCGGCTTCACCTTCTTCATGAGGTCGACTTTTTTCTTACCTACAGCTTTACGGAGCGTATCCGCCTGGCCACCGGTAAAGCCACACCATTCCTTTGAAATCTGCATGAACTGTTCCTGGTAAATCATAATGCCATAAGTATTCTTCAGTGAATTCTCGAGCCCCGGATGAAGATAAGTAATTGGCTCTTCGCCGTGTTTACGTTTAATGAATGAATCGATAAACTGCATCGGGCCCGGACGATAAAGCGCCACCATAGCGATAATATCTTCAAAGGTAGATGCCTTCAAATCTTTGAGATAACGCTTCATGCCGGCCGATTCTAGCTGGAAGACACCAGTCGTTTCTGCTCGCTGCAAGAGTTCGTAAGTCTTTTCATCGTCAAGTGGCAGGGCGGATAGATTGATATCGTCATGATAGACTTTGCGAATCATACGAAGCGCGTTATTAATCACGGACAAGTTTGAAAGTCCAAGAAAGTCCATTTTAAGGAGCCCAAGTTCCTCAACCTGGCCCATTGGGAACTGTGCGGCAATCGGGCCTTTTGCCGAGACTTCGAGTGGCAAGAACTTCACTAAATCATCTGGTGCAATAATCACGCCACAAGCGTGCACGCCGTGGTTTCTAATCGTCCCCTCGAGCCTAGAGGCAAAATCAATCACTTCCTTCGCGGTCGGGTTGGTTTCATATTCATGTTTCAAATCCGGCACATCTTTAATTGCGTCAGCGAGCTTCACATGATGCCCCATCACTGGATCCGGTACCATTTTTGCAATCCGGTCGGCTTCGGCGTATGGTACTTCGAGCACACGTGCCACATCGCGCACGGCGTTTTTCGCCATCATCTTACCAAAGGTTGCGATATTTGATACTCTGCCCTCGCCGTATTTACGTGTACAATATTCAATCACCTCGTCACGCCGAGTATCCTGGATATCGGTATCGATATCTGGCATTGAAATACGGTCTGGATTCAAAAATCTTTCAAAAAGCAGATCGTACCTTAATGGATCAAGTTCCGTAATACGGAGCGCATAAGCGAGAATCGAACCGGCTGCCGAGCCACGTCCTGGGCCATACACAATGCGTTGGCTTTTGCCCCAGTTGATGAAGTCCTGCACGATTAAGAAATAGCCGTTGTAGCCCATTTTATCTACCACGGATAGCTCATAATCGATGCGTGGCAAAACTTTATGTAGGTCGTCTCGTTCCTTGTCGGCTTCTTCAAGTAATTTACGACATTCCGGTACGGTAAGCTTCGTCGTCTCTTCGAGTTTCTTTCCAGCATAACGGTAAGTCAAACCTTGGAACACGAGTTTATCAAGATAAGTCTTCTCGTCTTCGCCGTCCGGTACTGGAAATTTCGGAATCAAGATGCGGCCAAGTTGCAAATCCACATTGCAGCGGTCGGCAATCTTCTTGGTGTTTAGCACGGCTTCTGGGCAAGTATCCTTCCAGTGGTCGATGATTTCTCTCGCCGGAATCACATGCAAATCGTAATCGCGTAAAGTCATGCGATTTTGGTCGGATAGATTGGCTGCCGTACCAATACAAAGTAAAACTTCGTGCGCATCTTGATCTTCTTTTTTCAAATAGTGCGCGTCGCAAGTCACGACTAGAGGAATCCCGAGCTCCTTCGCATGTGCCATGTGCCAATCATTTACGCGTTTCTGTTCTTCGGAATGCGTACTGGACTTCGGATGACCGTGATCTTGCATTTCAAGATAGAAGCGGTCGCCAAAAACACCCTTATACCACTTAATTAATTCGATCGCTCGTTTATCGTCGCCAGCGCGAATCGCTTCCGAAATCTCGGAGCCCATACAACCAGATAGACAGATGATTCCCTCGTTATATTTTTCGAGCTCATCGTGATCGGTGCGCGGTTTGTAATACTTACCATATTCTTCAGCATTACTCATGATGCGACAAAGGTTTTCAAAACCCTTATTATTCATCGCAATTAAAGTAATGTGAAACCTTTGCTTATCGTGCGCTGGGTCACGGTCGGTCATTTTGCGGGCCGCTACATATGATTCGAGACCAAGTAGTGGCTTAATCCCGGCATCGTTACAACATTTATAGAGCTCAACTAAGCCGCTCATGGTACCATGATCGGTCACCGCAACTGCTTCCATCCCGTCATTCTTTACGAAGTCAACTAATTCAGGTATCTTAGTTAACCCATCTAGTAAAGAGTAATGGGTGTGGTTGTGCAGATGCACGAAATCGCTCGGCTTCAGTTCCATGTAGAACTAAGCTTTCTTTTTCTTCTCAGCTTTTTCGACTTTTTCTTCTTTTTTGTCAGCTTCTTTTGGCTCTTTTTCGCACTTGCAACCATCGCAATCGCAATCAGGGCCGCACTCGCACTCACCATCTGGAGCGCATTCTTTTTCAGCTTCTTTAACTTTGTCATGAATGAATTTGCCAGCTACTGCACCAGCAATTGCACCAAGGGCAGCTCCGAGGAAAAACTTTCCTGCACCACTGCTACTTTTTTCCGTCTTTTCCTTCGCCATCTTCTTTTTTCTCCTTCTTCGGCTCATCTTTTAACTTTTGATTAATGTACTTGTCCACCAACTTCTCCACTGCGCCTCCAATCGAAGTCATACCCTTTACATTGGACACGACGCCGTTCGCATTGTCGGCAATATCTTGGCCCTTTGCGATCATCTTCTTCGCTTCGTCCACTAGGCCAAAGACTTTTAGCATTAATATGATTCCTACGATGAGGAAGATAAATAGAGTAACACTTAGTATTACTACAATAATCCACTCCGCTATATTCATAAACTCTCCTTTTCTAAATTATAACACATTAGTTTTCAGCGACGAATTTTCGTACGGCATCACCATAGTCTGAATATTTGAGCGAATATTCAAGATGTGCTAAGAAATAATTCTTTGGATCACCAGTCGTAATCCATTTGCCTTTGCTTCTGGCAACCACTACATCGCCAACCTCGGCGAGTTTCGTAATTGCATCCACCGTCCAAAGCTCACCATCAAGCCCAGTGTTGGTTGGAACGAGATAGTCAAAGACTTCTGGGGTTAATAGATAACGACCATAGGAAGTCAAATTGCTTGGTGACAAATCAGGAGTTTTTGGTTTTTCAACGATATGGGACAAAGTACCGTTTTCTTTTAAGGCAATCATGCCGTACTTATTCCAAACTTCTTCCGGCATTTCTTGAGCGGCAATTACGGCTTTGGCATTTTTGTTTTGCTCATAAGTTTCAATCAGAGTTTTAACATCACCTTCACCAAAGATTAAATCATCTGAATAAAGCACCACGAAGGCTTCCTCGTTTTCGACGAACTGCTTAGCAGAAAGAATCGGCGAGCCATTACCATATGGCAAACTGGCATCCTGCTCAATTACAGTAATTTTCGGTAGATGCAGTACTTTTTCGACTGGTTCGAAACGTTCCATTTTGCCCTGTTTTTCGAGCAAAGCTTTCACGTTTTCGGATGAATTGTGGAAATAGTCATCATAAATCTGGCGTCCCATCGTATTTGGGGTCGCCACAATCACGATTTCCTCAATCCCGGCCTCGGCACATTCCTCTACGCAGAGCTGCATGACAGGCTTTGCGCCCATTGGTATCATTGCTTTTGGAATTGTTTTAGTGATAGGTAGATACCGGCTCGCAAAGCCAGCATCAGTAATAATTGCCTTTTTGACAGACATTCGTCCTCCTTAAGCATTTATTATAACATAAAAATGCTTAATTTAGTGCTTCTTAACAGATTTAACGGCTTTTTTTGCGACAACTTTTTTAGCGGATTTTTTGACAACTTTTTTAACGCGAGCTTCTTTTCTAGCAATCTTGTCTTCAATGTTCTGAGCACGGTTGTGTGCACCGTAAATCAAGCTCGAAATGCCAACAATCAGCATGTATGCACCGAAGAAGCGAATAAAGGTGCTGGTTTCGAAATCGCCAGCGTTCAGAATCACAAAGCCCATCACGGCGCCAAGCGCACCGACGAGTGCACGGATAAAACGATCGGTTGGATCGACCGTAGAAAGGAAGCTATGTAAGATATCGATGATACCAGATGCAAAGGTATAGGCAGCAACAATAATTAAGCAGGCGACCAAATTATCGCGGGCGAAGAATAATAGCGCAAGTGCCGCGACCACATCGACGAGTGCATCAATCACGGAGTTCACCCAGCCATGCTTTTTCGTAGAACTATAAAGCGCACCAACCGAATCGATAATACCCATTGCGAGCAAGAATACGCTAATAATTGCAATGATGGATTCCCAGTTGTTTAAGTTGCTAAACAAAGCAAAGAACCCAAAAAGGCCAGCTAGACCACCACGAACAATGAAGACCAGCCAATGCTTATCGATAAATCTTCGGTTAATATGTGCCATAAAAATCCTTTATTACTTATGCTTATTATAGCATAAAAAACACCAAAAATAATACTAAATGACCATGATTTTTTAGACGTGGCGAATGCGTTTCCTGGTCGACTCGACGAGTTTCGTAAGTTGGTATTTGGCTGGCTTCAAAACTAGGTCGTGCGCCGGGGTGTATTTTAGCTCATCGCAACCGAATGAACGCTTAAACTCTGATACGCCGTAAAAACGATGGGATTTTTCTTCGAGCCCCACAATTCCCCACAAATTGTAGCGAATCATGCCGCGCCTTCTAGCTTCGCGCATCGCTTCCACGTGTAGGAGCGGCGCTGCGGAATACTTCGTACCAAGATCCGACGATACGCCGTAATGGTAGCTCGCTTCTGGTCCGTAAAAAATCATGAAATTCTGGGCTAAAATCTCGCCATCTTTCTTTGCAGTATACATAATGACTTCGTCATTTTTAGAAAAAGCTTCGAATTGCTTCGTGAGGAAACTTTCCGAAAATGCCACAAAACCCTGACGTTTTGCGTGCTTCACTTCGAGTTCGTAAAAAGTCTTCACAATCTTTGGGTCGGTGGAAGTTTCCACTGTGATTCCGGCTTTTTCGGCCTTGCGGAGTTTCCTTCTAAAGCCTTGTGATGCATTCGCGAGCATCTCTTCTTCGCTCTTTCTTAAATCGAGTACGCCAGCATACTCTACTGAGAGATACATTGGCGCTTTTTTCAAGCTTAAATCCTTCATGAGCTTCAAAGACTTATCGGAAAGTGGTAGTTGTGGACGGACGCGGACAAACGCACAACCGAGGTTTTTCCCCTCAGTTTTAATATCGTCAAATACCGCCTTCACCAGTGTTTTATTCTTGAAATCCATAATCGGACCACCGGCAATCGCCATGTAAGTCCCGCGCTTCGCGGTTTCCACGACGCCAGCATAAGCCGCCTTGATCTCGTCATCTACATAAAATAGACGCCGAACCACCTTTTTCCCACGCGCAAGATGGAATTCGTAAAAATCGAAGGACTGTAAGAAATTCGACTCTTCGTGGGATTTAATAAATTCGTCCCAAATTTCTCGATTTACTGCTGTTTCTACCCTAATCATAAATGCCTCTTTTTCTTGCGAATTGCTTCCACCATATAATCTTTTAAGTATCCTATTTTCGATAAGACTAAGTCGTGTGCCGGCACGTACTCAATCACTTCGCCACCAAAGCCGGTCTTGAAGGTTGTAACGCCGGCGTAGCGGTGATTCGGCTGGTTTGGCGGAGCAATTCCCCAGAGGTTAAACCGTTCGTAGCCTTCCGCCTTCAAATCTTTCGCAGCCTGCCAGAGTAAAGCGTATGCGCCTGGAAGCTTGCGGTTTAGATCAGTCGAAGCCGCTTCGTAGTAGTCACCTTCCTTGCCACCCTTAATAAACATGCCATAGGCGATCGGCTTACCTTCTTCGGTTTTTGCCACGTAAATCACGATGTTGCCCTTAAACGCTTCTCTTTCAGCGAGTAAAGTATTGAGATTTGGTGGCACAAATCCTTGGCGCTTTGCCGTTTCGGCCTGCACTTTATGGAATTCTTTAAATAATGCCTCCGAATCATCTTTTTCGACCTTTATGCCGAGCTTATCAGCACGGCGCACCTCATAACGAGTTTGGCGACGCATATCAGCGAGTAGTTCATCCTCGGATTTTCTAAGATCTAGCATCACTGTATGTTCAGCCGCAAGATGCATTGGAGATTTCTTAAGCCCTAGTGTTTCGAGGAGTTTTAGATTTTTTTCGTTGCCATTTAGTTGCGGACGCACGCGCACAAATACGCATTTTTCGGCCTTACCAATCCTAGTAATCTCGTCAAATACTGCCCTAATCGTCTTCTTGTTTGTCCAATCCGTGAGTGGCCCACACGGGATTTCGAGGTAGCGTCCACGCTTTGCATTTCGGACAATCATAAGCGCGTGCCCTAGTCCATTAAAATCAGAAACAATCACCTTATCGTGAAGGAGTTCATTCATCTTACCATACTCCAGCGATTGCAAAAAGTTGGCTTCTGGGTATTTTTTTACGACTTCGTCAAAGTTCATAAATACTCCTTTACAATTTCTTTAGCTCTTTCTAGCTCCTTTTTATCATAATGGGTTGGAAAGTTAATAATCGCGCTGGCGACCATCACCGCCACCGGGCAGTCGCTCTCTGGAAAATGCACTTTATTATAATACCTCGCCGGCGAAATCGGCTTCTCGTACCAAAATCCGTCGAAATAGTATCCGGCCTTCTTCAGTTTCTTTAAGACTTCGTCGCGACTTCTCACGAGATAAAATTCGCGAAGCGGCTTCTCGTTTTTCAAGGTTTTAATCTGCTCGAGCGCGAGTTTCGCTTCAAATTTCGCTGGTTTAACCGAGAGATCTAACTTATTATCGGCCGACTTCTCCACCATGTGAAGCTTCAAGAACAATTTCATCATCGCGCCACCGAGGTGTACATAAGAGAGCCCACGACACATCGCGCCCGCCATCGGATAGAATCTCGCCCGGAAATTATCGGATCTAGCCGGAGCTTTTGCCGGCGCTTTAATTTCGTGCTTTCTTGGCGCCCTAAATATCACGGCACCACCGGTAATCGTATCAATCGATTTATCTTTACCAAATGACAAAGCGGTCGCAATTCCCACTGTACCGGCTTCGCGCCCGTCCCTATAATTAATCCCGACACAGTGCGCCAAATCCTCGACAATTAAGAGATTCTTCTCTTTCGCAAAAGCTTCAATCGCCTCGATATCCACGGGATTCCCGAGCGTATTTTGAATAATAATTCCCTTTGCGCCCTCGGCAACCTTGCTAATCGTTTCCACCGAGAAATTCAAATCTTCCTTCGTAATGTCGGCAAACACTGGTGTAAGCCCCGCGGCCTTTACCGCCTCATATACAGCATAGCAAGTAAAGCCATTTACAATGACTTTGTCGCCCTTCTCAAAGTAGCCTTTAAGTGCGAGTGCGAGCGCCGAGCGCCCGTTCTTGGTCAGCATAGTTTCACCCTGATAGCGTTCTTGCAAATAAATCTTTAAATGATTTAAATCGTATTTTGAACCGTGAACGAACAGTTGCCTCCATGCCCCCTTTTTCCTCGCCGCTAAACCCAAATAATGATGTTTCACTGTTCTAACCTCGACATTAATACAATTAACGCCCGGGCTAAATCGTCCGGATGCGAAATATACGGCGCGTGCGTCCAATTAGCGTATGTTTTAAGCTCCGAATCAGCAATTTCAGCGTGCATTATCTCAGCGTGGCGCGGTGGCGTGACAGTGTCTTTTTGACCCCATAAAATGTAGGTTTTCACCTTCACGTCCTCAAATTTCAGATTTTTGTCGGATTCGAGCATGTTCGCGAGCGTCTTCTTCATATTCTCCGGCGCTTTCGAATAATCGGTCGTCCCAGTCGCGCGGTGGAATGCCTTATCGATGAATTTAATCTTCTTAAACGGCTTGCCAATCTTCGCGAGTGCCGCTACGGCTTTCTTCTTCTTGGTCATTTCAAACACTCCGGCCGAATCGAGCAAAATCAGATCCTTTAGCTTCCCTGGTTTCTTGATTGAGAGATTTAAGAGAATTCTGCCACCATTCGAGTGTCCGAGCGCGATTGCGCCATTCGGAATCATTTGGTCAGCCCATTTCACGTAGTCTTCAATCGTAAATACCTTATCGCTCGGCTCCGTGAGACCCGGTACATGGAGCATCGTCACCTTAATACCAGCCTCTTTGAGTAGTTCCAGAGTTCTTTTCCAAGGCTCTACCGTGTACGTCCAGCCGTGGATGATGTATAATTCTGGCTTGCTCATGAGTCTAACCCCCAACTTTTACGCCTTTGGACAGCAGCTTTTTCTCTGCGACAGAGTTTTGCCGCGTCCTTCGGATTGGCTAATAATTTCTCAATAATCCATTCAAGATAGTGGCTACCCTTAAAAATCAGCGTTTCCTTGCCAGTAATATGCTTCTCGATGTAGGCAAGTGCCTTCCTCGGATCGGTCGTCGCAACTGCCGAAACGCCAAGTTCCTTAAGCTTTGGTGCCGTATATTTCTTCGTGCGGTGCCCCACTAGAATTACTAAGTCTGGCTTCACATCGGCAATCAATTTTGCGAGTTTTTCGTGCTCTTCGCCCTCAATTGACCCCTGGTCCACGATATCGCCAATAATCAGCCATTTGCGTTCCGCGTGCATTCTCTTTGCCATATCAAGAATCGAAGTCATCGAAATCATATGGGCGTTGTAACTGCTGTCTACAATCTGGATACCCTTCTTACCTTCAAAGTACGAGCTGCGACCAGGTGCCACCTTTAGTTCTGAGAAGTCCGGATTAAATGGTGACTTCAAATATTTCATCAAATCCTGCAAAACAAACAGATTAAAGGAAATATCCTTCGGCTCCGGATGGTTAAAATGGAAAGTCGTGTCGCCGTAGGTAAAGTCGGTCGAATCTGGGTAAACCACGTATTTCTTGAGGTTAGACTTCTTGATTGGAATCACCTTCGCCTTAATGCCCACGGTTGCTTCTACCATCAGTTTCGAGTCAGCATCAATATAAACCCGTTTTGAAGTATTGAGCGGCAGATTGGCAAATTCCGCCGTGATTGCCTCCGAAAGCGAGCCAAATTTCCCTTCTGCGACGACTTTTTCAAACTGAATCGCGTGCGAAAGCCCAATCGATACCCAGATTGTCACTTCTGGCTTCAACCATTCGGCGAGAAATTCCGCTTCATGTGGGCGCTCGCCATCAATCTCGACCACATAAAATGGCTCTTTGTGGCGATAAAACAGCCCACGCAGTGGCGCCGCAATTAAAAGCCAGATCCAGCGGATTTTCGACCCGCGAACCCCTTTTAGTCCCAACACATCAAAAGAAATCCCGAATGCCGAGTTGGCATCATGGGAGAAGTGCGCGTGTTTGCCCATTTCGTGCTCCAAGAGGTTTAGCATGGTAGTTTTACCTGCCGAACCAGTGACAGCAATTACGCGTGGGTTCCAGCGCTTAAAAGCTCGATTAGCAAAAAACCGAAAATATTTCGCAACAGAGAAATATAGACGCTTTTTTAACTTGCTAGCAGTCATGCAACAATTATACCATAGAACGCATAAAAATGCCGATTTCGGCTGATAAGCATTGACATTTTAGTCAATCTATGCTATAATAGCAAACATATACCGTTTTTGGTATATTTTTATGCACATTAAAATCTAGGAGGTCACTATCATGGAAACTGAACATCTCTGGACAGCGATTATTGCTGGCGGAAAAGGCACTCGCCTCTTCCCAATTAGTCACCCGGACTGCCCCAAGCAGTTCTGCCAATTGGATGAGCGTAATACCTTCATTCAAGCGGTGGTGGACAACTTCACCTTTCTCGGAGTCAAACCCACTAATATTGTCGTAATTACCACTTCGGACAGCCAAACCGAGCTCGCAAAAAAGCAGTGCCTGCCAAGAGGCATTCTGTCCCAGAATATCCTGCAGCTGAGCCCGCAACTTGGTTACGCCGGCTCCATGATAAAAGCAACTAGCGAAATCTACAAGCTCGACCCCGCCGCCATTATTATCAATACTCCGGCCGATCAGTATCTGGTCCCGGACTTTGAGTTTAAGGCGGCGATTGAATCGGCCGTGGCTGGTGCCAAAAACGGTAATTCGGTGATTGTTGGCGTTAAAGTCAACGACATCGTGACCGCGATGGGCTGTGGTCACGCGATTTACGAAGAGACCAACTCCGCTTGTTTCCCTGTTACCGGCTTCGTCGAGAAACCGGACAAGAAAAAGGCGGACGAAATCATGCGCCAAGGCAATTCTGCCTGCAACACCGGCATCAATGTCTGGCGCGCTGATGTCGTAAACAGTATCTTTGAAAACAAGCGGTATCGTGGCATCTCTACCAATAAAATGATGGAAATGCTAGGTGATTTACAGGTCGCCGTCGGCTACTTCGAGTGGCATGACTGCGGGACTCTGAAGTCGCTCTACGATATCAGCCGGAAAAGCCCCAATACCAAAAACGCCACGATTGGCGGGGGCACTTTCGAGCGGACGGATTGTCATCGCAGTCTGCTTTACGCTATCGAAGGTTTTGAACTCCGCGTCAGCGGTGCCGAAGATGATGCGGTACTCTTTACCAGCATCAATGAGCGCCCAATTGTGGTGGTCGCGAAACTCTCCGATAGCCAGAAGATCAAGCTCCTCGCCGAGGATTACCTCGTGCACGAAGAAATCCTCACGGACGACTTCTCGATGGGAGCTCGCAACAACACCGTGCTTCGTTCGAATGTTTCGGATGAAATCGTGGTCGGCTTCGTCGGCGTGCAAAACTACGCCGTTTATGTCCATCGGAACGCCGATGGCAACCTCGAAGCCGTCGTTTCTCAGCAAATGGCAAAAGCACGTAAGACTTGAAAAACCTAGAACCATCAAAAATCCCCCTACTCAAGGGGGATTTTTCATTACATCTTAATTTCTGCGTCAACGCCAGCTGGGAGTGAGAGGTTTTGAAGGCTCTCAATCGTCTTTGGGTTAGCGTTCGAGATGTCGATTAAGCGCTTGTGAACTTTCATTTCGAAAGCTTCACCACCGGTCTTGTAAACATGTGGGGACTTCACGACCGTGAAAGTGCTACGCTTGGTTGGTAGAGGGATCGGACCGCTGATTTTAGCGCCAGTACGAATCGCGGTATCCACGATTTGGCGTGCGCTCTGATCGATCACGCGGTGATCATAGGCTTTAAGACGAATGCGAATAGTTAAGCCTTCGTCTTTCTTGGTTTCTGCCATGTGTTTGACCTTTCTTGTCTGATAACCTCGAAAGAATGGAGTTTTTCAGACTTGATAATTAATTTTAATGTGAGTGAATTATACCACACTCAAAATAAAAAGTCAAAAAATCCCCCTTTTCAAGGGGGATTTTCGTTATGCTACTTAGTTGCGGTAAAGAAGAGTTTACCTTCGTAAGTGTAATATTCAAGCTTGCTATCGCTATTCTTCACGGTGAAGTAATTAGCGTAGAAAGATTGAATATTGGCGTGTGAAAGCAAGACTTTGTGGTTGTCGACATCAATTACATCGAAATCAGAGTAGTCATTCTTGCCAGTCCAAATATTATGGCCGACTGGGTTGGTGCGATAGCCAACCGACGAGTACCATTTAGTATCTTCGAGTGGTTTGCCATTTTTATCGAGAATGCTGTAATCACCATCGGAGTTAGCAACCTCATAGCCACCTCTACTAACTGCGATGCTACGATAGGTGGTTTCGCCGTCGCCAATGCGATTACCACTAGCGTCGATGAGATAATTCTTTTCCTCTTCTTCAGCTACGGAAGCGTGGTGGTGGCGATCAAACAAAGAGTTGATGCTCTCATATTCCTTGCCGCCGAAGGCTTCAGAACCGTCGAGATTGTAGAATTTATATTTGTCATCATTGCGGATTGCATAGTAGTTTTCGTACATTACACCGCTAACCACGTCTGCATCATCTTCAAAGGTTTTGATGACTTCACCGTTGCGATAAATCTCGGCTTTGCCCCCACTCGCTTCGGCAGCGTAGTTATAGGAGTCCTTAAGGGCAATATAGGTGCTGACTTTCTTCAAAACCTTATATTCGTTGTCGAGTAATTGAAGCTCGGAATAGTTGTCGTAACCAATCACATGGTTAAGCGTCGTGATTGAATAATACTTAGCATCGGTTAACTCATGAGTGTTTCCATTCATAAGTAATTTGTAATTCTTGGATTCCTCGGTATTTTTGATGATTACCATTGAGCGGTCGTCAGACACTTCGTCAATTGAGTAGCGATCGCCTTCGAAATCAGCAATCACATTGCCACTGCGGACATCAAATACGACATTTCTACCATTGTAATAAACGGCACCAAAGTCGTTTGAACTGTCGAGTCTAGCTGAGTTAGCATCTTCTTTCACTTCCATCTCGGCGAGGGTCTTACCATCAGGACCGAAAGCGTAGATTTTCTCTGGCGTTTCGGCTAAGGCGAAGGCGCTCGATGAGTAACTTGTGCGAAGGCTGATGTTGTCGCCTTCAAGTATCTGTCTGCCATCGCCAGTAAGAATGAAACTCTTCTTAGTATTGCCATCTTTTGCAAGATACAAACCACCTCTTTGGGTAAGCTCGCCATAACGACCAAATTCTACCGATACGCTACCATTATCTCTTATGATACCGACCTGGTTGTCTTTTCTAGCGTAAGCGTAGCCAGCAATAAAACTTGAAATGTAATCATATTCTTCCTCGCTGACTTTGTTGCCGTCTTTATTCCAGAGCGTGTATTTACCATCGTCTTGGATTGCAAAGGCAGTTGAATAGCTAAGTGCTTTGGACGGATCGTCTGCACCGCCGCCGCCTTTTGGAATAAAGATTACGAGTAGAACCACCGCTACAATTGCAATTAAACCGAAGATAATGCCAAAAATGAGGCCTTTTTTCGATTTCCTTTTCTTGGCTGGTTTGTTTTCTTTTTTCTCTTCCTTTGGAGTTTCGGCCGGCTTTTCAGCCTTTACCTCTTCCTCAGGCTTCTTATCTGGTTTTTTAGTTGGCTTCTCTTCTGCCATAATAACTCCTATTAGTTATAATCATTATAACAAAAATCCCCCGCTTTCGCGAGGGATTTTGAATCCGGTTTAGATTATTTGATAACCTTGGTGATAACACCAGAACCGACGGTCTTGCCACCTTCGCGGATAGCGAAGCGGTCGTTATTGTTCATAGCGACTGGAGCAAGAAGTTTGACGTTGAAGGTTACCTGATCGCCTGGCATGACAATTTCCTTGTCAGCTGGGAGTTCAACTTCACCAGTAACATCCGTAGTACGGAAGTAGAATTGTGGCTTGTAACCCTTTGAAAATGGAGTGTGGCGACCACCTTCCTCTTTCTTAAGGATGTAAACTTGTGCCTCGAATTCAGTATGTGGGGTAATTGAACCTGGCTTTGCAATCACTTGGCCACGCTCAATTTGATCACGCTCAATACCACGAAGGAGAAGACCAGCGTTATCGCCAGCTTGACCTTGATCGAGAGTCTTGTGGAAAGCTTCGATACCAGTTACAACTGATTTCTGAGTGTCACGAAGACCAACGATTTCAACTTCGTCATTGAGCTTGACAACGCCTTGCTCAATACGACCAGTAGCTACAGTACCACGGCCCTTAATTGAGAAGACATCCTCGATTGGCATGAGGAATGGTTTGTCGAGATCGTGTTCTGGGATATCAAAGTATTCATCCATAGCATGGACGAGTTCCATGATAGCATCTTCAGCTTCCTTATCACCTTCGAGAGCCTTAGTAGCAGAACCCTTGATGATTGGAGCGTTATCGCCATCGAAGCCGTACTTGTTAAGAAGCTCACGAACATCCATTTCAACGAGCTCAACGAGTTCTGGATCAGCGAGGTCCATCTTGTTGAGGAAGACGATGATTTTTGGAACGTTCACCTGGTGAGCGAGAAGTACGTGCTCGCGGGTCTGTGGAAGTGGACCATCGTTCGCAGCAACTACGAGGATAGCACCATCAACCTGTGCAGCACCAGTAATCATGTTCTTAATGTAGTCTGCGTGGCCTGGCATGTCTACGTGTGCGTAGTGGCGCTTTTCAGACTCATACTCCTGGTGAGAGGTAGCGATGGTGATACCACGAGCTTTCTCTTCTGGAGCGTTATCGATTTGATCATAAGCGACTGGTTTGTTTACGTCCGATGGAAGTCTCTTTGCGAGGACGGTCGTAATCGCAGCAGTTAAAGTGGTTTTACCATGGTCGACGTGACCCATGGTGCCGACATTGATATGCGGCTTGGAACGGTCAAAATTTGCCATTCATTCTCCTTTTATATTAATTAATGTTTGGAGCGCTAATAAAAACCAGCTCCAAACCTCTACAGTATTATTTTAGACTATTTTTAGAGAATTGTAAAGGGTAAAAAGCGGTTATTTTTTCAATTTTAAGACAATTTAAAAGGCCCCGGCAGAATTTCTGCCGAGGCCCCGAAATACGATGATTCTTGCAGTTAAGCAGCGCTTAAATGCAGATGATATTTGGCAAGAATCTCTTCGATTTCGATTACATTTTTTTCACCTACTTTCATTTTGACTAGAGTAGCCCTCGGTGTCTTGAGGAGCTTATCCAAGGAATCGATAGCAATCCGGATCAGCGCGTTCTTGATTTCTTCTCTGAACAAGCCATAGAAGTTATCATGGATAGCGTCACTGATAGCCTCGGTCGCATTTTCCGCTCTCTTGCCATCAGTAACGATAGCGCGGATTCTGACCAGGTTCTCGTACGCCTCTTTATAGGGCGTCAGACGATACTCTGCTTGGATAAGCCGGATTCCGATCTCAGAAATTTCAGCATCCTTTTTGGCAATCAGCTCAGCGTACTCAGCATCCTTTCCCGCAAGCTTTTGCTCAAGTTTGGATATCTCTTCATGGAGACGGGCAATTTCTTCGTTGCACTGCTTAAGGGTGGCAACGAGATCCTTTTTCTCCACTCTCAGGTCATGAAGATTCTTCTTCATGCTTTCACGCACCGACTCTCTGAGTTCGGCGGCTTGAGTTTTGGCTTCCTTCTTCAGTCTTTCGATTTCAGAAGTGGCTGCAGCCAACAGTTTCTTGGTTTTAGCAAGATTGTCGCCTACATTGGTTACAGCGGCCGTGAGTTTCTTGATCTCAGCATCCTTCTTCTCCAGTTCTTCGTCCTGTTCAAGGACTGTCTTCTGGACATTTCCGAGTTTTTCTCTAAGCTCGGCTTTTTCCTTCTCGGCAGCTTCCTTGTACTTTCTGAACTCGTCCTCGAGTTCATCGGCTTTCTTTCCATGGGCCTCCAACTCTTCCTGGCTAGCGGTGAGTTTTTTGAACTCAGAATAACGCTTGGCAAGAGCCCTCATCCACTTATTAAACATAGGATAATACTCTTGCGTGTCGATATTCCTTGCTTTAGCCAGTTCTTTCTTGGAGGCGTGTTCGGTGTTGATAGTGAAGAACCGCTGGACGTCGCTAGCGGCACCGGGCTCATTTTTGAGAGTATCGCTGATGAGCGCGAGCGCCTGGTTGTAGTTGCACTGCAGAATTGCAGGAGGAACTACGTTCCTAGCATTGGGGAATTTGACGCTGTGAATCACGGACATGAGATTCTCGCCAGGGGTACATTTTTTTGAGGTTCTGTTCATAACAGATAGTTCCTTTCGGATAATAAAATTTTTGCAATCTTAAATCCAAATCTCAGACTAAAAGGTGTGCACCCCTCTTTATCATCGTATCAAGGTTTAGATTGCAGAACAAAGCTAGTTTCTAGCTCTCTTCCGCAATCTAAACCCCTATGTTAAGGTACTATACTGTATATTATAGCATAAACGCTTTAAAAAGTCAATATAGATATTGAAAAATACGACATTTCATGTTATAATAACACAAATTGTGCCAGACAGTTAGTACATTAAGGAGGTGAAGAATCGTTGAAGCAAAATGATAGCTTGGATGACATTTTCTCTTTTGAAAACAGAGATGTCGACAAAATCTTCCAAGTAATAGAAAATGAATCTGGAGAAAAAGAGCTATCGTTTGGAGTACTGATGGGGCCATTCTTCGAAAATGAAGCATATGACCAGCTCGCAATTGCGAATATTAATCTATTTACGCTGCTTGCGGCGAGCGCGATGTATAAATCCGCCTATACTATAGACGGTGTTATGCCAGAAGTCAGCCAATCATTTGTGGCACTCTGTGATACAATCGACCAAATCTGCTCGGAATTAGACGCCTCATTCCAGATTATTTCCGAAAAACTCGGTTACAAAAACTGGAAAGAAATGTCTGAATTTAGCGACGCTCTTGAAAAAATTAAAAAAGAATATGGCACAAAATAATCCCCGGTTTTATCCGGGGATTTTTCTTGGCTTATTTCGAGTTTCTCTTCTCGATGATTTCCTGTGCTACGTTTGGTGGTACTTCCTCATAAGCGAAGAGCTCCATCGATGAAGCTGCGCGGCCTTGGGTCATACCACGAAGATCGCCAGTATAACCAAAGAGGTTGGCGAGTGGACAGAAAGCCTTGATGAGCTTAGCGCCACCATTCAAATCTTCCATCTCATCGATGCGGCCACGGCGAGAGTTGATATCGCCAATCACGTCGCCCATGAATTCTTCCGGAGTCGTGATTTCCATCTTCATAACTGGCTCAAGAAGCACTGGGTTGGCTTTCTTGATACCTTCGCGAGTTGCAAGCGCACCGGCGAGGGTGAAGGCAAGTTCGGATGAGTCGACATCGTGGTAAGAACCATCATAGAGGGTAGCTTTCACGTCGACGACTGGGTAACCGGCAATCACGCCACCAGCGAGGGTGTCTTCGACACCTTTTTGAACTGGCTTGCGGTATTCTTGTGGAACCACGCCACCTTTAATCATATCGATGAACTCAAATCCCTTGCCTGGTTCATTTGGTTCAAACTTAATCCATACGTCACCATACTGACCACGACCACCGGACTGCTTGATGTGCTTACCTTGGGCTTCAGCAGTGCCACGAATAGTTTCACGGTAAGCTACTTGTGGAGCACCCGTGTTAGCTTCAACGCCGTGCTCACGCTTCAAACGATCGATGATGATTTCAAGGTGAAGCTCGCCCATACCAGAAATAATGGTTTGGCCGGTTTCTTCATCGGTGTGCACGCGGAAGGTTGGATCTTCTTCAGCCATCTTCGCAAGACCGATACCCATCTTTTCCTGGTCGGCTTTGGTCTTTGGCTCCACGGCGATTGATACCGGTGGATCTGGGAAGTCGATTGATTCAAGATGAATTGGATGGGCTGGGTCACAAAGAGTTGTACCAGTCGTACATTCCTTAAGTCCAACTACAGCGGCAATATCGCCAGCCGTAATTTCAGAAATTTCCTCACGCTTATCAGCAAACATGCGAACTACGCGACCAACACGCTCCTTGTTGCCGGTCGTAGCATTAAGAATATAAGAACCAGATTTAAGTACGCCTGCATAAACGCGGACGAAAATGAGTTTACCAACGAATGGGTCGGTAGCAATCTTAAATGCGAGTGCGGTAAGTGGCTCGTTGTCAGAAGCCTTGCGAACGATTTGGTCACCAGTCTTTGGATCGGTACCAACAGTTTGGCCTTGGTCACGATCAAGTGGGCTTGGGAGATAGTCGGTCATGAGGTCAAGAACCTTCTCGACAATCACGCCACGGCCATCACCACCAGTAACGAGGAAGAAATCGCCCTCAAGCACACGCTTACGAAGAGCGGCTTTAAGTTCGATTTCGGTAATTGCATCTTCACCTTGGTTAAAGTACTTGTCCATCAAAGCTTCATCAGCTTGGACGGCTTCTTCCACGAGTATTGAACGAGCATTCTTAGCTTTTTCAACCATGTCGGCTGGAATTTCACCAACGGTGAGCTCATGATCAGCGTAATCTTTGTAGGTGTAAGCCTTCATGTCGATGAGGTCAACCACACCACAAATGTCTTTTTCAAAACCAATTGGGAGGTGGATTGCCACAGCGTTCTTAGAAAGACGCTTGTGAATCGAATCGAGCGATTTGTAGAAATCACCACCGATTTGGTTAATCTTGTTTACGAAACAAATACGTGGAATGCCATACTTGGTAGCCTGGCGCCACACGGTTTCAGACTGAGCTTCTACGCCCATCTTACCATCGAATACCACGACGGCACCATCGAGCACACGAAGTGAACGCTCCACTTCAGCAGTAAAGTCGATGTGACCCGGGGTATCGATAATATTAATTTTGTGACCTTTCCAATAGGTCGTAACGGCTGCAGAAGTAATCGTGATGCCACGCTCTTTTTCCTGCTCCATCCAGTCGGTCGTTGCGCCGCCAGTGTCACCTTTTACGAGGTCGATTTTGTGTTTAAGTCCGGTACGATAAAGAATCGCTTCGGAGGTAGTGGTTTTACCTGCATCGATATGCGCAATAATACCAATATTGCGTAGCTTTGCGAGGTCTTTAATCTCAGTAGCCATATGCTCCTTTTATTATTAATTACTTTTTCGTTCTTGCTAAGTTACCACACTCAAAAACAAGAGACAATTTATGTGAAGATTTTAACACATATCTCAAAAAAAATAAAGCAAAATCAGAAATACTTATTGAAAAACCCCAGTGCAGTGCACTGGGGTGCTGGGAGTTGGAGGTTAAACCTCCGTTGTCCGAGTTAGACTCGGCACTTTAGATGGATGTACAACAGAACATTCGCTGACCACTACACAGAAAGGAGACTAAACGATGACCAAAACGATGTAGCTACGGGGTGCGATGCAATCTCGCTTGGGTGAACCACTCCCTAGGATTTGTTTAATCACACCCCATTAAATGGAGGTACATAGGAGTGAACTACAACCAACTATTGAGAAAGGATTTAAAAATGGGTGCATTATCTTCAATTCGAAAAGGAGTGTAGATGATTATAGGATAAGTAGAGGCGGTAATTTTGGAGGAAATTTGGTGGTTAAACCACTAGGGGTAAAATTACCCCTAAATCTACTGAGGTTCCACCTTCCGATAATAAAACCGCGCCGTATTACGCTTCCGATCTGCACACTGCGAAATTGAAGCAGCAGGAACGACATTTTCATTGCCTTTATCAAGGGTTATAGTCGCATCAGTGACCAGACTAAGCTGGTATGGAAAAACGAGAAATCCGATTCTTACCAAAGGTGTCCCCTCCTCTCTTGGGTAAGATTTTCGCATTTGCGAAGCCCTGTATTTTAAATTACGGCTCTTACGGAAGAGCCGTAAGAACAAATAGAGGATGGAAGCCGTAGCCACCATCCGTGCAAAACATTATATCGCATATTTCTTACGGCGTCAAGAGTTTTTAGAAAGAATACAAAAAGATTCATTTGTGAGACTTTCCGAATTGTCGAACAAATGAACTTTTTGTATTCTAACTCACTAAATTAGTGACGCCATAGGTAATGAGCAATACAATAATTCCCGCAATGAATACACCGGCGGTAATAGCGAGCATCGCAGGTTTTTTGCGCATCTTAAAACAACTTGCGACGAGAGCACCGGTCCATGCTCCGGTGCCCGGCAGCGGAATCGCTACGAGTAGAATAAGTCCCAGCCAACCGTATTTATCAATTTTAGCGCGGTTCTTATCGGCCTTTTTCTCGAGCCAAGCGACCAGTTTCTTGGTATGCTTCTTATCGCGCATAAAATCGAAGATTTTTTGGAGCAAAATCAGAATAAATGGGATTGGCACCAGATTACCGATGATTGCAATCGCAGCCGCGGCAAGTGGTGGTAAACCCATACCAACGCCGATTGGTAAAGCGCCACGTAGTTCAATTACCGGCACCATCGCTACGAAAAAGGTCGTTAAAATCGCTTCAATCACTTCAGCTTATCCCGCAGAATTTGTTGCACTGCTGATGGGTTGGCTTTACCTTTCGACTCTTTCATCACCTGGCCCACCAAGAATCCAATTACTTTTTCTTCCCCGTTTCTAAAATCATCTTGCGCTTTTTTCGTTTCTGGTTTCTTTAGTACCGCATCGACAATCGCCTCGAGCGCACCGAGGTCGTTTTCCTGAATTAGTCCGAGTTCCTTTGCAATCGTCTTCGTATCACGACCTTTCATTTGTGGATCGAACAGACTTAAGAATACTTCCTTAGTCGCTGTTGAACTAAGTTCCTTCTTCTCGTTCATTTCGGCGAGGTCATTAAGTTTCTTAGTATCCGGCAAATCATTGAGGTATTCCGCGGACTTCTCTTCTGCAAGCAAAACCGACGTAAACAAATTTGCAATCATCGTGACGTGCTTCTCATCAATGCCGTTCATCGTCTCCATGAGTTCCGGATAATCGAGCAAAATCTCGAGAATATCAGTTGGAATAGTCTGACCGAACTTTTCGCGGTAATCGGATGGCATCATTGAAAGTTTTGCCGACTCGTCATTGATGAATTGCCTCGACAAATTAATCGGTGGCAAATCCGGTTCTGGCATGTAGCGATAATCCTTCGCCTCTTCCTTTGAACGCTGACCGGTGGTTTTACCAGTTGCATCGCTCCAACCGCGGGTTTCCTGGACGACCTTTTCGCCGGCTTCGAGAATCTTGGTCTGGCGAGCAATCTCGTATTCCACGGCTCTCTCTACGGAACGGAATGAGTTCAAATTCTTCACCTCAGCACGCGTACCGAGTTTGTCGGAGCCCTCCGGTGCGAGCGAAACGTTCACGTCAAAACGCATATTGCCGTTGTAAAGATCACCATAAGTTACCTTCGCATAACGCATCAGGCGCCAAAGCTCTTTACAATAATCGTGTGCGTCCTTTGCGGAGTGAATGTCCGGCATCGACACGATTTCAATCAGTGGCGTATCAACGCGATTTAAATCCACGAGTGAATAATTGTCAAAATGGGTAAGCTTGCCGGCATCGCCTTCAAGGTGAGCGTGCTCAATGCGAATCTTGGTCCCGGATGGTAGTTCTACATAGCCGGCACCAATAATCGGATGATAAAACTGCGTAATCTGGTAACCTTTTGGTGAATCTGGATAGAAATAATGCTTGCGATCAAAACGTGACTGGGCGTTTATTTCACAATTCATTGCGCGACCGGCACGGATGGCGTATTTAATTGCTTCCCCGTTCAGTCTTGGGAGCATGCCCGGCAGTGCGTAGCAAACTGGCGACACGCAAGAGTTTGGCTCTTTTCCACGCGCGTCGTTGTCGACTTCGGAAAACAATTTGGTTTTAGTAGAAAGCTGTACGTGGCATTCAATGCCGATGGTAGGATAGTATTTCATTAGATAGCTCCTAAGTCTTTTAATGCTTGCTTATAAACTTCGACTGCGTTTTGGGCTTGCTTGTAGGTTAACTCGAAATCGCTCTCGTGGGCAATCATATTGCGCATTTTGTGCGCACGCCAGACGGCATCGAGATTATTGAACTTCGTGCCACAACGCTTCAACCGGTCACCCATCGTTTTGCCTGGAATGCCCATTTCAATTAGGGCACGATCAAGCAATTTATCACAATTGATAATCGTCGTCTCAAAAGTGGCTGGATTCTCGCGATTCAATTTGTTTTCAATCGCCAGAAATCTAGCTTGGTATTCGCGCATATCGAATTTGTGTCCACGCTTGCCAGTTAAACCAAAAGCGATAAATAAAAACACACCAATAATTAATATGGCAATAACAAATGTAACGACCCCACCATCCATTATTTAAGCTCCTTTGCAAATTCAATTAAGGCTTTATCGCTCCGCCTTGGCCCAACTAATTGCAAACCAATCGGTAAACCAGATTTAGTTTTCCCTACTGGCACCGCAAGACCCGGTACACCAGCAAGGTTGAGTGACACGCTCATCAAATCTTCGAGATACATTGCAATTGGATCATTTACTTTTTCACCTAATTTGAAGGCGTAGTTTGGTGAAACTGGCGTCAGCATAAAGTCACATTTATTAAAGGCATCTTCATATTCCTTTACAATGAGAGTTCTGGCTTTCGCGGCCTTCAAGAAATAAGCATCGTAAAAACCAGACGACAAAACGAAGTTA
This sequence comes from Candidatus Saccharimonadota bacterium, assembly GCA_017464135.1. Lineage (GTDB taxonomy): Bacteria > Patescibacteriota > Saccharimonadia > Saccharimonadales > Saccharimonadaceae > Nanosyncoccus. Next base: position 299,206 of record JAFUEB010000004.1, on the reverse strand, counting down.
CCAATCATAATACGGCGCTTGTTTTCTGGCATAAAGCCTTCATCACGCGTATTTTCATAAAGCGATTCGAGATCCTTGGAATTCTCCGAACGAAAACCATAGCGCACGCCATCATAACGCGACAAGTTCGAAGCTACTTCGGCTGGCACAATAATATAATAGGCAGCGAGTGCGTATTTTAAGGTCGGCATATCGAGTTCGACAATCTCGTAACCTTTTTTCTTCAAATCTTCGGTCTTTTTCTTCAAAGCGTCACGAATTTCAACATTTACCGAGTCATTATCAAAATCTTTAACCACACCAATCTTCTTCACCTTTTTCACTTCGGATTTCTCATAGAAATCCGGGAGCGAAGTCATGTCCTTTGGATCCTGGCCTGTCGCAATCGACATGAGAAGATCCATGTCTTCTGGAGTCTTCGTAAAGAAGCCCATACAGTCGGTCGAAGAGGCCATCGCTACGACGCCATAACGTGAAACGGCGCCATAAGTTGGTTTCAGACCATAAACGCCGTTGAACGAAGCTGGCTGACGAATTGAGCCACCAGTATCGGAACCGGTCGCAAATTCCACAATATCCAGTGCTACGGCTACGGCGGAGCCACCGGACGAACCACCAGCGACGCGCTCTTTGTCGTAAGCGTTCAAAGTCGGGCCATAATAAGAGTTCTCAGTCGATGAACCATGTGCGAAAGCGTCGAGATTGGTGCGACCAATTAAAATCGCGTCTTCTGCCAAGAGTTTTTCGACGCAAGTTGCAGTGATTGGTGAAGTGAAACCCTCTAGGATATGAGCTGAAGCAGTTGTCTCGCCTTCTGGGCTCAAGTAATTATCCTTAATTGCAAATGGCACACCAGCAAGTTTTCCGACCTTTTCACCACGTGCAATTCTTTCGTCGATTTCGGCAGCTTTCTTTAGGGCACCTTCTTCATTGAGATAGTTAAAGATATTGTATTCTTTAAAATGCTTGGCTTTCTCAAGCGCATCTTTTACAAGTTTAGTTGCAGTGACAGTTTTATTCGCAGTTTTCATTACAACACCTTTGGCACTTTAATTTGATGATCTTTTTCTTCTTTGGTTAATGCGAGTAATTGTTCACGGTCAGCATCTTGAGGCAGAATCTCGTCATCACGCCAGACATTCTCCATTTCAAAAACTTGATAAGTTGGTTCAATTCCGTCCGTATCGAGTTTGTCGAGTTCAGAAATATAGTTAATAATGTTTTTTAAATCACCAGTCAGCTTTTCGGCTTGCTTGTCGCTCATCGAAAAATTAGACAACTGTGCCAAATGCTTGATGGTCTCGCAGTTAACTTCCATATCTTAAATTATAGCACTATTTGAGATTTTTGAAGAGGATTTTCTTGACACTTGCCACAATTGGTTTTACTTCTTCAAGATCGAGGAAGAAGCTCGCGGCGCCATAAACGAGAATCGATGTGCCAGAAATCAGTAAGAATTTCGGAATCGTAATTACGAGTGACGAGTCGGTTGCCATCAAAGGAATAAATTTCGTAAGCGAAAAGGCCGCACAACCCGCAATAATTGTAGCGATTACAATCTTAGCGGTCGCTTTCCAAAACTCTTTATTTAGAATGCGATTATTTGAGCGTCGTTGCAATATATATAATAATATGATGATTTCGATGATTGCACCGAGTGACTGCGCCATACCGAGCCCGTCTACACCGAGCCCCATGAAATAGAACCACACCGAGAATAGGATCGTAAGGCCAATAGCGACAATCGAAACGCGAAACGGTGTCTTCGTATCCTGGTAGGCATAGAATCCACGCGAGGCAATATGGAAAATCGAACGCGCAAAAATCGCAATACATAACGTCCCAAGCACTGAAGCAATCGTGCCGTTACTATCGTTATTACCAATGTTCGAAATAAAACTTACCACGTAGCCACGCGTAAAGAAAGCAATCGCAGCAACCGGTAGTGAAATCCAAATAATCATCCTAAGCGCTTTTCTAAACGTATTAAAGAATTCATTATCGTCACCCGTGCCGAGTTCCTCAGTTAGCTTCGGGAAGAAAGCGGTCGAAATCGCAACACCAATCAAATTCACTGGCATCTGGTGAAGTGATGAAGCTTGGTTAAACGAACGCACCGCACCAGCACCCATGCGAGACGAAAGGTTGGTGTTTACGATCGCGTTCACATAGTCAATTCCCTGGTCGAGTGAACGAGCTGGGAGTAATTTCAAAATGGTGCGAAAACCCTGATTCTTCCAATTGATTTTGAAATTATAATCAAAGCCAAGACCGAACAAGCCAATTAACGAAACGATGAGCTGCATCACGGCACCAAGAATCACGCCGAGCGCGACACCCATAATGCCACCTTCAAAAATCTGCACGCCGAACAAATTTATTCCACCCGTGAACCAAGTAATACCGATGATAATACCAATATTATATATAGCCGGTGCAAACGCATAAAACACGAATCGACCGACCGCCTGCTGAATGGAAGTCAGAACCGTCGCAATACTAAATAGGAACGGATTAATCGCAATCACACGTGTCATATTAATGGCAAGAATCATGCCCGACTCATCAAGCCCTGGGCTCACGACATAACGAATGAGTGGCTCGGCAAAAATCATAATTAGAATACTGGCTGTAAGTGTAAGCAGTGCTAGTAAATTCGTTAAACTGGCGGAAAGTTCCCAGGCCGATTTTTTGTTACCAGTCGCGAGACGTTGGTTAAAGACTGGAATAAACGACACCGCAAGTGCGCCAGAAGTCAGAATAAAAAACATGAAATCCGGAATCGTAAATGCGGCTGTGTAAGCATCAATACCGGTTGGATAAGTACCTAGATAATAAGAGTTCAAAAGACGATCACGGAACAAACCAAGTAGCGCCGAAATAAGCGTGGAACTGGCCAGAACGATAGCCGCAGCCTTGACGGACATCTTCATATTTGCAAGCTGCACCACGGACTTAAAACGGAACTTTTTCATATTTATTATTATAACATGTGCTACAATAAATATATGGCTAAAAAGAAAAGAGTGGACGTTATTTTGCCGTCTAGCAAGCCTAGAACACCAAATCAAAAAAGGCCAGACGAAACCGTCAGAAAAACAGCTGATAATACGAATAAAGTCAAGATTCGTATTAATGATTTAAATGACGAAGAAGTCACGAAAGTGCCTGAAGGAAAAGCTACAGTAAAGGTTTCTGACGTGAAGCCGACTGTCAAACCGGTTGCGAAGGAGCCGGTCGTAAAAGCCGTAGCAAAAACCCCTGAAGTTAAAGCCCCTGAGACCAAAACCCAGGAAGCCAAGGTTCAGGAAGAAACTAAAGAAGATAAGGTGTCCGAGGAGATGGCGAAAGCAAAGAAATCTAAAAAGCAGAAGCAGTCAAAACCAAAGAATAGTTTGGGCTTTTTTGCTAGGTGGCGCGAACGCCGCAAAGCTAAAAAGGAAGCTGAAGCTCGCCGTAAGGCAGAGGATCTTGCATCATTACCTAAGGAACCAATTAAGAGATTCTTCGCGAGATTACACCCGAAGCGTGTTTTCCGTTGGTGGTTCTCGTGGCGTGGCCAAAAAGCCATTCTCAAATTCATTGGTACTTGTTTCCTACTCTTAGTTATCTTCATTGCTGGTCTATTCCTTTACTATAAGAAAGACCTCGATGAAATTCGCCTTGATGAAATGTCGATTTCTGAAACGGTCAATACTTATCTCGATCGTAACGGCGTATTGCTCTGGAAAGATACTGGTAGCGAAAACTATCGCCTCGTGGTTGATAGTGAAGATATTCCAAAAATCATGAAGCAAGCGACAGTTGCCATCGAGGATAAGAACTTCTACAACCATATCGGCGTTGACCTAGTCGGCCTTACTCGTGCCTTCTTTATGACGGTTACTGGTAAGCAGGTGCAAGGTGGTTCTACTCTCACCCAGCAGCTGATTAAGCAGGTTTACTTTGCCGACGAAGCCGCGAGCTCCAACCGTGGTGGTCTTTCGCGTAAGATCAAAGAGCTTATCCTTGCCATTGAGCTTGAGCGCATGTATTCAAAGGACGAAATCTTAACGATGTATCTCAACCAATCACCATACGGTGGTCGCCGTAACGGTGTTGAGTCTGCTGCCCGTACTTACTTCGGCAAGTCTGTGAAAGATTTGACTCTGGCTGAATGTGCGCTTCTCGCTGCGATTCCAAACAACCCGGCCGTGTTTAACCCATATAATGAATATGGTCACGATCAATTGATTTGGCGCCAACAACACACGCTCGATGTAATGGCCGAACTTGGTTACATTACGACCGAAGAAGCCGAAGAAGCCAAGGCCGTTGACATTCTTGCTACGATTAAGCCGGAATCTAGTCAATATGCGGATATGAAAGCGCCACACTTCGTGCTTGAAGTAAAGAAACAACTTGAAGAGAAATATGGCATCTCTACGATGCGTGCCGGTGGTTGGACGATTATTACCACCCTCGACTGGCGTCTCCAAGACATTGCTCAAGATGCTGTAAACATCGGCATGGAAAAAGCTGCCGTTACGAACCGCACCAACAACATGGCGCTCGTTTCAATCGATGTCGAAACGTCGCAAGTCGTTGCGATGGTCGGCTCCGCCAACTTCAATAACAAGGCCTTCGGTGAGTTGAATGTGACAACGGACTCTCTAATCGAGCCAGGTTCATCTATTAAGCCGATTCTCGACTATGCCCCGCTCTTCATGCAGCGCGATGGTATCAACTATGGCCCAGGTACGATTCTAAAAGATGAAAACATCGATAAACTCTATTGTAACGGCGCCGTTAGAAACTGTATGACGAACGCAACGAACACCTTCTATGGTAACGTTTCGATTCGCTTCTCGCTCGGTCACTCTTTGAACATCGCCGCTGTAAAAGCCCTATATATTAATGGTATCGACAATTCTTTGAAAGTTGCCCATGCCCTTGGCGACGAAGCCTATTGTAAGGACCGTAGTGGCTATGGTCTCTCTATCGCCATCGGCTCTGGTTGTGGTGTCCACATGGTCGAGCACGCGAACGCTTACGCTTCCCTTGCTCGTGGTGGTTCCTACAAACCACTTTCCTACGTGCTAGAGGTGAAGAATTCGACCGGTGACACCATCGAGAAATGGACTGATTCTCCAGCTACTCGCGTAGTTGATGAACAAGTCGCCTACATGGTTTCGAGCATCTTAAACGACCGTGGCGCCCGCTGGGCCAACAGTACTACCGGCTTCCTCATTCCAAATGTTTGGACTGCGACGAAGACTGGTACTACTACGACCGCCAGCTCCACTACCGTGAAGGACTCCCTCATTGAAAGCTATTCACCTGCCCTTTCGACCTTTGTTTGGAACGGTAACGCCGATGGTTCCGGCTTCGCGGTCGGTTCCGGTGATCCAGTTAGATTTGCCGTCCAACGCTACATGGATAGAGCTCACAACGAGGTCTACATTCCAGAAGGTAAATATGCTGCCAATCAAGCCATCGCACAGCCAGCCGGCATCAAGCGTTTGACCGTCAATGGTCAGAACGATATTTGGCCGAGCTGGTACGACCCCAGTAAGAACTCGGGTGTCACTAAGGAAACGTTAGTCTTTAACCGTTACAATTACAAACTTGCTTCATCTTGTACGCAAGAAGCCTTCAAGATTGGTATCGAAGTGAACAAGGTTATGGATCCAATCACGAAGAAGGAATCCTACAACGTTCCAGAACCATACAATAATGAAGTCAGTGACACCTGCGATTACACACCGCCTTCCGTCTCACTCTCGACGTCCGGCAACCAAATCATTGCCACTATTCGTCGCGGTTCGAACGCGATCGTCGGTTACACGCTTTATGTGGATGGCGTTGAAAACAATGCAATCTCCGTGGCTTCAAATGGCGTCATTAACGGCTACACCTTGAATGGTACCGAGAAGTCACTCAAAATCATGATCTCCGATAACGTTGGCTACACTGCAGTAGCAACCTTACAAATCGACCAAAGTTCCGGTGAATAAGTTACTTCTTCTTATTCACTGGTCTCGCAAAGATCATCTTACCGGCAGGAGTTTCGTAGAATTTCACAAATTCTACGATAATCTCCTTGCCGATTTTGTTAGCGGCATTTTCTACCACCACCATCGTGCCATCGTCTAAATGACCGACACCCTGGCCACGATTAGAACCTTTTTCCAGGATCTTAATCTTGATTTTCTCGCCCGGCAAGAATTCATTTCTCAGTGCGAGCGCAAGTTCGTTTACATTTAGAGTTTCAATCTTCTCGGCTTTTGCAACTTTAATTAAATTATAATCAAGGGTTAAAATTGCACCCTTAGTTTCCTTCGCGATTTTTAATAATTCTTCGTCGACTTTTTTGTAGCGTCCGCCATTATCTAGGATCTCGGTGTTTACATTCACGACGCGCTCGAGTTCGGCGACTGTTTCAAGGCCAGCTCTCGCTCTTGCGCGCTTATCGGAATCTTTACCATCGGCGAGCAGTTGCATTTCGAGTAGCACGCTTTTTAAAACGATTAAATCGCCATCTAAGAAGCCGCTTCTAGCGATATTTAAAATGCGTCCGTCAATTAGTACCGACGTATCGACATAGATTTTACGTTTACTATTAAAAGTTGGTTTGTATTTACGTAATACAAGAACGGTAGTCTCAGCGAGAATCGCGAGTACTACAATCAAAATAAATAATTCCATAATACAGATATAATAACATAATTTTTTATTTAATCAAATCTTCACCAAAGAAGACGGCATGCTCGTGATTAGCATCAAGGATGTCTTGGTATTTGTTTGCTAGGCGGTTCTGCCAGAGTGCCACTGCAATATCATAGGCGATATCATATCTTGAAGCCACGTTTTTTCGGAGCATTTCAAACGGTGTCGTCGTGGAGCCTTCTTCGTTAAAGCCGTGTACGCGTAGTCTCCTACGTTCGGTATAATTCTCGAGAATGTTTTCTAACGTCTCTGGATAACCGTGGAAGTTGGCCACAATTGGAATTCCCTCGAGGAATAATTCATCGAATTTATCGTGCGATAATTTGTTGTCGGTCGTACCAATTGCGCGGTAAGACAACGCATTAATGCCCACAAAACGCATTTTGAGTTTCGGCATATCGGCGCGGAGGATCTTCATCGCTTCGAGCGTTTCGTGTGTAGCGATATCGCCAGCAGCGGTGAGGATAATGTCTGGATTTTCATCCGAAGCGAAACGATATATCGACGCGCCGGAATTATCAAACAGGTATCTGGCGTGGCGTGAATCAATGTAGCGTGGCCTTGGATTCTTATTAAATGTTGTAAGATTTACAACGTCTCTTGAACCGAGCATAAAGTGAAAAGCCGCTTCGGCTGCCACATCGTCCACTGGGAAAATACAGTTACAAAGGTCAGACGGATGGCTAAGTAATGTCGAAATCAGCGCTGGCGATTGGTGCGTAAAGCCATTATGATCCTGGCGCCAACAAGTCGAAGTCGAAAGCAGATTTACAGCCGGCATCGGCTCACGCCACGGACAAGCCTTGGATTGTTTAATAAACTTAATTTGTTGCAAAAGTTGCGCTGTTATCACCGGGAAGAAAGCTTCGTAGCTTCCCATCATGGCCTGCTCGCCATTAGCAAGATGCCCGGTCATTACCGAGAACAACACGTTTTCAGATAACATTTCGATAATGCGGCCGTGGTCGCTTTCCGGCAAATCCCAATTCTTTTTGATTAGGTCGCCCCACGCACGTTCTTCAATTTCGAACACGGCGTCAAAGCGATTCGAAGTGGTTTCATCCGGCGAGAAGAAATAGAAGTACGGATTATTAATGAATTGTTGCTTCAACAAATCACCAATCCGCTCGGCCGGTGAATAGTAATCTTTACCTGGGAATTCGACAAAATCTACCGCGTTCATATCTTAATTCCCTCTTCCTTAGTAAACAGTTCATGTATTCCATACGATGCGAGCCAGAATTCGAGTTCCTTTAACTCCTTCTCGTCAGTTGCTGGTTTCTTCAGTGGAATTTGGTGTGCGTTGTGATAGCGATTCGGGCCACCAGCACCCTTTTCGGTTTCAAGAATATAAAATGGTGATTCAACTTCTTTTTCGAGCGCATTTTGAAACTCTTCTGGCTCATCGCCATGAATCCAAACCGGCGTGAAACCAAACCCACGAATGAGTTCATTTAATTCCCGTTCGGATCGGCGAGCATAAATTGATGGTGCCGAAATTTTGTAGCCATTTAGATGTAAAATCGGTAGCACGCGGCCGTTAATATCACTAGTTAGCAAATCGCGGAGATTTAGCGATGCGAGCGCCGTAGCGGTTTCGAGTTCACCATCACCAATTAAGACCGCTAAGGTTTTCTCCGGATGCCCTAAAGCCATGCCATAGGCATTTGCGAGTGCATAACCGAGCTCACCGCCCTCTGTAATCACACCTGGCGTCATTGGGCTAGCGTGGGATGGAAAACCATCCGGCCACGAAAACTTCTTACAAAGATAGGCCAGTCCATCATAATCAAGCGTTGCCTTCTCGTCAACCTTAGCCAGTTCACCATCAACAAATAAATTAGCTTGAAGTGCTGGAAAGCCATGTCCTGGTCCCAAAATAAAACTAACATTAGCATTGCCCTTAAAGAAACTCCGAAGGTTTGCGTACGCTACATTAATACCGTGGCAAGTACCCCAGTGACCGAGCAATCTCGGTTTAATATCTTCATGCTTCAAACGATGTTCCAAAAGAAAATTATCACGTAGATAAAGTTGAGCCACTGACAAATAATCACAAAAACGAATCCTCTTGTTGATTCTTTCGAGCGTTTTAATGTCAGCATGCCCACTCATACTAGTAATTATAGCATAAACGCAATAGTTTTTTAGCCGATGTATTCTTTGATTTTATTAATCTCGTCACGAATGAGCGCGGCGCGCTCAAATTCAAGGTTAGCGGCGGCAAGTTGCATTTCGGAAGTCAATTGTTTAACAAGATTCGGGAGCTCGTCTTTCGGAATACGCTTAATATCGAGTTTATTCTCAGCTTGTTTCTCCGGGATAATCGCCCTCAGTCCGAGCGATACGTCCTTTTTGATCGAAGTTGGTGTGATGTGATGCTTCTCGTTGTATTCCTTCTGAATTTCACGACGACGGTTAGTCTCAGAAATTGCCTTTTCCATGCTTTCTGTAATGAAATTGGCATACATAATAACTTTACCTTCTACATGACGCGCAGCGCGACCAATCGTTTGAATAAGGGCCGATTCGGAACGCAGGAACCCTTCCTTGTCGGCATCAAGAATCGCGACGAGCGACACCTCCGGAAGATCCAAGCCTTCACGAAGCAGATTAATACCGACCAGCACATCATAAACACCTTCACGCAAATCCCGGAGGATGTCGCCGCGCTCCAAAGTATCCACATCGGAGTGAATGTAGGCGGTTTTCACGCCTCGTTCTTTGAGGTGGTCGGTCAAATCTTCCGCCATCCGCTTCGTTAAAGTCGTGATGAGTGTCCTCTGTCCCTTGGCAATACGTTTATCAATCTCTTCCATGAGATCGTCAATCTGGCCATCGCTACTACGGACTTCAATTTCTGGATCAAGCAGGCCAGTTGGGCGAATCACCTGTTCAGCTGGCTTCGGCGAGTTTTCAAGCTCGTATTCACCCGGCGTCGCTGAAACATAAATCGCCTGGTTCACATGCTTCTGAAACTCACCATAAGTGAGTGGACGGTTATCTAGCGCGCTTGGCAACCTAAAACCATAGTCTACAAGCGTGAGTTTACGCGCGTGGTCACCGTTATACATTCCACGTACCTGCGGCAAAGTCATGTGCGACTCATCCACGATGAGCAGAAAATCATCCGGGAAGAAATCGAGTAAAGTGGAAGGCGGTTCGCCAGCCTTACGGCCCTCTAGATGCCGAGAATAGTTTTCAATTCCCTTCACGAATCCAGTTTCACGGAGCATCTCCAAATCATATTTAGTGCGCTGTGATAAACGCTCCGCTTCGAGATATTTCTCGTGTTCGCGGAAATAGGCCAAACGTTCCTTAAACTCGGCTTCTATGGCCTTTAAAGCGCCTTCTAGTTGCTCTTTTGGCGTCGCATAGTGTGTGTTTGGGAAAATGTGAATATGGTCCGGTTTTTCGCGAATTTCAAACGTTAGCGGGTCGACAATCTTCACGTCTTCCAAAGCATCGAAACCAAATTCAAAACGGTAAGCGTACTCACCATTGGCCGGATATAAATCAATCGTGTCGCCCATCACGCGGAAATTACCACGCTCAAAAGCAAGGTCGTTGCGGTGATACTGCATCCCTACCAGAGTTCGAATAAAGCCAACCTGATCTAAAGTATTCTTGTCGCTGTCCATCCAAACACCTTTTTCCTGCCAGAGCGGGAGCGACATTTCAGCGTAGTATTCTGGTGAGCCAATGCCGTAAATACAAGAAACTGACGCCACCACAATCACGTCACGGCGCGTTAGTAGCGCTTCGGTTGCGGCGTGGCGGAGTCGGTCAATCTCGTCATTAATTGCCGAGTCTTTCTCAATGTAAGTATCCGTCGAAGCGATGTAGGCTTCTGGCTGGTAATAATCAAAGTAAGATACGAAATAATGGACTTCGTTCTCTGGGAAAAAGTCGCGAAATTCCGAATAAAGTTGTGCAGCAAGCGTTTTATTATGTGCCAAAATCAAAGTCGGACGCTGAACATTCTGGATAATATTAGCCATCGTAAAGGTCTTGCCAGAGCCAGTCACGCCTAGGAGTGTCTGTTCTTTCACGCCCGCCACAATCCCATCCGTGAGCTGCTTAATTGCACTCGGCTGATCTCCAGTCGGCTGGAACTTCGATACTAACTTAAATTTAGGCATAATCTAATTATATCACTCGGATTTGCGAAGTGTTGGAAACGGTACCGCTTCGCGACCTGGCACACCTTCAAGCAACCAGAAATTGCGTTCAGAATTACCCCAACCACAGGCTGGTGGCATACCGTATTCAAGCATTTCAACAAAGTCCATATCAAGCATCTGGGCCTCTTCATCGCCAGCGTCACGAGCAGCTTGTTGTTCCTTGAAGCGCTCTAATTGGTCTAGTGGATCATTCAATTCCGAGAAGCCATTTCCCATTTCGGTACCGGCAATCACTGGGTGGAATCTCTCCGTTACCAGTGGATTCTCGGTTGATTTTTTCGCGAGTGGCGATAAACTGAGTGGCTCCTCAATTAGCCAGAACGGACCAGCGGAAGTTTTACGAATTAGTTTCCAAACGTGATCGATGAGGTGCGGAGTAGTCATATCAAAATCCGACTCAACGCCATTATCTTTTAGAATCTGGATGAGTTGCTCACGATTTGGATTAAAGACATCAACGTCATATTTCTCACGTAGTAAATCAGAATATTTGATACGTGGCCACTCTTGGTCTAAATCGATATCAAAACCGTTAACATGGAACTTCAAAGTTCCCCAAGTTTCCATCGCGACATATTTCATCATTTCTTCATAGAATTTAATACCATCTTCGTAATTCTCGTAGGCGGCATAAGCTTCAAAAGCGATATGTTCTGGCAAGTGTTCGTCATCAACACCTTCGTTACGGAAGCGCGGACCAATGTCATAGACCTTTTCAAATCCACCACCAAGTAGGCGCTTTAATGGCAACTCGTGCGAAATCCGGAGATAAAAATCCTCGTCGAGGGCATTCATATGCGTCACAAATGGCGTAGCGTCGGCACCGCCAGTGGTGTGCTCTAATACTGGCACGTTAATCTCAATAAAGCCATGTTTGTTCATAAAATCGCGGGTTGCCTGCCAGAATTTCGAACGGCGTACTAGCCTCTCGCGTACTTCAGGATTTACATTCATATCAACATAGCGACGACGATAGCGTTCTTCCTTGTTGGTGAATTTTTCCGGCAGCGGACGAAGCGACTTAGTTAGAAGCCTCACATAATTCGAGAATACCGAAATTTCACCAGTCTGAGATTTATCGACTTTGCCAGTGACTTCCACAAAATCACCTAAATCAAGTAACCTAATATCTTTGGCGCCAAAGAAGCCGTCACGGCCTTCGTCTTCGGCCTTCATAAAAATCTGAACTTCACCAGAATAATCGCGAACCTTCAAGAAGACTAGCTTACCAAACGAGCGAATCGCCACGATGCGACCAACTATAGTCACTTCCTGACCTTGTTTTTCCTCAAAATGATTTATCACTTCGGAAATCTTAGCGTTACGAAAACTCTTCGCTGGGTACGGATCGATGCCCCGCGCTCTAATTTCCTCTAATTTTTTTAATCTCTCGTTTCGATAGTCCTCAAGTAACATACTATATATTATAGCATATTATTTGATTTCTTCTAGTTTCACCGTCTTGCCGTTAAAGTCAAATGAATCACCGGCTTTTTTACCCATCACGGCTTTGCCGATTGGGGATTCGTTCGAAATCTTACCCTCAAGCGGGTTCGCTTCAGTTGCACCAACTAGGGTATAAGTCACTTTGCGACCGCCCATATCGAGGACGACGGTTGAACCAAGTGCTGCTGAATCACGTTTCACCGCCTTAATAATCTTGGCGCTCTTCAAAATTTCTTGGATTTCGAGAATACGGGTCTCAGCCATTTTTTGTTCGTTACGTGCAGAGCTGTATTCTTCGTTTTCGGAAAGGTCGCCAAAAGCACGAGCGGTTGCAATCTTCTCTGCAATTACAGGTCGATTCTTAATTAATTCATTAAGCTCAGCTTCAAGTTCTTTTTTTCCGGCAGCAGTAATGCTAATACTTTTCTTAATCATCTTTAGTGAGACTCCACTTTAATCAATTATAGAGTTTACAGGAAAATGCTTATTAAGTCAAGATTATAATTCAGAGATTTTGACGAGTCTTGATTCGCCGGTTCCACGATCTGTAACTTCAGCCGAGTCCTCAGCCAAAGTCTTATCCGAAATCACAATGCGGTACGGCATACCCATTAGTTCGGCGTCGGCAAACTTCTCGCCTGGGCGGAGGTCGCGATCATCAAACAAAACTTCACCTGGGTGGCTAGCATAGAACTCTTCAGCGCGCTTCATGCCATTCTCGCCGATACCAATCAAATGATACTTAAATGGCGCAACACTTTCTGGCCAGACTAGACCCTTGTCATCAGCATATTTCTCGACAATTACGCCCATTACGCGGGACACGCCAATGCCATAGCAACCCATGTAAACGACTTGTTGGGAATTCTGCTCATCAGAATACTTAAGACCAAGTGGTTCAGAGTATTTAAACTTGAGTTTAAAGATATTGCCAACCTCAGCAGCAGTTGTTTGCTGCAACTCTTCTTCCTTGACGCCAAGGTCGTTCAAAGTTTCAGGATTCAGGACTTCCTTATTTAATACGACAGACTTATCCGCATTATAATAAACATCATCCTCGCCTACTGGTAAGAAGGTTTGGAATTCGTGCGAGTACTTCGAGAAAATGCCACCTGAAGCGAACGTTTCAAACGTATCTTCACCGAGACCAAGTCTTTCGTAAATCTTCTTGTAAGCAACTTCGACTTCAGCATAAAACTTATCGAGGTCTTCTTCATTAGTATGGAAGCTGTAGAGATCTTTCATTAAGAATTCGCGACCACGAAGAATTCCGGACTTCGCACGGAGCTCGTTCCTGAACTTCGTCTGGAATTGATATACAGAAAGCGGTAAATCTTTGTAACTAGAGATATAAGTCTTCATGAGATTAACGATTGGCTCTTCGTGGGTTGGCGCGAGACCAAGTTCGCCGCCACTAGCGAGATTCGTCTTAAACCAAATATCAACGGCTTGATCCGAAAAACGCCCGGTTTTTTCCCAAGGTTCTGGGTTCTGGAGTGCAGTCATCTGGAGTTCTTCGCAACCGAGTTTATTTAATTCATCACGAATGATATTCTTAATGTTTTCCATCACGCGAATGCCGAGTGGCAAAAAATCATAAACGCCAGCCATCTCTTTGTGGATGTAGCCTGCACGCGTGAGTAAAGCGCCGTTTTTAGCGGTTTCGTCTTTTGGTGCTTCCCTTAAAGTTTTTACAAAAGTCTTTGATAATCTCATAATAGATTAATTATACCACACCTATAACATAGATAAGGTAAAAGGCAACGCCGTTCTTAATCATGTGCGTCAGCATGCCAGCGTAAATTGTCCCAGTGATTTCACGCATTGCGCAGAGCACAATCGAAAGCGCGAAGACATTCACGCCCACGTTCCATTGGAGATGCACTAAACCAAATAACAAAGAAGTGATAAATGACGAAAGAATGATTCCCCAGATTTCGCTGATTGGGCCGTTTAGTTTCTCGCGGAGTTTTCCGTAAAGCCAACCGCGGAAGATGATTTCCTCGGCGATTGGCGCAATAATGACGAGTGTCAGAAAGCCGAGAATCCGATCAAAACCCGGCGCTAGCACGCTGTAACTTAACTCTTGCGCCTGGTTTGCATTAAACCACGGGAATTTACTAAAGATAAAGACAAGCAGAGCGGCGAGGAGTAGCGACACAATAAAACCAACTGGTCCCAGCCCGACATCCGTCCAAGTTGGCAGACCTTCGAGCCCGAGTTCCTTCCTAATTTCAGCCGGAGTTTCAACCTGTTTCTTTTTTCGTCTATTCTTGATTAGTAGCGGCACGAAAACGGTAATAATGAATGCCAGAACATAAACTATGGCTGAATAAACCGAAGTCCAGACTGGCAGATTGAAGCGCGAAGAACCGAGTAGTGCCAGCATAATGTAACCAACGATAAGTTGGGTTGCAATTACGACAGCAAACACAAAGATGCACATTCCCACAATGGTTAGAATTAGCTCGCCCACTCCACGCTTTTTCGTCATCGGAAGAACCTCGTGATATCAAGTACGGTTACGACTAGCATCAAAAGAATCAATACGATAAAAGCACGCGAAACGATTCTCTCTTCAATCTCTTTGGTGAGTTTCTTGTGTCTTAAACGATAAATTGCAATAAGTAGCCATCTACCACCATCCAGCGCTGGAATCGGCAGCACATTCATACAAGCGAGCGAGATTGAGATTAAAGCGGCGAGGAAGGCAAGATTGGCCGGACCAGCCGAAGTGAATGCTGGGAACAAGACACCGATGATACCAACTGGGCCCGAGACGGATTCGCCGACTTCGGAAATTGCTTGCTGTCCGCTCTCGCGCACATTTGAATCAAAGCTGAAGAGCGAGCCTACGCCCCGCACTAGATTCCAGAGCAAATCGCCAATACCGTGGAAGGTTTCTGCGGTAATTTGGGCCGTTAAGCCAACGCCAACGAGTGGTGCTGACCAAGTTGAATATCTCATCATTTGTGAACTTTCCATCGACACACCAAGGAGATAGTCGCTTCCTTCCGGATTTAGCACTGCAACTAGTTCTAGTGTCTCAGCACCCTCGGCACATTCACAAGAATCCTTATCGCAAGTTGGTTTTTTAATACAATCATCATCTACACCACGCATTATTTGATAGTTCACAGCCTGTCCAGCTTTTGTATTGTTATAACTGGTTAGATCGCTAGCGTACTTTACTGCATTACCATCCACGGAGAGCAAGTAATCACCCGTCTTGAATCCGGCCGCATCAGCCGGCGAACCTTCCGCTACCACTGCGACCCTAATTGGCACCCATTCGGTGCGCGTATCGTCGGCAATCGTAAACTGATTATCTAGAAATTCTGGCATCCCAGCCCAAGCGAGAATTGTAAAAATCACAATCCCGGTTAGCCAGTTCATTGCGACGCCACCAAACAGAATCTTCGTCTTTTTCCAGAAGCTGACGCTCCCAAAGGTCCCCTTTCTGGTCTCAGCATCCGATTCCCCATCCATCTGACAGAAGCCACCAATCGGTAGCCAGTTCAAGCTAAAAATCAAACCTTCCTGCTCTTTACCCCACTCTTTTTTCGGCAGGCGTTTCCATTTTTTGGTTTTTGGATCTTTGACCCACGCAATCGCTTTTGGTGGAAAGCCAATGCCGAACTCCAGTACTCTCACGCCATTTCGTCTTGCCATGATAAAATGGCCAAACTCGTGGAGCGTAACTAAAATCATTAATACTAAAAGACCAACAATTACGCCTACAAAAATATCCATAATTCTATTATAGCATTACTTGCCGAAACGACGGTTACGTTTTTCGTATTCTTCTAAGATTATTTTAATGTCGTCGTAGCCCATTTCTGGGAAATATTTCTTGATGAAATAAAATTCCGCATAAGAGGCGCGCCACAGCATGAATCCGGAGATTCTTTCTTCGCCGCTCGTCCTTACGACCATGTCGATATTTGGGATTTCCGGATGATAGAGGTGCTTCCGAATCGTATCTGGCGTAATCTCTTTATCGACTTCGTTTGCAATCGTCGCCGCGTCGGCAATTTCCTGCTCGCCGCCGTAATTAAAACAGAAGCAAACCGTAATGCCGGTGCAATCAGCAGTTAGCTTCTCGGCCTCTTCAATCGAACTCGCGAGTTTCGGCGGGACATTTTTTCTGGAGCCGAGGATAATCATCTTGCTGTTGTTTTTCTTCAACTTCTCAGCATATTTTGGAATTTTCGTCTCGGCGAGCTTCATTATGTAGCTAACTTCATCTTTCGAGCGGCCCCAGTTTTCGGTACTAAAGACATAAAAAGTAATGTATTTAATACCGGCGTCTTTGGCGCCAATCACCATTTGCTCAATTGAATCGAGACCCCGGCGGTGACCCTCAATGGTTGGTAGACCGCGTTCTTTTGCCCACCGACGGTTACCGTCGGCAATTACGCCTAAATGTTCTAACATAGTATTCCTACAATTTCATGATTTCGTCAGACTTGTTCTTGAATTCGGCATCAATCTTGTCTGAGAATTCTTTAGTGATATCATCAATCTCTTTTTCAGCACGTTTCTTTACATCTTCACCCATCTCGGTGGCAACCTTCACGGCTTTGCGGGCGTCTTCACGAACGTTGCGGATAGCGACCTTAGCTTGCTCAACTTTTTGGGAAGCATTCTTTACAATTTCCTTGCGACGTTCCTCGGTGAGAGCTGGAATTGGTACACGAATCACGCGACCATCATCAGCTGGGTTAAGACCAAGTGATTGATCAGCACGAATCGCGGCCGAAATCGCTTGAATCGTGGACGGATCAAACGGAGTAATTACGAGAAGCGTAGCATCGGCAGCCGTGACATTGGCAACTTGATTCAGTGGCATGAATTGCCCGTAAACTTCTACTTTGATGCCAGCAAGCATATCTGGATGAGCACGCCCGGTGCGGACTTTCTTCATTTCATCAAGAAAGCGTGAGACGACCTCCTCCATCTTCTTACGATCTTCTTTGGTATCAAACATAATAACTCCTTGTTTTACTGAACTTATTATAACATAGAATTGAAGCAACAAAAAATTACCACCTCGGACACGCGTCGCTTCGGCCCGTCGCCACGGGCGAAGCGCGCTAATTCTCGCCTTGCCAGGCTCCGAAATGTCCTCGATGGTACTTTTTCTGTTGCTTATAAATTACTCTGTTACACCAAGTTCAATACGCTTGAATTGCTTAACAGTGATATTCTCACCCGTCTTTGCAATGGCTTCCTTGATGAATTGCTCTACCGTCTTGGTGTCATCGAGGATGTATGGTTGGTTCATAAGAACCTTATCGGCGAAAGCTTTCTTCATTTGGCCTTCGAGAATTTTATCCTTCATGTTTTCTGGGCCTTTGAAGTTAGCTTCGAGCTCTTTGATCTTAGCCTTGCGGACATCTTCTGGGATGTCATCTTCCGAAACGTAAAGTGGGTTCATTGAAGCAATTTGCATGGCGAGTTGGTGAGCCAAAGTCTTGAACTCATCAGTCTTAGCGACGAAAGAAGTTTCGCAGTTTACTTCCACGATTGCGCCGAGGCGGCCGTCATGGATGTAAGCTTCAACGAGGCCTTCGCGAGTTTCGCGGTCACCACGCTTCTCGGCCTTGGTGAGACCCTTTTTACGCATTGCTTCAAGAGCTTTATCGAAATCGCCCTTAGCTTCAACGAGTGCCTTCTTGGCATCAGTCAGACCAGCGCCGGAAAGCTCTTTTAATTTTTTGATTTGTTCAACTGAAATTTCAGCCATTTGTGCCTCCTAAATAATTATTTTTTACCTTCTTTGATAGCTTCAACGAAGTAGCCAAGGACGAGCTTGGTTGCCTTGATCGCATCATCGTTCATTGGAATGACGTAATCAATATTGGTTGGATCGACGTTGGTGTCGGTCATTGCAAATACAGGAATCTTAAGACCATTAGCTTCCTTGATGGCATTCTTGTCTTCGATTGCGTCGACGACGATGATAGCAGCTGGTTGCTCGGTCATTTCCTTAATGCCACCATAGCGCTCGTTCAAAAGGTCAATCTCTTCTTGGAATCTCTGAACTTCGAGCTTCGAGTAGCGATTCTCGAGTTCACCAGAAGCCATGCGACGCTCTAAGTCTTTAAGTTTCTTGATTTGGCGATTTACCGTCTCAACATTCGTGAGCGTACCACCAACCCAACGCACCGTGACATAAGGCATGTCAACTGAAGTGGCAGCTTCTTTCACTGCTTCCTTCATTTGCTTCTTGGTGCCAACGAAAAGAATCTTCTTGCCGTTTTTTACAATCTCGGTCACCTTAGGAAGAGCGACTTCGAGGGCATCGACGGTCTTTTCGAGGTTAATAATGTGTGCATCCTGGCGTTTGCTGTGGATGTATGGCGCCATCTTTGGGTGCCAGCGGCTCGTTTTGTGACCAAAATGGGCACCGGACTCGAGCAGAGCTTTCATATCGACTTTCACAGTCATCTATGATTTCCTTTCCTTTGCTATGGGTTTATTCAGGAAACCTCCCATAGCTGTTTCATTAAATTTATTAATGAACGAATTATAACACACATGCTTGAAAAAAGCAACAAAATTTGCTAAGATTTCTCTCAAGCACTTATCTATCAGCGGATAAGAGCAATTTAAAAAGAGGAGGTGGCAGTAATGTCATTCGAAATCCCGCGTGATATGCTGAAAATCACCACTAACGCAGAAGAGTATCGTATGCTCGAAGATCTGAAAGAAAGGAGACTTTATCTCTACCGTGAGATCGAACCACTCGGCTATGAAGAGACCTCAAATGAACATGCTTCGACGGCAACCCACATTGTCCAGGCGATTCTGGACTTTAACCGCGAGGACATGAACGTTCCAATCTCAGATCGTAAACCGATTAAGTTGTTCATCAACTCTCCCGGCGGAGACATCACGGACGGTATGCCCATAATCGCGACTATCGAACTCAGCAAGACCCCGATCTACACGATCAATCTTGGTCAGTGGTGCTCAATGGCTTTTCTCATTGGTATTACTGGCCACAAACGTTTCTCGCTCCCCTATGCGACCTTCCTGCTCCACGAGGGCACTTCCTTTGCTGGTGGTGCCACCAATAAGGTTCAGGACCGGGTCAAATTCGACGAACGGGTCGAAAAAGAAGTCATCAAACCGCATGTGCTGCATCACAGTAATATGAAAGAGCATGAATATGATGCCCTGGCACGTGTTGAATACTATCTGCTTCCGCCCGACGCCAAAGAGCGTGGCTTCATTGACGAGATCGTCACTGATTTGAACGTCATCCTCTAAGCACCTTGATAGGCGAGTCTCCGGACTCGCCTATTCTTTCTCTTTACATTTTATTATTTCTCTGATATAATAGGGGCTAGTTATGAGTAAAAAAGAATTACATCCTAAAGATTATCGTGATGTCGTCTTCATGGACGAAGCCGCGAATTTTTCGTTCCTCACCAAGTCTACTGCGAAGAGCGAAGAGACCATCAAGTGGAAAGATGGTAATGAATACCCACTAGTTAAGGTTCAAATTTCTTCTAAATCTCACCCATTCTTTACCGGTGAAGAGAAGATTATCGATACCGAAGGTCGTGTTGACCGCTTCAAGGCTCGCGCCGCCAAAGCTGAGGCTCTTAAGAAAGCTCTCGAAAACAAAGCTTTGAAAGCCAAAAAAGAAGCTGAGAAAAAAGAAGCTAAAAAATAATGAGACTAAAAAACGGGCCGAGAAAAGCCCGTTTTTTGAAACCTCTGTACAGGCGCCCTCGCAGTTTAAATGGCGCCTGTACTAAGAGCTAGAGTATGATAATTATTAGTGACGTTTTCTTCTTAGATTCGTGCTTCTCTTGCTTCTCGTGACAATTCCAAATGCTACAATTCCTAGCACGAAGAATACAATCAAACCGGTGACTAAGTAATCTTCACTCGCAATATTTAAGTTTCTAAAGAATCTACCGGTATCAGGTACATCGGTGTGCGGGACAAATCCTGCATCGAAATCTACATCAATACTCGGCATGTTTGCAGTACTTCCGTCTGCGTACTTGGCTTTTAATTCGAGCGTGTACGTGCCTGAGTCTTTATCTTCAAATGAAAGTTTCTGTACTTTATCAAGATCTTCTTTTGGTACTGTTTTGATTAGCTTCCCATCTAACCAGATTTCAATTTCTTCTACGTCATCTTGATAATCTGTGAATCTGACTTCTACCATACCATCTTCTTCGTTCTGCTCTGCTTCCGCCTTAACTGGGGTGAAGTCAACTACAACTGAATCCAGCGGGAGCGTTCCATCGTCCTCATCTACGCCAACCACCGAAAATACGTACCTACCATAACCGAAGCCACCGGAACCTAATGTATAGTTCTGATCAATCGTTCCTGGCTCAGTTGGGTCTAATCCTGCCTGGTGGAAGAAAATATGTTCTGCTGATTCGTGACCGTCTTCATCAATATATTTAATATAGACGGTTACCTCCTTAATTTTTTCGTAGTTTACTGTGACATGTTGGATCGGTTTCGTAACCGTAACTCCATTAACCGGAGAGGTAATCTCTGCGGTCGGGACGTTATTGAGCACCCTCACAGTCAAGGTGTCAACCGCCGATGGTGATGCCGTCGCGGATACTCCAGGAGTCGGCATAGTAGCAGCTACTACCGTCATGGTAGCAACTACTGACAACCCGAAGAAGCCTAGCATCCTCTTGTGTGTGTTCTTCATACTCTACACTCTTTTTATGTTTAATATTTATTTTGGCCTCGCAGTCCCGCTCCACACGGGCGCCATTTCTAGACGGTACCAAACCTAGAACGGCGTTCTTTGCGTTTCCTAACCATAATTGTAATCCAAATTCCAATAATTGTCAATAGCAAAATCATAAGTATGATGATTGGTACAGGAAGAATCAGCACTAACCTCGAGATTTCCTTCGTTTCGTCCTTCACGGTCACGGACCAAGTCACATTAAACAGTCCGAAATACGGCGTGTCGTCCCACGCATCGGACACTTCTAGCTCGGTCTCTGGAATAATCGAAACGCCCTTTGTCTCTGGCGTCACATAGTATTGGTGGCCAAAGATACCCCGCACAGTGAGCTTGCCATAGGCCATAAAATCTACGTTACCAGAGTTATTCACCATTGAAGTGCCATTAATCTTAGTAACGGTCTTTTCGCCATCCTGCATAGTCTTATTAATCTTCAAATCATAAGTCTCAAACGAAAACCTCGTGATGCCATTCGAGCGACCATAGACGACGAGTCCAGGGCTTGCTTCGGTCTTAAGACCACCAGATTCAGTGTCATCTGAAAGTGTGTGCGCAAAGATTACGGCATATTGTCCACCATCTGGAATGCTCGACGGAGTCTTAATGCGGTAATGCACCACAAAGGTCGTACCTGGCTCCACCTTGAATTTCGGCTTGCTCGTATAAGCGCCATTACTGTCTCTAAAGGTGATCCAACGCGTAATCTGCGTATAAGCAGTCTCATTGCTAAAACCAAGCTTATAAGTTCCATCATCCTCATCCTTAGTATAAGAGTACGGCGAAGCGTAAACCTCAAATTTGATCGCGTCCGCGCCGTTATTCATCACCTTAAATGAGTCATCATAGGTCTTATTTGGCTCAAGCTTGAGCACCTTATTAACCGGGCTGATGCTAATACTGGTCGCCGGCTTGGTTTCTCCCTCCTGATTCTCTTCATCAGCAAAAACCGTTCCGTTCACTCCGACCAAAGCACAAAAACCAGCCAAGACTACAACAAATCCTCGCAATATCTTATTCACTTAACCTCCTTTGTTTCATCTATTATAACACAGAGAAATCGAATCGTTCAAGTTCTCCTTATCTTGACAAAAACGCCCATGTGTGCTATAATATAAGAGATGACTATAAGGTCATGGCAATTTAACTTGCTAGAAAAACCGGCGGGTTTACGCAAGGAGGTTAGTTTTTATGGCGAGGTATGAAAACCTGGGGTATTGCCCCCACAACAGCTTTGTGAACGCCGAAATGTTTCCGAATAAGGCAATTATTCTGGGGGTGCTCGGCAACCGCATCGCTGACATGTACTATCCTGAAGACGACAAAGCCTGGGGCGAAGACGTTTCTATCGTCTCGGCCATGCTGGGCGGCGACGGAACGCTGGGAATGCAGCTGGCCTGCTTCTTAAGGTTCTGCTCGCCAATTTCGGATCTCGAAATTGGCAAACCAATTCGGATTCACGACGTATTGAATCCGAAACACATCTCTAAGGATCTTTATTGTGAGGATCCCGAGCACTGCCAGGGCTGGTCTTTCTTCGTAGACGGCAAGGTAATCAAAGATTCGCCCGTCACCTGGAGAGAAGGTCTCTTCCTCTTCGAGGATGATAGCTACCTGGTAGCGGCTAAGGACAATCTCGCAAATGATCCCCACGTGGACATCTGGATTTTCCAGAAACCCATTTCGATGCCCATTCCTGACCCCACTGAGGTGGAGTAATCCCTAGCAAGTACCCCCGGACGCTTAGTCCGGGGGAATTTAACAATTTGGAGGTGTTTTATGGAAAAACTTTACGGCAACCTAATTCAGGAGGTCGAAAAAGTCGACCCCAGAAGGCGAATCTATATCGGCACCAAAAACGGCAGCGGCTTCTTCTTCATTGGAACCAAAAATGAGTTTAGCTCCGAGTATGAATTTATTTATAACCGCAAGGTCTACTCGGTATATAACAAAAATACCGTTCCAGAGGAGGCTGGTACCGTCATCTTGATTGGTGGCTCCGCCGTTGGCGGATGCTTCTGGTTTCATGATGAATATGTCGCCGCAAACAATCGCCTGAATCCATTTAGCGCTATCGTTGAGTTTCGCAACAAGCGTTTCGTCTTCGATAACAAACTATCCATTGGCAAGTTTAACCGGCTTTATCATGAAGTTCGGCTAGACTATTTCGGCACTAAATTCCCGCTCTCGACATTCTCGTCTAGCGACATCGATCGTATTGGCACGAGCCGTTTGCAGGGTGAAAACATTTTCATACCAAGCGAAGTCGAGCTCTGTGCGTTCATCGAGAATGCGCTCGGCGGAGAATGGATGCGAAGACCAGAAGAAGTGCTAGAGTTTCTTAAGATTGAGCCGCATGGCCTAGTCACCGATGGTCGAGTCACCGAAATGGGCTCGTCTATCGAACTCGCGACCAGAACCAAAATTACCACTGGGCGTCGCGTCGTTTTAAAGATTACGAAGGATAGCGCACAGTTCAAAAACATGGTGGACGGTAGCTGCATATACGTCCCCGTATTCTTTAACCGGCAGTTCGCAAACACCCGCCTCCATGCAAATCAAATCTAAGATTGATTTAAAGCCCCCTCGAAAGAGGGGGATTTTCATGTCAAAAAAATGCCCACGCTATGCGTGGGCTAGGGGGTTACGGGAACATTTCGTGGTAATACCGAGCGTAGACACGCCGAATTTCGTCGCCACTCATCGAATGGAGCTGAAAGAGTTTTTCGTCGGCTTGCGCCTTGGCAGATGCCAACTTGTCGTACTCAAAATCGTAGAATTTTCGGTCGGGTCTTTCCCCGTTCTTCCATTTTTCTTCCAACTTTTTCACAAATTCATCCGTTAGTTTATCGCAAACTGCTTTATAACGAACGAACAGATACTCGGTCAAAATTTCGTGCATCCGGACTTCTTCCTCATCGAGGTAGATCGAATTAGCCGTAATAATCCCTCCTTTCAAAGAACTTACATGACTTCAGCCATATATACCTATATTATACCATAAATAGACTAAAAAGTAAATAGCATAAGCGGTGGAACAGTTGCTATTTATTCAAGATGTGATATAATGAAAAAGATCTAACTACGGTGCGGTACGCCGCCCGTGGTAATGATTTACTCAGGGGAAGGGGACGTTCTCTGTTCGGGGTAAGAGGCCGTGGCATAGCCACAATCACCTCACACGCGCCTTTGCGCGGAGATTTACCCCGGGTGGAAACGCCCCTGAGTAAAAAAGCCCCTTGGGGCAATACCGCCGTAGGACCGCCTGCGGATGGTACACGACGCCGCATCTGCCAATTGGCGGCGCGGAATGACTCGCACGGGGAAGGCCGTGCGGGGTGAAAAAAGTCCATAGCGGGACACGTCCTGCCTATGGGATACGGATGAAGCGCTGCGGATTCCGTAGCTCGGCCGGTTAACACCGGTAACAGAGCTCCCGGGACCCACTCGGTGTCCGGACGTCGAGCCTTGGAGCTCTCGCACATTTCTATGCCCGCTCCTTTTGGAGCGGGTTTTTATATGGCACAATGGCATTATGTTGGCGAGCTTGGAATGATATAATAATACTTATGGAAAATGATGTTTCAGCTAAACCACAAGAAAAACACGGAAACAAAAGTGCAATTATCGGAATTACCATTGGTTCGATTATCGGCCTCGCCGGTATCGCATTTGGTATTTACGGCATGACGCGTAGCCCAGAAACCCCAACGCCAAAGCTGGAAGATAATACTGCGAAAACAGAAGTTAAGTTTGGCTTTCAGGCCAGTAATTTTGATGGCGATATTGAGTATACAGCTAGTAGCGGTCTCCCGGACGCCGAAGGCACCAAGGTTAAGCACTCTATAACGGTGGCTTCGCCGAACGATTCTTATGGTGGGAGCTATGTCCTTTCTGCTGATGGCAATTTGAAAGCCTTTAAAAACCAATGGCCATACGGCGAATCAAAGGATATTACTTCGGTTCTCGGTGGCACGCCAGTCGATCTCGCAGTTGGTCAATTAGGAAACGGCGGCGACACCTGGCTCATCGCACTACTTAGCGATGGCACCGTAGTGACGGTTGACGAATACACGCACTCCAAAGCGAACAAAGTTGAAGGCGCCGAAAACACCGTTAGGGTTTATGGCAACTTCACTGATAGCGCCAGCTATCTAGGATACACTCAGGATAAAGACGGTAAGATTCACAAAATCATCAAATCAACCACCGAAGACTCCGGGGATGAGTGGACGTTTGAGGTGAGATAGCCATCGTCGAAGTGCAATGTGACGAGTTTTTATGATACTACACTTGTTTTTATAGTATTTATGCTATAACTATTCTTCACAATGCTGCAAACTATTATGTGCTACCTGGCCTACTGCAATGGTAAACATTTCAAATATCACTTAGAGAGAATAAAAATAGACCCACAGGGTCTTTTTTATTTGTGATACTGATACGCTATTGATGCCACATGGGTCAATTCTATACGATAACATATTTTTGACACACAATCAAAAAAAGTGTCATTTATGCTTTTCTCAGCCTCTTTTCCCTTGCTTTCAGGAGCAACCCGGATAGAGTTGAGAGAGAAAAATATCTTTCGCACTTCTGTACCCGGAAAGTTGGCCTCTTTGCCGTCTATCTGGAAGCGATTGACCAGCTTTTCCGCTAGGGTTGTGAGTTTCAAATGGTCAAAATGGAACTACTTTTTATGATATAATTAAACTGTTCCTTATAATAAAATCTAACAAGTTCCATTGGAGAGATTAAGATGAGTAATGAGCAACTCAATCAAGAAAACGATCAGAATAACGAGACTTATGATGCTTGGCAGAACATGGCAGATGAAGTGAGACGACACGATGCAGAAAAGGTTGAAACCGACGATGGTTATACATCTGAAGATTGGGTCGCATTTGAAGCAAATATAAAAAATCCAGAAGAGAGTGCCGCATTCAAGGAAAATATAGGCCACCTTGATAAAAGAACTCGTGATTTCCTTCGTAATTTACCTGCAAATATAGACCAAATATTTGGAGTAAATAAAGAAAGCTATGAGATGCTTAACAAAGTTCAGTCAACAATTATCAGAAAGGGAGTTGCAGGATCTTATAATCTAGGAGAACACGATGGCAAGGATTTTAGCCTATATCTTACCAATGATGGGAAGTTATATGCTGGAAGTCAAGCGGCTAATGCAAGAGAAAATGATGCTTCTAACACCTCGGAAACCGAAAAGAGCTTTGACGACGTTTGGGGTGGTTGGTTACATGGTATAAAGGATCAAAAAGACAGAGAACGCTTCTCCGGAAATATGAAAAAGTTAGATAAAAGAACTCAGAAATATCTAAGTGAATTACCAGGAAATATAGAATGCGTATTTGGCGTAAACGAAGAAAGCTATGCACTGCTGGGTGAAGTTGAAAGAAAAATCATCGATATGACCATAAGTGGACGATATACTCCAGAAGGCTATAAAGGTGAGAACTGGAATCTGTATCTTGCTAATGATGGCAAATTAGTTTGTGACTATCAAGCAGGTGAACATCGGAAAAAAGACGGTGTTTCTAATAATGCAATCGCGGTATCCGAGCAGCAAGAAGCTGATAAACCAAATACGGAAAATCACCAAGAGGCAGAGCATCCAGAAGACTTTGGCTTTAGGGATTGGTAAATATGGGAGAGAGGCTCCCATCGGATTTTGAAAAAAGTAACGAAGACGAATCCGGTTTGAATTGGTCAGTACTTTCTGATTTAGCAAATAATACAGACAGAAATGGACAGAAATTCGGCTTTTTTACACCAGAAAACACCGAAAAATATGTCAAAGATAGATTTTTCGAGAATATAGCTATGCTTGAAAATGATGTAGGGAATGAACATTTTGTTGATTTATACAAAAATATAATGGCAGAGTTCCCTACGTTACGGATGGTGGCTGTATCCGATGAAAACATAGATGATAATGCGTATTTCAGTTCGGCGCACTCATCGAATGGATCATATATTCCAGAAGTTGCTTGCAACCTGTCCCATCCAGAAACTTATGTCTTTGAGGCAAGCGATAAACTAGAAAACTTACAAGCGACCGATGATAGGTTGGGTACGGTATATTTTATAAAGAGGCTTGCATTCGCAGTTGGAGCAGATTGGAAGTCTTGTGCCAGAAACGTTAAACTTAATGCTGATGCTACGTTATTGCACGAGCTTGGGCATGCATATGATTTTATTGAGAATTATCTTAGACCAGAATTTGAGAAACTAAGCGGTAATTCACGTGGGGCTGAAGCACTTTACCATGCAATCGAAATTGGCCGTGCTAATCGTTTAGAATATAAAAAGCGTGGACCAAATCCAGATGGAAATTGGATTGGTCGCAAGAGTGAACGATGGCGTGAGCACGAATATCGTCTCAAGGCTATGGGAATAGATAATTATGACGAATATCTATACGCTGTCCACCAATACTATCGTGATATGCCAGATGAGTCCTATGCTGATAGATTTGCCTATGATTACATTATGCGTCATTACGATGAATACTTTACAACCGATAAGGCAGAATTAAGTGAACGCATATTAGTCGATAAAACCAAGGAAATAGCATTAGACCCAGATTTCGTGCATATTTTAGGCCTGAAACAAGGCCTTGGAGTGGAGGTTGATAGGTTAGATGAGGATAGAAAGTCTATCAAAAAAATAGCCGGTTTCCTAGCCACCAATATGTATGTCGGTAAAAGTATATATTTATACGAGAATGGCGACCCTAAAAATCCAGGAGAAAAATGGCGTATCTGTAAAGGTATTTCTGATATCAGGCTCAAACCCGTAAAAAACGAACAAACTGGGAAACTGGAACATTATATTTTTTTCCGAGATGATAATGGTACCGAATATCATATTAGTAGAACTAAAAAAGAAGCTGATATTATCGATGGGGCCCCGAATGAGATGGCTGCTGATTTAGGATTGACAGTTGGTAATAAAGTCCAGCTTATCGAACATTTGAGCGACGATGCAAGAAATCTTAGTCAAAACAGTCTAAAGAATGCTAACCCATCGCTTATAGAGGGACATATAATAAGAATTGATGGAAATGATGTGGGAGCAGATGTAGTCGTAGGCTATCAAGGCGGTGCAGGCCAATCTATTAGATTAAACTATCCTGCTAAGCGAAAATGGAAAACTTGGTATATCGGCAACTATGAAGTATTGCCAATGCCTAAATAATTCTAGGATAATAAACATAGGTCTTCGACAATGCAAAAGTCAGTGGAGAAGCATGGATCAGTGGCTATGCTATGGTTTTTAGATTCCAGTTAATTTTGGTGCGCCTGACTAGACATCGCTCGCTACGCTCGCTCTCCTTTCTGTGTCACTCGGAAAAAGAAAAGCAAACTTTTCTTTTTTGCTCATCTCCTTGAAAGGACGAACTACGTTCTCGTCTACTCTGGCGAAATTATAGATAAAAAATAATGCCATTAAGGCATTCTTTTTTATCTATGGTGCGCGGTATCTAAATCTCTACGAACCTCTCTGTGGGGTAGTTGAATACGTTATTGTGAATCCAACATGGCGGCCGGACTTCGATCTGGTCGAAAGTAAACTTAACCCTGAACTGCAAGATTTCATATATTAAAGCCATGGCAACGAAACCAATTACGAACTATTAGTAATATATACATATATGGAGACTAAGCTAGGTAGATCCATTGTCAATGTAAAAGCTCACTTAAGAGCTTGCAATGTCAATGTTATAAAATGAAGACACTAATAATAAGGAGTGTCTATGGAAAAGAAAACAGTATCAGCAATCAGTTATTATGAGCTACCAGAGCAAGCCCGGAGAGAGTTGGATGAGTTTGCGAGGATTATAATCGACCTTTATCATGCCCAGAAAAAGAATAAGGAATTGAAATGAAAGATAATGCTAGAATATCTGAAGCAGAAAGCTCGTAAACGAACCATCAAAAATAGCTCTGTTGTGCGCAGAGCTATTAATACAACTGCCTATATTAATGAAGGATACATTCTGTCATTTTGTTACCTCAAAGCGCAACCTGTCATATCATCCTCGATTTCGAGAATAGTTTTGCCATCGAAAGCCTTCTCCTCTAGAATCGATACGGCTGGCGAACAGGTCGCAATCATTTCTCCGCCACCTTCGTATTCGTCGGCAAACTTCCAAATATTATAAGTATCTTCTTTTTTGTAATCTGGTTCAATATGATAAAAGAAACCATTGTAATTGAATTCAATTTCGCCACCATATCCTAAGACTTCCAGATATTCTTTTTTCGCTTTTTCTTGAGCTTCTGTCATAGCTTAATTCCTTTCAAGAATCCCTTATACTTTTCGTATAGGCTCTTATTGATTATATCACCTTTTGTATTAGTGATTGGCATGGGCTCCGGCCTATCCTTTCCGCTATATGTATGCATATGTAGATATGGCTTAGCGCTATTGTGGCGAACGTTGCAGAGAACTTATTGATGCAGCAGACGAGATAACGCGCCGCCTCTATAATGTGATTGATTGGATGTTTGAGCATCCGGAATACAACCCTAAGACAAAGGTCATACCGAAGAAGGACTACCCTGTTTTAGTAGATGTTACGTTCTGATTAGGGATCACAAGGAAATGAACATTGAACCAATGTAAAGGAATAACTTATTCCTACAATGTCATTGAAAAAATTAGAATAATAACATAACAAAGGAACATAAATGGCTAAACAAAAGAAAGACGAATATCAACCAACCGAAGAAGATATAGCGCGAATGACCAGACTAGCCAATTGTCTGCTCGATATGGTTATAGAAGATCAGAAATTACCACCAAAAGAACAAAAGTTTCATATAGCGGATGTCGTGAAAAATAACGACAAAAAAATAGCTCCGCTAATAACGGAGCTATTATACAGGAACCGACTACTCTTCTTTGTAGTCCCAATTATGGGTTTCCATTGCTTCTAAAAACTCGTCCAAATCAGCACCCAAACGTTTATTGTTTCTCTTAAAACATTCGAGGACCTCTTGTCTCTTATTGCCATATACTTCATTCGCTATATTATCGTAGAACCCCTCACTTAAAGCCCCGAGCTTTTCGGCGGAATCTATAGTATCGAGATATGCAATAACGTCTTCGAACTTCACGCCAGAAAGCGCTTCTTTCTCTTTCCCCCAGATTATATCACGCTCATAGGCATCAAAATCATAATAATGATCTTCTTCACACTTACGATCAAGTGTTAGATGTTCCTCTAAGATTGGTTCGATTCTTTTCTTAAATTCTTCCATGGATTACTCCTGTTCTTTGGTCGGGAAAATTGTTTTAATTTGACGGTTGCGCACAATGATGCCGACCTTAACACCATTATACCATCCAGTTACCATAGAGCCGTTTTTGATTCTGCCTTTGTAAGCTTTTAGCACCGCCTTGCCAGCCTTGCGAATATCGCCCTCGGTCCAGCTTTTAGGGAACCAAAGTTGCCCAATTTGATTTTTGCCTAAGCCCTGCCTTCTCTTCTCGTAGTGGTTCGGTACATAGCCTAGCCTCACGCCGTTTGGGAATGTTTTCTTTATTACATATTTAATGCCACGGCGTTCCATTTCTTCTATATTGGCTTGGCTATGGCCACCAGACTTTAATCTATTAGCATTATTTGGATACTCGCCAATTGATGCGTGCGTAATCGTGCTAGCTGGGATACTAATGCTAGCTCGTCCGCTCACGGACTGAGCGAGGCTTGAGTATAGGCCACTTCTACCACTGCCCATAGATCGAGTCCTTTCCATGGCGAACCGAAGTCCAGTCATTATAGATAATCAGTTTGGTCTTGATGCGAAGTAGCTCGATGATATCATCCGGTAGTTTGCCATAGATAATCACAGCTTCCGGCCCAAGCTCGCCCAGCATAGCAAGAAAGCCATCAATAAAGTACTTCTTATTCTCCTCACCACGAATGCAGCCATAACATCCTACAGCTACGACGCTATGTTTTGGCACGGACGAGAATGTAATCGCCTCGCCAAATAATTCTTTGCCATAGGTACGCCTATCACCCCAACGCAGGTTAGCGATTACCGGAATACCATTCCTTTGTAAGAAGCAGCCAATCAGTCTATTGCGATAGATATTAGCAACCTGAACGGCCAGAGGAATATCGCGATAGAGTGAGTTGTCTGGCGAGATTACGCCGGCAAAGCGTTTCAAGTCGTCGATATATTTATCGGGATTTCTAATAATATCGGCAAACTTATCGTCGTGTTCGTAAAAGACCACGAACGCTTCTTTAGGGTTAGTAATTTTGTTGCGCTCGGAGAACGGCACCAGGTATTTCGGGTAGACAATTTCTTTTGTCGGTTCGATAACCGGAAATTGGAAAAGCCCCTCAAATTCGGCACCTTCAGCGAGTTCTGGATTGAAGCCATCATTAATGATTAGCCTCTTTTTTGACTTAGCAGACATAGAGTCTCCTTTATCTTTAAAGTTAATATTGTTAAAGACCTTACGCTTGCGTAAGAGAAGAAACTATGTTACAATCAAAAAGGAACAGATGTGTAATACGTCTCTTCTCGCGTACTTATGTCAGATTTTCCGATCAGGTACATAAGTACGCATTTTTTGTTGGCTCTACACTAATGTGTCGGAGCCACGCTAGTGTAATGTACTTTTTTATGTTGGGATTACCTCCACAACCTACTTTAATTCTATCAGTCCAACAGAATAATGTCAATAATAAACCACACGAAATATATTAAAAATGTTGTAATTCTTTAACATAAGCGTTATAATAAGGTGGTGATATGCGACAAAATGATGCTCGAAGCATTGACTAAAACAAACACAACACTTATAATGGAGGTAACGAAAGGTGAGTCAAATGGGAGATAACGATACAATAGTCAATAAAATACGTGATATTCGTGTCGCCAAACATCTAACACAGGAGCAAATGGCAAAGGCTCTTGATATTAATCGTGCTACATATATTAATATTGAGTCCGGCAAAAGAAAGCTCAATATTGATGAACTAGGTATTATTTGCGGCAAACTCGGTGTTTCTCTTTCTGATCTGACTCTGCCATCCGAGGAAGCCAATAAAGAGTCCGAAGAAAAATTAAAGCAGATTTACTACTATATTCTTAAAAACCATTTTGAAAATGGAGTTCCAAAAACAAAGCTCGCAAAACTTTTGTATCTCGTAGATTTCACCAATTATTACGAAACCGATCATTCAATGAGTGGCGCAAAATACTACAAATTAGACTATGGTCCAGTAGCCGAAAAGTTCTTCGTGCTAACTGATAAGTTGTTCGATAAAGGCAAAATCAACATTGATATTCTTGATTATGCCCAGATGATTTCTATTTCTAGCACAAATGAAGAAGTAGATCCTTCAGCTTTAAGTGATAATGAAAAAAGTATCATCGATAAGATTTGTAAGTACTGGAAAGATAAACGAACGTCCGAAATTGTAAACTTTACCCATTCACAAAAGCCATGGAAAGATCGTGCTGACGGCGAGTATATCCCATACGAATCAATCAAAGAAGAGCCAAAGAATCATATTTACGCTCCATTAGCATAACTCCATACCGCCCTTATGGCGCAACCTCAAAAGGAACGAGGTCAGCATGGCAAAAGGACCAGTTAGTATGAAAACTGGTTACGAACCTAGAAATTAACAACAAAAATGAGGTCTCCTTCAGATGGAAGAAACCTCTTGAAAACGTCTTTAACCAGGCTCTTAAGAACAGAACTAGGTTTGGTGCGCCTGACTAGACTCGAACTAGCACAGCCGTGAATGTGGCCACTACCACCTCAAGGTAGCGTGTCTACCAATTCCACCACAGGCGCATGACAATATTATATCACATTTTTTTGTTTTTGTGCAATATTCTGGGCTGAAGGCTAGAACATTAAATCCATGGTCTAATAAATATCCAAATCAACGCAATAATAATTGAAAGGATTGATGCACTTAAGACGTGTTTTAAATTCTTACCAGTTTGCTGATGATAAATAACCACCGCGACCACACCAGCCGCTCCAAGTACTCCCGCCGCTCCAATTATTATA
Source organism: Candidatus Saccharimonadota bacterium (assembly GCA_017464135.1). Taxonomy (GTDB): domain Bacteria; phylum Patescibacteriota; class Saccharimonadia; order Saccharimonadales; family Saccharimonadaceae; genus Nanosyncoccus. Next base: position 266,056 of record JAFUEB010000004.1, on the reverse strand, counting down.
TCGAAGACAACCAAGCCTCCACCTATAGCAAATTTCATAATCATAGCGCCGAGTAGCCCCAGTACAGCTAACGCGGCGGCGCCATCTGAGAGTTTCTCTCCGCTCCGTCTAAAATCCTCAGGCTCCCGAGAAAAACCTTTTCTAGCGGCGAATTCTTCCGCTCCAAGATGCGTTAGATTGCCTTTGTTTTCTTGGTCACCCGCCATCTCGGCTTTTCTAATTTCAGCCTTGATTCGCTTCTTTTCTTCCCAATCTTCCGGTTCTTGGTCCATTATGGTGTCTTGTTTTTAGTAGCCTTCGTTGCAGCATAGGTTGTCACATCCGAGAAACGATCAAGCGGCGTTACGAGCGTCACGTTATTGCCAAACGCCCGCGTATTCTTGTTGTAGATATAGGTCATATTCGCTTGGTATAAACCAATTGCTGGCACGTCATCAACCCAGTAGTTTAGGAATGATTCGTACTTCCTAATCCGAAGCGTTTCATCAAGCGTTTCCCTTGCACCAATCAACAAATCGTCTACAATCGCATTCTTATAATTAGACAGGTTTAATCCTGATGTCGAAGCCTGCGTTGAGTGATAGTATGGCAAAAGATCCGGATCGGCACCGAGTTCTACTTCATAAACCAGGATATCGTAATTACGCTTCGCAATCACATTCCCGACGAAATCCTGCGTCTCTTCGTAGGTGGTCACCGTCGCATCAATACCAAGTAATTCAAGTTGGGCCTTAATACTCTCTGCGACAGCCGGTAGATAGCCAGAATTCACCGTGGCGATGTTAAGATTAATCGTGTTCTCGCCCGCGAGTTCGGTAATCTTTTCCTTCGCGGCGTCAAAATCGTAAGCCGGAATCTTTGGATAGTTCGTGAGTTTAATCTGCGAATCAATCAAAGGATAATCTAGCATCACGGCACCTGGGGCGCTCGTGCGCACATTGATGAGATCGAGACCTTGGCGAATTGCTTTACGAAGTTCTTTATTCTTCACGCCGTCGCTTGTCATATTAAAGAACATGAAAGCGCCAGAATTGATGCTTTGGTCGGTGCGGATAAAGCTATCAGAAGTTACGCGGTCGGCTTCCGGGCCAGAGAGTTCGGCCGTTGCCGTCACGGCGCCGGAATTTAGTGCATTCACCACGGCATCCTTATCGCTATAAGCGTGCACTGCAAAGCTGTTTAGCATCGCTTTACCACGATAATAATATGGGTTCGCCGACAAAAATACCGTCACGTCGTCACCGATCGTATTTTTCTGAGTCGCATTAAACATGAATGGCCCAGACACTACCGGTGTTTGTGAGAATTCATCCTCAATCAAAGCATTGGCTGGTGTATCCTCAAGTGCGTGGCGTGGCACAATCGGAAAGTCGAGCGCGCTCGCAAAGTCTGCATAAGCCGAAGGCAAAGTAAAGGTAATCGAGGCGTCCTCTTCTTCCTTCACTTTTACATTACGCATACTTGATGAATAAATCGTGCTCACTGCCGGGTTCTGCAAAAGCGAAATCGTATACAAGATATCATCATTTGAAATAAATTCACCGTCAGACCACTTGAGGCCATGGCGAAGCACGGCCTTCCAGACCTTGCCATTATCGTCCGGCGTCAAAGATTCGAGGAGTCCCATGCCGATATTGCCGGAATAATCTACGGCCGTCAACGTTGAGAACATCAATTTACTTAAGACTCTTTCGCTATTAGTCGTCGCAAACAGTGGGTTTAACGAGTTTACTGCGCCAATAGTAGCTTCTGTATAGCTACCGCCATTCACAAATACATCCTGGGCATACGACGAACCAGACCAAAAAGCCTGCGTCACGGCGAGCATTACGAGCCCAGCCACGAGTAAACACCACTCCCAAATGAGCAGTTTGATATCACGGATATGAGAAACCCTTGCAATCAAGTTTTCCTTGATGTGCTCTTTCCCTTCCTCGCGGGCTTTCACCGAAATGCGAGAAAACTTCCGAACTATTTTTTGCCCACGCTTTTTGAGTGAATTTGCCATATTATGCTGGAATTAATAATAATCCTAAAATCGACGAAACAAAGATGACAGACGTTACAATGGTCGTGACGAAAAGCGACTTCTCAAGGCCACGACGGGTCGTATAAAGCTCTCCTGAGCTACCAAATCCGGCGCCTAGTGATGCTCCGCGGGATTGCAACAAGACCAGAACGATTGTAAGAAAGGCTGAGATTAATATAACTACTTCTAGAAAACTTCCTATTTGCATGATAACTCCTAGTACTATCAATTATAAAGGAAAATCCAAGAAAAGTAAAGCAAACTTACTTCAGCATACCCTTGCGTTTAAGGAGTGAATGATAAGTGATTGCAAACCGGTGCGACTCTTCATCAATCCGCGCAATCAACCTAGCAATGTGTGAATTTTGGCTTAGTTTCACGATACCTTTACCTGGCACGATAATCTTTACGCCAGCCGATTTCGAGTGATCGCCAGACTTATCACGCCCAATCACTGGAATGTTAAATGGCTCCACGAGTGGCAAAATCGCGTTTACTTGTCCAATACCACCATCCAGCACAATCAGGCTTGGGAAATCCCATTCCTCGTGTTTCAAGCGCCTCGAAATTACTTCCTGCATGCTCTTCAAATCATCATTCGTGCTAGTACGGATTTTGAATTTGCGATATTCACTGCGTGCCGACGCACCATTAAGAAACACCACCATACTTGCCACCGTATTAGTCCCAGATTGGTGTGAAATATCATAACCTTCAATCCGGCGCGGTGGCTCGTCTAAGCCCAATAATTCCTGCAGGGATTTCAGTGCCTGGTCCGAAGAAATGTCGAGGAATTCTTTATCCGAGAAGACAATCTTTTTCTTTAATTCTTTAAGGCCAAATAGTTGATCGCGGGCTTCCGCAGCGAGCTCATAATTCCCCTTTGATGCCTCATCATACATCGTTTTCTCGAGTTCTTTTAGTAGCCCTTCGCGTTCGCCATTTAAGTAACGAATTAATTTGCGCAAATTTCTTTTATAATCTTTTGGCGTACATTTGCCAATTTCAACCCCCGGCGTAAGGCCGAGATCCGTATCGAGGGATTTTTTGCCATCATACGGCTTCGTGTAATACGGGAAAATCCGACGAAGCATCCGGACGGACTTCTCCACCACCGATTTGCCATAAAACGGCCCGATGTAAGTGGCTTTATCATCGAGTGGATTTCTCGTAAACGACACATCTGGCACTTCTTCTTGCATCGAAATCCGCACGTAGCTTACAGTCTTATCATCGCGAAGCAAGATATTCCACTTCGGCATATAACGCTTAATCATTTCGGATTCAAGAAACAGTGCATCCATCTCCGTATCGACCGTAATCCAATCAGTATCGTAGATTTCGGCCACCAAGGCCTCGGTTTTTACATCCTTTTTCGACTTCTGGAAGTATTGGCGCACTCGGTTTTTTAGAACCGCTGCCTTGCCAACATAAATAATCTCGCCACTGGCGTTTTTATGAAAATAAACTCCCGGGCTGTCCGGGAGTTTACTGAGTTTCTGTTTTAGCCTCTCGTCCATTTCTTAATTATATAACATATTTAAGAAATGTAAAGCTTAACGTTTTAATCCAAAGTGCTTGGATTTTGGTACATGCTCTTGAAGAGATCCTCGAGTTTGATTGAATCACTTGGAGCAGTTGCTTCAACGGTTGGATTGTAGTTAAGGGTGAGATCAACTTTAATTCCTAGGCTTTCGTCACTCGCCGTGTAATTAGTGTAGAATCTGGTGAAGTTGTAGTCACTGTTTACTTCTACATAAACGGCTGGAAGCTCATTCACGATTTCGCTAATTTGCTCGGCAGTTACTTCCTCAGAAGATGTAGTGTCGATACACTTAGCGGCATCACTTGAACCAAGTTCATCAACTACTGCATTTACGAAGCTCGCGGCCTTTTCGGAGTCAACACCAAGCTTGTAAAGTGGGTCATTCTTCTTGGAAATCTTGAGACTATCAGTTGAAGAGGTGACGAACTTGTTGTTTTGATAAATGCCACCAAGATCAATCTTATTGCCACTGGTGTCTTTCATTGCTTCGATGAGACATTGTGCAGTTTCGTTCGTCGAACCGCTTGGGAGACCGCTAGTGGCATCGGTAAGCGACATCGAAATCCACTTCCCACCAAGCATATTGATGACAGAAGCAATCATGAGTGAATACTGAGCCGTCGCATCATCTTCGTCAATATCGGTAGTATCGACTTCTTTGTCGGTAGTCGCCTTCAAATAGAGTTTCTTATCGACTAGCATCTCGCTTGCTTTGATAGTAATCTCGTCAGTGGATGAGAATGCCACACCGAGAGTCACATCACCAGAACTCTTGCCGGTTTCTACATCGTAGCCAGCATCAATGGTCGCATCAATGGTCTTGAATGGAATACTTGTGCTTCCAGCCGTTACTTCAACGGTACCCTTGGTGCCAAGCTTCTTTGGACCTTCGGTGCTAGAAAGCAATTTAACAATTGCCTTGGAGACAGCATCTTTGTCGCCACCGCCATTACCACCACCGTTGCCATTGCCAAATGGATTCAGGATGAGGATGGCTGCCACTGCACCACCAATAATTGCTAGAACTAGAATCACAATGAGGACGATAAGTCCGGTTTTCTTCTTTTTAACTGGCTCTACTACAGTGCCGGCCGGTTCTTCTGAAACAGGGGCCGGAGCATTATCTGCTGGGGCTTCTGCTGCCGGAGCCGGAGCTTCTGCGGGAGCTTCCGCTGGAGCTGGTTCGACTGGCGCCGTATCGGTTTTAGCCTCATCAGCTGGAGCTGGGTTGAGGGGATTTGGTGTTCCCTCAGGATTTTCGTTCATATAAAAAACTCCTTACTTTTAATACTTATATTTATTTTAACATAAGTTAAATAATTGGTATATAATATTTTTATGGATAATTCGACAATTTCTAATATTAAAGCAAGACAAGTTTTAGATTCACGTGGTAACCCAACCGTAGAAGCGGAAGTTTTTCTCGAAAATGGTGGTTATGGGCGCGCCATTGTGCCATCCGGCGCTTCGACCGGTTCCGGCGAGGCTTTAGAACTTCGTGATGATGATAAATCCCGCTACGGCGGTAAAGGTGTCCTAAAAGCCGTCTGGAATGTAAATTCCAAGATTAAAGACGTACTTGTTGGCAATACTTCTGACCCACGCACCGTTGATGAAATGATGCTAGAACTTGATGGTACTAAGAATAAATCTGATCTCGGCGCCAATGCGATTCTCGCCGTTTCCCTTGCGACCGCGAAAGCCAATGCCCGTGCCAACAAAGTGCCATTTTATAAATACATTGCTTACCTTGCTGATACTGAAGATGAAATGTCGATTCCAATGCCAATGATGAACGTAATGAACGGTGGCGAGCATGCTTCCTGGGCCACGGATTTCCAAGAATACATGATTATCCCACGTGGCGCCGGCAATATTGCCGATGCGGTTCGCATGGGTGCCGAAGTTTTCCATGCGCTTAAGAATGTATTAAAAGATCGTGGCTATCCAACCACTGTTGGTGACGAAGGTGGGTATGCACCAAAAGTTAGAGACGGCAATAATGAGCCACTCGAATGTATCAAACTCGCCGTCGAGAAGGCTGGCTATAAATTCGGCGATGATATTGCGATTGCCATGGATATCGCCGCTAGCGAATTCTACGATAAAGACCATTATGTTTTGAAGACTAACGGTGACTGGAAGACTGCCGAAGATATGATTAACTGGTACGACTGGATTATTAACAATTATCCAGTGATTTCGATTGAAGACGGTCTTGCCGAAGACGACTGGGTCAACTGGAAAATCATGACCGAGCGTATGGGCGATCGTATCCAACTCGTCGGTGACGATTTGTTTGTGACGAATACTGAGCTTCTCGCCCGTGGCATCAAAGAAGGCGTTGCAAATGCAATTCTGATTAAGCCAAACCAAATCGGCACGCTTTCTGAAACGATTGACGCTGTTTTAATGGCGAAAAAAGCCGGCTACAAGACCGTAATGTCACACCGTTCCGGTGAAACTGAAGATGTTTCAATCGCGCACCTCGCTGTTGGTCTTGGCACCGGCCAAATCAAGACTGGTTCCCTCTCCCGTAGTGAACGTATCGCGAAATACAACGAATTGATTCGTATCGCCGATACTAATTCCAAACTTGGTTTATAAACTCGTACTATTTGCTTCACGAAAACCATCATAATAATTTTCGGAAACTTTTGGATGGCCGATTTTGTTGGCGGCCTTCACCACTTCTTTGACATCATCCGTGATCTTAAAGATTTTAGGATCCTTTGCATTAATGAGCCCCATCGTGATCATTTGTTTTATGATGCGATCAAACGTTTTCCAGTAGGATTTACCGATTAAGAACACCGGCATTTTTGGCATTTTTGATTCCTGCATCAAGCACAAAATTTCGGAGATTTCATCCATCGTGCCGAAACCACCTGGGAAGAAAACGAATACTTTCGAAGCCATGGCGAGCGACACTTTGCGAGCAAAGAAATATTCAAAAGTAATACAATCGGTGAGATATGGATTTGGGAATTGTTCGTGCTTCAAAGTAATATTTAAACCAACCGTTCGGCCACCAATTTCATAAGCGCCGTGTGAAGCCGCTTCCATAATGCCAGGACCACCACCAGTTACGACGGCGTGACCGTTCTTAGCTAGTAGTCCACCGAGTTCATAGGCCATTTTGCAATACTTATTGTCCTGCGGGAGTCTCGCGGAACCAAAAATCGTCACGCCCTGTGGGAATGATCGCACGATTTGGAGCCCCATCGTCAAATCCTTAGCGTAAGCATTAGCCCGCTCAAGGTCAGCAATTGATAGTTTTTTCAGTATTTCTTCTTCAGTCGGTAACATATTTTTTCCTTATTGTAATTTTTGAATCGGCATCGGATGCAATTCTTCTTTTCCTGTCAGTATACCACGGTTTGCTCCGATTTTTCGGACCACGGACGTGGAATTTGCCGAAGCGAAAATCAGCGATTGTCTAAACGAATGACCGGAGATATAGTGGGCGAGAAAACCTGAGCCAAATGCATCGCCAGCCCCCGTAGCGTCTTTAATTCTGGAATCTTCATAAATACCAAAGCGATAAATCTCACCGGTATCTTTTTTGCCGGCAATGCCGCCCATCGGGCCGTCCGTAATGATTACGGTTGGGACATATTGATTTAAATGATACATTAATTCAGTTAATAGCACGCCTGGCACAATCTTTGATGCTTCAGACTTATTGACGAGCAAAATATCGACATCTTCAAGTAGACCAATTAGTTTCTCTTTTTGCGCGAGCTCTTTAACACCCGGGTTAAACATGATTTTGGCACCGAGTTCTTTCGCTTTCACAAAGAAACGAAGGAGCGTATCCATGTCACCGCGCAGTGTCGTGACATAGAGCCAATCCGGTTGAATCAGTTCCAAATCTTTTTCATTGAAATTGTCAAAGGTTTCACTCGCGCCGCGATAAGTCAGAATCGTGCGTTCACCACCCTTTGAATCGAGTAAAATCACGGATGTGCCGGTCGATTTCCTGGTCACAAAATTCACATAGGAGTTGTCGATTTCTTCACGATCGAGCACGCGTAGAATCGCTTCACCAGCCGAATCATGGGCGATATTACCAATAAAAATCGCTTCGTGGCCATGGCGTGAAAATGAAATCGCGGAATTAATGCCACCACCACCAACTTCGTAGCTAAGTGAGTCAATATCGACCTTTGAGCCAACTAAGACATTGCCAAAAATCGCATCGCTACCAATAGTGGTTGGTGCCAAATCATCGTGATCGATGAGATAAATGTCTTGTAAGGCTGAGCCTAGCGAAACAATCCGCGCCATTAGAGCACCACCCCACTCTTATCGATTTCGGCAACGAGTTGATTAAACATGTCGGCCGGGTTTTCCGCCTGCGAAATCGCCGAACCAACGTTAATCACGTCGAGATCGCAGTGTGCAAGTGCACGAATATTCGAAATGTTTGCACCGCCATCCCAACCAATTTCAATTTCTGGTTTGATGTTGCGGATTAATTGAATCTTCTCCATTTGCATGAGATCCGCCGGCGAGCCTTGTACGCCGAGTTGCCCCGCAAAGACCAAACAATGGTCGGCCGCTTCAATGTATTGTTGCACGGCGCCTGGGTAAGTAGATGGTAACAGCGCCACGCCACAATGAATATCCATCGACTTTAATTGCTCAAAAATCGGTAACAAATTCTCGCTCGCTTCGGCATGAAAAATTACCATCGACGGCGTCAGTTTCGCGATTGTATCCATGTATTCGGAAGGCTTTGAAACCATCATGTGGAGGTCGGTAATCCAGTTCTTTGGCCACCAAATATTGGTAATATCGAGCGTTGCTGTTGGCGCAAAAACACCGTCAGTTAAATCAATTTGGACGCGACGAGTGAAGACGTTGATACGTTCGGCTTGGTCGCGAAAGTCTTTTTTATTGTCGACTAAAATTGTCGGGATAATCGTTACTTCCCTAATCATAATCTTCCCTTTCGTCTAAACGATTAATGCGGCGGACCCGCCGTTCAAAACTTTCAAAATTAGTTTGTAAGAAAGTTCTTACGATATTTTCCATTTCTTCATCATTCGTCATAAAATGTGCGGATAAGCATAGTACGTTTGCATCGTCGTGTTCGCGAGCAAGCTGGGCCGATTCTGTGCAGTGACAATGCGCGGCGCGAATACCTTTGAAACGATTTGCCTGCGCCGTGACACCGTGTGCCGAGTCGCAAATCAGAATTCCGAATGAACCAAGGTTTTCACGAACTTCCTTTGCCACTGCTACGGCCGGATCGTTAAAATCGTCGCCTTCGTTATATTCGTAGGCACCTTTATCGATAGCATTAAAACCATTAGCCTTCAAAAACTGGGTCAAGTGGTTTTTCTTTTCGAATCCTCGATAGTCTGCTCCGATGTAGACGTCCATTAATTCTCCCCACCGAAATCAACTGTGAGCTCAACGAGACGATTTGAATAGCCCCACTCGTTGTCGTACCATGCGACGACCTTAATCATATTGCCACCAACCACATCAATGAGTGGTAAATCAACGATACAGGAACGTGGATCACCGATAAAATCGGATGAAACGAGTTCTTCTTCGGTCACACCAATGATACCTTGGTAATATTGTTCGTCGGCAACCTTCTTGAAGAAGGCGACAAGCTCTTCTTTGGTTGTGTTGCGCTTAATTACAGCAGTAATATCCGAAAGTGAAACTACTGGAGTCGGGACTCGGACAGAAAGCCCATTGAATTTACCTTGCAGACTCGGAATCGTAAGTGCGGCCGCCTTTGATGCACCGGTTGTGGTTGGCACGATGTTCTCCGCTGCAGAACGTGCTTCGCGAAGATCCTTAGCTGGAGCATCAAGAATGCGCTGTGAACCAGTGTAGGAGTGCACGGTGGTCATCATCGCTTTCTCGATACCAAATTCGTCTTCAAGTACCTTCATGATTGGCGCGATACAGTTAGTCGTACAAGATGCATTCGAAAGGATTAAATCATCTGGCGTGACGGCTTCTTCGTTCACACCGAGCACGATGGTCTTAGCACCTTCGCCCTTGGCTGGCGCCGAAATTACCACGCGCTTCGCACCGGCATCAATGTGTGCCTTGGCATCTTCTGGCTTTGTGAAGAAACCAGTTGATTCAATCACAACATCCACGCCGAGATTTGCCCACGGTAAATTGTGTGGATCTTTTTCGGCATAAACCGGGATTTCTTTGCCGTCGACAATAATTGCATGTTCGTTGGAAGATACTTCTTGGTCATAAGTTCCGTAAGACGAATCATATTTAAGAAGGTGAGCTAAGGTTGCGGCATCAGTAATGTCGTTAATTGCTACCACCTCAGCATCTTTCCGTCCTTGCAAAATCTTGAACGCATTCCGACCAATTCTACCAAAACCATTAATTGCTACTTTTACCATTATACCTCCTATATACTTACGCTTATTGTACCATGTTACTCGCTAATAAACAACAAAAAAGTGCCTTTAAGGAGCTTTCGCGACCAACGGGGAGCGAGTGAGCGCCGGTCCACCCGTAACGACGGGCTGGACCAAGCGTCTCCGAAAAGGCACTTTTTGTTATTTTTATTAACGAGCAAAGTGTGCAAATGCGCGGTTTGCTTCTGCCATGCGGTGACAATCTTCCTTCTTCTTGAAGGCAGCGCCGGTCTCGTTGTATGCATCAACGATTTCAGCTTCAAGACGCTTTGCATATGGCATACCAGAGCGTGCGCGTGCAGCTTGTACTAACCAAGTAAATGCGAAATGCATTTGGCGGTGGCCAGCAATTGGGAATGGAATTTGGTAGTTAGCACCACCGACACGGCGGGATTTAACTTCAAAGTCCGGTGAAACGTTTGCAATGGCTTTTTCAAGTACTTCTACTGGATTCTCAGATTTGAGTTTTTTAGCAGCGCCTTCGATTGCAGAGTAGACTGCACGTTCAGCAACTTGCTTTTTACCATCAAGCATCGACTTGTTGATGAGTCTTTGCACCATGATGGATTGATACTTACGATCTGGAGAAACTTTGCGCTCCAAAGATTTGGTAGTTTTACGTGGCATAATTACTTACCCTCCTTCTTGGCACCGTATTTCGAACGGCCTTGCTTGCGACCATTAACGCCTTGAAGATCAAGCGTACCACGGACAATGTGATAACGCACACCTGGAAGATCTGGCACACGACCACCACGAACGAGCACCACAGCGTGCTCCTGGAGATTGTGACCTTCACCACCAATGTATGCCCAAACTTCCTGGCCATTGGTAAGGCGCACACGAGCAACTTTACGCATAGCTGAGTTTGGTTTCTTTGGAGTCTTGGTAGTAACTTTGATACAAACACCACGCTTAAGTGGCGCAGCTTTCTCATAGCGCTTAGTTTTAAGAGTATTGATAATTGAACCAAGTGCTGGAGATTTCGATTTCTTCGCATTTTTCTTGCGAGGCTTGCGAATCAACTGATTAATAGTTGGCATTAAAATTATCCTATGATTATAGATTAATATTATATTTTGCCCCGTTTACAAGTACAGCAATAGTAAACGAGATGAAACTCTTTAAGTGATTATACCATATCTGTTTTAAAAAGTCTATAAGAAAAGGAAAAATCGCCCCGGTTGGGGCGATCTTAGTTTTAGTCAATCCAAGAAGGCTCTATTAGGAGATTTAGAATCTGCTCAACCTCGACGATGTCGTCGAAAATTTCGAGTTTTTTCAAATCTTCCGCCATTCTGGAAAGCACGAAGACAATAATGTCGACGCCGTCTTCATCGTAGATTGCAAATGCGACATCTTGATTGTCGTCAATCTGCGCGTGGATGTAATACCAACGATTGTCGTTGCCGAAGCACCTAACAATTGAGTCGGTCTCGCACATTCCCAGTTCCTCTTCCTCGGCCAAGTCACGAAAGTACTCGAAATCCTCGGAGGCGAACGCGTCCAATTTAGATAGAATCTTCTCCAGACTTGCATCTGAGGCGTAGGTGCCTTTGAATTCAGTCATGCTCGGATTGAATGAATAAACTTTTGCACTATCCATACCATTTTTCCCCCTAAAAATAGATTTTTGTGGACTAAAACTTAAGGTACAACCCACATAAGTCTATTATAGCATAGATTACACAAAAAGTCAATAATCACCCCCGTTGAAACCAATTTTGGTTATTTGTTCGCTTTGGCGAGTTTTTCGACCGTCGCTTCAATAATTAGGCGGTTTTTAATGTCCTGCTTTACGGCTGGATCCTTAAGATTCTTTAATGCATCAGGAGATTTACGATAAACATCCCTAAGCTCGGCGATTTTGGCTTCGACGAGTTTGTCGTCCACGGTGACTTTTTCGGCCAAGGCGAGGTTCTGTAGGCAAAGCGAAGCTTTCACATTCTCTTCAGCGACTTTTTTAGCTTGCTTTTCCCAAGATTCCATTGTTTCGCCACCACGCTTCAAGTATTCTTCAGCGCTGAGGCCTTGCGTCTTAGCGTTGCGCTCCAAATTGTCGCGGATGCCATGCATCTGGTCATTAATCAAAATGTCTGGAATTGTGCCAATCTTGGACTTTTTTACAAGGGCTTTTATGAGGTCATCTTTAAATTTGCCATCGAGTCTCTCTTCAGTTTGGATGGCGAGATTCTTCTTGATGTCTTCTTTTAGAGCCTTCAAATCTTTAAATGGGCCAACTTTTTTGGCGAGTTCATCGTCGATTTTTGGCACCGTTACCTCATTAACTTGCTTTAAGAGCACGCCAAAAACGGTTTTAACACCAGCGAGGTCCTCTACACCGTAATCCTTCGGGAAAGTGAGCTCGAGATCGAATTTATCGCCTGGTTCGTGGCCAACGATGCCATCCTCAAAGCCTGGAATAAAGTTGCCAGAACCGAGAAGTAACGGATAATTATCAGCGGAACCGCCTGGAAAAGCGACGCCGTCTTTCTTACCAACGAAATCAATAATTACTTCGTCACCGAGCTTAGCGGCACGCTTGATGGCTTTCTTTTCAGAAAATGATTTAGCGATATTGTCAAGTACGCCCTTGATGTCTTTTTCTTCGATTTTAGCCGTCTCGCGCTTCACGCCGAGATTCTTCCAATCGCCGAGCGTCACTTCTGGCACAACTTCCACGGTTGCGACATACTCTAGCATTTCGCCTGGGACGAATTTCGTGATGCTAATTTCTGGGCGAAGGAGTGGCATTTGCTTCTCTTGCTCAAAGGCGGATACTACGGTCATGCGGACCGAAAGATCCATCGTCTTGGCATCCAAATCATTCTCTGGAATGAACTTCTTCGCGACCTCCATCGGAACTTTGCCTTTTCTGAAACCTTCAACGCGAACTTCTTTAGCGAGTTCCTCGACCGCAAGGTCTTCAGCTTTCTTTAAATCGGCAGCGTCAAGAGTCGCAGTTAACTCAACGCGCGAACCATCGAGCTTCTTCAGCTTTGTTTTCATGTTATCTCCTAATAATTTTGTATATTATAACACAGTTTTGCCTGAACCGGTAGTGCGGAAGTGGGTAAGCGTAAATCTTGGATCGGCACCGAGCTTCACTCCTGGGTTCATAATTCCCTGCGGGTCAAAAATGTCTTTAATTGCGGTATAAAGATTCTTCTCATCTTCCGAGAGGTTCATATTCGAAACAAGCGCTTTCACGCGACCTTCCGCCGCACCACCGGAAATCGAGCCACCCTCGCGGTTAATTATAAAGTTGGTTGCACGGATAAAGGCGACCGCATTCTTTAAGAATTTTGCATCTTCTACATCGAATCTCGGGCGAAGATTATAGCACTCAGCCGAATATGAACCATAAAGCGCGAGATCAAGTTTCAAGCTCCTTTCAAGAACTTTCAGATCTTCGAGGAATTGACCGAGCTTGGCAGACGGCAAATAGAAATCGGTTGCGAGCGGTACACGTTCACCGGCTTTCACTTGGTTCAAATAGCTAGTTAATGAATTTTCAAATTCATCCAGCATCTTCAGGTTTTTGGTCGATTCAATAATCACTTGAGCATTGCGTGGCAATGTTTTTTTCATAGCGCTGATTTTGTTCAATCTGGCGTTAATGCGCTTATCAAACTTCGCAAACACCACAAAGCCACCTTCTTCATATTTCCCGGTGTTAATACCAAGCTTTTTACCGGCTTCTTCTGCCGCTTTTGCTACTTTGATATCATAGAAATTGAGCTCGAGCGGTTGCATCGATTTCAATTCATCCATGAATTTCTGCGTTGTTTCAAATTTTTCGAAAACTGCAACTACGCGACCAGTTTTAGATTCAATCGGCACGGCCCTTAGAATTACCTCTGTGATAATGCCAAGCGTGCCTTGTGCGCCAAAGAATAATGGCATGAGATCGAACGATTTTTTGCGGAGCGCCATACCAACTTTGGCATAGCCACGGGTTTCGTTCTTGTTCTTGCGAATCTCGTCAATCAACTTCTCGTTCTTCTTATAAAGCGCACTCAGTTTCTTGTAAATGGCGCCTTCGGAAGTTTTTTCCTGTGCGATTCTCTCTACACTTCTGGCGCTTAGATAATCAGTCTGAACTGCATCGCCAGTCGGTAGAACTACTTCAATACGTTCAATAAAATGTGTAATGCTACCATATTTACCAGCATAAACATCGGACGGACAGTTCGAAATCAAACTGCCAATTGTATCATTGTCGTGGCCGCCAATCGGAAGTGTAAGACCGTTAATTGAAAGTGCAGTATTTAATTCTTTGAGCGTAATGCCGGCCTGTACGCGGACTAGTCTCTCGCGCTTGTCAGACTCAAGTAGCTTATTCATCTTTTCCATCGAAACAATGAGGCCATTCGAAAGCCCGGCACCGGTTTCATCGAGTCCGGAACCCCAAACGGTAACTGGAAGCTTAATACCTTTAGCGGAAAGTTGATTCACAAAACGCATTAATTTGCGCACATCCTCAGTTGATTCTGGTAGAGAGACCGCCTTTGGTTTAATCCTAAGGACCGAACGGTCGGTTGAATAGAATTCCAAAATTTCTGGCGAATCAAAAGTATTGCCAATAGTAAGCTGATTCAAATACCTCGCGATTTTGCCCATCTTGCTTATGATTATAGCACAAAACTTTTTAAATTTACAATAAAAAAATCCCCCACATACGTGAGGGATTCCCGTCCAAGGACGGTGCGAGAGAGTTACGGCCAGACTTTGACGCCTGGATACTTGAACCGCTTAATGCGGCGCTTCAAGTTGTCCCGGAGCTTCATCTCCTTCTGCATCAGAGTGGTGATGTTGCCATTGCTGGCCCGCTCGGGGATAGTAATGGGCGGAACCCGGGCGAGCTTACCTGTATCGCCAAGCTCGATGAGTTCCCTCTGGAGTGCCAGGCGATCCTGCAGAATCTCCTGGAGAAGAGGGTAGGGTTTCCGCCAGACCATGCCGACAAAGTGGATCTCGCGTCTGACACCGTCGCCGCCGGAGGCTCCGAGTTTCCCGGATAAAAGGCGACGCAAACGATGCGTCATTAGCTCACCATCATCGGTCACGATGGGATAGACCAGGCGTTTCGCCCTGCCGTTTTCTGTGATTTCCACCACAACACTTCTCTCGTCAGTCTTCATAATGTACGTACCCCCTTTAGATAATACAAAGGGCCGAGAGAGGCCCTTCGCCATTACTTATTGTAGCATAATTTTAGAAAAAACGCAAATAATCAGTCTTTTTTGTCGTCTTCTAACTTTTTTTTCAGCTGCTCTTGCTCTTCTTTGGCTTTCTTCGCACGACGAAAACCACCAAATAAATCGGCATATTGTTTAACATGGAGTGCTTCACCTAGGACTGGGACTTTTCTAGCTTCATCATAGACTTTTTGATGGACCGAAGCGCGGGTTGGTAAAACTGCGCGTTTTACATTGTCGGCCGCCGTACTCATGGCACCTTCTGCCACGGCCTCGGCCATGCTTTGATCTTGCTCTTTTTTCGCTTTGTCGTCGAGTGGCTTGACCGCGCCAGCGGTTGCAAGTTCGGTAAATAAATCCATGTATTCTTGGTTTAATGGACTCGCTGCAAATTTTGCCTCGAAATCGGCCGAATCTTTACAAGTCTTGCCAAGCTCCTCAATCTTCTTAAATAAATCATCAATTTTCTTCTTGAATTTATCATTTACATTAAAGCTGTTAAAAATCGTATCTCTTCTACTATCGATACTAACTTTGACGTATTGGTCCATAAGACTCCTTACTTTTTATTAATTGGCAAAACCTTAATTAGTGGTGAATATAAATCAAAATCCGGGTCGATTTTAAAATCTTTCATCGAAGCGGTGTCGGAAAACTTTATGTCATTGTAATCACGCAAAATCACAATCGGCGTTGCTTCACTTGATTCGCCCATGATTGCAACCGCCATGCTAGTAAGCGGGTCAATTTTATCAATTTGCGTGACATGCATCGCGCGACCAAACAAATCTTCTTTGCCACGAATATCCTCAAGTGGTTTCACGCCGGCAAGACCAATCGCAATACCAGTTACGCCCCAACGTAGTGGCGTAGTGTGTGAATCAGTTGCCACAACGCCGAGATTTTTAACCCCAGTTCGCGCCATCAACTTCTCGCGAACTCTCCGGCAGGATTCATCCGGATTTTTTGGCCACAAAACATAGTAACCATTGGCATTCGACTCATCAATACCGCCGCTCGGGATTAAAATATTCTGGTTCACCGTCAGATTAACATGAAAATCGCCAGTATTATTTACATATGGTAAATAGCGCTCTACTTCAGCTTTGATCAAATCGGTTTTGTCGTGCTCAGCCACCTTAAAGCAGCGCCCTTCCGAAATCCCGAGCACTTTTGACGAGATAAAAACTATATCGCCATCTTTAATCTCGAGTGAATCCAAAATGTCCGAAATATCATCTTTCGGTGGGTGAATAACCCTGGTCTTAACCGGCAAAAACTCAATCTTCATTTAATAGTCCTCATCGTCAAAATCTTCTTCACCCGAAAAATAGGCCTCAACCTCAAAATCATCATACTGCTCATACCTTAATTATACCACTAAAAAAGGCTCCAGTTTCCTGGAGCCGATGGAAGATTAATAAATGCAGAGTTCTTCGGTTTCATCGGGAGTTTCAATCGAAACGTAGGCGATAATTGATTCCGGATCCTCATCATCGTAACCGATGGTAATAGAATAGGTCTCAATGATCTCGCCAGGCTCATACACGTAATCGGTGCCGTTCATCTTGCCATCCCCGCTAAGGATATCAATCCGAATCGTGATGTACTCTTCAGCGCCAGACGCTTCGAGTAAAGAATCGAACGGAATTTGCTCCTCGAGCGAGCCAAGTTGCGAGATGAACCAGCAAAGGCATATGCCGTCATCGATATCGAGACGGATGCGATTTGGCTGCCGAATCTTCTCTCCTTCCTCGAGTAGTGAAGGCCGGCCAAATGCTTCTTCGGCAAGTACCGTAAAGAGCGGTGCAAATTGCCGATCCTTGTCGTTGCCGTCAGTCGTATAAGTGACTTCAAAACGGCCATCTGGTCCGTCCCAGTCGCCAATCCGACTGCTGATTTCCACGCAGATTGGAAAAAACTCTCCTTTATTCTCGAAATCTTCCATAAAAGTTTTAATGTACATAGACTTTACCCCGCTTTATCTAAGCTCGACCGAAGCCTGTTGCGATATTATAGCACAATTAGTATAAAAGTCAATTATAAGAGTTCTAAAAATAAGATATAATAAAACTATGACCAAGAAATACGAAATCACCCCTGAAGCGCTAAAAACTAAGGTCAAAAAACCGCGTCGCAAACTCGACTATCTCGTCTGGTATATGAACCGCTAGATTGACAAACACAATAATTATGCTAAAATATAAGTAGGACAGCCCTTAGGCTGTTACTACTTTTTTAGGAGGTTAGTATGAACCAACCTAGAACTTTAGAAGTACCACTGACGGTGCATGGCTATAAGCTAAAACTCGACACCGACCTTTGTGATTGTATGGAGTGGAAACAGCCGCACTGGCATCTTTGGAATCGCGACCAGAGAGTCGGCACTATTACGGCAGAAGGCACCTGGAAAGAAATTTCATACGACATTAAAAAGTCCGTTCGCGACGAAGTCGAGCAACTCACCCACCTTTACGCCGATCGCATTCGCGAAGACTACCGCTACAATCTAAGAGTCAGTAATGTCAGGTACTAATCAAAAAGCCGCGTAACATACGCGGCATTTTTCTATTCTGATAAATGTAGCTTTTCAGTATATTTATAAAGCCCTTGGATATGGTTTTCTAGCACATAATAGTGCCGCACATAAAATCCAGTTAGAATCGCAAGGAGCGCCGTCAAAATATAGAGCGGAATCATTTCCTTACCAAAATGATAAGTGATCTCAGCCCAAGCCGTGATAAACAAGAACGTTACTGAAATTAACGCAAAAAATAAAGTCACAATCAAATGGATTAATCTCTCGTGTTGGAAATTCGTCACCATCTCGCGGTGGTATTCGGCTAATTTCGCTCTTTCGGCTGGAGTTTTGGCTTCTTTTTCGAGCTTTTCAATCTGTTTTTCGTAGTCGTGCAACTTCTTTTCCATAACCTCATTATAACACAACCAAAATAAGCATATATATTTACAAAAATAACAAAATATGATATAATTAAAGACAGACAAATTGCATTTTTAATGCAAAATAGTACTTTAGGAGGTTTAGATGGGTAATTCTGAAGCATTCGAAACTGCGTATAGGATGACGTTTTACTTGGTAGTGTTGATTATGATTTTTATGTTGGTTCCGCGGCTCGTTCGAGCCAAAATCAGTGCCTTCTGCATCGCCTGGGTGGTCTTCTCGATTTTCCTGATGGGCTCTAGCTATGTCAGTATTGTGCCTTATTTGGTACCAGAATTAGCGAAGCAAATGCCATCATTATCCCCTGCCGAGCAAATTAATGCCATCAAAGGCGCCGCCCACGTTGTCGCTATTAACGCACTTCCCAGCCTTTTCTTCTGGCACGGCGGTGCACCTTACCGGGATTTACCAGAGGAGGTGATTAAAACTCTGCCAAAAGACTATCCTTCACCAGCAGTTATTGCCGAAAAACGCGAAGTTTGGCAGAAAACCTGTTACAAATGTGTCTTTATCGATTTGATGATTTGTTTACTAGGTTTTATTGCCATCAAAATGATGTAATTTGTCTTACCGCCCCAAATGGGGCGGCTTTTTAATTAGCTGTTCGTGACAGTCATAGCTGTCCTGAAGGCCTGGATTAAGCTTGCATCTGCATTTGGATTTTGCATGTACCAATTGTAAATATCGGCATTTGTCTTGACGTAACCCATCATGTAAACAAATTTGCTTGTAGGATTGGTGGAGCCGCCAACTTTTTCCTTATAGTACCTAGTTCTATCATAGAGTCCAGATAAGTATGTTAATTCGTATTCTTCATATCTTTTTTCATCCGGTACACCTAAGAGCCCCTCAAGGAGATATGCTACGGTGCCAGTACGATCGGCGCCCACGCGGCAATGGAAATAAATATTCTTCGTGGTACTTGTGTTTGTAATATCGAGCATGATATTAGTTATTGCTGTCCAGGCTTTCATGTAGTTGGATGAGCTATTGTTCTCGTCGCCAGAGTTATAGTCAAAGTCGTAATGAATCACCTGGTTCAAATGATAATCAACGTTTGTCTGACCGATATGTGTATCGCTACTATATTCGTCGCCAACATTGTATTCTGTATTGATCCCAAGATTGGTGAGCTCCGTCGCATTGACATTCTGCAGTTTTTCCCCACGGAATAATCTACCATATGCCAAGGTACCAGTCACGGTTTGACTATTATTATCAGTATAAGTAACTGGTAAACCACCCAAATCACGTACATTGCGAACCACGCCCGTATCTACCCAGCGCGTACCCGTGCTGGAACCGTTTGAAACTGCCGTCACGTAGCCATATACCGTACTATCATTTTGGTCTTCCCAATAGTATGTCTGACCTGGGATCATATTATGAATTACACCGTTCTCGGCTTTGGCGTAGGCAACTTGTTCACCCTGAGCGTTATTCAGATACACATTGAGCGCCGAACCAATCTTGGTATCGTATGCGTCTGGTTTTGAGCAATCCACTGAACCACTTGTAAAGTTCGCTAATTCAGACAACGGTTTAGTCGCATCACTGTTTGTATTATAGGAACTATTGGTTTTAATCAAACATTGATTGCTGACGAAGTTGTTTCTCATCGCGGTCCAATATTCTAATTCCGACAATTCATTTGTATCGCCCCAAGTTGAATTGTTGATTGCCGGGGTGCGTGATCCGCTGGTGGCTTCGTTAAAGGTTGCAATATTAATTGGGCTCTGAGTCCATCCGCTTATTAATGCTTCATATCCCCTAGTTGCATCATTTGAAATATCAAATTCAACCGGCGTATCAGAAGAATTATAGGAATAATGTGCTTTGTAGGTTTTGTTGCCATCTGGAATGGTAGATGCGCTTATTTGTATAGCCGGACTGACTGACTCGTCCCACCAACCAGCAAATGTGAAATCTTCGCTTGGCGGATTTGGTACCGGCAAAGTGCCAAGTTGATCACCGGCCGTAATGGTGCGACTGCTATCGCTTGCTGGGTTTGTAAAGCTGCCACTGCCGACGTTGAAGTTAATCGTATAACTAGTGCTGGCTGTAGCTAAACGGATATACATATCAGTTAGCTTTCCTACCAGCGGTCTCATCGGCGACGTACCGTTGCTTGCTGTGGAAGAGCCGAACCATACTTCGGTATTAAATGGAGTATTGAATCCGGTCAAATCCCACCATTTGGTTAATGTGCCGCCATTCCATGAGTAGTAGAGAACATTACCACTTCTTACTATCTTGACATGTTTTAGAGTACTTGGGTCTGGAGTGTTAATTGCGTCTTTTGGTATAGGTTTATTTTCAGTGCCACTGAATTTGGCGGTCAATTGGAGTTTGTCGCTAGATCTTCTAATTACGAATCCAGGATAGCCAGTGGCTTCTAGCTTAGTATTAATGAAGGTCGCTTGCGCACCGGAGTTATTACCAGTACCTGAGACCTGCGCAGTATAGTCATATTCCACTATCGTGAAACCAAGCTCAAAATCCTTGCCAATATTATTTTCGTCAAACAGTTTTATGTTTGAGTCGATATATTGTTGATTTGCTACTTTCTTTTCACAATCATCGCCAGTCACTGCGCTATTCCCATTGAAAGTACATTCATTGGTCTCTGCCCAGACAACTGGGAGCGAAGCTGTGTCTTCTATCCATCTTGCGTAGAAAGTGACATCGTCGTCGATAGTTGTAGTAGACTTCACTTCTTCATAGAATGTTCCATCATCAGTGTACCAGCCAAAGAACATGTAGTTTGTTTTTGTTGTGGTTGGCAGGCTACCTACCGCGGCACCATCTGCAATTTGAGTTGAAGCAAATGGGGTTGGTGTAGTGCCGCCATTAGGGTTAAAGGTTACAGTGTGCATTATTGGGGCTACCTCTACTTCGAATGATTTTGTGAGATTAGACTTCGTGCCGGTCATAACGACGTTTGCCGTACCTGCACCTACGCCAGTAATGGTGCCGGTGGTTTCATTAACTGTAAATACATCAGTATTACTTGAACTGAATGTATAAGGTTCTAGGTCTGCCGAATTGTTTACGACGATCGTGATATTATCGCCAACCGTTAGTATCAAGTCATTTGAAATCACCGCGTTAGTTACATCTAGTTTCCATTGTGCGTGATAAGTTGTATTACCGCTCGGGGTAGTGGCAGATGTTACTTCGGTGCCACCAGTATCCGCGGTAAACCAACCCATAAAGGCATGATTTGTATATGTCGGGGCCGATGGCAACTGTGAGCCAATCGTATCACCAGCTGGAACTGTAATATCGGATGGGGTAGGAGTACCACCATGTGCGTTGAATGAAATAGTGTAAACTGCGCTAGCATCTAATACCGCTACGTTGATAATTTTTGTATCGCCAGAAATAGTACCAGTCATCGTAATTGTGGTCGTACCCTCAGCAACAGCAGTGATTACACCAGTAGTTGCATTAACAGTAACAACATCGGTATCGTCGGAATCGAATCTGTATTCCTCAAGTTCAGATGCGTTGAGTACGTTAATGGTACCAGTGCCGCCTTCCACAATACTAAACGTATCACTTGCGAGCTGCGCTAGGGCTACGGACTTTAGCCATTGTGCATGGTAGGTTGTAGCGCCAGTAGGCACAGTACTGCTACTAATCTTGGTACCTCCAGTACTATCGGTAAACCAACCTTGGAATACGTGGCTAGTGTAAATTGGATTCGCTGGGTAGTTCTCTCCTAGTGCTTGACCAGCATTAATATTTACTGTAGTTGAACTAGTTTCATTATGTGGGTCAAAGGTAATCGCATATTTCTCAACATATGGTTCAACCATGGTTAGTGGTACTTCTATCACCGGGCGCACACCGTTAACGCTCGTGGTAGCCGGAGCCTGAACTGCTAGAGAGTCACGTAGATGGACTCTTCGGTTGGCTCCGTTGACTTGTTGGAGCCAGATGGTGTCTAGCTTACCGGATGCATACGCGAATGAAGATTCCTCGGCAATCCAGCCACAATTGCCTTTCGTGGAATCACTAATCTTATAAGCAATTTGAGTCGTGCCACCACAAATCTCTGTCACCTCGTCAACCGTCATAAAGCGTGAGACTTTGGTGCCTTGCGCTACAAGCAAAGGATTAGTCCACAGAGTGCTGTCCGGTAAAGCGGCTGAACCATTAGTCCAGTTGTAATTGCTGTCGTCTGGCTCATTCTTGTAATAGACTAGAGCGGCGTTGCCATTGTTAGAGCCAATATAATAGAATCTTTCGTTTGTTTCATTGAATTCACCATCGTTATTGAGATCGCAGTTGTACGCATCACCATAAGTCTTTGTAGAAGACTCAACTATATTGCCGTAAGTAATTGTATCATTCAAAGCGTATCCGGCCTTTCGGCAACCATAACCAGCATTGGTGTTCCCACAGGTTTCGGTATGTAGCGTGGTGGCAATCTTACAGACGTATTCAACTTCCTCCCAATAAGCATTGTATTCAGTAGGAGTATTATCATCAAAGACCGTCGAAGTTAATAATTGCGTACCAGTACCATTTAGCCCAGTGAACCAACCCACCAGCCTATAGCCGGACTTGATAGAGGTTGGCAAAGGATCAATTCTGGAACCTTCGCCCACCGATACGGTGTCTACAGGAGTACCTCCCTGTGCATTAAACGACACATCGTAAATTTCCCCATTCACGGTGACACTAATGGTCTTTGTGTCGCCAGAAGTTGAGCCAGTCATCGTAATTGTGGCATTTCCAGGGGCTAGTGCTGTAATCACGCCAGCACTATTCACCGTAGCGACAAGAGGATTGTCTGAAGAGAAGTCGTATGACTCAATCTCGGCACTATTTGTTACTACGATAGTTCCGGTTTCTTGCGGATTAAGCTCAAAACTATCATCCGCAATATTTGCTAATGCTACCGTACCCAACCAATGCGCATAGTAATCCGTAGAAACAGTCGGTACGGTTGCGGCCGTTACTTCGGTGCCGCCGCTGGCTGCCGTGAACCAACCTTGGAACAGATGATCGGTATAAGTTGGCGCTTCTGGCAAAGTAGTAATGCTATCACCATCTTTTATTAAATATGTAGTAGCGATTGCGGATGTTCCGTCGTTAACCTTAAAGTTGATAGTATGGATGTCTTCATCGGTGGCTTCGCCAAGTCTAATATACATATTTGAAAGCGTTGCTTGAGGGATGCGTTTGTATGTACAATCAGGATTACCGTCGCCAATACATTCAT
This sequence comes from Candidatus Saccharimonadota bacterium, assembly GCA_017464135.1. Lineage (GTDB taxonomy): Bacteria > Patescibacteriota > Saccharimonadia > Saccharimonadales > Saccharimonadaceae > Nanosyncoccus. The sequence goes on along the minus strand of JAFUEB010000004.1, from coordinate 242,672 downwards.
TGCCTGGATATGCGCCGAATGTAGTAGTAAGTGGGAATTGTTCACTAAACCCAGTAATGTCTTGCAATAGAATCAGAGGACCATCGTTTACACTATAATATACTTTATTCTTTAGCCTAAATACTGACACATCAGATACTCTACCATAAGGAATTTGGATATTGCCCGGACCAACCTCATCGTTCATCCTGGAGTTGAATTCAATATTGGTATTACCATTTCTGCGTACGATAACTCCAGGAGCTTTTTTATTGCCAGCTTTAGAACCCAACTTATCGCTTACGAAGGTTTGCTGACTATTATCGCCATCGTGGTTCACTTGTTCAGAAGGTAGGTAGTGATCAATCGTAAAATGAATTTCGTAATCTTTTAGATAGTTTTCCTGGCTATAAAGCGCTATGCCTGTATCGATAAATTTCACATCCCAATAATCTTCACACTCCGAACCGGTAATATTAGTATCAGTTGCACCATTAAATGTACATGCCCCCATCTGATTCCAGACTACCGGAAATAGAGTCTCAACCCAGTGTGCATGATAGGTAATAGTCCCGGTCACTAAAGTATCGGAAGAAATCTTTTGACCTTCGATATAGCTAGTATTTGGATACCAGCCATCAAGCACATATTCGGCCTTGATTGGTGCCGGTAAAGTGCCAAGTTCCTCACCATATTTTCTATTAGTCCAAACAATCGCGCTTTCGCCATTGTGCGGTTCAAAGGTAATTGTGTACTCGTTAGCATTCCAAATCGCATAAAGCATAATATTGGAGCCATCAGCCGTCTGATCAATACCATAAGTATCCCCCGGGCCATAGATCGTGCCGCTACATTCTTGGTTTCTGGTTGTCGAATTGAAGGTTGTCGCTACATCGCACCAGCCATTGAAGGTATAACCAGTCCTGGTTGGGGTGGCGTTACTAAGCGTGGCTATACTGTGTGTCACATCGGTGCCACCAGATAGCTCCACGATTTGTGGATTCGGTGACGGCATCGAAGAAACACCATCCGAAGCATTCGGGTTGTAGGTGATATTGTAGACGGTCGGGTTCGCTACGGCTTGGAGAATGTAAGTGTAAGTGTAAGTACCATTTGGTAAGCCCATATCAACTTTCGCGCCGAACGAAAGCGTATATGTATTCGCGGTGGAATTGGCCGTAGAAGTGATATCAAGAACATCGCCCCCGATTGAAGGAGCCGGAAGATAATTGGAAGTGTTGTTGACAATAGAAGTTTCGCCCTGAACAGTTTGTTGATATTTGCTCGGCTTGTAACCCCATTTATTCTTGTATGCGGCTAGCGTGTTGAAGTCGCTGTAGGAAGTGATCGAGCTAATTGACTGAATCTCATTTGAGCCAAAGAACATACTAGAAGAGCTCTGCGAGGCTACTGACAGGGTGTAGCCAGAGAAGTTGTTAGTCGAAACCGAAATCGACGCATCCGTTGATGCGCCAAAAGTACCATCTAGAGATGGATTCAAGCTCACAGAAAGACTGCCCGAGCTCACGGTCATAGAAAGCGTGCTGGCAGTCGCGGTTGCTTTGGCTGGTTTTGCGTTCATGACAGATGAAAAACCAAACGCTAGCAAGAGAGACAGCGCACAAAAGAGTAATCGCAAGTCCTTAGTGGTAGAACGCTCGCAACGCCTACCTAGGATGACGCGACTAAACTCTAGTCGAGTTCCTCCAAACACTCTCATTACATAACCATAATAACACGAAAAAGCATTTATGTGTTAAAAAAGCACTAAAACTATGCAACTTTTTTCCACAATTTTTTGCGAAAAAATAATCATGTTTTTTGATAACAAAAAATGGCGTAAATAATAGAGTATTTGCGCCAATATTATAGATACTATTTTATGAAAAATAGAGTTAGGAAAAGCTTCTTTTCAGACGAGCTCTCTTCTTTATGAATTACGTAGAGGCCAAGATCGTATTTTGTAATCGTTTTATCATCGATGGCTTCTGTGCTCGAATTGATATACCAAAGTGGATCTTTGTCTTCGTTTAACCTTTGCATGTTTAGAAGACCCATCACGGTTTCAAACAATACAAATAAAAATATCAGGGCTAGTACGGTGTTAAAAGTGTATTTAAGCACCTTTTTGCCTGATTTCTTTGGTTTTGCCTCTTCTTCCATTTTGCACCCATTTTGTCGTTATGGTGCCCGAGACAGGACTTGAACCTGCACACCATATGGCATATGCTCCTAAGGCATACGTGTATACCAATTTCACCACTCGGGCTCGCTACGCTCGCCCGCGCTAACGCGAACGGGCTCTTGTTAACTACACTCGCCCGCATTGAACGGGCTCTGCGTAAAACAAATTATAACATACTCAGAGAAAAAAATAAATCCGGCTTCGAGGCCGGATCTATTTTTTGATTACGCATTACGCTTTTTAGACATTACGTAAGCGGTAGCGCTGGCTGTCAGTAAGCCAAGCACAGCTGCGAGATAGAGACCATCCTCAGGACCCGTCTTTGGGAGATTGGAGGTCGTAGAAGTCGTAGGAGTTGTGGTAGTCGTCGTGGTTGGTTTGGTTGAAACCGTACCGACCTTAGACGTGCTGGTTTCTTCTTTCTTATCGTCTTCAGTCTTTGAATCACTTTCAGACTTATTATCGTCAGAATTGTTATCTTTAGAACTATCGACAATCGAGAAGGTAGAATTATCAGTACCACCAACATTCTTTTTAGACTTGTTGGTTGCGACAATGATGATAGCCGCAATGAGTAACAAGATAAGAGCCATCGCTACTGCAACAATAGTGATGATCTTACGACGTTCAGCTTTCTCTAAATCGGTGTTCGTATAATACATATAAAACTCCTTATGCCTCTAATTATACCACACTTTGATAAAAAATACAAGAGCATTTTAATAAAATTGCCAAAAAGACAATAAAATGTTTATGGTTATTTTTTTATTTATGATAAATCGAAATCGTGGCACCGGCATACTGGTTAGATTTCCAGAGTTTTAGGCCCGGTATTTCCGGTGCATTACCAGGGTGAGACAATACAAAAATGCCGTTTTCGGCTACAAATTGCACGAGATGTAGAACTTCTTCTAAATCAAACTTATCGTATGGCGGATCGGCCAAAACCAGGTTATATTCCTCGTCATCACTATATTTAGAAACTGGGCATACTTCAACCACGTCGTCTCTGCCCAGAGTTTTAATATTAGTCTTAATCACTTCGGCGGCAGCCCGGTTTTTCTCGATGAAGACAGCGTAGGCGGCCTTTCTCGAGAGCGCCTCGAGCCCCAAAGCTCCAGAGCCGGCGTAAGCATCTAAAACCGCAAAATCGAGAAGATTGTTACCAATCATATTAAAGAGCGCGATGCGTTCTCTGGCGCCCATCGGGTGTGTACCAGCCCTTGGCGTCATAATCCGCCTTCCCTTGTAGATTCCAGCTGTAATATAGACTGCTTCCCCGTTTTTTAGTGCCATCTTGCTCCTTAGTTTAAAGTTGTTAGTTGCTGATATTTCGAGATACCAGCACGGAGTTCTTCGTATTTTAACATATTTCCGTCATTTTTCAAGAAATCCATCACGTCGGTTTGGGCTTTGTGAATGAGTTTCGTATCTGTTAAAGTCGCGATTCTTAGATCCAACGCACCGTGCTGAAGCGATCCATAAATCTCACCTGGACCCCGGAGTTTTAGGTCGACTTCCGCGAGATAGAAACCGTCGGTCGACTTTTCGAGTTCCATTAGCCGCCTCGACGGACCTTTGTCCTCGCTCGTAATCAGATAGCAGTACGATTTCACGCTGCCACGCCCCACACGACCGCGGAGTTGGTGGAGTTGCGCCAAGCCATAATTCTCGGCATCTTCAATCACCATGAGTGTCGCATTTGGCACGTTCACGCCCACTTCTACCACCGTGGTTGAGACTAAAATATCGATTCTACCACTCGCAAAGCGTTCCATAATTTCGTCCTTTTCAGCCGGCTTCATCCGCCCATGCAAGAACTCGATTCGAAAATCTGGAAACAATTTTTTTAGTTTCTCGGCACGCGATTTTACCGAGGTAGTTTCGGTTTTTGGGTTATCATCAATCGCCTTACAAATCCAATAAATTTGCTGCCCGGCCTTCACTGTTTGAATCATATGCGGATAGAGTTTTTCGCGCATGCTAATTTCTGGTAAAATCGCTGTTTCAATCGGTTGTCGCCCCTTTGGCAGCTCATTCAAAATCGAAACGTCAAGATCGCCAAACACGGTGAGTTGAAGCGATCGTGGAATCGGTGTCGCCGTCATTGCCAGAAGATGTGGCGCGAGCCCATCCGGGGATTTTAGCATCAATTTCTGCCTTTGCTCCACACCAAACCGATGTTGCTCATCAATAATCACAAGCCCCAAATTCTTAAATTCCGTGTCATCGGTAAGAAGCGCGTGCGTGCCAATTACGAAATCAATTTCACCGTCTATAATCTTCTTCTTGAGAGTATCTTTCTCTTTAGTTGCGCCAATTAGAAGCGTAGTTTTAATACCAAATTGTTTCAGCAAATCCTTCAATCCTTCGTAGTGCTGGGTTGCCAGAATCGCCGTTGGCGCAAGTAGTGCTACCTGGCTACCACCTGACACGGCCTCAAACGCCGCCATCGCCGCCACCATCGTTTTGCCCGAGCCCACATCGCCCTGGAGTAACCGATTCATCGGTGCATCCTTTTCCATATCCTGGAAGATCTCCCACGCGGATTTACGTTGTGCGTTGGTTAATTTAAAGGGTAACTTGCTCACAAAATCCCGAACCCTAGTGACATTAAACGGTATTGGTGTAGCACGGAGTTTTTCGTTCTCTTCGCGGTTCAATCTCGCTGCTAAAATCAGCTCAAATAACTCCTCATAAGCCAAATAGTTTCGCCCGCTCGTCGCTTCCGCCACACTTTCCGGAAAATGCACTTTAAACAAGGCTTCTTTACGTGTTCCGGCGGCCACGGTTGGTAGCAAATCCGGAATCTCGCTAAATCTTTCCCTGGAATTATTCATTAGTCGTTTAAAATCATTTGATTTTAACGATCCATGCGCCACATAAATCGGTGCGAGCCCAGAGCCGACATCGACATCCGAAACTAAGATCGCCGACGGCGAAGTAATCTGATAGCGGTTGTTTTTTAGTTCGTAAACCCCCGAAAAATAGTACTCTTTTTCCGGATCGAACTGGCGCATCCGGTAACTCTGATTAAACCAAACCACCCGCACTGAACCAGAGCCGTCGCGCACCACCCCCTCTGTAATCGATAAGTGCCTTCTTCGTGATGGCCGATTTGACAAAGAATCGATCTTCCCCCGAATCACCACCTTCCCTGGCCGCATCGCCGAAATACTGGTTGGTGCAGCGAAATTCTCATAATCACGAGGCAGATTATAAAAGAAATCCCGGACGGTCTTAATCCCGGCTTTTTTCAGGACTTCCGCCGTTTTTGGCCCAATTCCTTTCAAACTCTCGACTGAATCGGTCAGTAACATACTTCTATTATACCTCAGATTGACATTTTAGCATAAGTGTGGTATAATAATAGAGTAGCTGTTACAAATCTATTTAGGGGGATATAAAAAATGAAAAAGACAGCCGAACCTTCAAAAACTGTTTCAAAAACACCCGTTGAGGAGATGAAATTCTTGGATCTTGCCACCAGGAGCTTACTCGAATTACTTCAGACCCATAACAAGAATCACGAGAAATTCGAACCACACATGGTCTTCCGCTATATGGTAGACTGTGAAAAGCACTGCAGTGGTTACGACGGCGAGCACGTCATGGATCAGAACCTGATGTTCTTTGGTCTGGAAAGTTGCCGCCCCTGTGAGAAATCCGAAGAAATGGCCTTTTTCTATAAGGCCGCTCAAGAAATCGTGGAACATCTCTCTCGGGGTGAATGCATCTATCCAGGCGCGGGTTGCGAAATCCGCATGTTTATCAAGGGCAGATATAATAATCTCAAAGTGGTTGCGACACTTCTAAATGGCTGGAAAAATTGGCAATTTGAAGCCAAAAACAACTGCACCTACGATGAACTCAAATGGACCATTGAAGAGCTCAATTTCCTGGGCATGATGCCGCACGAAGCAGTTTAAAAGCCGAGTTCCCCTCGGCTTTTTTCCTTTCTAATAATCAGCTTTTTTCGAATGCTCGGCACGCCATTTGGCGATTTCGCCATGGTTGCCCGAGAGCAGAATGTCCGGCACGGTCATGCCACGAAAATCATAAGGTTTAGTATACTGCGGGTATTCAATATTATCGCCATCGGAAAACGACTCAATCTCGGCCGACTGCTCACCGCCTAGAACCCCCGGGATTAGGCGCACAATCGAATCAATCATAATGAGTGCTGGTAATTCCCCGCCCGTCAGTACGTATTTACCGAGTGAGAATTTATAATCAATAATTGAGAGAATACGCTCATCGTACCCTTCGTAATGCGGGCAAAAAATAATGTAATGAGCATCCCTGCCGGTGCCAGAAGCCGCAAATTCGGCGGCCTTTTTCTGATCCCAGACTTCCCCGGCTGGTGTCGGTACAATTACCTTCGCGGATGGATCTTTTGCCTTCACCGACTCAATCGCATTAAATACTGGCTCGCAACGCATCAACATCCCGTCGCCACCGCCATAAGGCGTATCATCTACAGAACGGTGCGGGCCGAGCCCAAATTCGCGTAAGTTTACAAAATTAAACTCTGCATATCCCTTATCTACCGCCTTCCACATCATTGAAGTCTTGAGATACGGTTCCAGAGCTTCCTGAAACAATGTAATAATCGTAAACTTAATCATAAAACATATTATAACATAAAAGAAAAACCACCGCTAGTAGCGGTGGTGGGCTGGTTATCAGTAAACGCCGATAACGCCGCCATTGTAGTGGATACGAAAGACCACATCGCCATCGATATCCTTGATGTACTCATAGCCATTGAATTTAGTGAGCGGACCGTGCTGGACGTTGTAGTAGGAATAGTTCTTGCGCGTGTGGAACTCGGTGGGGCCACGGAAGTAGCCATCACTGTTCGGCTTTTTCAGAGCCTCTCTTAAGCACGCATAAACCTCGAGCTTGTCGGCGTAAGCCATCATTTCGCTCCGATAAGACATCGACCAGCAGGGCGAACCCTTATAGCGAATGACGGTTTCGCCACTCGACGGCTCGCCGATGAGCCAAGCATTCTCGTATTCCCAGTCTCCATCTTTGAAAGACTGGAACAGCCGGCCGTCCGGCCGTTCAACCGCGCGAACGGTGAACTCCGAGTTGATACCTTTCCGTAAGAACACTTCCAATTCTTTGCCATGATCTTTCATAAAGTTCTTCCCGAGAGGTTTCTGCATAAAAAGTCCCCCTTTATATAAGATTTGATTATAGCCTCTTGGACTTTATATATTTTAGCATACTTTTGCGAATAAATCAAGTAAAACAAGGGTGAAACAAAGGAGACGGTCTTCGCCGTCTCCGCGCTGATGCGCGCCCACCCTTGGGGCACATTGGTTTGTTTTAATCCGCTGTTTGTTTTAGTAAGTCTCCACACTCCACTATTTGTCAGTGGAACCCCTGTGAAGCGTACCAGCTTACCTCCATAATAAAGCATAAGCGCGATTTTGTCAAGGGCAATTTTTACCAATCTTCAACTAGAGTAAACTCTTTGCCAGCGATCGAAATAATCGAATCCGGTTCGGCACCCATAGACGTGAGTTCGGCACGAATGCCAAGTTTTTTCATAATATCACGCAGGCGATTCACGGAAGCGTAGTTATTAAGATCTGTGCGACGAGCAAACTTTTCGATTTTCTCGCCAGTCACAATAAACTTGCCGTCCTCGTCTTTTTCGACCTTCCACGTGGTCTTTAACTCCTTATCACTAAGCGAGATAACAGGGGTGCTGTCTTCGTCTAATAGCGGGGCATTTCGGAGCGCGGCAGCGCGAGAGTTAGCGCCGTCCGCCCGTGGCGACGGGCCGGACGGACGCGGCCCCGCATTAGATGAAGATAGCACTTCATCTTTTAACTCTCTCAGTAACTCAGTTAAACCTGTGTGGGCGGCTGAAGAAATCGTAAAGACGCGCGCGTTCGGATTAACTGCCAGAATTGATGTAGTTTGCATCTCGATAATATCTTTATCGACACCTTCGCACTTCGTCAGTGCTACTACTTCTGGTCGGTCTTTTAAGTCAGAATATTTTTCAAGTTCGTTTCGGATTGTCTTGTAGGCTTCGCCGGCATCATTATTATAAACGTCAACTAAGTGTAATAGCACGGCCGTGCGGTCGACGTGACGAAGGAAGTCATGCCCTAGGCCTTTCCCTTCGGATGCACCTTCAATTAAGCCCGGAATATCGGCAATCAGAATATCTTTTTCATCAATCGTCGCGACACCAAGATTCGGCGTAATCGTCGTAAACGGATAATCGGCAATCTCAGGTTTGGCATTCGAAACTACCGACAGAAAAGTCGATTTGCCAGCATTTGGTAGGCCCACAAGGCCAACATCGGCTACGGATTTTAGTTCCAGTTCGGCTTCAAATTCTTCACCCGGCTCACCAACCTCAGCAATGATTGGGGCTTGCCTAGTGGAGCTCTTAAAATGCGCATTGCCAAAGCCACCATCGCCACCTTTAGCGATAATCGCGGTTTGCCCATCGTGTGTTAAGTCTGCCAAAACCACGCCATCACGCTTTACAACCGTACCAATTGGTACTTCTACAATCAAATCTTTACCAGAACGGCCAGCCGAACGCGTACCAGAGCCATTCTTGCCATCTTCGGCTGTGAGAATTGGCGTATAACGAAAGTCAATCAAAGTATTAGTGTCTTTGTCGGCCTTAAAGACGATATCGCCACCTTTACCACCGTCGCCACCATCTGGGCCACCCTTAGGAATATAAATTTCGCGACGAAAAGATACAGCGCCATTGCCGCCGTTCCCCGCCTTTAAACTCACTTTTGCTGTATCTGTAAACATACTATTATTATAACAGATTTTCGCGAGAATTAAAGCGAAGCCAATTTGACCACCAATTAGTGAATATAGTTCAATCTCTTCGCGGTATCAGCCGGAATCGTCGAGAATAACACGCCATAACAACCACGGTAGTTACGCTCAGATACGTTCACCGAACCATCGGCGTTTACCGATTCAACATAACCGACGTGGCCATACCAACCAGAGTCAGATTGGAAGATGGCACCAGGTAGCGGATTGTGGTCGACTAGAATACCATTAGCCCTTGCAATATCGTCCCAACGATTGGCATTTGCCCTCATGAGCGGTGCGAGATCTGGACGCTTTGCCCAACCCCAGGTCGTACACTGGCCAGCACCAAGGCTTCTATTACAAACACCATTAATACGTTGCGAAGTGTCACCCACATAGGTGTAAGTTGAGTAAACGCGAACCACTGGCGGCACGTATTCTGGGCGTTCCTTCTCTGGAAGCGTACCACCCTTAATCAAAATCTTCATGCCAGACGTAATGCCAGAAACTTCAAGGTCGTTTAGGGCAATAATCTCGGCTTCAGACGAGCCATATTTCGAGGCGATGCTAGCCACGGTGTCGTTAGCCTTTACAGTGTAAACAATACCGCCGACGCTCGGGATATAAAGTAGCTCACCGGCATTTATATTCTTGTTCTTACGACCATTCGACCAACGGATTTGATCAGTCGTCACGCCATATTTAGCGGCAATCGCGTCCATCGTCTCACCCTCGGCCACTAGATGCGTCAACACGCCACGCGTTACATCGATATCAGTAATCGTTGGCTTCTCAATCTTGCCAGTTGAGGACTGACCAGAGTTATACATAGATGAAACTGCCACGTAGTTAGAGGCTACGTCGGCGGATGAAGCGAGGCTAAGCGAATCAGATACGCCCGCCACCACATATAATTCCGATAATTGGTCAACAGAGATAGTACTCTTGCCGTCCGCAAAAGCATCGAGGCTAGAGCTCATACTGGCATTACTCTTATCAAGAGAACCAAAAAACACAATGGCAAGCGTAATCGCGCCCGTCACAAAATACGGTAGAATTGCTTTCAACCGCCTAATCAGTTTCTTAGTTTTTTTACTTGTCATAGTGATACATTACAGAGTACTTGGCAGTGTAGGTAAATATTCTGGTTATGCTCATACTCTGTATAACTATAATACATCAAACCATCGTCTCCTGTCAAGAAATACAGATAAGACGTATCTGATGGCTTGGCTATCGCCTTTAATGCGGCTTCTCCTGGCATCGAGATTGGTCCGCACGGAAGTCCAGCGACTTTCCTCGTGTTGTAGCAGGAGTCAATCAAAAGCGCAGATTGGTTGTCGCGATAGATCTTTCTCTCTGGATCGGCCACATCAAGTGCATATTTCACGGTCACATCGCTTCCTAGTGGAATACCATAGCTAAGTCTAGTCAAAAACACCTGTGCCACGGTCGGCATTTCTTGCGATGGTGACTCTTTTTGGACCACCGAGGCTAGTGTGTAGCCTTGGAACAAACTGAGCCCTCTAGCAGCATAGGCCATCTCGAGATCGTTCTCTACAATATATTTTTCAGTCTCATCGAGGAAACGCTGTACACAGGATCGAACTGGGTTATCTCCATCGGCCGCACAGCGCAAGGTTTCTGGGAACAGGAATCCTTCAAGTGATGCACCCTTCGGGATAAATGATTTCTCATAATCAGCCGAAAAGGCCTCAGCAATCTGCTCTTCCGTATACTCAACTGACACGGAATTCTCGAGGTTTTCGCCACAGACTTTGTTACCCTCTCCGTCTTCGCCGACCAATTTAACTTTTCTGAAGTTTTTCTTAACGTCAAAGATGTTTTCACCTGGTTTCACGGTAAAACAAAACTCGGCCGCTTTTTTAGCTTCCTCTTGTCTGACCCATTCTTCATAAGCTGCGCGATCATCGAGACGTTTCTTAATATAGAGCCCGCCACAGATTCCTGCAATAATCAGTACTAATACGATCGGTGAAATAATAAAGAATTTCTTTGAGAATTTTTTAACGTGATGTTCGGCTTTCTTGGCGTTCAAAGCGACTTTGTCGCCTTCACGCTTGGCAGCAGCCTTGGTTTCGACGGCTAATTTCTCGGCGCCATCTTTGATCTTGCCGGCTCCATCCTTAACTTTATCGGCGGCGGTTGCTACGATATTCTTCTTTTCAGTCGGTTCCGAGAGTTGCTTGGCTATACTCTCCAGTACATCACCACTATCCACTACCGGAGCCTTTGGTGCTGGCTTTGGTGTAACTTTTGGTGCCACTTTGGCGACTGGTTTTGGGGTCTCTGCCGGAGTAGGTGCCGGCGCTGCGGTCTTCGCGCTTCCGGCCACTTTCATGCCCGGAATTAGCGGGGCAGTTTCAACAACTGGCGCTGGCTGGGCCGGCTCTTCTTTATAATGCTCAACGAAATCTTGTAAAATAATTGTCGCTGCTTCCGCATCGATATCGCCCTTTTCGTAGGCTTTCTTGCGCATTTTGAGACGTTCTTCGGCCTGAACGGAAGTTAGTGACTCATCTTGGAAGCGTACCTTCGCATTCGGAATCTTTTCGGTCAGTTTCTTTGCGAACTGACGCACAAACATAGATTGTTTAGTCTCATTTCCTTCATTGCTACGCGGGAGCCCCAGCACGAAGAAATTCGTATTATTCATCTTGGCGATGCGATCAATCATCGCCCATTCGGTGCCATCAACATTGAAGAACCCGACCGGCGTAGCAATGCGAATATTGGTGTCTGCTTTGGCGACACCAATTCGCTTCTCACCTACATCTAGCCCAATAACTCTCATCTACTGCTCTAATTTTTCAAAGTTTACTGTGATTTTCTCCGGATCATTTGGCACCGAGGATACCCATGGATAAGAACCCTGGATATTAATCCTTTCAACTCCATCGACACTCTGGAGATCATGAGTAGCGGTACCGATACCCTTACCTTTTACGATTTCGATAATATCATTTTCCGTGACCGACGGACCCGAAATGTAGGTCGTCTTTAGTTTGCCGGTGTATTTATCCTGGTCTTTGATGAAGTTCTCGATAAATAGGCCGTTATATTCTTTGTTTGAATCGCCAATTTGGTAAATCTTATAATTATTGGCGAGCTTGGCTTTTTCGGTAATAAATTCACGTACCTTCGTTTCATCAATTACATAAATCGAATCCGTAATCGTGACGGTGAGCGATGGCTTAGTGCCCTCCTTCACTTCCTCACCAACCTTTGGTGACACTTCCGGATCGCTTACACTTTGCTTGTAGCTACTTTCAATAATAAAGATCGTATTCTCGTCGCTCGAAGCTTCTTTAATTGATTCAATCAAATTATTCTTCGCTACGGCTTTGTCGCCAGTCTTAATCGTCGCAACTACTTTGTCGACATCGGCCTGCGTTACGACAGTGATAGTCTTGTCGGTACCACCAGCCATTGCATTGTCCGTATAGGCACCTACCGGAGCAGTTGTGGACCAACCAGTGCTTGAAGCAGCAATGTTATAACTTGAACCTGGTGCGACAGCCTTGACTGGTACTCTACCAGAAACCAAACAACCCGACGTAATAATGGTTGGCTGACCAGCGTTCAAACATTCATCAACACTCTTACCAGACCAACTGAGACTGCGTTCTTCGGTCGAAGTAAATGAGAAATTCGAAAGCGTGAAAGTCGAGCCGGCATTGATTGCAATCGTACCAGACTGTTTGAAGTAGGCATAAACTACTACATCACCCTTGGCATATTCGCCGACATTCTTCTTGCCGGTCGCTTCAACATCGCGTTTAATCTTGTTTTCGTTCTTTTTCTGTTCGAGGAAGAATTTACCTTCACTCGCGTTTTCTTCGGTTAGTTTTTCAGTAAAAGTGACGTTCTCAGAGAAATTATTTGTCGTAGTGCGGCGACCAACTGTAATTGTTACGGCCGGAGCAAACACCAGCGCCCAAACTAGGAATAAAATGAGAACTACAAGACCAATTGAAAGCCCCACTACAAGGCCTTTATGTGAAACAATCCAAGCAAGTACCGGGTTATCCGGAAGCTTTTTTTCTTTCTTGTCCTTCTTTTCTTTTTTGGCTTTTTTCTTGCCTTTTTCATCGGACTTTTCGTCGTCCTTAGCTTCTTCCTCAGCCTCAGCTTCGGCCTCCGCTTCCTCCATTTTCTTATCGTCTTCTTTCTCTTCTTCCTCGTCCTCGACTTTTTCGGTCGCCGTTTCTTCAATTTCTGGCTTATCGTGTGGTACAGTCGGTGGAGTTTGTAAATCTTTAGTGACTGGAAGCTTCGAGGCGGCAGCAAGTTTCACGATTGAAGGATCAACCGTCACGAGCACTACGGTTTTCTTAGCATTCGCTCCGGCCTTCGCAATCAATTTAATGTTGACAATACTGCGTAAGATTCCAGCTTTCTTTGGCGGAACAAGGGCGACAATTTTCTGTTTCGAATTCTCGATCTTACTGATGATATCAGTAATATCGTCCTCGGGTTCGATATAAACGACGTCTTTATTCATGTAATTAATTTTATCACATTTTATTTAGCTTGTGGTAAAATAAATTTAGGATGAGTCTTTTTAGTAAGAAAAATCAGACAGACTCAGGTGCCGATAAGACGGTGCTTGCTGAAATGGCCCTCATGACGATTCATGATGGTGTTATTATCACGAACAAAAATGGTGCCGTGCAATTTATTAACCCGGCTGCCGTTGCCATGACTGAATGTGCCACCGCCGAAAACGCCACTGGGCTTGATTATGGACTTTTAATTAAACTCGAGACTAAAGAAGGTCGCGAGCTTCCCGAAAATGAGAATAAACTCATCATTGCCATGAAGACTGGCCAATCGCTTGATCGTTTTGCCGCCTGCCTCATTGGTACAAAATCCGGTAAACGTATTCCGATTGCCGTTTCCGTAGTTGTGGCTGATGGCGGTAATCGCATTATTACTTTTAGGGACATTACAAAAGAACTTGCCGAAGAAGGCGAACAGGCCGAATTTATCTCAACCGCCTCGCACGAAATGCGTACGCCAGTTGCTTCAATTGAAGGTTATTTGTCGCTGGCCTTAAATCCGCAAACCGCTTCAATTGACGAGCGCGCTCGTGGCTACTTAGCTGCTGCCCACGCGGCCTCTCAGCACCTTGGCCATTTGTTTAAAGATTTACTTGATGTGACTAAACTTGACGATGGTCATCTTCGCCCGGTTTTTCGTCCGGTCGAAATGGTTGGCACCGTCAAGCAAATTTCCGATGGTTATCTCGTTGCGGCGAAAAATGCCAAACTAAATTTCCAATTTGGCGCCAATAAGCAAAATGCCGTGGGCGGTCTCGACCGCCGTCTCGACCAAGTCGTTTACGGCTACGTCGACGTGAATTTCTTACACGAAATCATGGACAACTTGATTGATAATGCGATCAAATACACCCCAGCCGGCGGTTCGATTTATGTAAACGTGCTTGGTGATGGTGATCGCGTATTAATCAACGTGACCGATACCGGCATCGGTATTTCGTCTGATGATTTGCAACACATTTTCCAAAAGTTTTATCGTGCTGACAATTCCGATACCCGCACCATTGGCGGTACTGGTCTCGGATTGTATTTAGTAAAACAACGTGTTGAGGCCATGGGTGGCCGCGTTTGGGCCGAATCGGCCTTTGGCGAAGGATCAACTTTTTACGTCTCTCTTCCACGCATTACCGGCGAAGAGTACGAAAAACGTATGATAGCAATTAATAATACCAACAACGGAGGAGTACAACCACAATGAAAGTAATGGTAGTAGAAGACGATGCTGCGCTTCGTGAGATTTACAGTATTCGTATAACAGCAGAAGGCTATGAAGTCGTTTCTGCGGGTGATGGCGAAGAGGCCTTAGCAATGGCCGTTCGTGAAAAGCCAAATCTCATTCTTTCTGATGTGATGATGCCAAAAATCTCCGGGTTTGATATGCTTGATATTTTGCGTTCGACACCAGAAACTGCCGGTATTAAAGTCGTGATGATGACTGCTCTCTCCTCCGATGATCAGCGTCAACGCGGCGAGCGTCTCGGCGCCGATCGCTATCTCGTTAAATCGCAAGTTGGTATTGAAGATGTTATTAATACGATTCATGAAGTACTCGGTGATAAACAAGTAGCTGCTCCTGCTCCAGCCGCTGCACCTGCACCTGCTGCTCCTGCTGCACCTGCACCTGCACCTGCTGCTCCTGCTGCACCTGCACCAGCTCCACAGCCGACACCAGCAGCACCAGCCGCTGCACCTACACCTGCACCGGCTGCGCCAGCAGCTCCAGCCCCTGTTCCACAGCCAGCTCCAGCCCCAACACCACAACCGGCCGCCCCAAATGGACAGTAGGATTCGACTTAATAAATTTTTAGCTGAACGCCTCGGCGTTTCCCGTCGTGAGGCCGATGGTTTGATTGCTTCTGGTCAAGTTTCTGTAAACAATCACCCAGCCGTCCTTGGCGCTCGTATTGACAAAAATGATAAAGTATGCTATAATAATAGTATAGTTCAATTTGAAAACGATTTCTTGTATCTCGCGATGAATAAGCCGAAAGGTTATGTTTGCTCACGTCGCGCGCAGGGCGATGCCCCAACTTTATATGAGTTATTGCCAGAAAAATATTGCAAACTCAAAACCGTTGGCCGTCTTGACAAGGATTCTTCCGGTTTAATTCTACTTACCAACGATGGCGATTTTGCGTTTTCTATGACACACCCAAAATTTCATAAAGAAAAAATCTACAAAGTCGAACTCGACCGCGATTTAGAGCCGCTCCATCAGCAAATGATTTCCGATTTTGGTATTGATCTTGAAGATGGCAAATCGAAATTCGCCGTTATCCGCGATGATAAATTTGACGACCGCAAACACTTCACCGTTATCTTAAGCGAAGGTCGTAACCGTCAAATTCGTCGTACTTTCATTGCTGTCGGATACCGCGTCATCAATCTTCACCGCACTAAATTTGGCCCGTTCGAACTAGATGACTTAAAGTCCGGCACCACCACTGAAATCTCACCAGCCACAATCCAAAAGTTAAAGCGATAGGCCTTAGAATATATGATATAATGAAACCATGAGTACAATCTTAGGGTTAGATATTGGTACTGAGTTTGTAAAAGCCGTCATGGCAAAGCCTGGTAAAAAAGGTAATCTCGAAATCATCGGTATTGGCAAAGCCAAACAAAAAGAAGGCAACATGCACGCTGGCGCCATTGCTGATATTCCGGCCGTCATATCTACTTGCGAGCAGGCACTTATTCAGGTAGAAGATAAAGTTGGCGAGCGGGCCGACCAAGTTGTAGTTGGTATTGCTGGCGAACTCGTCAAAGGCAACACTACCACCGTTCACTATACGCGCAAGAATCCAAACAAGCCGATTTCTGAAGCCGAGATGAACGACATTATTAAAAAAGTTCAGCTTAAATCCGGCGAAGTCGCGAAGAAAATGGTCACTCTCGAAACCGGCAATGATAATATTGAAGTTCGTCTAATTAATTCTGCGATTGTTTCCCTTACGATTGATGGCTACAAAGTGATGAACCCGGTTGGTTTTAAGGGTTCCGATGTCGCCATTTTAATTTACACTGCTTTTGCGCCACTCATCCACGTGGCTGCAATTGAAAAAGTCTGCGCCGAACTCAATCTCGATTTACTCGCCGTGGCGGTGGAGCCGTTTGCAGTTTGCCGCGCCTGTCTTGGTGATGATCCGGACTCTTCTTTCTCTGGCATCGTGATGGATATTGGTGGTGGTACGACCGATATTGCCGTCGTTGATGATGGTGGTGTCGAAGGTACCAAGATGTTCTCGATTGGTGGCCGGAGCTTCACGCACCAAATTGCGGAAGCCTTAGGTTGTGATTTTGATACAGCCGAAGAAAAGAAGCTGCAATTTGACACTGGCGAGTTAGATGACCGCGAAAAAGCCAAAATTGAAACTGCGATTTCAAAAAACATTTCCGTCTGGCTGACTGGCGTTGAAGTCGCACTCGAAGAGTTTGAAAGCTTTGGCAGTTTGCCACGCAATGTGATGCTTTGTGGTGGTGGTGCTAGCCTCTCCACGATTCAAGAAACCTTGGCTACCTCCGACTGGTTCGAGAATCTACCGTTCTCGCGCCGCCCAGTCATTCATCTCATTGACATCGCTGAACTTCCAAATTTCATTACGAAAGATTTTGAGCTTGATCATTCCTTTGCAACAGCTCTAGGTCTGCTTCGTGTTGGCACCGACACTTTAGCTGGCGCGCCACCAGAAAACAAACTAAAAGCGAAGCTCGCAAAACTCTTACAGAACTAAAAAAATCCCCCTTGAAGGGGGACTTTTTTATTCAAGCACAGCCTTGATACGTCTTACGCCGGCGGACGAAGATTCTTCTTTAACAATCTTGAAGTGTCCGAGTACGCCAGTGTGTTCTACGTGTGGACCACCGCAAACCTCGCGGGAAATCGGATTGTCAAAATCACCAATCGTATAGACTTTAAGTATATCCGGATACTTATCCCAGAATTGGCCATGCGCCTTCAAGGTATCGCGCGCGTAGGCTTTTTCATATTCATCAAACACCACCGGAAGATCTGCTTTAATCCATTCGTTCACTTGGCCCTCGACCTTCTTTAACTCTTCTTCAGTCATCTTATGATCAAGGTTAAAGTCGAAGCGTACGCGTTCGGCGGTAATGTTGGAGCCCTTCTGGCAGATGCTCTTATCAACTAAATCTTGTAGCGCTGCGAGTAATAAGTGGCAAGCCGTGTGATATTTCACGGTTTGTTCACCATGGTCCTCGAGGCCACCCTTAAACATGCCTTTTGATGCCGTTTGTGAGCGTTCGCGTTGTTCTTTTAATGCCTCGTCAAATTCTTCGCGATGCTTTTCGGAAAGCTCAATTCCCTCGCGGTAACACTCTTCAATTGAAAGCTCGAGTGGAAAGCCATAGGTATCCTGCAGTTTGAATAAATCGCGTCCATCGAGAATCTTCGAATTCCTCGTCATTTTGCCAAGTTCTTTGAGACCTTTATTCAAAGTCTGGCGGAAAGCTTTCTCTTCCTTAAGTAGTACATCAAGCGCCACTTCGCGGTGGGTCAAAATCGAATCCGGCAAATCCTTATAGTTCTCTGCAACAATCGGGATAATCTCGGACAAGAAGTTTTGCGAAATGCCGAGGTCGAGTGCCCGGAGGATCGCTCGGCGTACCAATCTCCTCATCGCGTAGCCCTGCGTCTTATTCGAAGGTACTAAGCCTTGCGCAGCCAAGAGATACGCACCCCGGATGTGATCCGCAATTACGCGCATTTCATCAGTATTATTATCATATTTCTTGCCTGAAATCTCTTCGAGTTTGTCGATAATCGGCTTCATGAGTGAAATCTTAAACACATCAAAACTACCAATCGCAGCGGCCGCGATACGTTCGAGCCCGCCACCAAAGTCCACATTCTTCTTCTCAAGTTCTTTAAACGAACCATCTTCGAGCCGGCGATATTGCATAAAGACCTGGTTGCCGATTTCCATAAACCTGGCGCCATCCGAGGCTGGATGTGCTAAGCCATACTTGGTTTCGTCTTGTTTATCTTCACCAAAATCATAGAATACCTCAGAATCTGGGCCACACGGATCACCAATTGGCGTGGTTTCGCAACCGCCACCTCTACTCCACCAGTTTTCGTGGTCATCATAGAAGAAAATTCTTTCACCCGGCTTGATGCCACGCTTATCACCGGTCTTAGCGGAGCCAATCTCGGCGATTTTTGCTTCAATGCCAGCTTCCTTAAAGACCTTTTGCCAAATCTCTGCAGCTTCTGTATCCTTTGGAATGCCATATTTATTGTTGCCAATGAAACAAGTGACATAGATTTTGTTCGGATCGAGTCCGACTTCTTTCGTCAAAAATTCAAAGAAATTGCGAATCTGTTCTTCTTTAAAATAATCACCGAGTGACCAGTTACCCAGCATTTCGAAAACAGTCGTATGGCGTGGATCGCCAACATCCTCGATATCTTGTAATCTCATGGATGGCTGCGAATCAGTAAGGCGCTTTCCTTCTGGGTGTGGTTCACCTAGCAGAAACGGCAAAAGTGGTTGCATGCCAGAACCGGTAAAAAGTGTCGTCGGATCATTCTCTAGGACGAGTGGTGCTGGCTGAATTACCTTGTGACCTTTTTTAACTTGAAAATCTAAGAATCTTTGTCTAATTTCATTCGCATTCATAGGGATAATTATATCAGATTTTTACTTGTATTTTCAAAAAAGTGTGATAAAATAATCATAAGAATATTATTAAATAAAAAAGGAATAAACATGGCTCAAGCAAAAAAGAAATCTGCGACCAAGACCGCAAAGAAACAGACTGTCGCAAGGAAATCTGGTAGCAAGCAATACATGCGCTATGAGAGATACAACAAGAACCAAAAGTCCAACATGGTTTTTGTCATCGGTATGAGCTTCCTCGCTGCTACGCTTTTGTTTGCTAACTTATTATTGATGGCAGCCTAATTCCGTTTTGATAAAAAACGCCCAGTTTTTTGCTGGGCTTTTTTGTTAGGCGATAATACCACCACCAAGACAGATTTCGCCGTCATAAATTACAGCGGATTGTCCGGCCGCCGGGCGCTTAATCTCGTTCTCAAAATGGAGCGTATCTTTGTCAAAAGTGGCCTCAACAAGTGGTGCACGATGGCGGAGCCTCACGAGTACATCCTTTGCCTCGCCCCGCATCAAAACATCCTTTAGTTTTAATTCCTTAGTCCAAATGTGGCTGTCGTTCAGATTCTTCGAAACGTAAACGATGTTTTTCTCGAGATCTTTTGCGACGACGTAATACGGTAAACCATCATTCACTTCGCCAGCCGTACCAGAGAGATAAAGACCATGGCGCTGACCAATCGTGTAAAAAACTGCGCCCTCGTGTACGCCGAGCTTCTTTTCGGTTTCAACTTCACGAATTTCACCTGGCTCGATGTCGATATATTCCTTTAAAAAATCCTTCATCCCGACTTCGCCCACAAAACACACGCCCATAGACTCCTTCTTGTAGGCATTATGTAGTCCATGCTCCTTCGCTAGCTTCTTTACTTCCGGCTTCAACATTCCGCCCACTGGAAATAGGGTATGGGCAATCGCCTCTTCGGAAATGCGGTAAAGAAAATAAGTTTGATCCTTATTTTCATCGACTGCCCTTAGGAGACGGGACGGAGAAGCAACTCTTGCGTAATGTCCGGTGGCGATAAAGTCAGCGCCTTTTTCCATCGCTTTTTCAAAGAACAACTTAAACTTTATTTCTTGATTGCACATCACGTCCGGATTTGGCGTATTGCCCTTCTTAAATTCCTTGAGCATATACTCCACCACTTTTTCATGATATTCTTTCTCAAAATCCCAGACTTCAAAATCAATCCCGAGCTTCACCGCTACGCGCTTCGCGTCGGCGAGGTCTTCGGCCCACGGGCATTTCATCCCTGGTAAATCCTTCGACCAGTTCTTCATATAGACCCCGGTCACGTCGTAACCCTGCTCGACTAGCAGCATCGCCGCGACGCTTGAATCCACGCCACCGCTCATACCGACAAATACTTTAGGCATGAATTCTCGCTTTCTCACCCGCGACTACTTCATTAATAATCTCCACGGCCTCAAGAATCTGCTCCTTGGTGTTGGTTTCGCCAAGTGTGAGTCGGAGCGACCCATTAGTTTCAGAATCACTGAGACCAATCGCCGTTAACACATGCGAACGTACACCCTTTGATGCCGCGCAAGCCGCACCGGTCGAAACATAAACCTCACGGTCTTCCAGTAGATAAACTAACCTTTCGGCATCCAGCCCATCAAAACAAAGCACCACGAAATTATCGAGCGAATGCTTCTTATTAATCAATTCGTAATCCTTAATTCCATCAAGCAAAATCTTCCTAAACTCCGCATATTTCTTGCGGTTGCCGTTTAGGTGCTCCTTTGCATTTACGAGTGCCTCGGCAAAACCAATCACGCCTGGCACATTCTGCGTACCTGAGCGTAGCCCATTCTCCTGCCCACCGCCCAACGTCAAAGGCGTGAGTCTCACATCGTGTGAAACATACAGCGCACCCACACCCTTCGGCCCATAAACCTTCGCAGCATTTAAAGTCAAAAGATCCACGCCGAGCCTTGCGACATTAATATCGAGTAAATTCATCGCCTGTGAAGCATCCGAATGGAGATAAAGTGGTGTCTTCACCCCACGCGACAAACGGTCAAAACAGACTTCGCGAATGAGAGTTGCAATCTCGGCAAGTGGCTGAATCGTGCCGAGCTCGTTATTGGCGAGCGCCACCGAAATCAGCTCCGTTTTGTCGCTAATCTTCGCCTTTAAATCATCCATCAAGATTCGGCCATTCTTATCAACTTCAATTTCCTGGTAAGCAAAACGCTTAGCTGGATTTCTCACTGAATCGTGTTCAGTCTTCAGATAGAGCACTTCCCCATCTGGCGACACAGCCGTAAATGCGAGATTATTCGCTTCAGTCGCCCCAGCCGTCATAATGAGATCGTTGGCTTTGGCGCCAATTGCGTGCGCAATTTTACCCTTCGCCTCTTCGTATTCAGAAGCGACCTTTTTGGCTGGCAAATAGGCGGAAGATGGATTAAAAAAGTCATTCAAAAAATATGGCTTCATCGCCTCTAACACCTTCCTAGATACCGGCGTCGCCGCTGCATGGTCCAAATAAATCATAAAAATATTATAACAAATTTTCCCTGTAAAGTCAAAACTGCTACCGCTAAATAATTGACATTTTATAAAATGTGTGGTATAATTTAAGTATGTGGTCAAAAGCTTTCTTTTTTTGACCCGTACATTTAGATTTTGGAGGTTAGAGTAATGAAACTTGGCGACACTTACGTTGGATTTACCGGGGAGGAGATCATCGCAGCCGTCATGGGTAATGACATTGAGGCCATTAAGGCGATGCTTGAAGGGTTCAATCTGCAAAGATCTCTCGAGCCACGCGCGCTTACCGTGGACGGTTGGAGAATCTCAACGGCGCTTTTGAACTACGCTTCAATCTTCGCCGGTCGTAGCCAGCTCTCCCAAGAAACCGCAGCTTTACTTATTGATCATCTGTCGATGGACGTCAACGCGTTCCTGTTCTGTGAAATGCTTCTCTTCTTCATCCACGACGATACGAGGGACGAAAACCCGCATATCCCAGAGAAAATCGCCACCATCCTCGATAAAAACGAGGCTGACGATGAGTTTGCCGGTCGCGTTGCAATGATGAATGAAAATGAATTTATCAATCTTTGCGAATACCTGGTCAGTGGTAAATATGAGAAACTAAATGTTTCGTTTACCACCCCGCTCGTGCGGTTTGTCTACACGCACCAAATGATGCCGCTTACTCTACTGTTTGCCTACATGGCAAGCACCCTACGCCTACCCACCACCCAGATTGGTGTAATCGGGCTCGGTAGTGTGGTAGGGCAACTCCTTGACGGGCTTTTCGGTGAATCCGAAGATTCCGAAGGAGAGGGATTATCATGACCCATTTCTTCTATCCCCCTACCTTTCCCCAGCGCCCACCTCTTAGTAGGTGGGTTTTTCATTTCCGCAAAAATCCTGTGCTATAATAAAAAAGTTAAAGGAGGTAAACGTGAAAAAGTGCTTTGATGCCGATAAATATCTGAAAATCCAAAAGAAAAGAATCAAACAGCGCATCGCCATGTTTGATAAACTCTATCTCGAATTTGGCGGTAAACTCATCGACGATCAACACGCCGCACGCACACTCCCCGGCTTTCTCCCAGACCTCAAGATCCGACTCCTACAAGAATTTAAGGACGACGCTGAGGTCATTTTATGTATCAATGCTAATGCAATTGAGAAATCCAAAATCCGCGCCGACCATTTAATCTCCTACGAGACGGAAGTTTTGCGTTTAATTGAGTTTTTACGCTCACGTGGCATTTTTGTTAGCTCCGTCGTAATTACTCTGTTCGAAGGCCAGAAAAAAGCCAAGGATTTCGCCGAAAAACTGAAAGATTACAAAGTTAAAACCTATTTCCATACCTTTACCAAAGGCTATCCGACTGATGTCGATACGATTGTGTCGGACGAAGGCTATGGTGCCAACCCATATATCGAAACTACGCGCCCACTCGTGGTTGTTTCGGCTCCGGGGCCATGCTCCGGCAAACTCGCCACTTCCCTTTCGCAACTTTATCACGAATATAAGCGAGGCGTGAACGCTGGCTATGCTAAATTTGAGACTTTCCCAGTCTGGGCTTTGCCGCTTAAACATCCTGTAAATATCGCTTACGAAGCCGCTACTGCCGACCTGAACGACAAAAACATGATCGACCATTTCCATCTCGAGAAATATGGCACCATGGCAGTAAATTACAACCGTGACCTCGAGACTTTTCCAGTATTAAAGGAGATTTTGAATCGCATTACTGGTAAAACTATTTATTACTCCCCGACCGACATGGGCGTCAACGTAATTGGTGAATGTATTACGGATGACAAAGCTGTCCAAAAAGCCGCCAAAGACGAGATTGTGCGTCGCTATTACCGCGCCCTCACTGATTTAAAAAAAGGCTTAGTTGGTCCAGAAGTTCCGGAGCGCATTAAACTATTAATGAACGAACTCAGTATCTCCGAAAAAGATCGTCTGGTTGTCTCGGCGGCCGAAGAAAAGCGTAAAAAATCTGGCAATCTTCCAGCCGCTGCGATTTCCATCGGCACTAAAAAGATTGTCGTTGGTAGGAAGACCGGTATTCTTTCACCAGTTTCGAGTACGTTTATTAATGCATTAAAGACAATCAGTAAAATCCCAGACGAAGTCGATTTAATTGCTCCAGCCGTGCTCGAACCGATTCTCGAAATCAAGAACAAGACCTCAAATTTTAAAGAAAGCTATCTGAAACTCGGCGAAGTTTTAATTGCACTTTCAATCTGTTCCACCACCAACCCGGTCGTGAAAAAAATTCTCGAGAGTCTCGATAAATTAAGTGGCGCTGAACTTCACGCCACTCACATGATTACCGACGACGAAATGGTCGTGCTATCAAATCTTGGCATCAACGCCACGTCTGGTACAGAAATCGATATCAATTAGTTTCAGTTTCTTTCACATCGCTAGCCGGCACAAATACATAATCAACGCCGTCTTTTGTCAAGGTGAGAGTATTCTTTTTCTGATTCAAAACATAATCAAACGAGTCGTTCAAAGTATAGAGCCAAGATGTCTCGATATTGAGTTTCTTATCCTCAATTGACCAGATAAAATCGTAGTCATTGTAATGACGATTAGTCGTGAGCTTACCTTTACCTTCTTCGAAAGTCCAAATTACGGTTGGCTCATCTTCACGCGCCCAGGTCCCGACACTTACAAGATATTTACCATCCGGCTCAGTCGGTTTCTTTGTCAGAGTCTTAAATAGGAAAAATGCACCAACGGCCAAGGTAAAGATACCAATGCCAAACACGAAAATCGCACGTTTCAACTTCGGGTCCATCGGCTCTTTTTTCGGTTCTTCAATCACGGGAGGCTTAACTCTTGGTTCAACCACTACGACATTATTTGGGTCAACCTTAGAATCTGGAAGTTCTTCAATCGGAGCATTGTCGTCCAGTTTCTTTTCCTCTTCCGGTTTTTTCGGATCGACCGGAGCCTTAGGATTAACCGGAGCTTTCGGATTAACCGGTTTCTTCGGTGTTGCTACCTTTCTTGGTCCCGTGCTTATATCAGTATCCATAAGCACATTTTAACAACTAAACTCTTAAAAGTAAAGATGAGTCTTGACTAGCTTATGATAAGTGCGCACTGCCTCGCAGAAATTGTTGAGTTCCGTGTCTTTTAACTTAATATACTTGCCATTGTAGAATTTGAACACGCCATCCGGTCTCACTTCGTAGCGAATCGTGACACCTTGCGGCTCGCCTTTTTCGTCGAACCAACCATCATACCATACCCAAATATTCTTTTTTGAAAGACAAAATTCACGCTGATGACCTTCTGGAATCGGTCCAAAAATCGTGCGACCGAGCGCCGATTCGGCGTTAATCAAATCGGCATAAGTCATCGTGCTGGATTGGCGAATGTCGTAAGGGTTGATTTTTTTCACCGCATTTCCCTGCTTGGCGTTACCGTAAAAATTCACCTTGCTAAATGGTTTAGTAATACCCTTTGGAAGATAAATCTTCGATTCGATATTCTTCGGATCGAGAATCGTGCCATCTAAGAATTGCGCAAGCGACATTGTTCAATCTCCTCAGAAATCTGGTTCAGTTCTTGATAGATTTCCAAGGCTTCTTTTGCTTCGCCAAAAACTGTGGCTTCACGCTTAGCGAGCTCAGGAATGTGAAAGACGGAAGAGTTGCTCTGCATTTTTAGTAGTCTCCTTCTTGACAGTCTCGAAATCTATTTCTAGTTTTTTAGTTAGCCATTCTGCGATATCGTGGATATACGCTGGTTCGTTTATTATACCACGAAACGGTATCGGAGTCAAGAAAGGTGCATCGGTTTCGAGGACGATTCTCTCGAGCGGCGGCGTTGGCAAAGTTGAATAAGTCGCGAGACCATTCACGCCCACGTAAAAGTCCGTTTCTTCTAGAATTTTTCTCAAAGTCTTCTTACTATCGGTAAATGAATGCACTACGCCACGAACTTCCGGGAAATTCTTCACGACCGCAAAGAAATCTTCAAACGCATTACGGACATGGAAGGATAGAGGTAAATCATTGTCCTTCGCGAGCTGCAACATCTCATTGAACAGTTTAATCTGCGCGTCACGGTCGCAGTCTTCGGAATGGTAATCAAGTCCCACTTCGCCAATCGCGACCAGTTTCTCATTGTCTTTTCTAGTCACGGAACCATCAAAATGTACCTTCTTGCCACCATTGGTCTCTTCTGGGTGAATCCCATAAGTCCAGAAGACATTTTCGTGTGCTTTTGCAAATTCACGCGCTACTAGCGAATCGTCCGGATCCGTCCCAATACAAACAATCTTCTTAACATTTTTTTGAGAAGCATTTTTCACCATCTCTTCCGCTTGCTCGGCTTCAAAAAACTGGCGATCATGCAAATGACAATGTGAATCGATGAGATAAGACATAAATTGATTATATCAGATTTTAGTAAGTCCGGTTTTCGCGTTTGCGCTTGATTGGATCAAGTTGACGCTTGCGGAGCCTCAAAGATTTCGGCGTAACTTCGAGCAGTTCATCATCCAATAAGAAATCGAGACATTGCTCAAGTGATAGCTGCGTGTATGGAGTAAGTTGAATTGCACCATCCGAAGCATGCGTACGCATGTTTGTAAGTTGCTTTTCTTTGCAGATATTAATATCAATATCGTCCTTTTTATTTGAAAGACCGACAATCATGCCTTGGTAAACTGGTACTTGTGGTGGAATGTAGAGGATACCACGGGCCTGAGCGGCGTCTAGCGCATAAGAAGTTGAAACACCATCCTCAAAGGCAACCAACGCGCCATTACGTTCTGGCTTATATTTCCCTTCAATCGGACGATAGCCGCACGGAATGCTCGACATAATCACGGTGCCCTTAGTAGCAGTAAGTAGATTGTTGCGAAGACCAATTAATGCGGCGGTCGAGATCTCATAAACGAATCTCGTGGCACCAGTCGAAGTGAGTTCCTGAGATTTAAGTTCGGCTTTACGAATACCAAGTTCTTGCGAAACGGCACCGACAAATTCTGACGAAACTTCTACGGTTAAACTCTCAATCGGCTCGCACTTCTTGCCATCAATCTCACGATAGACTACTTCCGGACGACCAGCTTCAAGCTCATAACCTTCACGACGCATCGTTTCAATTAAGACTGAAAGATGGAGCTCGCCACGACCAGACACTTTGTAGCCAAGACCATCTGGCTCAATTCTAAGCGCGATGTTGGTTTCTAGTTCGCGCTCTAACCTCTCGGCGATTTGACGAGAAGTCGTAAACTCACCTTCGCGACCTTTGAGCGGCGAAGTGTTTGGGCCAATGTAGATCGAAAGCGTTGGTGGCTCAAGTTCAATTGTTGGGAGTGCTTCTGGCTTATCGCCAGTTGCAATCGTATCACCAATGTTAGCCTCCGAAACGCCAGTCAGCGCTACGATGTCACCAGCAATGGCTTCCGGTACTTCTTCTTTACCAAGACCCTTATAAACAAACAAATTCTCAATCTTCGCATTTTTCACTACATCACCACGCAGAATCTTCACGGTCTGGCCCTTTTTCAATTTGCCACGGAAGATTTTGCCAATGCAGTACTTGCCAAGGTAATTATCGGCAGCGAGGGCAGCTACAAGGAGTTGTGCACCATCGGCATTTTCATCCACGCTTGGTGCTGGAATATCATTAATGATAGCTTCGAAAATCACATTAAGATTGTCATCGAGTTCAGTCGTCTTGCCAGCTTTGCCTTCGCGGGCAATCGCATAATAAATCGGATAGTTCAGTTGCGATTCATCGGTTGCGAGTTCTAGGAACAAACTTTCAATTTCATCTTTCACTTCTTCAATGCGAGCGGCTGGCTTATCGATTTTATTAATAATCACGACTGGGCGGAGTTTCAGATCGAGCGCCTTTTGAAGTACAAATTTAGTTTGTGGCATCGGCCCTTCTTGGGCGTCCACGATTAAAAGCACGCCATCTGCCATATTGAGCGTACGTTCGACTTCACCAGAAAAATCTGCGTGACCTGGCGTATCAATGATGTTAATCTTGTAGCCGTTGTAGTAAACGCAGGTTTGCTTCGCAGTAATTGTAATACCACGCTCGTGTTCCTGATCCATCGAATCCATGATGAGCGTCTGGTTCATTTCGGCTTGGTTGTCACGAAAAGTATGGGACTGTTTAAGAAGCCCGTCAACAAGGGTAGTTTTACCGTGATCAACGTGCGCGATAATCGCCACATTACGAATTAAATCTTTATTCAAAGTCATAGGCGTTATTATAACACTTATTGACTAATTATTCAATATATGGTCTAAAATGTGATATAATAATTTGGCATGACAAATCGTAAGCAAATCAGAACTGGAATCTACGAGCCCGAAAGGTGCTGGGTTGGTGATACCCATAAAATTTGCTACAAGACTCGCGAGGAGGCCGAAATGGCGGCCCGCGTGGCTGAATATGACCACCATATTGAAGGACATTTAAGTGTCTATAAATGCGAATATGGCGACCACTATCATTTAAGTTCAAACTAATGCCCTCCCGTACTAGGGGCTTTTGGAATCACGACCGGCAGGTCGTTTTTTGTCCCGCCGAGCCCATCGGACGTAACTATGATCACACTTGCCTCGCCCCGCGCGTCATTATTAATCGGTACTAGCATAATCTCATTTTCAATTCTTCGATCTAGGTCGGTAATCGTTATTTCTTTTTCGTTCGTTGTTCCAATAATTTGTCCATTGATAATTACAATTACCTTTTGCCCGTCAGTCGCATATTTAATCGTTGCGGTATCTGCATAGTAAGATTGAAACAGGATTTCGAGCGCCGGCACTTCTTCCGGTATTTCCTCGACTCGCGGCAAGGCGTCGCTTCTTTCCATAATATAATCTGTGAGCAGATTTAGCTTGCCAAAATCTGTTTCCACTCTTCCGCCAGTTGCACTAGTCAAATCTACATATTCATCAGCTATCTCTTCATTCGTAATTACGTAAAAGTTCACCGGATCAATCTCCTTGCTGAGTTTTACGACGGCATCAAAAGTTGTGCCATCTCGGTCTGGCGAATGATAGCCAGCGTCCGTCAGAACTACCAAAGATTTCGTCGAGCCAAGCTTCCAGTTTAGACTCTTCATCAAATGAAGCGATGCTGAAAGTAGCGACTCTGGAAGATCGCCACCATACTCAGTTACAATCTCATTCATTTTGCTTTCAAAAGTTTCAATTGAATCACAACTTTCAAAATCACAATACTGCACTAAGGAATCCGCAAAATCATCTAAATCATGGTAGGCGAATAATGCCACTCTGCCATCACTATCCAGCGTTTCTTTTGCAAGACTAAGAGCCTCGGACTTGTACGCGTCAATCATCGTTTCCATCGACCACGTTGCATCGATTAAAAATACCGTATCATGTGGCGACACTACGCGCTTATCGATCCCGAACGCATCGGCAATTTTAAGATATATTACTTTCGCCGCATCTTCATAGAGCCCAGTACTTTCATAACTCACGTGGTCGCTAATACTAAACCTAGAACTGCAAAAGATATCTCGTTTGTTACACCAAGTCCCCACTTTGTTTAAGTATTCATCCGCCACATACGGAATGTAAGCCCCGAGCAACCCTTTATATGCCATGCAGTCCGGCACATATATCCGGTAGGGCGATAAATTCTCGCCTCGGCAAGCGGCCGGCATGATTCCTTCGCCCTCCGGCAAATAGATTTTTGGATCGCCAAAAGTCGCCGCATAAATAATCCTCTCCGGTCGAATCTCCTTCAGGGCTTTGATTATCACTATCGCACCCTGCGAATACCCACCAAGTATATATTTTGTATCCGCGCATTCGTCATTTACCATCCGTGCGAGATTAGTCGCCCCCGCCTTTACGCTTTCTCCAAACTCGTTCCCTTCACCTCCACTAATCACGGCACCGATCACCACGTTCAAATTATCAAAACCTACGCCAATCGCCGGATAGTCTAAATCGATAAACTCATAGCTAATGCCGGAGTCGCTAATCAAATTCTCAATCGAATTCTTAAACGCCTGGTAATCCGCATTATTCTCACGCGGTGCACCAGACCCACGCGCAAAGACAATTCTTAAGTCCTTGCAACTCGTTTGTGCCCGTGTTTCCCCACCATTTATAATATATATGCCTAAAATTACGGCACTCACGTACCACAATAATCTTTTCATTTTACCTCCACTATTTATTTTGGAGAATCAAATCACGAGCACCAAAATCTTGCAACCCCCCACCTGTTAAACTATGGTATAATAGAGATGAATTGGAGGAAAAATGGATAAAAAACAACGCGAGTGGGATGAGTATTTCATGAAAATTGCCGAAACGGTTGCGCTTAAAAGCAAAGACCCTTCGTCGAAAATGGGCTGCTGCATCGTCGACCAAAACAAGCGCGTCGTCTCGCTTGGCTACAATGGTATGATTCAGGGTGCGAACGAAGCTAAAATGACATTAAGTGAGCGCCCGATGAAGTATTATTTTGCGATTCATTCCGAAATGAATGCAGTGCTTTTTGCTAAACAAGATTTACACGGCTGCACCATTTATAATCGAGTCGCCACTTGCGAAAACTGCCTAAAGTATTGTTTGCAGGCTGGTATTACCCGTTTTGTCTATAACGAGCTACGGGTACATTCACATTCAACCGATCCGAAACATTCCATGACTAATGTTGAAACCGACGAAGCGGTCATTCGTATGCTTGTTTCAATGCCGCATGTAAAAACGCTGAACCTTTCGAACGGTAAATCTTATATCGAAGATATCCTTGATTCCTATCCGAAAGATTCAGCTGAATATAAAAGACTAGCGGCTTGGCTTTAATTATCCTTTTTTGCTAGTTTTTCTTGACGATAGTCACAGCCTCTTTTTGGCAAAAATCTTAAGCAAAGATAAAAAACTAAAAAGGCAAGTAGAGCACTGCCGGCACCGGCCGAAAAATAGATGAGTGGTGCCATCGGATCAGCCTGTGGCTGAGCTACAGACGTCATTCTTTCGCCTGGAAATTCTCTGCCACGGTTCATCGTACCTACATTCTCACCATCGCCAACTTCTTCTAAATCGGTTGGTAGTTCCGGTCTATCGGTTGTTTCAGAATTGTTTTTAATACTTTTACTAATAGTTTCTTCGTCCATATTTTTCCTTTTTTACATTTTAAGTATAAAAAATGAACCTTAAAGACGAATTAAAAACTACCACTCAATTGGCTTTAAGCCGTTCTTCTCGAGAAATTCATTGGTTTTTGAAAAATGATGATTGCCAAAGAACCCGGCGTAGGCGGAAAGCGGCGATGGATGTGGTGACTCTAAAATCAAATGTTTCGAGCTGTCAATCAGTGTCTTTTTATTTCTCGCGTCTCTGCCCCACAGAATAAAAACTAGATGCGGACGAGTTTCGTTTAGGTATTTAATCACTTCGGTTGTAAAAGTTTCCCAACCTTTGCCTCGGTGTGAACCGGCCTTGTGGGCTTCTACGGTTAGAACCGTGTTTAATAATAATACGCCTTGTTTCTGCCAATTCCGGAGGCTTCCAGACGGATTATTATGGTGTCCAATGTCAGCATCGATTTCCTTATAGATATTAATTAATGATGGCGGGATTGGCTGAGTTGAAGGCACCGAAAAAGCCAGTCCCTCTGCAGCACCCGGTGTGTGATATGGATCCTGTCCCAAGATTACAACTTTAACTTCATTCAAATCAGTTGTAAATGCCGAAAAGACCAGGCTCTTTTTTGGATAAATCGTTTTATGTTCGTATTCATCGTGTAAAAACTTCGAGAGTTCTTTAAAATACGGTTTATTAAACTCACTATCTAGAAAAGATTTCCAACTCTCATGCATGCTATAATTATAGCATGGCGAAATTATATTTCAGATACGGAGCAATGGGGTGCGGCAAAACCATGCAACTTCTCCAAGTCGCATTTAATTACGAAGAACGTGGACATAAAGTCTGCGTAATTAAACCAAAAACCGACACCAAGAATGGCACGAAACTTTTAACTAGGATTGGTCCAGAAAGAGAGACTGATTTTTGTTTCGATAAAAAAACCAATATTTATGAAGAGATTTCAAAAAAATACCAAAACGTCCACTGTGTATTAGTTGACGAAGCCCAGTTTTTAACGAAGGCTCAAGTCGACGAGTTAATGATGATCGTGAATAAACTCGACATTCCAGTGATGGCTTACGGGCTTAGACTGAATTTTCGCCTGACCGATGGTGGGTTTGAAGGTGCAACCAGGCTTCTCCAAATTGCTCATAATATTGAAGAGATTAAAACGATTTGTGAATGTGGGCGTAAAGCGACTTGTAATGCGAGATTTTTAAACGGTAAGTTTGTCGTCGATGGCCCGGATGTTTTAATTGATGACGGTAAAACTAAAATTGAATACCGCGCTATCTGCCCAGCCTGCTATCAAAAATATCTAGAAGGAGAAAAATAATGTATATCGTCATTGAAGGACAAGATGGTACTGGTAAATCGACTCAGGCCAGACTTTTAAAAGACTATTTCGAAAAACAGGGCAAAGAGGTCGTGGTGATGGATGAGCCAGACGGTGATTTGCCACAGGCACACGAAATCCACGATATCATCGTGATTAAAGGTAAAGAATGGAAGCTTGAGCCAATCACGAACCTAGCACTTTTCACCGCCGCCCGCTCCGAGCTCTGGCGTAAAATTGCGGAGCCAACCTTAAAGCGTGGCGGGATTGTGATTTCCGCTCGCAATTGGTGGTCTACGCTCGCCTACCAAGGCTACGGCGAGGGCGTTTCAAGAAGCAAAATTATCCGAGTAACTAAAGAAATGATGCCGGATCACTACTGCAATCCAGACCGCGGTTTTATTCTAAAAGTATCCGACAAAGTCCGGTTAGAACGCCAAGGAAACCGTGGTAAAGCCACCGAGACTTTTGAAGCAAAGCCGGATGAGTTCCAACAAAAAGTTAATGCCGGATATCTTCAAATTGCTAAAACCTTAAACATCCCAATTATTGATGCTTCCGGTACGATTGAAGAAGTCTTTGATTTAATTGTCAGCAAATTGTGAGTTGTATAACTCGGCGTAGAAACCACCCTGCTTCAGGAGTTCTTCGTGGTTGCCGTGCTCGACGATGTTGCCATCGCGCATCACGAGAATGAGATCGGAATTTCGAATCGTTGAAAGGCGGTGCGCAATCACAAACGATGTGCGACCATTCGTCAGTTTCTCAAACGAATCTTGAATTAGTTGTTCGGTACGTGTATCCACGTTGGAAGTCGCTTCGTCTAAAATCATCATCGGCGGGTTCGCGACCATCGCGCGTGCAATCGTAATGAGTTGCTTTTCGCCGGCCGAAATGTTATCCGAATCTTCGGAAATCATCGTCTTATAGCCCTTTGGCAATGACTCAATCACGTGATGGATATTCGAAGCTTTCGCAGCTGCTTTGATTTCTTCGAGCGTGGCTTCCTGCTTGCCGTAGCGCAAGTTCTCTTCCACCGTACCCGAGAATAGCCAAGTATCTTGGAGTACCATACCGAATAATCCACGCACGTCCGCGCGCTCCATTTCCCTAGTTGGCACGCCGTCAATCGAAATGTATCCTGAATCTGGTTCATAAAAGCGCATGAGTAGATTAATAATCGTAGTTTTACCGGCGCCGGTCGGCCCCACGATGGCAACCTTCATACCCGGCTCCACTTTGACCGAGAAATTCTTAATCACTGGTGTGTCCTTGAGATAGCTAAAGTTAATTTCATGGAATTCGACTTCGCCCTTCACTTTCTCGATCTTCTGCGCCGGCGAAATGTCCGGTTCTTCTTCTGGTTCATCCAAGAATTCAAAGATACGTTCAGACGCCGCGAGCAAAGCCTGAATCGTGGAAGTTGACGAAGCAATTTCCGTAATCGGACGGTTGAATCTCGTGACGTATTGAATAAAGGCTTGAATGTCACCAATCGAAATCACGCGCTCAATCACGAAGATGCCGCCCACGATACAGATCGCTACATAGCTTAAATTCGTGAAAATATGTGTAACCGGCATAGAGAGCGATGAATAGAATTGTGAGCGCATCGAGGCCTTCGCGAGCTTTTCATTCGTTTCATTAAAATCTTCAAGTGCGGATGGCTCGTACGAGTTGGATTTAATCACCGATTGGCCAGCATAATCCTCTTCAATTTTGCTGTTAAGTACACCAAGGAGTGCCTGATGATCGCGGAAATACTTCTGCGCGAATTTCGCAATCTTCCCCACCACAATTACCGATAATGGCACAATGATGAAGGAAATCAGCGACAGTGGCACCGAAATCACGAGCATAATTACCATCACGCCAACAAGCGTGGTAAGGCTGAGTGAGAAGTCTGCAATTTCCTGTGACATCGAGGTTGTTAAGACATCAATATCGTTGGTCATGCGCGAAAGCGTGTCACCAAATTTATGACGATCGAAATACGAAATCGGGAGTTTCGAAATTTTATCGATAATCTTCTCGCGCATATCGCGAGTGTATTTCGCCGTGACGATACCGAGAATGAAGGCCTGCGCATAGTTTAGGGCTGCTGAAATTAGGAACAAGACAATTACAAGGATTGCCTTCTGTCCAATCGTAATGAAATCGATGTCCGGATAAGTTTCGTAGGCAATCGTCGTCATGTCGCCGAGAATTTTTGGCGTAAACAGCCCAGTTATGGCTGAAGCAATCGCGAGAATAATCGACATAATAATCGAGAAACGATACTTTTTAATCGAAACCAAATATTCTTTAAACGTAACCTTGGCGTTTTTAACTTTGTTGCCACCATGGTTCAATGAATCGTCATGCATCTTACGCCTCCACCTTCTTCGCTTTCGCGAGCCTCATCTCATTCTTAAACTCATCGTCCGAAAGTTGCGACTTCGCAATGTCTTCATAGACAGCACAGGTTTTCAGAAGCTCCAAATGCTTACCAATACCGACTACCTTGCCACCATCGAGCACTACGATTTGATCAGCATCTTTAATGGTGCTGACACGCTGTGCAACGATTAATACGACCGCGCCCCTAGTTTCTGGCTTCAGAGCGGCACGAAGTTTTGCATCCGTCTTCATATCGAGTGCTGAGAACGAATCATCAAACACGAAAATTTCCGGCTTCTTACAAATGGCGCGCGCAATTGACAACCTTTGTTTCTGTCCACCAGATACATTCGTACCACCTTGCGAAATGTGCGCATTGTATTTTTCCGGTAATCTCGAAATAAAACCATCCGCCTGTGCAACTTCAGCCGCATGCTTCACTTCTGCATCGGTTGCATGTGGCGCGCCGAATTTAATGTTCGACTTCACGGTGCCGGAGAACAGAATCCCACGTTGTGGTACAAAGCCAATTCGCCCCATCAAATCATCCTGGTTGTAGTCCTTCACTGAAATCCCATTTACAATCACCTCGCCAGACGTCGCTTCGTAGAATCTCGGCACCAAATTAATCAGTGTCGATTTACCAGAGCCAGTCGAACCGACAAACGCCGTCGTTTCGCCAGCTTTTGCGACAAACGACACGCCGGACAAAACCTTCTCTTCTGCATCCGGATACATAAAATCAACATTCTTAAATTCAACAGAAGGCACCTTATCAGGCACACCAGTTGTTTCCTTCTTCCAGTGAATCTTATTGGTGGGTTTCAATACTTCGTTGATACGCTCTGCCGATACATTGGCGCGTGGAATCATCACGAATAGGATCGAAAGCATTAAGAACGCCATCATCACGTGGCCAACATATTGTGCGAACGCCGCCATGTTACCAAGGTATGCAAAATCTTTCGTGAGCAACGAAATACCAATCCACGAGCAAAGGAGCGTTGTACCATTGAAGATAATATTAATGAACGGATTCTGGAGCTCCATAATGCGGTCGATGTAGATAAGGAGCTTCGTTAAATCTTCGTTTGTACGCATGAACTTTTTCTTCTCAACTTTTTGATTGTTAAAGGCACGAATTACGCGAAGACCCGTCAAATTTTCGCGCGTAAGTAAAGTCGTTTTATCAACTAGTTTTTGGAAGATTCTAAACTTCGGGATCACGAGTGACATGATGAGAATAATGGTGCCAAGAATCGAGACGACGCCTACGCCGATAATCCAGCTCATATCCGGCGCCGTTTGAATCGCCATAATGAAAGAAATAATACAAAATAGCGGCGCGCGGAGCATCATCTGCAAAATCATTGTGAGTGTTTGGCGCACCTGCGTCACATCCTGTGTAGTTCTAGTAATCAGTGAAGCGGTGCTAAAGGTTTTCATATCAGTCATGCTATAACTTAAGATTTTCTTGAAAATTTCAGTTCTTAAATCTTTTGAAAAGCTAGCACCCACCACAGAAGAATAATAGGAAGAAATCAAAGATCCGAGCGCTGAGATAACCGCAAACAAAATCATCTTCCCACCAACCAGCCAAATCATTCCGACATCTTCCTTCACGATGCCGTCGTTGATGATATCAGCCATGAGCGCTGGAAGCCGGAGCGTCGTATAAACCTGGAGTCCAGTCGCCGCTAGCAGAATCAGAATTTGCCACCAATATGGCCTGAGGAAACGAAAAAGTTTTAACATATACTACTTCTATTTTAGCATAATTTTAATCTGTTTTACAAGTTGCATTCACGAGATCCGTCACAAGTCCGGTCGCCTTCAAATAGTGTTCCAAAGAATCATACTGGCCATTGTTATATTTGCCAGTTGCAATCTCGGTCGCCGCCTCGACACCAACGTAACGATAGTGCCAAGTTTCATATAAACCAGTCGAACCATCGGCATTCACATTTATCGGTTCGCTCATCGAACCGCCCGCCCATGCTAGCGGGAATCGATCGATAAAGCCATATTTATACGAATTAGCCTTCAGCCACTGCCACTCGACGTGCCGATTATATAAACTCGTATCGAGCGAAGTACCATAAGCCGGGTCAATCAAATCGCAAGTTAGGCCAGTGTGATGGTCGGTTTGTCCGGTCGGGAGACATAACCTTCCGCAAGTCGTCCCCCGCACCCGGTAACAAGAACGCGTTTCAATCACGTGCCCAGGATACTCGGCCTTATACGCATTCACCATTTCATACATGTGCGCCGCGGCCGTCGCATCCATCAAATTGTCACCATTATACGGATTCCCTTCTTCAATGCCGTAGTTGTAAGACAAGCTGATGAGCTCGGCTTTTCGGTTCGTAATATATTCTTGCTCGACATGAAAGTTCGGATTAATGAGCATCAAATTCCCATATTTAATCGTACAGTTAGAAGACGCCACATTGGTCATTGGTGAATAAACCGGGCCAGTTGGTTTGGTTTCTTCTGGTTCTTCATCCTCCGCAATTGGTTCTTCAATTTCTTCTTCTGAGCTTTCTGGCTCTGGCTGAACATCACCCGCTTTATCGCCAAGAAACGCACTTGCAATCAGCCACGCAAATACCCCCACAAAAACAAATGCAATTAAAACTGGGAGCGAACTAAGTATCGAGTTTTTCTTCATGAGTCTTATTTTTCTTCTTTTCAAAATGCATTCTTACATAAATAATCGCACCGATAATAATGTAGATGTAGTATGAGAAGAAGCGCCAAGTTAACATGGCCCAGAAAATGTAACCCGAAGAAAGTGCCGAGAAGACCACAAAGAAAGTGCCTTCCGCCGCGCCAGCGTTACCTGGTGTTGGCACAAAGTACACGGCGCTCGTTACGGCAATCGTTGTGACAAGACACGGCAAGAAATCAACCGCGCCACCAAAGGCGGTAAGTACGAAGAATGGGATCATCGAGATTAATAAATGGAAGCAGACCGAGAGCAAAACCTCGCGGAGGAACAGTCCTCTAGTCTTTAGAATTTGCTTCACGCATTTCGCGTATTCGTTCACGCCATCGCTGACTTTTTTAATCGCTTTTTCCTTGTCCTTCACGATATGAATCTTCGCGAGGAATCTCACAATTAAATTGATTAATTCGGCAGTTGTGTTTGGCAAGAACGTCGCAATCAGAATTGCAATTGGCCAGAACGCATAGAATAGTAAACCGAAGCAGGCCGTCGCCATCAGCACAGCGTTATTAATCGATAAGCTACCAAACAGAAATGCTACCGATGCCACAATAATAAAACCAATTTGGTTTGAGATCATGCCGATGATTGGAATCGTTGTAGCCATGCCCTTACCGATACCGGCGTTTTTGTGCATGTACCAAATCTGGAACGGCTGTCCACCAATTGCGGCCGGCGTCACGCTATCGTAATACTTCCCTAGAAGCACCGTTCTTCTCGCCACACGCCAAACCTTCTTCACCTGCTTCTTCATATTTACATTGGCAGCTTCCCGCATCATGATGATGTATTTATGAATCTCGAGCGTAATTGCCACGATGAAACAAGCGGCGGCTGGTAGTAAGAACCACCAGTTAATCTGGACTTCAGACAGCTGAGCGGCGTTTTCTGAATTGCCGAATTCCGAGAATGCCGTGATGGCAATCACCGCAACATTAATAGCAATAAATGCGAGCGTGAGTGCTGGCTTTTTTAGCTTTTTAAAAGCATTTTTAGGCGTCACGTCACCCTGCGCTTCTGGCGCTTTAATCTCTTCTTTACTCATTTAACCTCTTGCTGCGACTCTGATATTTGGATATTCTTCGACCAAGACTTTAATACAACCGGCAATTGGAATCGCAATGATAGCACCAAGCAGTCCGAACATGTACATACCAATCGTGATGGCGCAGAGAATGACTACGGCCGGGAGATTGAGGGCACTGCCCTGAATCTTTGGTGCAATGAAATTGTTTTCAACTTGTGCGTAGATAATGTAGACTACCACGAAGATAACCGCCGCAAGTGGGCTAGAACAGAACAACACTAGCGTCACTAGAATTGCGCCAATAATCTGCCCGAACATTGGAATCATGTAGAAAATCATCGAAATCATACCCATTGGGATGGCGATGCTAGGCGATACATCCGTAAACAGTGAAAGTAGGAACACGAGGATGCCGCAGGCTAGACCATCAATCATCGCGACAATCATTTGATGTGAAACATAAGTTGAAACTACGTCGGCCATGCGTGCCACCACGCGCTTCGCGGCATTGATTGGTTTCTTGTTTTCGCTGCCATCACTCACACTATTCCAAAGTACATTCATGAGACTTGGACCTTCGAGTAGGAATAGGAGCGTGAGCACAAGTACGAGCATCGTCTTCATGGCGACATCTGCCACGCCACTAATGCTGGCGACGAAGTTCGAGCCAATCGCACCCATGATTCCATTTGAAATATTCGACATTGTATTCGTGATTTCCGTCTGGAGGTTTTCAATACCAATCGATTGGCCAAAGTTGTTAATTCCCTCCCAGCCGCCAAAGGCGTTTTCAAAGGTCTTTGGTAGTTGTTCGAAGAAGTGCGAAGTCTCGTTAATCACGACCGGCCCCACGATACCGATAATCGCACCAATAATTAGAATCACAATTAAATAGGCAAACACAGCGGAAATATTGCGGTGCTTCTTTTCAGTGCCAAAGTGTCGGTTGAAGAAATCATTGACCTTACGAACGAGTGGCTTTAAGGCTAGCGCCAAGAAAATTGAAATACCAATGATAATTAAACCGGTGAGCGCTTTGTACAAAAAGAAAATCACACCAATAATACCAAGTGGTACGAGCCAAAATTTAATAAACGTCCTAATATCTGTTTCTACTACTTTGGACATAGACCTCCTTATAGAATAATTGTACCATAAATGTTATAATAATGTTAATGAAAAAAGTATTAATGCACACGTGCTGCGCCCCTTGCAGCGTTTATTGTATTGACGCTTTACGCGCGGAAGGCATCGAGCCGACAGTTTTTTGGTACAACCCAAATATCCACCCGTATATTGAATACAAAACCCGTCGTGATTGTTTGAAAGAATATGTCAAATCCGTGGATATCGAAGCGATTTTCGTTGAAGAATATGGCCTTGATGAATTCTGTAAAAATGTGGTGAATGACATCGAGAATCGTTGTGTGAATTATTGCTATGTGAAGCGCATTTCGAAAGCCGCGAAATACGCCAAAGAACATGGCTACGATGCCTTTACGACGACGCTCCTCGTCTCGCCGTATCAAAAACATGATGAATTAAAAGCCGTCTCAGAACGTATCGCGGCGGCGCTTGATATTGAGTTTTTATATCGCGATTTCCGCGTGGGTTTCCGCGAAGGCCAAACTAAAGCCCGCGAGCTTGGACTATACATGCAAAAGTACTGTGGCTGTATCTTTTCCGAAGAAGATCGCTACCGCAAGCAGATTGAAAAAGACAAAAAAGATGGTATAATATAAAAATGCTTGTTTCTGATTATAATTACGATTTACCAGAAGAAAGAATCGCGAAATTCCCGCCAAAAGAACGTGGTACGACGAGACTATTAGTGCTTGATCGTAAAACTGGTGCGACGAAAGATTCTTTTTATCGTAATCTTGATGAGTTCTTAAATCCTGGCGACGTTCTTATTCTGAATGACACCCGCGTGATGCAGTCTCGGCTCTTTTGCATGCTGTCAGACGGCCGTGAGCGTGAGCTCGTGGTGCTCGAAAAGCACGGCATTGAGCCACAGCACGTGATGTATCGTGGTAAACTCCACGACGGCGACATTTTAAAACTTAATCTCGAAAAAATCAAACATAACCCAGGTTTTAACAGGGGTGAAAAAAATCTTAACCTTGAATCAATCAAACTCAATATTAAAAAAGTCTTAGGTAATGGTATTGCCGAAATCGAATCGCCAGTTGACCTAAATGAGCTTACGGAAGTCTGCGGCACTGTGCCACTACCACCATACTTGCATCGCGACGCCGAAGAGTCTGATAAAAAACGTTATCAAACCGTTTGGGCGAAAAACATGGGTTCCGCTGCGGCACCAACCGCCAGCCTTAATATGACCGATGAGTTAGTAGATCGCCTAAAAAAGAAAGGCGTAATCATTAAATACCTCACGCTCCACGTTGGGCTCGGTACTTTCCTCCCGATCCGTTCTGATAAAGTTGAAGAGCACCACATGCACTCCGAATGGTTCTGTATTCCGGCCGAAACGCTCGATGCAATTAAAACCGCGAAATCTAATGGCGCGCGCGTAATTGCGCTCGGTACTACGGTCGCCCGCACACTCGAATACTACGGCAAGACCGGTAAAACCGAAGGCGAAGACGATATCTTTATCTATCCAGGTTTTGAATTCACGATGATTGATGCCCTTGTCACGAATTTTCACGCACCAAAATCGACTGTGCTGATGCTCGCCTCGGCCTTCGCTGGCTGGGAGCATTTGCACGAAGCCTACAAACATGCCGTCGCGGAAAAGTACAATTTCTTAAGTTATGGAGATTCAATGTTCATATGCTAAAGTTTGAAATCGAAAAGAAAAATGGTTTAGCCCGCGTCGGCGTGATTCATACACCGCACGGCGACATTAAAACTCCAGCCTTTGTCGGCGCTGCCACCCGCGCGACCGTCAAAGCTCTCACGATGAAAGAAATGCGCGAGCTTGGCTCTCAGGCAATTCTTGCAAACACTTATCATTTGCTGCTCGCTCCGGGCACCGAATTAATTAAAGAGGGTGGTGGTTTTGCTGAATTCACTAGTTGGCACGGTCCATCCTTTACCGACTCCGGTGGTTTTCAGATCTTTTCTTTACCGGACGTCAAAATCACCGAAAACGGCGCGAAGTTCAAATCTCACATCAACGGCGACAAATTCGAAATGACGCCAGAATCCTCAATGCAGGCGCAGTGGGCGATTGGTGCCGACATTCATATGGCGTTTGATCATCTCGCGAAATCTGAGAATCGTAAAGACATGGCGGAAGCGATGGAGCGCACTCACGCTTGGCTAAAGCGCTGTGTTAAAGAACACGAGAAACTCGAAAAAGAATATTTGAAAGCTGGCTTGCCGGAGCAATTCTTATACGCCGTAGTACAGGGCGGCACCTTTAATGATCTCCGCGCTGAGTCGGCAAAATTCTGCGGCGCCTTAGACGTGGATGGCTTCGGTATTGGTGGTGTGTTTACGGCTGAAGGCATGGCCGAGATGCTTCAAACGGTCTGTCCGATTCTACCAGAAAACAAACCACGTCATTTGCTTGGCATGGGTCAAGAACCAATCGATTTATTTGACGGTGCTGAGAACGGCTGCGATACCTTTGACTGCGTCGGCCCAACCCGCATGGCGAGAAACGGCTCGCTCTATACCCTGGACGGTCGTATGAATATCAAGAACGCGAAATATAAAGATGATTTCACGCCAGTGATGGCCGACTGCGACTGTGAATGTTGTAAAAATTACACACGAGCTTATCTCCACCATCTCTTTAAAACCGATGAAATCACTGCAAAAGTCTTAGCTTCGATCCATAACGAGCATTTCGTCGTGACGGTCGTAGACAAAATTCGTGAGAGCCTTTTGAACGATACCTTTGCTGAATACAAAGAAGAATTCTTAAAACGTTATTATCAAAAATAATTCACTTATGCTATAATCAAGGCATGAGCAGTATTTATAAACTTGATATTCAAGGCATGCGTAAAGCCTTTAATGATTTTCATAAAACTTTATACGGACGCACGGCATTCTTCGTCGCCTATTTCATTCCGATTTTGTCATTTCTTGCGATGTTTGGTTTTATGATCGTGTTATTTATTAAACCAGAAACGTCTTCGTATATTGCTTTCTATTCTGCACTTGGCGTTTTCATCGTGTCATTCATGGTTGGCACGGCTTACTACTATCACGAAGTACGTGATTTCCTCCGTGAGAAATAATTTAGGCTAAGTACTGCCAAATGCTGCCGTCTGGGGTATCCTTGACGGCAATATTTTTCTTCGCGAGCTCGTCGCGCATCTCATCCGAAGTTGCCCAGTCTTTATTCGCACGGGCCTCGTCGCGCTTCTTGA
This sequence comes from Candidatus Saccharimonadota bacterium, assembly GCA_017464135.1. GTDB lineage: Bacteria > Patescibacteriota > Saccharimonadia > Saccharimonadales > Saccharimonadaceae > Nanosyncoccus. The sequence goes on along the minus strand of JAFUEB010000004.1, from coordinate 200,055 downwards.
TTAGTTCCTGCGTGTCGTCATCAATATTTTTGGTACCTTCAATTAGGTCTAATCCAAATAGTTCATCGATTTTCTTCCAATCATCTAGACCAATCGTCGCTGAATCGACAATCGCAAAGGCTTCGGCGGAGTTTAGATTCTCATTCACGGCATTCAATACTTTTTCATATATTCCATCGTCGCTTTTTACGTCTTTTTGATAGCAAAGCGCGATGCGATTCCGCCAGTTCAGTCTTCTTTGCTTAGCGGCCTCGAGACTCTCGAAAGTGAAATTGCGGGTGCCTTGATAGTGGCCTTGGAGTACCCACATCTTGTAATCGAGTGGTTTAAAGCCACGCTCAGCAAGGTCGGATAAAAGATAAACATTCCCGAGCGACTTTGAGATTTTTTCGCCGTCAATCGTAATGAAATTGGCATGGAGCCAGACATTCGCAAGTGGCTTACCCGACAAAGCAAATGACTGTGCAATCTCGTTAGTATGGTGAATCGGAATGTGGTCGATGCCGCCGGTATGGATATCAATCGGCTCGCCGAGTTCTTCGTGAATAATCGTGGAGCACTCAAGGTGCCAACCTGGATAACCTGGACGACCAAGATAATCCCAACGCATCGCATGCTTCTCGCCCGGCTTGATAAACTTCCAAACGGCGAAATCCGAAACATTGCGCTTCTCGTTATTAAAACCAACTCTCGCGCCAGCTTGGAGGCCTTTTAGATCCAGTCTCGCGAAGTCAGCATAGCCATCAAACTTACTGGTATCGAAATAAATCCCATCTTCGGTTTCATAAGTAAAACCATTTTCTGTCATTTTGTCAACTGCCTTCATATCGGCATCGATATAGTCAGTGGCTTTCGCAATTACATCCGGCTCGGTTAAATGCAGACTGCGGAAATTCTTGAGAAAGTCATTTGAATACATATCGGCGATTTCGTAAACGCTCTTCCCTTCGCGGGCGGCACCTTTTTCGAGTTTATCTTCGCCTTCATCGCCATCGGAAGTAAGATGCCCAACATCCGTGAGGTTAAGAACGCGCTTCACTTTGTAGTGATTAGCTTTCAAAGTCCTCACTAACAAATCCCAATAAATGTAGGATGCATAATTTCCGATGTGCTGGTAGTTGTAAACGGTTGGACCACAAGTGTAGATTCTTACTACATCATTAATCGGTTTAAAATCTTCTAATTCTTTTGATGCTGTATTATAGAGCCGCATTTATCTCCTCCTTCAGAATTCTTCCAATTTCGTGGTATTTTTCGTGGGAGACGCCATGATGACCTGGGGTCGGAATGACGGTTAGATTTGGATTAATCTTCTTTAATTTTGGCAAATTGTAACTCGCGATAAATTGGTCTTGAAGTCCAATAATCATATCAGTTGGAATATCGATCTTCGTTAGGACTTCGTAATTCTTTGAATCCATCACGATGTTTTTCATGGAATTCTGGAAAGATTTCTCATTAACTACGGTTGGATCTTTGACGCTGACTGCATCCTCAAACACCTTAATCGCCGCCTTAAAGGCCGGGTTCTTCAAGTCTTCCACGGTATAAACCGGCGGTGAAACGAGGATGAGACGCTTAATAACCCCCGGATTTTTTGAAACAAAACGCGCCGAGATGAAGGTACCCATAGAGTGACCGACTAGAATAATCGGCGTATTAATCTTGGCTTTCTTTAAAGACTGCTTTAAGGCCTCTAGTTGTTCGTCGTAAGTGTATTCAAGTTGGTCGGATTTTAAAGACTCGCCAGAACCGAGCAAGTCAAAAGCAATGTATCTGGCATTTAGTTTTTTATCTCCTTCTAGGTATTCGAGCGCATGGGCGTAGGCTAGCGAATTTGAGGCGATACCATGAATAAAAACTACCGTAATTTTTGGCTCCGCGGTCGCAGAAAAATCGTGCGCCTTATATAATTCTAATTTATGCATTGTTTGCCTCCTCTAGAAGCCCCGGCACAATATTAACTAAATCCGCGAGCACTTCTTCATAATTTGTATCATATGTTCTAAAGCCGGCTGCATATGGATGGCCTCCGCCACCAAAGTAACCGGCAACCTTTTCGGCGATACCACTACCGACCGAACAACGAATCTTACCAGTCACTTTGCCGTCAGGATAAGTTTTAATCGCGACCGCGACTTTAACTCCTTCCACCAGCCTTAGCTCTTCTAAAATTAGAACATTTGGATTGTATTCATCTGAATATTCGCGAATATCATCCCAAGGGATATGGACGGTCGCTAGAGTGCCGTCTAATGAATAATCAATGCGTTTAATTAAATCAGCTTTGTAATCGAGAATGCGTGGCGACTTCTTCATGAATTCGCGACGACGTTCTTCTAGGTCGGAAACCACTGCGCCTAGTTTCGTTAACTCAGAGGCGATTTCAAAGGTTCTAGCGGTGACTGACGAGCTAGTGAGACCAAGCGTGTCGGACAAAATTCCTTGGAAGATTGCTTCGGCTGCCTCAAGATTAATCTCCATTTTTTCTTTGACAGCGATTTCATATATTAATTCCGCACAAGCCGGCCTTACTTCAATGATTTTTTCGTGTGGAAAAATTAAATCATCTTCCGTCTCATGATGATCAATCACGAGTACCGGCGCTGAATACAAACGATTTTTAATCGCCGAATCATCGAGTAATTTCGAGAGCAAAACCTCAGCCGCTGTATCAACAATGATATAACCATCCGCGCGGTAATCAAATTCATTGGTTACTCTCGACCAATCTGCAAAATAGTGCAAATACTTTGGAATATCCACCGGGCAATACAGAGTCACCTCTTTGCCAGTTAATAAATAATCGAGTGCAAAAGCCGAGCCGAGCGAGTCGCCATCCGGGTTTTCGGCTTGAATAATGCAAATATGGTCTTTATCTTTAATAAAATCCGTGAATCTCTGATACATACAATATATATTATAACATATCGGTTTTTTGTGCTAAAATTATTGCATGAACTCGATGAAAGCAGACAAAAAGTTTGAAAAATTCGAAGACGTAACACCGGATATCCTTGTGAGTGAGGGCGTGAAGCTTTTACTTTGTGATCTTGATAACACTCTGAGACTTCATTCCGAGAAAGAGCCAGCCGAAGAATTGGTCAAATGGATTGAAGGCTGCCATAAAGCCGGCGTTAAAGTTGTAATTATTTCAAACAATGGTCGCAAGAAGATGATGCAAAAATTCTGCGAACCGATTAGTGTGCCATGTGTTTGGTGGGCCCACAAACCATTTAGCACTAAGCTTACCGAAGCAATGGATGAATACCATTTTACGACCGAAGAAACCGTGATGCTAGGCGACAAGTACTCGACCGATGTCCTCGCTGCCAGATTTGCCAAAATTCGCGCCTGGAAAGTTGACCATAGGAGAAACTTAACTCCCAATGACCAAAAAGAAGACTAATATCATCAATTTCCCTACCATCCTGACTTTGATTCGGGTGATTCTTGTCATTCCGCTCTTTGTTTTGATCTTTTTCGATAATCTTCCAGCCAAGATTCTGACCCTTATATTCTTTATCGTGGCATCCGTTACCGATTTTGTTGATGGCTACCTTGCCCGCAAAAACAAACAAGTGACTGACCTCGGCGCCTTTCTCGATCCCCTAGCCGACAAAATGCTAGTTAACCTCACTTTCCTTGCCCTTACCTATCAAAATCTCGTGCCAATTTGGCTCTTTGCAATTATTATCGTGCGCGATTTTATGGTGGATGGCGTTCGTATGATGGAGGCAAAAAAAGATATTACGCTCGCCGCGTCAAAAACCGGCAAAGCCAAAACCATGGTCCAAATGATTACACTGTCACTTATTCTGCTAAACAAAATTATTGGCTCAGAAATATTTGCCAATATCAATTTCGCATTGCTAATTATCGTCCTGGTTCTTACGGTGATTTCCGGTTTAGAATATCTCTTTAAAGGATGGAAATCAATAATAAAATAGTAGTAGTAAATGCCGTTGAATCAATGCGGTCCAGATAACCGCCGTGGCCTTCCGTGCCACCAATCACCATTTCAATCTTTTCGAAGACTTTGTTCTTAATTAGGATTTCGTTTGAATCTTTGACCTTAAAACGACGCTTCAAGAAGCTTTCATAAAGATCACCTACTAGCGCGAGCGGGCCACAAAGCAGATAGACCCAATCGAATTCAAAGGTGCCACGAATCAGCATCATCGTAAGACACATGAGAAATGACATTAAGAGCCCAAGAAAAGTCCCCTCCCAGGTTTTGTTCTTCGAAATGTGTGGAAACGGACGAGATTTCTTGAAAATCTTACCGCCAAAGGCCTTGCCAAGTAGATAAGCAAAAATGTCGTAGCCACACACACCGAGAATAATATACCAGAAATGATAACGACCGACTTTGGCGACCCAAATTGAAGAGCAGACTAAGAAAACAATTTCAATAATCGCGAGTAGCACGTGCCAAAAACTGATTTTGCGCCAGAAGAATGAGATTAATTCAATCGCCGAAACCAGCGCGAATAAACCATAGATGATTTTAAATGGGATACTGTCAAAAGTATATAATGCTACGAGTGCAACAATGAACATCCCCAGCCCACAGATTACCCTCACCCTGAAATTCTTGTCCATATATCCACATTATACACCAAATACCACTAAAAAATGGTAAAATATATATTATGCTCGAATATGTCTATAGTAAGATAAAGCATGCTCTTCGCACCCTCGATATGAAGCTCGAACGTGCCAAGTATGGCTATATCGAAAAATTACCAAAAGATATTGAATATTTTGACGGCGGTATGTACGACGCAGTTTACGAGGCTTCTTGTAAATGGCCACACAATGTCGCACTCGATTATTTCGATATCAAAATCACTTACAAAGAATTAATTAAAAAGATTAATAAAGTCGCCGCTGCTCTTAAGGAAGCCGGCGCTAAAAAAGGCGACCGCATTACCGTTTGTATGCCGAATACCCCAGAAGCGGTTTATATGTTCTATGCGATTAACGAAATCGGTGCCGTTGCGAACATGGTGCATCCGCTCTCTTCCGAAAAAGAAATCGAAGAATATGTGAATGATGCTGATTCCAAAATCATGCTTTGCATCGATATCGCCTATCCAAAAGTCGAAGCGATTATCAAGAATACCAACCTCGAACAAGTCGTCGTAGTTTCGGCCACCCGTTCAATGGACCTTGCTGTCCGCGTGATTTATAAACTCACAAAAGGCCGCAAAAACCATATTAAGACCGACCAGAAGATTATCACTTGGGACAAGTTCCTAAATCGTGCCGACAAATTTATCGGCAATCCACACGCTCGTGTGAATAGCAAAGACCCAGCCGTGATTCTCTACTCCGGCGGTTCTACTGGTAAACCAAAGGGCGCTATTCTTACAAACCTCAACTTCAACGCGCAGACGCTTGGCGCTAAATACTTAGTGCCAGAGTTACTAAAGGCCGAGAATGCTTATCTATCTTTCCTGCCAAACTTCCACGCCTTTGGCCTTGGCTGCTGTCTTCACATGCCACTTTATTTCGGTTCCCGCGTCGTTTTGATTCCACAGTTCAATGCCAAGAAGCTTAAAAAATACATCACAAAGTATAAAATCAATATCTTAGTCGGCGTCCCAACCGTCTTTGAATATCTCACCAAGATTAAATTCAAGAAAAATGAATTAAAGAACGTCCGTTTCGTCGTGTCTGGTGGTGACATGATTAGTATGACGAGTAAAGAAAAGATTAATGATTTCTTGAAAGCTCACGGCTCCAAAGCCATTATTGAGAATGGCTATGGTCTTACCGAAGCTTCCGGCGGCTTCATCTTCTCGCCAAGGAGCGTCGCGGAAGAACCAGACGTAATTGGCTATCCACTGCCAGATAATGAAGTGGTTATTATGGATTTAAAAACCAAGAAAGAAGCCAAACTCGGAAATGACGGCGAAATCCTGGTTCGTGGCCTCGCTGTTATGAAGGAATACTTAAATAAGCCAAAAGAAACTGAGAAGGCCTTTATTATGGTTGGCGGCAAGAAATATCTCCGCACTGGCGATATTGGCTACGCCGACGAGCGTGGTGTGATTCACTTCCGCTCAAGATTAAAGCGCATGATTATTTCGAATGGCTACAACATTTATCCAGCCAACATTGAAGACGTTACCCTGAAGTGCGAACTAGTTTCGGCCTGCGCCGTAGTTGGTCGTGAAGACAAACTTCGTGGCGAGAAAGTCGTCGTCTTTATCGTGGCAAAAGATAAAGCTTCCGAGCGCGCCATCAAAAAAGATTTAGCCAACATCTACAAAAAGTATCTCGCTAAATACGAGATACCACGCGAGATTCGTTTCCTGCCAGAGCTACCAAAGACCAAACTCGCCAAAGTTGATTTCAAGGCACTAGAAAAGTATTAAAGATCAGTGCGGTGCTCTAAGGCCGCACTAATCGTCACTTGGTCGGCATAGGAGATATCGACGCCAAGCGGTAAGCCTCGTGCGAGACGAGTAAGTTTGAGTTTTGGCTCCACTTCATGTAAAACTTTTTCGAGTAGAAGCGCCGTTGATTCTCCCTCTACAGAAGGGTTAGTCGCAATAATCACTTCTTCAACTTTATCCTTCTTAACGCGCTCGGCGAGCTCCTTAATATGGAGCTGGTCTGGCGTAATGCCATCAATTGGCGAAACAGCACCACCTAGCACGTGATAAGTGCCGTGGTAACCATGTGTCGCCTCAATCGCAAAAATATCCAGTGGTTCTTCTACAACGAGTACGGTCTTTTTATCACGTTCAGGATCAGTGTAGAGTGGTGATAGTTCTTCGTCCGCATCAATTAAAGCGAAAGTCACCGGACAGGATTTAACCTTGTCATGCAAATTCGAAAGTGCATCGGCAATTTGTTCCGAGATTTTTGAATTGGATTTAAAAAGATAATAGGCATATCTTTCCGCCGTTCTTGGACCCACGCCTGGGAGCATTCCAAGCGCATTAATCGTATCGATGAGCGCCTTCGGGAGCATTCTACATTCCGAGGTTGCCGAGGCCACCCATCAAAGGTTTCATTTTTTCGGTTGCAATTTCTTGGGCTTTCGCAAAGCCATCGCGCATACAGTTCTCAATCCAACGTTCAAGTTCGTGAATATCATCGAGATCAACTTTCTCTGGATCGATTTTGACTTTTTTAACTTTTAGTTCACCATTAATCTGAATTACGACTGCGCCATCACCGGCTTCGACTTCAACGATTTCATTCTTAAGTTCTTTTTGTGCTTTGCGAAGCTGATTCAAGAGCTTCATCTGGTCCATAGTCTGACCCATATTATTCTCCTTTTACCGTATATAGATATATTATATCAGAATTCTCGCGCATAGGGGACGTAATAATGCGCTCTAGCGTGTAATTTTCGTCAACCACCGACTCATTTAATGAAGCAAGTCTAGCCGGCATTTCATCATAATCGCAGTCGACAATAATGTCGGTAGAATCCTCAAGAATCTTATAGAATGGATATTGCTCCGGTTGCACGAGTAAGGTTTCATCCGTTAGGTTCTTTCTGATAATTGAGAGCTCCTGCGAGAATTCGCCCACCACATTTGGATTATAGCGGTAACCATAGGCATACTGGAACAAGCTTGGCAGGATAATCGCCACAAACAAAATTGCTAGCGGGAAAATCGCTGCAATGCGTGCGTATGGGTTTTCCGGGAAAAGTCCGTACCATTTTTCGAGCAGGTACTTTAGACCGTGTGCAATCAGGATTGCAAGTGGCAAAATCAGGAAGATTACGGCGTCCGGATTAAATCCGGTGATAATGATTGTAAACAGGAATAATAATGAAGCAATCATGTTTCTTGAGGCAAAGAAGCCTTTAGTAGTCGAGAATAGACCAACTAATGCGAGCGCTAGGGTTGGCAGACCGATTAGTGGCGTCATAAAGACACTTTGGAGTGAACCATCCCACAAGAAGACCGGCGTAATGCCAATTGCGATATTATGGAAGAAATGCGGAATCGAAAAATCCGTAGCCGTTAATAGCTCAGCTAGGACTTCTGGTTGATGAATGATATTAATACCGAGCGTCACCATGCCAGCGATGATTAATGCCGACACGATTGAAAGCGGTAATCTCGGCAAGCTCTTAATCACGAAACGCAGATGTGGTTGCAAGAATACAAAGATTATACAAAAGGCAGCAAAGTAGAGCATGTATGGCGTGAAGATTGAGAGTAGCATTGCTACCGCAAATAATAATGAATACATCGGTTTCGGTCTTTTCTCACCCTGGATTTTTGATCCAAGCCAGAGTAGGAGTGTTGGCCAGAATACAATCATAATGAGTGGTGTACCATTCCCCGCTAGGAACAAGAATGGTGTCGATAAAACGACGAGACAAGATGCGAGAAGCGACACATTGCTCTTAAACCAACGGTTGAGCAGAAGAATAAGTAGCAAACCAAGGATTAGACCGACTAAAATGCTCGGTAGCTTTATCGCGTATGGTGTTAAACCGAATAACATAATGGAAACTTTTTGAAGCGCACGATACGGAACGTCGACTAAATCGCCAGTAGTTGGTGATTCCCAACTAAGTTCATAAGATGAAGTCGCCGAATTCATCTCGTCTGCGGATAGTCCAGTTTGCGCGAACAAAGGCAGTAAGAACAGCAGAAAAATGAAGGCTGCTCCTAGCAAAATATAACCAATCACAAACCGATATCTATACAAAAAAAGTTTAGAAATTATGATTTTCTTCACATAATTATTATAACTTTATTCACGAGTTTTATCAAGCGAAATGAAGCGTAAGAGTTCTGGTTTGAAGTAGAGTTCAATGGTGCCAATCGCGCCGTGGCGGTGCTTCGCAAGAATCAGCTCGGTGATATTGGTGTTCTCATAGTCTTTTTCATTCTGATGATAATAATCGTCACGGTGAAGGAACATCACAAGGTCAGCGTCCTGCTCAATCGAACCTGATTCGCGAATATCAGATAGAATTGGCCTTGGGTTATCACGCCCAGTCACGTTACGAGAAAGCTGTGCCAAAGCAATCACTGGAATGTCGAGTTCACGCGCCATAATCTTGAGATTACGGGAGATTTCGGTAACTTCCTGCACACGTTGACCGGCATAGCGCGCTGAGCCCTGAATGAGCTGCAAATAATCAATCACGACCGCACTAATCTCGTTATCATGCATCGCGCGACGGGCCTTGTTTCTTACTTCCATCACGTCCATTGAGCTCGTATCGTCAATGTAAAGTGGCATATCAGAAAGATCAGCGAGCGCATCGTCAACCTGATTGATTTCGTCGTTAGTTAGATTACCAGTTCTCACTTTCCAGTTATCGACGCCAGAAATACTTGAGACCATACGATCAACAATCTCGCTGGAAGCCATCTCCATTGAGAAGAATAGAACACCCTTACCGATTGAAGCAAAGTTAAAGGCTAGGTTTTGCGCAAAAGTCGTTTTACCCATGGCCGGGCGGGCACCAATAATAATGAGATCGCCCTTCTGAAAACCAGCGGTCTTTTTGTCGAGTTCACTAAAGCCGGTCTTGAGGCCACGAAGTGCTCCTTTATTCTTATACAATGCTTCAATACGTTCAAATGCTTCTGCCGTGAGTGCATCCATCGTTTTATAATCAGACTTAATGACTTTGTCGGAGACTTTGAATAATTCCTTCTCAGCTTCGCCAACTAGTTCGTTGACATTCGCATCTTCTTCATAAGCTTTCTCAACAATATCCGTACCGGCAGCAATCAGTTTGCGACGCATCGCAGCCCGTTCCACAATCTCGGCGTACGCTTTGGCATTTGCGCCCGTCGTGACCAAGTTGGAGAGTTCAGCAAGATAAGTCGCCTTCCCAACATCATTCAGTTTTTTCTGGGTCTTTAATTCGTTGGTGATAGTCACAAGATCAATTGGCTTGTGCGCATCCCAAAGATTCATCATTGCGCCGTAAATAATTTGGTGTCTTTTATCGTAGAAATCTTCTGGTTTCAAAATGGTGGAGACGTTTACCATGACGCCGTCCGAAATCATAATCGCACCGAGTAAAGAGCGCTCAGTTTCGATGTCTTGCGGTGGCACGCGACCACCTGATTTAGAATGGGTTACCTCCTCCATCGTTTTTTACCTCTCCTCCCATTATAGCGGACATCTTTGAAAGTAGTAAGTCTTGACTTTTGTGCGGATTATCGCCGATTTCGTGTATGACAACCTTCATATTGCAAGCTTGGGCCAGAACCTGACGATTACTATCGCGACCGAGGAGTCTCACCTCCATTTTATTCTTCGGATAGATATTCAGTACGCCTCCAGTCACGTCGTAATCGGCGTCCTTGAGTTGTTTCGAAACGCCGTCATTTAGTCTAGTCACCGTTTCGACGAATTTACCCCAATCAAAATCAGTATTAGTGCTGACCGAAACACTTTCTTCTACACTAGTCTTTTCAATAGTCTTCTCAACAGTTTTCGTGACCACGGCTGGTTTCTCTGGCTCTGGTTTCTTTTCGACCTTGACAGATTGCATACTCGAAACGGTGGTACGGCTCGCGGTGACGGTCGTCGCTAAAGTTTGCGTCATCGCAACGAGTAGTTTAGCCTCTGCAAATGGCGCCTTAATCTCTGGTAACTTCGCGAGCAGTGGTAATAGTTCTGGACGTGGCGCATCGATAATTAGTGAAATCATTTCGCTAGCCAAAGTTTCTGGTTTTACGCCACTACTTAAAACAGTTTTTAAAACATTTGTAATTTGCTCGAGATTGCCCGAAACATAGCTACTCAGCAGCTCATTAATCTTTTCATCTTCCGGGAGGCCCATCGCCGAAGCTACAAGTTCTTTTGTGATTTTATCGTCCGACAAAGTTGAAACCTGATCGAGTAGCGACAATGAATCACGGAACGAACCACCACCGCGCTTCACAACAATCCTTAACGCATCATCGTCAATCTTGATCTTTTCCTTCTCGCAAACGGACTTTAGGTAATCAAACATCGTCTTTTCATCGGCGAGATAAAAAGTATAAGTTTGGGCTCTCGACGTAATCGTGACGGGCACTTTATAAGCGTCGGTCGTCGCCATAATGAATATCACGTGTTTCGGTGGCTCTTCCAAGGTCTTTAGCAGCGCATTGAAGGCCTCTTTCGTCAACATGTGAACTTCATCAATGATATAAATCTTGTATTTGCCAGAAGTCGGCGCAATCGCGACCTTTTCGCGCAGTTCCCTAATGTTATCGATACCACGATTCGAAGCGCCATCAATTTCAATAATGTCGACATAATCGTCTTCAAGTTCGTATTTAAAACCATTCACTTCATGCGCAAAAATGCGTGCCACGGAAGTCTTGCCGGTACCACGTGGTCCAATAAATAAATACGCATGCGAAATCTTTCCCTGCTTCAAGGAATTTTCTAGTACGCGAGTAACTTGCTCCTGTCCCACGACTTCGGAGAGAGATTTCGGTCGATATTTTCTATATAATGCTTTCGCCATGCATAAACCTAGAGCGCAGCCTCAACTGCCGCCCAGGTTGCTTCGCTATTATCAGCTGGAATTGTTACTGAAACTTGTGATCCATCACGCAAATGGAAATATGTCACGGAAGCGTAAAGAATTTGATATTCTTTGCCTGCTACTTCAACATAGTACTTATCATCATGATGAGTGAGTGTGCCGATCACGGTCTTGCGCTCAACTGGACCAATCTGCTTGTAAAGGAATTTACCATCCTCAGTAATAGTGAGCTTCATGATGTCGCCTTCAACGAGCTTCGACTTAGAAGCATAGTTGGCTGGCACTGGATAGTTCTTACCATCCGGACCAATCATAATTTGGCCATCAAAGATACCTTCAATAATTTTGCCTTCTGGGCCCGAAACTACCGTCTCACGTGGAGCTGTAATTGAATCACCATCTCCAAGAATCGAAACTAGAAGCTCTTTTGCAGCTGATAAATTTGTCTCGGCCTCGTTAATAAGGCTACGGAGTCTCTTTATTTGTTTTTCTGGAATTTCAGACATACCTCGCATCCTGTCTAAATATAGTATTAATATTATATTATATCTAGGTGACCGTAAAGTCAAGAATTTTCTTCAAAAGTTTTCCACCAAATTAACAGCGGTCAATGCAAAAATGTTGTAAATTTTACAATAAAGCGTAAGCGTTATTCCGCTTTCCAAAGCCCAGTATGCTTCTTGCCGTCATAAAGCATGGTTGGAATGCCTTTGACTCTTAATTCGTTCTCGACAATTTGACGATTCCTTGCCATGATATCGGTAACTTCTTGCGAATCGGCGTTACCGCGGATTCTTTCAATCTCTTTTTCGGTCGCACCAGCGTTCCTTAGCCATGTTTCCAAATGTTTCACAGTGTCCTCTTTGCTATAGTCATCATTGATTAGATCTTGGTATGAATAATCGTCATGGTTCTTGCCAGTGTAAATCTTGTCGATGATTGCAATCGCGTATTCAGCTTTAGCTTTATTAGCGGCATACATATATCGCACAACAATTTCTGAATTCTTAAACTTATACGAATCATCGGCGCCTTGAATCGCAAACGGTACGAGTCTGACATTATTATTTTCAAAGAAGCCAGAGGCTTTCTGATTCTTGTATGATGTCATACAAACCGAGCAACCCGGATCGAAAATGTCGACCGCCGTCTTTTTATTCTCATCTTCCTCGCCAACTACAATATACGCAAATCCATAATCATCAATGTTGTACGTTCTGAATTTGTCCGGGATGGCCTCAAAGATTTCGCCCCACTCCGTAAACCAACGGCCAGTTGCTTCAAAGACATTTTTCGGTTCATCTTCGTCAATCGAACACATTTCGGCGCCCATAGTGCAAGCCGAAGGCTTCGTCACGTTGCAACTACCAAGCGCCCAGAGCGCAAGCAGTGATTTAATCGCCGTGAGCAAAGCCCACACTGCCACCACTACAATCACAATCGACAAAAACTCAATCACAATTGAAAGTGGTCTGACCCAACTTGGATGTTTAAGCATTACGCGACTAAGCAAAGTGTTTTTTACATCGTCTTTAAAACCGGTTTCGCATTTTTGGAGACGTACTTTTTTCCAAAGACAGCCCCAAGCCTTCTTCATCGCTTTGAGATAAGCCTTACCTACTTTTGGTTTGAATATAGAAATAATGGCCACAAAAATTCCAATTAGTGCCAAAATGATAAATGCAGCAATACACACCATAATATATATTATTGTAGCACAAAGAGATTAATTAATAACCTTTCCGAGGACTTTCTTGATCTTTTCAATGTCTTCCGGACGGTTATGAAGCCCAAGTGAAAAACGAATAAGTGGCGGGAAGCCCTTCACATGATCAAGATAATAATGCACGCAGAAATAACCGGTTCTTGCCATGATACTCTCGCGCGACAACGCTTCGCCGACTAAATGCGAATCAAGTCCTTCAATGAAGAATGACATAGTTGGATTCGGCTCTTTATTAATTAAATGAACTTTCTTCGAGCTATTTAGGAAATCGAATAATTCTTTCGTATTCTTTTCGAGATTCTGCCAATCTTTTTTCGGGAGTTTTTCCAGCCAATCGAGCGCAGCACCTAGCCCCACAATTTCGCCCCAAGCCTGGAGGCCGGATTCGAAACGTGTGTAGCGGTGTTCTTTATTATTGGCCGACAAAACGTATTTTTCCTTGTCGACGTCATCCACCATACCGCCACCAACGAATCGCACATCTAACACATCGTCGAGCTCGTCTCTCCAAACAATCACACCGAGTGATGGGGCATAGAGTTTGTGGGCTGAGAAACAAATCGCATCGACTTCCACGCCACGTACAATATCGGCGGAATGTGCCATGGCCTGCGCCGCATCGATAATTAAAATACCACCAGCCTTATGAACGGCCTTTTCAAGTTCATTGATATTTAATAACTTGCGCCCATCAAAATTCGAAGCGCAGTTTACAACGACAATTGCTTTTTTAAAATCATATTTCTTTAGATCAATCGAACCATCATCATTTCGTACCATCACTTCGCGTGGTAAACCAGTGCGCTCGGAAAACGCAAGCGATGCCAGAAATGGCGAGTTGTGCTCAATGTCACTCGTCATGATCTTGTTAAATCTATCGGCCTTGATTTGGTTCAAAATTAAATTAATGCCGTAGGTCGTGTTAAGAGTAAATGAAACAGTATATTTCTTCGGTTTCAGCTTCAAGAATTTCAGAACCTTCTCGCGGGTGGCTTCAACTTTTTCATCGGTCACTCTTCCCCACTTGTATTTCACGCGCTCACCACAGGAATTATGTTCAGAATAATAGTTGTTGATTGCGTCGATTACTGGACGCGGACGCAAGCTCTGGCATGCGCCGTCGAGGTATACCTCTCCCTCACCTAAATAGTCAAAATCTTCCATGCTAGATATTATAACACAACAAAAAACCGGATACGGCACTTTAAGGGCATTTCGGAGCGCGGCAGCGCGAGAGTTAGCGCCGTCCGCCCGTGGCGACGGGCCGGACGGACGCGGCCCGAAAAGTGCTGTTCCGGTTTTTGTTAAGTTCAATTAGCTAGCATCGAAGATTTAGGCGAGCTCGACAGTCGCACCAGCCTCTTCAAGGGCTTTCTTCATCGCTTCAGCGTCAGCCTTAGCGACCTTTTCCTTAACGGTAGCAGGAGCACCATCAACGATAGCCTTAGCTTCGCCAAGACCAAGTCCGGTAGCTTCCTTCACAGCCTTGATGACTGCAATCTTCTGAGCACCAGCGTCCTTAAGAACGACATCGTATTCAGACTTGCCTTCATCAGCAGCGGCACCATCAGCGCCAGCAGCAGCAACAGCTACAGCTGCGACTGGTTCAATGCCATATTCATCTTTCAAAACAGTTTTAAGTTCGTTAACTTCAAGCACAGTCAATTTGACAAGCTCTTCAGCCAACTTCTTGATATCAGTTGCCATATTTATCCTTTCAATAGTGGGTTAAACCCGATAATAATTAAGCGGTTGCTTTCTCTGCGTGTTCTTCGAGTCCAGAAACGATACCATTGATGCCAGAAAGGAGTGTATCCACAACCTGGGCGATAAGTTCGTTCTTGGATGGAAGTGAGCCGAGCGTTTTGACCTCTTCAGTGGAGAGAGTGGTACCCTCAGCATTGAAACCACCAACGAGTTCCATTTTAGCGTGAGTCTTTGCAAACTTCGCAAGGACCTTTGCTGCATCGAAATCTTCGTCGCTACCCACAGCGTAAAGAAGCTGGCCTGTAAGAGCGGAAACATCCGTATTCTTGTAGGCTGCAATTTCTTTCATTGCAACTTTCACAAGACGGTTTTTCACGACCTTAATTTTAACGCCAGATTCACGTGCGAGTTTGCGGAGCTCTTGAAGTTCAGCTACGGTCAAGCCTTCGTATTTAGCGTAGACGACCATCTTTGAATCATTAAGGAGCTCAGTGAGATCTGCAACCAACGTGTTCTTTTTATCTCTTGAAATTGCCATAAAAAGTTCCTTTGGTTATTTAATATAAAAGCTAGCTAATTGTTAAATAGCGTCACCAAATAAATTGAAGAATTGTCCTCGGTGGCATGATTAAGTGAAAAACACCGCCACTGTCTTTGGTAACTTCAAACATTATACCACAAGAGGAGTTTGTTTACAAGTGTTTTGTTGAATTCAATTGGAACACTGCGCCGACAGCCGTTAAGCCAATCAAAATCGGGAAGTAGAAAATGGTTGGATCGATGCCCTTTTGCCAGGTCAGTAAGGCCACCGTGAGACAGTAAGCACCAGCAAGTGCTGTGGTAATAATAATCGCTGGTTTCATCATGTTGACCGCCGCCGCGGCGAGGATTACGCCGATAATTGCGCCCACGCAAAGTGTCGGCACATCGTTGCCAAAGTATTTCATTGTAATAATCATAGTAAGGCCAAATACGAGACCACCCACGCAGAGCTTTTCAATCGAAAGACCCATCATCGCGAGTAGTAAACCGCCAGCAATCGGCATCAGAATATGGAAGAGTTGCGTATCCATTTGTGGCACCCATTTCATGAGCGTCGGCATAAAGTTTTGCATTAAAGTGTAACCGATGAGGAACCAAATCACGAAGAACGCAACCTGCTTCACTCGATATCCAAAAAGGAGCAAGATGACACCAAAAAGGGCCATCACGATTATTTCTGGTATTTGTACATTGATAAGATTGAAATTCATGATAATTTCATTATAGCATAAACACAAAAAATAGCCCCGGATTGGGGCTATTTCAAGTTCAATTAGTTGTAGAGATTTTCAACCGAGATTGAAGGACCCATGGTCGTCGTCACAAAGACTGACTTTACATAGGTGCCCTTAAGTGAAGCTGGCTTCTGTGACTTAAGGCTATCAAAGAAGGCATTGGCGTTCTCAAGGAGTTTAGCTTCGCCAAATGAAACCTTACCAAGGCCAATGTGGACGATCGACTGCTTATCAACACGATACTCAACCTTGCCGGCCTTAGACTCTTTGACGGCTTTTTCAACGTCCATCGTAACAGTACCAGCCTTTGGATTTGGCATCAAACCCTTAGGGCCAAGTAAACGAGCATACTTACCAAGCTTTGGCATGTATTGTGGAGTTGAAATCAAGATATCAAAGTTGATTTCACCCTTGTCGAGTTGCTTCAAGAAATCTTCATCTTCAGCCACATCAGCACCGGCTGCTTTAGCGGCTTTACAAACATCAAGTGGAGCAAAGACGGCGACACGCACAGTCTTACCATTGCCATTTGGAAGCACCAAGGTGGCACGAATGTTTTGATCGGCCTGGCGTGGATCAACGCCAAGGCGGACATGAGCTTCAACGGAAGCATCAAATTTGGTTGGGTTAGTTTTAACAGCAAGTGCGATAGCATCTTCGAGGCTGTAAGTCTTGCCCTTTTCAACTAATTTGTAAGCTTCTTGGTATTTCTTGCCACGGCGCTCAATGCGTGGACGAGTGACTGGCTTAGCGCCTTTTGGCTTCTCCTCGCCTTCCTTAGCGGCACGCTCAGCCTTGCGAGCTTGGCGCTCTTCCTCGGCCTTCACCTCTTCGATATGCTTTTTTGATTTTTTACCAGACTTTGCAAAAGTTTCTGGTTCGGCAGTTTCTGGAGCTTCTGGAGCTTCGACTGCATCAAGTTTTTTGGCTTCTTCTTCAGCCATGAATTTCCTTTCTGTGGTCTTAACGGGGATTTCCCCTCCCATCAAATTAAATTGTATTTGATAATTATAACAAATTTTTACTAAAAACGCAAGAAAAATGGGGGCTGCTTCAGCCCCCGGGTGTTGGGTTATTACCCTTCAGTTGCATGCCGCGATCTTCTTCGACTGTAATATGGACCGACGTTATGCATGTCGGTGTCTACGACACCAAAGGTATGGCAATTTCGTTCACTGAAATGTGCCATCTCGTATGCGAGTTCGGTAATTCGTTCAGATACGGTTCTATATGCATGATTGCACTCCAGTTCATACCTGGTCATATTTATCATATACCGAATTTCCGAAGATCGCAGCTTTTCAAGCCAATTTCTAGTCGTACATTTATCGACAAACTGAAACAATGGTAGTTCCGGATAGGCATCTAGAATATACTTAGGTATTCTCCCCACGCGTACCTTCTTTTGCCACTACATGCCTCAGCCTTCCAGTCGATGAGAAACAAATAGCGATAAATCGCTGTCCTATATGTCTCCGCATACGTTGCCCATAGTTCTATGGCTTCTTCAATCAAAGAGTCATGGCTTGCATTTAAAAGTTCCATTTTAGCCTCCTAACTAAAATCTCTGGGTAAACCCAGATACATTATATCATTAATAGAGGGGACGGTCAAATCGGGAACAAAAAAACAGGCCCTTTCGGACCTGTTTTTAAATACTTAGTCGGTAACTTCTACGCCCATCGAGCGAGCAGTGCCGGCCACGATTTTGACTGCGCCATCGAGGTCAACTGCGTTGAGTTGTTCCATCTTAGCCTTAGCAATCTCTTCGAGCTGAGCGCGGCTGATTTTGCCAACCTTCTCAACGTTTGGTTTACCAGAGCCTTTCTCAATCTTGATTGCTTCGCGAATGAGATCATCGACTGGTTGACCGAGACACTTCCAATCAAAGGTGCGATCTTCAAAGACACGGATGTGAACAATTACGTTCTTACCCATGAATTCCTTGGTCTTTTCGTTGAATGGGTTAATGAAATCCATCATGTTAAGACCCCATTGACCAAGCGTAGAACCAACCGGAGGACCTGCAGTTGCACGACCGCCAGGGATTCTAAGTTTCAAATTACCGATAACTTTCTTTTCTGCCATCGAATTAAAATTCCCATTAAAATTAATAATTTAGAAGCATTTACGTAACAACACTATTATATCAAGAAAACAAATAAAATGCAAGAGAAAACAAAAAAACTCTCTTCTCGGAGACGCTCGATTCAGCCCGTCGTTACGGGCGAATCTTCGCTCACTCGCTCCCCGTTGGTCGCGAAAGCTCCTCTAAGAGAGTATTTTTGTTTCTTCTAGTTTAATTGCTTTACTTGAAGCGCATCAAGTTCGACGGGTGTTTCGCGTCCAAACATTGACACCATAACCTTGAGTTTGCCCTTCGCGGCATCAATTTCAGAAACGGTACCATCAAAGCCCTTGAATGGGCCATCGGTAATGGAAACAACTTCGCCAATTTCGTACTTTACGGAGAACTTTGGATCTTCCACGCCCATACGCTTCTTGATTTTGGCGATTTCCTTTTCGGAAACTGGGGTTGGTTGAGTACCGGTACCGATAAAGCCAGTCACGCCTGGAGTGTTACGAATAATGTACCAGGTTTCATCCGAAAGCTTCATATCAACGAGCACGTAACCTTGGAGAATCTTGCGATCTACGACTTTGCGCTTGCCATTTTTGATTTCGATTTGCTTTTCCTTTGGCACGATTGCTTCGAAAATTTTGTCTGCCATTTCGACAGTGTTGGTACGCTGGTTAATACTATCAGCTACCTTGTCCTCGTAACCGCTGTATGTGGAAATTGCATACCACGAACGAGTTGCATCATAACGGTTTACAGCCATCTATAATTCCTTTCTTTTATCCTAAAATAATACTAAATAGCCATGTAAAGAACATATCAAGTAGCATGATAACTACGACAAAGATTGCTGTGTAAACGAGCACAGCGAGCACCATTTTCCAAGTGGCCTTACGGTTTGGCCAGCGAACTTGGCGGATTTCACGCCAGGAATCGCGAATGTAACGGAAAAGTGCGACAAACGGACGGAATAGAATAAAAGGTTTCTTTTCGCCGTTTTCTTTGGCTAATTTCTTTGCTTCTTTCTTCGCTGCTTTAGCGGCTTTTTTATCTTCTTTTCGATTGGTTTTCTCAAGCTTTTTGTCTTTGACGACAACTTTTTTCCGAGTAATAGGCGTTTGCTCCTCTTCCTTGGTTTCCTTGGAAGCTTCGCCAGCCTTGATACGGGTTATTTTAGGTTTAGCCATTTTACTCCTTGTTATTAAAAAAAGTCTGATACCAGACTTGTCAATAGTATACTACGCCGGGAATAAATAGTCAAGATAATCGCGCATCATTCTAGAGCCAGAAATCACCGGAATGTAAGCAGAAAGTTGTTTTTGCATTAAGAATTCGAGATCGAAGTCATTTTGCCATGCGTTCACGGCCTCCTCCATGCGACGATAGAGTTCTTCAAGTTCATCATTTTCAGACGCACCACGGACTGATAAATAATTATCATAGGATGCATCCGCTACACCACCATCATGAGTCGAGATGAGAAGATTTAAATTGGCGATATCCTTCATCCAGGAGGTGCCACAGGCTTCGAGCCCAACAATTGGCACGTTAATCGCCGTATTCGAACCACAAGACAGCCCGTAGGCGAGTTTCTCGTCGTAATCAGCAATGTAATGGACATGCGAATTTAGGAATTCATCTTTTTTAATCTCGTCGAGGAGTTTGTAAAGTTTCCCGGCCATGGTGTCGTCACCAGTGTGAATGCGACCGGCTAGAATATAATGTGCGTTGGCACTTTCTAGAATTTGCTTCAGTCTCGAAAGATTCTTAAACGGTAGCTCTGGGCGCTTATAGTCGACAAAGCGACGCTTAAAATCAAAGATGAATTCATCATCGTCAAAATGCAAAATCTTACCATTCTGATCCGGACGATTAGCTAAAGCTTCATTTAGAATCGCGCGACCACGGCGCTTTAGCTCGCGAATTTTGTCGGCAGTAATCGCGCTAAGGTTTCCGATGAACTTCTCGGTCGGATAATTAATACTATCAACAATATTATTTTCGTGATAAAACTTCATGATTTCTGGCATCACCCATTTATTCATATCGATACCATTCGTGATGGCTTTAAACTTCACCTTATTGCCAGCAATATCATGGTAGTTGGCAACTCTCGCGTGAAGTTTTGAAACGCCACTTCTAAGTTCCGCAATCTCAATCGCAACCGACGATAATTTCATCTTGCCGTTTATGAATTTATCGTTAATCCACTTCCGGACAGCCGGCGATTTGAGATTTGGATAAACAAAACGTTCAAATTGCTCAATGCTAAACTCGGCCTCGGCAGCTTGCACAAGTGTATGGTTTGTGTACAAAGTATGCTTTCTAGTGTAAACGACAGCTTCGTAAAAATCCATGCCATTTGAAGCGAGCTCGTCGAGGCGGGCGAGCGCCGCAAAGAAAGTGGCTACTTCATTTAACTGCATAATGGCCGGTTTGAGCCCAAGTAATTTAAGGGCAGCATATCCACCAAATCCAAGCGAAACTTCCTGATATAAACGATGATCTGAACCACTCATGCCAGAATAGAGCTCACCAAAGTTCGGCTCCGTAATACAAATAATTCGTGACGAACGGAAACATTTCTCGACTACATCAAGATGACAGAGCGTGCCGCAACATTTAATGTTGACTGAATCAATATATTTAAAACCAAAATTACGATAGTCAACCGGACGATGTTCGTCAATCACACGATTGCCATCCATTTTTTGATGGCCTTCACTTGGATAGAATGGCGTGATTAAGGCAAATGGTACGCCCATTTGTTCAGCCACGCGCCGCGTATCAGCTGCAAGCACACCCAAGCCACCGCCACCACGAATGCCATTTTCTTGATCATAAATCTCGAGTGTCCAATAAGTGTATGGACGTTCCGGCGATAGGCTCTTCGTTAAATGTGTCCTATTAACGGCAGTCTCAAAATCATCAATATCCTCGATATTTTCGAGCGGATGATAAAAATACGGTTCGTCCTGCATTATGCTTATGATTATAGCACGAACGAATGCTTAATACCAAAATTTTTTCGGGAGTTTCTTAGCAATGCGCATGTGAAAATCGTAATCAAATCCCTCGAGTCGCTTCGGATTTTTAGTCTTGAAATACTTCTTCTTGATTTCGTCGGCGGTCATCATTTCACCCGGAATCAATTTATATTTTTTTCGGAAATTTAGCCCGCGCTTATAGTTTTCTGGCGGCAAGACTGCCATTGGCAAGAAATCGCATTTAATATCTTTATCCTGATAAAGCTTCAAAGCTAGAACGGACATGGTTGGGATAATATCTTCTTTTTTATCATAGACAGCCTTAGTCTTAAATACGGTCGCTTGGCGCGTGGCGGATGGCGCTACGAAAATTACACCACCATTTTTGACGCCATCATGCGAAATCTTGGTATAAACATCGCGAAAGTCATGTTTTAAGCGATTAGCTGGTTCATATAATTCGTCAGTTTCTTTTAAGCCAATTTTAGTCCAAGTCGATGGCGTGATAGTTGGCGTAATAATGATACCTAGTTTTTTGATGCGGTCATAATTCGGCGCGAGTGCCTCGTACCACGGCAAATTCACCGGGAAATACATTGGCTTTTCGCCCATAATATCAACCTTCATTAATAATATACGGGCAATCTCACCGAGTGACGGATGGTTAAAACCAACGACTAGGCCATTTTTCTGGTCATGCGGCATGCCCTCATACGAGCCAGGTGTAAGTTTAGACAAGATCTTTACGAGTTTACGACGTGCCGCTTGCGCGTGTTTCACTGGATCCTTCTTCGGTCCAGTCGTCTTAAAGAAATAATTAATTGCAGCATTACAGGCTTTGCCAACCGGTACCATTTCTTTGCGGAGCTTCTCTGCACCTAATGTATTAAGAAGTGAATAGTTTTCGTGTTGCATTTTATCGATGATTTCTTCTGCAGAAAGATTATTTAATTCATCGATTGTGAAAAGCTTTTTCTTTGCCATAAAACCATTATAACACACATGAAAAAGCCCCCGGCATTAGCCAGGGGCAAGGAGTTAGAACAACCGGTAGGTATAGAAAACCGGTGCCAGAGTATTTGCGACGGTCGACATGGTCTTGATAAAGATATCAAGCGCCACACCCACAACGTCCTTACGTGTATCGCCAACGGTATCACCGACTACTGCAGCTTTATGCGCCGCAGAGCCTTTCGGGTGGCCCGGCAGACCGCCAGTTTCGATCAACTTCTTCGCGTTGTCGAAGGCGCCGCCAGAGTTGCCGTTAAAGATGGCACGGCTAATTGCTACAATGGTGCTACCGCCCAGGAGACCGAGCACGATTTCGGGTCCAAACGGGAACCCAAAGACGATAGGCGAAACAAGTGCCAGGATGGATGGCAGGAGCATACAGCGTAGGGCTTCATCGGCTGCCATTTTGATTACCTTTTCATAATCAGGTTTTTTCGTTCCCTCAATGATTCCAGGAATCTTCAGCTGACGCTCTCCTTCGTCAGCCATCAGTTTTGCGGAGTTGATGGTGTTTTCGGTCAGGATCGAAATAAAGAATTCGATGAGAGCACCGCCGATGATGCCACCAACGATTACGCTGATAATAACCATGGGGTTGCTGTAGTCTGAAGCGGGATAACTACCGATGTAGGACATAATCAGTGCGACGGTTGCAAAGGCTGCCGAACCGATTGCGTTGCCTTTTCCAATAGCTGCTGTGGTGTTACCGACGGCATCCAGCTCATCGGTAATCTTACGGACACTTTCCTCGAGATGACAACTCTCGGCGATACCACCAGCATTATCGGCGATGGGGCCAAAAGCATCAATCGAGACAGTCGTACCAACGAAGCTCAGCATACCAAGAGCTGCGATTGCGATACCATAGGTTCCGCAAAGGATACCGGACAAGATGATAGAAATACCAATCACAAGTACCGGCAGGAGCACTGAACGGGCTCCGATTGCATCACCATAGGTCACCACAAAGGCCTCACCTTCGGTTGCCATTTGGGCTAGCCGTTTGACCGGCTTGTACTTCATACTAGTGTAGTATTCAGTAATCTTGCCTACGGCTACCGAGCTAACCATACCAAGTACGGCCGCTACCCATGGCGAGACCCATCCAATCTTAAAAACGTCTTCCAAGCCGGAGACTTTTCCAAAAATTGCATGTGCGCCATAAAGAGCCACCGCGATTACGACAATTGCCGAAAGGTATGTCGCTCGGTTGAGTTCTTCACCAGGGTCGTTCGTTTCACGCGAGTATTCGTGTGGTACCATCTTGCCATCGACTTGAACATAAGCAGTTTGCTTCTTGTTCTTGACGATAATGTGATTGACACCGATGATACTACTAAATAGCCCGCCCGCTGCTAGAATAAATGGCAACATGCAGGCCGCAGTGAGTGCTTCCGGATTGTTTTTGAACACCTGCATCGAAATCAGGATACATGCAGTCGGTGTTGCAACAAAACTCTCCAGAAGGTCGGAGATGTTTCCAGCGATGTCGTTGACGCAATCGCCAATAAAATCGGCGAGTGAGTTGGGCATTCTGGAATCGTCTTCAGGCATGTTGTGGACATTCTTGCCAACTATGTCCGCAGAAATGTCGGCAGCTTTTGTGTAGTTGCCACCGGCAACGCGGTTAAACATTGCTACGACTGAACAGCCTAGCGAATAGGTCGTCAGTCTCATAGTGACGGCATTGCAAGGATTCTTAATTAAAAGGCCGTATCCAACGATGTCCGAATGAGCACCACCGGAAACTAGCCATACGATTAAAAAGCCAAGCAATCCAAATGCCGGAACCGAATAACCACTTAGGCTCCCACCAAGAAGCGCGATACGCATCGTTCTGCTCATCGCGCCGGTTACTCGTGCTGCATTTGTTGTCCGCACATTGGCATATGTTCCGCCACGCATACCGATTTCCACTGCGGTCATGCTAAGTAAGGCACCGAAAATAAAAGTTATTCCGGAACCTACTTCACGAAACAGTGAATACATCAAGGCGACGATTAAAACGGTCGGCGCAATGATTCGGTATTCTCGTTTCAGAAAGGTTTTGGCTCCAGCCCGAATTATGCCAGCCAGCTCTTGCATCTCCTCCGTACCTTCGTTGTGGTTACGAAGGTCGATAAAGTTACGCCAGATCAGGATGAACGTAATGCAGACTATTACCAACGTCAATGAGTAGACCATATACTCTACCTCCTTGTAAAAGTACATGGCGGTATTACCCGCCAAGCCATCGGTGATTATACCACTTTCATCTAAAAAAAGAAAGTATAAGAACATTAAAAACATTAATAAAAACTATTACATTTATGTTAAAAATCATGTATCATTAAATATAAGCAGTAATGTGATTTTTACAAAGCGAGGTAAGGTCACGTTAGTGTGGAGGCAAATAAAACAAAGGATTATGTTAATTCAAAAATTGGCAAATTTTTGGCATTCGAAAAATGCAAGTTTTTCGAAGAAAATGATCTGGTTTTCACCAGTGGTTTTTGCTCTCTGCGCTACAATTCTTAATCCGATCAAGGTGTTTGCAGAAGACTCGCTATCAATATCTATCTCCTCGGGAGGCAGTCTCGCTTTCAGTGTCGACCAAGGAATGACAAACTCAGTAACAGAAACAATCACAGCCTCCACCACAAATCTTTCAGGATATAACATAGCAATCAAAACCACGGGCGGTACCAGCCTTAGTTATGTTGGTGATAATAATGCCACCATCCCGACCGTGACGCTGCCAAGCGGCAATACTACTGGTATCCCATTGGCAAACTTTGATTCTACGGCTTATGGCTATAGTTTAAATGGTACCAATTACTTACCGATTTCCGATGCCGCATTAACTGCTGGTGGGCAAGGTCTAATTCAGACAACAGCCGCCGGCACAAACACTTATTCACTTTCATTTGGTGCTTATGTAGACATTGGTATTCCGTATGGTCAGTACACTAGAACGTATCAGCTATTAATTACTGCTAACCCGTCCGGATATGGCATTTATTATGAGCCAAACACCACGGATTCTGTATTAAACATGCCGACTTCGCCAGTGTCTGAAGCCATATCGGCCACTGAAACAACTATCCCGAGCCAAGTACCGACTAGGACTGGCTATGTCTTCCTTGGCTGGAGTAAGGATCAGAACGCCTCAGTTGCAACCTACGAACCTGGCGATACGATGCTCCTAGATCTCAATGACGGTACAACGGTGAACTTATATGCAATTTGGACACCAATTACTTATCAAATTGCCTTTAATAGTAATGCCCCACAAAATACGACCGTTACAGGCTCAATGAGTAATCAAAACTTCACCTATGGTACAGCACAAGCTCTCACTACTAATGCATACGGAATTACCGATTATCAATTCCTAGGTTGGAACACTAGCGCCGACGGTACTGGCACAGCGTATGAAGATGCCGAACAAGTTAACAACCTTACGACCACTAATAATGCCACAATTACACTCTATGCTCAGTGGTTCCATGGTTTCAAATTTGATGGTTCTTGTGTCTTTGATGGTAACGGCAATGTGACTGGTGATTGTGCGAAATATGCAACTGGCGGCGTCATTAATACTGGTGTTGCGCTATTTAATCAAACTAATGCCACTAAGGACTTTACGGTTGAATTGACCATTAACTCGTTTGGTACGTCTCAAACTACTCAAGCAACTCTATTCTCGAACAAGGATGAGAATGGCAGTTCGCCATGGCCAGGCGTCCATCTAAGAGCCAGCAACCCGACTACTCTTCAGATTCGTGCTGCATATACTGGATCAACTACTGCCAAAACTGTTCCTACTACTGCCGGCACTAAAATCATTATCAAGAAAAAAGATGGTGAGCTCTCTTACAGTACGAATGGTGGTACTACATTTGCGAAATTAATAGACTTTTCTGGCTTTAACAGGTATTTCAACTATACTGCAACCATCGGCGGTATCATCAATAGTAGCGGAACCCCGGCTCGCTTCATTGAAGCATCTATTTCTGACTTTAAACTTGAGATTCAAGAAGCAACCTCTTATCTCGTTCAATATGATACACAAGGCGGCAGTACGCCACCAGCTAGCCATCGCATGGAAGTTGAAGGCGGTGAACTATCGATTATTGTTCCTACCAAAGCCAACAACATGTTTGAATGTTGGAATACCATGCCGGATGGCACTGGCGCCTGTTATAATCCTGGAGAAACTGTTGATCATATTGGTACTCCAGGTGGTGTGGTTACACTCTACGCTATATGGGTCCCTCCAGTTAGCTACACCGTAGTCTTCCACGACAACACAGTTGCCGACAACACGGTAGAACAAGAATTAGTCTATGGTGACGGTCAAACCTTAGATGCCAATACATTTACAAACGGCACGAAGCAGTTTGTAAAGTGGAGTACTACCGCGGATGGCACCGGCAAAGACTACTTCGATGAAGAACAAATCTTAACTGGCCTTACCGAAACGGCCAATGATACGGTTGATCTTTACGCAATCTGGGCCGACAGCGTCTATGAGCCAGATCAAAACGTCCTGACGTTTGATGGTACGAATTATCTTAATACTGGCGTCCGTCTGTTCGACACTACTAACTTCGGAAAAGACTTTGAAATCATTTTCAGCATCGACAGTATGGGTACTAATGCCGTCCAGAATACAGTCGTCTCGTCAATGGACGAAACTGGTCAACCATGGCCAGGCTTCTGCTTCAGGCTTGGTGAGACTGGTCAATACGAATTTGCCGCCAATGCTTCGTCAGCTAGTAGCGACCGCGTCAGGAAGTACTTCACTGGCGAATCAAACAAAGTGTCAATCAAGAGAGTGAATAATATTCTCTACGGAAAGCTAAATAATGGTACTGAACAAATGATTATTAATTATGCTAACCTCGCCGGTCCATTTAATACTGAGGTTTGGGTTGGTGCTGCCGCTAGCGACAATGGCATCACACCACGCCGCTTCTTTGTTGGCCAAATCAGCAACTTCAAGATTGCGATTAATGACCCAACGCCAGCACCAGAGCCAGATCCGGAGCCAGATCCAGGCGATTAATCTAATAACTTGATTTCTGTCTTAGAAGCACACATATATCATGTATGCACCACCCTTAGATAAAACAAAGCTCCTGCAATAACAGGGGCTTTGTTCCGACTAAAACGGACTAGTATTACTCAATCTTCTGTCAAAATGACAGAGTAGTAGTCCGTTTATACCCCTGTTTTACATTTTTCGTTTAGTAAAGTGATAAAATGTAAAACGGCGATATATTTTTTAGAATAATGTAAAATGCTAAATACAAAAAGTGATATTTTGTCAATTTATCACTTTTCATAGTATGAGCTCAGAAGCAAATATCCCTTCGCTTGAGGCTTAGGGCGCTCCATTCCGGGTTCGAGTACGGGGAAGGAAGACAGCGGAAAGGCTAACTACCCAGCAAGCAACGGATAGAGTACCCGCAGTAGCGACCGTCGTGATTGGCCGGACTGGCGCTCGACGTATAGAGGAACAGGCCGTACATATTCGCGTCATTGCCCCTCGTAGAAGACCAGTAGTTGCCGATGCTACCCTGACTGGCCGGAGTACTATTGAGGAAGCGGCCAGCGAGAGCGAAAGCAGCTCCATTATTTTCAATTGGTGCTCTCATGAGAGCGCTGGAATTATATTCGGCATAAAGGGCTTGGAATTCTCCAGATGATCCACCGGTTGGAAGTCTCCATCCGGCTGGACAGATGTCATATGAGGCATCACTACTGTTGGAGCTTCCGGAGATAGTACCGGCAGATGCGGCATAGTAGTTATACAGTGTTCCATATGCCGTACCGGAAGTAGCATCCGTGCCAGAAACATTGATAAATTCACCGGCATTATACGTTAGTGAACCAGATGTTTTCTTCCATCCATTGAAGGTAGCAGCAGTAACGGTGGTAGCGATATTAGTATTGGCAGATGTGAGATCTGTGGTTAGAGTAGTGCGACCGAGATCCAGGTTTTCCGCCATCCAGATTCTGCCGTCTTTCATTTTGGCAATGGCATAGGATTTATTATCACGGTTATCTATGAGAGTATAGGTGGTGCTGTCCTCCATCGAGGCTAGGACGGAGGCTTTGTCGTCTGCAGAGAGACCATTAAAATCCTGCATATAGGTGAGGTCTGAAATGGTAGGCGGTTCATTCAGCAAGCAACGGATAGAGCGCCCGTAGTATCGTTCGTTGCTACTGGCCGGATTGACACTCGAACCGAGGAACAGGCCGTACATATTCGCGTCATTGCTCCTGGCAGAAGACCAGTAGAAGCCGTAGCTACCCTGATTGGCCGGAGTACTATGATAGAAGTAGCCAGCGAGAGCGAAGGCAGCACCGGCACTTGCGATTGGTGCTCTCATAAGGGCATTTGAATTATACTGCGTGTAAAGGGTTTGAAATTCTCCGGAGCTACCGCCGGTTGGAAGACGCCATCCGGCTGGACAGATGTCATATGAAGCATCACTACTGTTGGAGCTCGTACAGATAGTTCCAGCAGAAGCAGCACAGTAGTTATACAATGTTCCATATGCCGTACCTGAAGTAGCATCCGTGCCAGAAACATTGATAAATTCACCGGCAGTATACGTTTGTGAACCAGATGTTTTCTTCCATCCATTGAAGGTGGAAGCAGTTACCGTGGTAGAAAGATTGGTGTTAGCGCTGGTAAGGTCTGTAGTGAGCGTGGTTCTGCCCAGATCCAGGTTCTCCATCATCCAGCAGTTTCCATCCGCGAGACGTTGGATAATATAGGCATGGTTGTCACGACTATCAAAAACGGTTCTTGCGGTAGTAGTACAGCCGGAGGCATCGAGGTTCTGCATGTAGGTGCCGGTAAACGAAGCATTGGCGGCAATCCTCGAGCTCGTCACGCTAAGCGGTGTAAATGTGTAATCAGAAAGACTATATCCCGGATTCAGAGTTGCGCTGATGTTTAACGGCGTACCATATGATAGATTCACGGTTCCGTTATTTGTCACAGCATTTCCGTTTACAGTCATGCTGGCAACGCCTGTGCCATATTGGATTTGCAGCGTACTGGTACTCAGTTCCGCAATAGGGGTAATGAGACTACTCCCATCCCCCACAGTATAAGTTGTGCTGGCGGATGTCGCGCTCGCTAACGTTCCGTTTTGGCCGGGATTCCAACGCACAAAAGATGAGCCGCTGGCCGGAGTCGCCACCAGCGCATATGATTGTCCGGATGTTAGATTTGCTACGGTACACCCAGCAGTAGTTGTGCACTCCACGCCGTTTAGTGATACTTTTGCTATTCCCGCCGTGGTGGCGATGGTCACGCTGTATAGCATGGTAGCAGTTAAAGTGAATTTCACTTTTCCAGTATAAGCCCCGGATGACTGTGAATCCGAAACCTTTGCTTTGTATGTCGCTAGCACAGCAGAACCGGTCGTGCTGTCTGTCCCACCAGTATAAGACGCGATTCTGGCAGTGGTTGCCGGAACAGCATGATAAGCGTCATACCCGGTATCAATTGTAAGATTTGCTGGAGAATAGGACGTCGTGTCTTTTGCGATTTTCATGGACCAGTTTGAGACATTTCCGGTTCCAGTGCCGGTTGGAATGGTATTATTATCAGAGCTAATAAGGTCTGTGTTACCTGTTGTGTCATTCGTATAGCCAACTGCGTATACCTGATGGTCCACGGAATTCGGGCATATCGTCGTGATTTTGGTGGAACCGATATTCTCAGCAGAACCACCCGGACTAAGGTTAGTGGTATGTGCGGATGTAACGGTTGAGGAAAAAGAGCAGCTCTCGGAATTGCCAGAAATTAAATCCGTGCCCAAGATGGCAAAGCCGTCCGAAGATAACCCCATGCTCATAGCGGAAATAAGAGTAAGCACCAAAACGCAACCGGTTAGTATTCTCTCCGGATAAAAGCGTAAAAATAAAATCAGTTTTCCAAATCTAGTCTGTTTAGCAACATCTAAATTCATTCTGCTTATATTTTACTATATAGTAGAACAAATACAATGGTTGGTATTCCCTCAAGTCATTAAATAACTATTTTCATCTCTGGAAATCTATTCTTCCTCCTCCCATTCATGGTGCAATACGCACCGGTATCCATCTCCCGCCGCAATCCAAGCTTTCAAGCGCTGGAATACTTCATTCGTTTCGTCCTCGTCGAAATCTTTTTTAGCCCACCGCTTTAAAGCTTCCTGGAATCCAAAGCAGAACATTCCGAATACCTCGTCCCACGTTTTATCGTCCATCCCGTACCAAAACGGATGTCTTTTTTGAAGAATAATGGTATGCTAGCAAGAACTACTGAAAAAACCTCCAGTGATCCCGGGTATGCCACGGAATCAGACAAAACATCCTGTTTATCGCATTTGGGTCGCTTCACGGATTCAAAGAGTCCACAACTTCATTGACGGTCGTTTTATATATTTGGCAAAGTTTGTAAAGCACGCTGGCTCTCATTTCTCTCGTACCTTCTTCGTAGGCATATAAAGCTTTCGGTGATATGCCAATTATCTCTGCAGCCTGTTTAACATTCATCCCCCTTATAATTCTTAATCTCTTAAGCTCACCGCCGAGAATAACGGCATTTAGATCCTTTACTCTACTCTTGCCTTCAGGAAAACATACTTTCTGCCAACAAACGAATATATCATCATATAACTTCCAGTTTTCTTTATCTCCCCATGCTGGGAGATTTTTCTTCAAAATGCTTTCCTCAAAGAAATCGAGATGCTCGGCATCTAATAGTTCCCTCATAGTCGCAAGCTGATCTTTAACGATAAGGAGCTCGTGATATTCATCATCATGAAGAATCAGTCTAACCGTATCACCCTCATATACTTTCAATTGCACAAGAACATATGGAACAATATGCCGATACCACCTAGTAAAATCCGTTTCATTGTTGCGCAGAAAAAAGTTCATCTAATTGTATTATATTATATTGTGATTTATCGTTAAAAAGTGTAATAATGTAACACGTTTTACAAAATATCACAAATAGCGTGGCATTTGGCACCAAAATTCCGAAATATCCAAATAATAAGTTTTTATCTAAAAAGTTATGAAAAATAAAAATAACAGATAAAAAATAGGACATTTCATTCTACAAAATGTCCACATTTGATTCGTGGCTGGGGATGAGGGATTCGAACCCCCGAATGGTGGGACCAGAACCCACTGCCTTACCACTTGGCGAATCCCCATCAGGATAGATATATTATACCACAAAAACCCAGAAAAAACTACATATATATTATATATGCTTTTATTCGCTTCTCAACGCTTCGACTGGATCCTTCTTTGAAGCCGAGCGAGCCGGAATGAGACCACCAATTAAGGTAAGAATAATACTAAGAACAATCAAGCTTACAGCCGTAGTTGGAGCTAGTGCAGCCGATAGTGGGATATCACCAGTGAAGTGATGTAGTACGGCATTGATAATAGGGATTAATAGATAAGAAATGCCGACTCCAAATATTCCAGACAAGAAGCCAATAATAAAGGTCTCTGCGTTAAAGATATTTGAGATATTGCGTTTACTAGCGCCAATTGCGCGCAAAATACCAATTTCTTTCGTACGTTCGTATACGGAAATGTAAGTAATAACGCCAATCATAATAGAGCTAACTACTAGAGAGATTGAAACAAAGGCTATTAGTACATAAGAAACGGCGTCCACAATCGTTTTTACGCTCGACATTAGTACGCCCGTAATATCGGTATATTTAATCTCTTTTTCATCCTGCCCCATCGATTTAAAGGTTTCATTATAGCTATCTAGGAATTCAACAAAATGGTTCTTGCCTTCAAAGCTATTAAAGTAAAACTGCATATAGGTTGGCTCATCAAGCTTTTGATAGCCCATCGCCGAAAGATTAGCTTCGTATGTTGACTCGGTTTTTGTGAACATTGCGGTTACTACTCTCGCAAGCTCATCTTCCGTAAAATTAAGCTTAAATGCACCGATAATTGCCGATTCATCCACTGAAAACGCATTGGCAAAACTACTAGTTAGATACGACGATAAACCTCCAACTTTCGTTAAGATGTCTGATTTCATTCGAACTTCTAGAATCGCAATTGCAAATTCATCAAGTGTTTTGTTCAGAAGGTCGTCTTGGTTCCCTGTGATAGTAAGTTTCAGCATTCCAGAGTAGGCCAATGCGAATCTGTCTTTTGGAATGAGATACTTAGTTTCGAATTCTGAAAAATCTTTTGTCGCGACAAATTCGTCAATATAATCTGGCACCTTAGTCGGATCATAATCCGGCTCCATTGCTTTAGTGCCAATATAGGTCATCATTTCTGGCGCTAGTTCAGTTAGCTTATCCGACAATTCTTTGCGAATCGGCCGAATATCAGCATCAATTGAGTCGGAGATTTGGTTCATATAATCCATTGTTTTAGCGGCTACCATATTTTGATCAATCTTAATGTTGAATGCCTGCGCCAACTTATTTGAATCGACCGACACCAAGTCCGAAAATTGGAAATTATAATCATTCTTCTTTTCGCCGAATTTGGTATTTGAGAACACATCAATGGTTGGTTTTGCAATCTGTTTTTTTACGATATCGGAAACACTAGCTTTTTCGATGATTTTTTCAACGAGGCTAGGTAGATATGCAACGCCACTATTTGCGAGCGACACATTGTCCTTTGGTGTCAGAATGCCAACAATTTTGAGTGGCTCCGCATTTTCATATAATTTAGTTACGAATTCCTCATTTTCACTCATATCCTCATAGACTTCATACTTTGGATTATATTTATATAAATCATAAGGATAGATTAATTTATATTCTTTGCTCATCAGATCGTCGTAGGACAGCTTAAGCGGTTCCCCTTCAATCTCGACGCTTTCCCCGCTCATTACATTGGTGATAAGTTTAGATAACTCACTGGTATCATGATAGCCAAGTGAATAGGCGAGCAAATCGGAAATCGCGTGCGGGTCCGATAGAATTAATGCCATTTCGTTGTATTTCTCCGGGAAGCGACCGGTTAATACCTTTGTGGTGTCCTGCAAAACTTTAATATCATACTGTTCGAATACGGACGTTAGATTTGAATAAGAACTCGTAATGTTACTACCACCATAGAATGATTCAAACAAAGAATTTGGATTTAGCTTAGCCACCTTTTTCGTCGCATCGATTGTGTAAATTGGTGGATCAACATTATAGGTATAATTAACGACTTTAATATCATCTTTAATTTCGTTGCTATGTCTGTCCATATGTTCTTGAAAGGCTTTCAAATCATTCGACGAAACGCTTCCGAGCATCGAAGTTAGTAGTCGGTTCTCATTTACGAAATCACCCTCTAGGTTATTGCTGACATTGCCGGTTAGACTTAGGAGCATTCCGGTAATATCGGCAGACTCCTTTGAAAGAATCAAAGGATATGAAGTTAAAGTGTTTTCTTCAATATAATCAATGTAATTTTGAAAACCAGTTGAAACAGCCGAGATTAAAGCAATCCCGATGATGTCGATTGAGCCTGCAAAAGCGACCAGAATTGTACGGGCCTTCTTCGTTAGTAGATTCTTTAAAGATAATGACAAAGCCGTGAAGAATGACATTTTAGTTTTCTTGCTCTTGCTGCCGGCTTTAATTTCATCAAGATCGGTTTTTACACTACCATCATAGCTGGACGAATCAGCGGTTATTTTACCGTCTTTCAACTTAATAATTCTGGTAGCGTACTTATCGGCAAGCTCCGGGTTGTGCGTCACCATG
The DNA here is from genome assembly GCA_017464135.1 of Candidatus Saccharimonadota bacterium. Taxonomy (GTDB): domain Bacteria; phylum Patescibacteriota; class Saccharimonadia; order Saccharimonadales; family Saccharimonadaceae; genus Nanosyncoccus. Next base: position 166,026 of record JAFUEB010000004.1, on the reverse strand, counting down.
ATTACGAGTTTGTCTTTGGCAATCTCTTTTAGAAGCTCCATGATTTGGAGGCTTGTTTCGGAATCGAGTGCACCGGTCGGCTCATCGGCGAGTAAAATATCAGGATTATTAACTAGTGCACGTGCGATTGCGACACGTTGCATCTGCCCACCAGAAAGCTGGCTTGGGCGTTTATCGATGTGATCGGCGAGACCGACATCTTTTAAGGCCTTTTTCGCACGAATAATTGAATCACGTTTCGAAATGCCAGAAAGAGTGAGCGCGAGACGGACGTTTTGTAGAACCGTCTGGTGCGGAATCAAATTGTAACTTTGAAAAACAAAACCAATGCGATGATTGCGATAACTATCCCAGTCCTTATCTTTAAACTTTTTTGTACTCTTCTCGTTGATAATTAAATCACCAGAAGTGTAATGATCGAGTCCACCAATAATATTAAGAAGCGTCGTTTTGCCGGAGCCTGACGGACCTAGAATAGCGGCAAATTCGGATGTACGAAAATTTAGATCAACACCATCAAGAACGGTGCGCTTAATACCACCAGTCTCGTAGACTTTCGTCACACTCCTAAGCTCTAGCATACATAATTATTTTAGCATAAAAAGAATGGGAGTAGAATGCTAGAAATTCAGCGTAAATGTGGTATTACTATTCGATTTCACGCTTAGATTCCAATGGTTGCGATCAGCCAGAGATTTGGCAATCGAAAGTCCGAGCCCTACCCCTTCGGAGTTCTTATCCGACTGGTAAAAACGATCAAAAACGTGTGGGAGTGCATCCTTACTAATTGTCGCGCCATCGTTCGTGACTTTTAATACGTGGTCCTCGAGCGTCAGAGTAATCTTCTTGTCAGAATATTTAATCGCATTATCCATCAGAATACCAAGCAGTTGCGAAAAATCGCTTGCATTCACTTTGGCTTTATCGGAAACATTAAGCTCCTTTCTGAACTTAATATCATTCATTCTTGGCTCAAAACTTTTGAGCTGTTTCTCGACCAACTCCTTCACATTTACTTCTTCACTAGTCACAGTGTTTATCAAATCGGTTCGTGCGAGCGTCAGAAGCTCCGAATTAAGGGCGGTTAGCTTCTCGGTTTCCATCGCGACGTTATCAATCCAGTGGTTATTCTTAATGTCAGCGGCTTCAAGATTCGCCGAAATCGCGGCAAGTGGTGTCTTAATCTCGTGCGAAGCGTTGGCGATAAAGACCTTTTGCGATTCGTAGGCTTCCCGTACTGGCTTAATCGCCTCCTCGGCAAGATAATATGAAATAAATACTACGGCGAGTTCAATTCCGATACCGGAAACAATGAGCGATAGCAACAGATTCCTAGCCGCCTCCTCGCGTTCGCTTCGAATCCAAGCATCAAATAATTTGCTAGCTTCCGAATCGACACTTACTTCCATCATCGGTGGCCGCATGTCGGCTGAACGCGTCGAAGTAATATAAATCGCCGTAAAAGTAATCAAAATGACTACCGTTGAGATGCCGAAGTTAATTAAGATTAATCTATTTCGAAGCTTTTTGAACATCTAATTTATACCCAAGGTTACGAATTGTCTTAATCGACACTTTCGATTTTAGACCTTTCATCTTTTTACGTAAATAACTCATATAGACTTCAACATAGTTTTCTTCAAGCTCCGATTCCGCGCCCCAAACATGTGCGAGAATCTGTGCTTTCGTAACGGCAGCATCCGGACTCTTCACGAGCATTAAGAAAATCTCCGCTTCCTTGTCGGTGAGAGGCACGTCATTTAACGTACGATTCGCCGGATCAAAAGTCAAATCCCCAAATGTGATTTCCTTCTGCTCCACTAGTGGCGGACGACGCGTCAAAGCATTGATACGCGCAATTAATTCTGCCGTCTTAAATGGCTTGGCGAGATAATCGTCGGCGCCATCTTCTAGCCCACGAATCTTATCCTCGACTTCATTTAATGCAGATAACATAATGATTGGAGTTTTAATTCCCCGCGCTCTCACAATCTTTAAAATATCGAGCCCAGACATCTTTGGCAGCATAATGTCTAGCACGATACAGTCGTAGTTAGGCTTCAGAGCGAGGCTCAGACCTTCTTCGCCATCCGCAGCCCAGTCGACCATGATTTTTTCTTTCTTTAATAAATGAATTACGGCTTCCGCCAAGAACTTTTCGTCTTCAACATATAGTATTCTCATAGTTTCATCATAGCACATGTGCTAATTTGGAAAACTTAAAATTTTTAATATTTAAAAATATTTTAAGTTTCGTGGTTTAATATAGAGAGAGTATGGATGAAAAAACATTTGATCGAGTTGAAAAGAAATATTTAATTACATCCGCACAGAAAAAGGAACTCCTAAAGGTCATTAAGAAGAATATGAAGAAGGATAAGTTCCACAAGTCCGGTGTATTTAATATTTATTTTGACAACGACAACTACGATTTCATTATCCAATCCATCGATCATCCAGTCTTTAAAGAAAAGCTGCGCGTGCGTTCATATTATGGCTACAGTAAAGCCTTTTTCGAAATCAAGACCAAACTACTTGGTAAGGACTACAATGTTGGCTATAAACGCCGCGTACTTGTGACGCATAAAGACTACAATGACTTTATTAAGAAGAAAGCTGATTTCGTCGAGATTGCTGGGCGGAAAGTTGAAACTCCCACCGACATGCAAATCGCCCGCGAAATAGACTATTTTATTAAACAATATAATTTAAAACCAAAGATCTTAGTCTATTACAATCGCGAAAGTTACAAAGGCGAAAATAATCTACGGATTACCTTTGACTCGAGCCTGAAATATCGCAACCGCAACTTAAAATTTACGAAGAATAAGAAAGATAAATCAGCTTTAAAACGGGGCGAGCTGATTATGGAAATTAAAGCCCAAGGGAGTTATCCAATGTGGCTCGTTCACGCACTCTCGAAAGAACATGCTTACCCACAGCGTTTTTCTAAAATCGGTAAAGTATACGGAATATTAAGAAAGGAGCAAAATGTTTAACAGTATATTTGACGCCAGCACGACTGGATTAGAAATCACGACAGCCTTAATCTCAGCAGGAGTTGCCCTCGGCCTTGGCCTAGTGCTTGCTCTCACGCACATGAAGACTTCGCAAACGACGAAGGGCTTCTTAATCACGCTAGCCGTTTTGCCACTACTCGTGATGGCCGTGATGATTATGATTAACGGCAATCTCGGCACTTCTATTGCAATTCTCGGTGCCTTTTCACTAATTCGTTTCCGTTCCCTTCAAGGCCGTGCGAAAGATTTACTCGCGATTTTCTTCGCGATGATGATTGGCCTTGCTTGTGGCATGGGGCATGTCCTATTTGGCACGGTAATTACAATTATTGCCGTCATCGCTATTGTTCTATTTAGCTACACCAAATTCCTCGAGCCAGATCACCATGACAAAATCCTTAAAGTGGTAATTCCAGAAGATATGGATTATGATGAAGTCTTTGACGAAATCTTCAAGAAATACACTTCAAGGCACAATCTTGTCCGCATGAAGACCATGAATATGGGTAGCCTCTACAAACTAACCTATGACGTCAGAATCAAACACGGTGTGAAGGAAAAAGACTTTCTCGACGAAATTCGCGTGAAGAATATGAATCTAAAAGTTTTACTTTCTGAACCATGTGCTGATGAGGAGATTTAATGAGCTCGAAAATCGATTATAAGTGGCTTGCTATCGGTGCCATGGTGGCCACAGCCTTAATCTCGACTATTGTTATCAATGTTGGGCACGACAATGGTAATAAAATCGAACGTTCCATTAATGCTGATAATGGTGATCTAAAGATTAATTGGGATAAATACGAAACCACTAACGTGGCGCTAGGCGAAAGTTATACCATCAACAAATCCGGAGTCTATCATTTAACCGGCGAGCTCGAAAATGGTCTCGTTAGTATCAATGTAAAAGACGGCGTGGTGAAACTGATCCTCGATAATGTTACAATCAAGAATCCGTATGGTCCGGCCATTGTCTGCTACGAAGCAGATGATTTAGTGATTGAATTAGTTGGCAAAAACACTCTAGAAGATGGCGAAAATTATGCCGCGAATCTTGATGAGGATGTCAAAGGCGTAGTCTACTCCAAAGCTGATCTTACTTTCATTGGTGAAGGCTCACTCTTAGTTACCGCTAAATATCAAGACGGCATTGTTTCAAAAGATGATTTAAAGTTCAATGGTGGCGAGTACACCATTACGGCCAAAGACGATGGTATTCGTGGCAAGGATTCAATTTATGTCGTAGACGGTGCCTTTACAATCGAAGCTGGTGGTGACGGCATGAAATCAACTAACGAAACCACCGCCGGTAAAGGCTTTGTCTTGATCGAACAAGGCACCTTTAATATCACGGCCAGTGCTAAAGGTATTAAGGCAATTAATAGCATTCTGATTCATGATGGGAACTTCACCATCTCATCCAAAGACGATGGCATTCATTCGAATAACTACGTTGGTATTATGGGCGCAAATATCGAAATTTCATCCGGAGACGACGGTATCCATGCTGACAAAGAATTAATCGTTGATGCCGGCGTAATCAGCGTTTTAAAGAGCTATGAAGGCCTAGAAGCGAAGGCGATTACCATCAACGGTGGTGAGACATCGGTCGTCGCGTCAGACGATGGTATGAACGCTGGTGGCGGTAATGACGCCTCGGCCAACAACCGCCCGGGCGCTAATCCATTTGATGCTGACACGAGCTGCACGCTCACTATCAATGGCGGCAAGATTTATGTTAACGCGGCCGGAGATGGCCTAGATAGTAACGGTTTCCTCACTTTTAACGGTGGTGAAGTCGTAGTTGATGGTCCGACCAACAACGGCAACGGCGCACTTGATTCTGGCTCTGGAATTTCCTTTAACGGCGGCTCGGTGATTGCGGTTGGAGCCAGCGGTATGGCTGAATCACTCGGCACATCATCGTCGATTAATAACGTCAGTATCTTCTTAACATCAACCCAAAAAGCCGGCACCAAGATCGAAATCAAGAATTCAGCCGGTGAAACAGTTCTTGGCCATACGTCGCTCAAGGCCTTTAACCATATTGCGGCCGGCACCGAAAAATTTGAAGAAGGCGAAACCTATACTTTATATCTAAACGGCACAAAAACCGAAACCTTTACGATTAGTGGTATTGTGACGACGGTCGGTTCTAATTCTGGGAATCAGATGCCAAATCAGCAGATGCGGCAGCGGTAATACCAGCGCGATAAGCAGCTTCAAATTCTGAGCCAAAACGGGCAATTTGTTGGTATGGTACGTAGCTAGACATCACTACTACGATAAAGTGGCGGTTCTCGGCTGGGAATTCCACAATAGCGGCATCATCATAAATAGTCCAAGCTCTCGCATCCGGACTGTAATTCCAACCCACTTTATTATAAACTTTAGCAACCGTTGAGAAGCCGGTTGGCAAACCTTGGCGCCAGTTGTAGGTCGTAACTGGCTGATTCAAGAATGAATCCTTCATCACGGCAATTAATGATTCATCAGTGATTTCGGTATGATTGTAGAACATTAACATCATGTCTTTAATTTCTCTTGCCGTCGCTGACAAACTCGAAACCGTCACACTCATCATATTGAATTCATAGTTCACGACATCATCCAGATGGCTATGGCCAATCTTAGACCAGAGTGGCTCCGCGCAACCCGAATCAGATGAGCGGATCGCGGCATCTAGACATTCCAGAATCGTATTTCCCCGCCCATTTGCCACCGCGTTGCGGTCCCATTCGCCCTTTTGCACTAAACGGTAGCCATGGTACACAACATAGAGTTTGTAAAGCGATGCAGTCGCGAATTTCGCATCAGCATTGTAAATGCCAGCCACCTTATCAAGGTCAATATCGTAAACAATCACACCCTTATTGCCGCCCACTGAATTAACCCAAGCGTCGACGGTTGGTTGAAAGTTGATTTCTGGAATAATCGGCTCTGGCTCCGGCTCTGGCTCCGGCTCTGGCTCCTGGTTTTGCGACTGATCCGGTTCCTTATTTGGCCAATAGTTTACACAAACATGGATTACGAGTGCCGTAAAAGATGCCACAATGGCAAATAATAGAAAAATCTTAATGAATCCTTTTATGGATGCACGCTTGCTAATCTGTTTAGAAACCATACTGATGTCTCCTTATCTAGTAATCTGGTTTGCATTTCATTACCATAAACGGTCGGAACCATTTTTGTTTGGAGCAATTTTCCATTGTAGAAATAATGGGCAAGGACGAGGCTTCTCGTGGTACCAGGCCACCAAACCTGGTCAAAGAAGAGGTTGCCAAGGCCATAATAAATCACACCATTACCATAAACTTCAAAGGTTTGTGGTTGATGTGCGGAAGTACCAACCACTACATCAGCGCCGAGGTCGATAATGTGTCTAAATAGACCGACTTGGTCGCCAGCCGAAGAATTAGCACGGTCACAAGTTGGATCTTCATAAGTTGAGGCATAGGCATTACACTCGTAGTATTGAATATCAACAATCACGAAATCTCCCTGCTTTTTAGCGTCTTGGATTTGCGGCCCGATGACTTCTTCATAATATTGGTTAGCGCCAGGTCTCGAGCCATAAGTCGCACCACCAGTCGATTGGTTAAAGGCGAGAAAAGTAATATTCGTGCCCTTCTCGGTAATGCGAAGTGGCACATAGGCCTCTTCAGCGTTTCTGCCGCCACCAACAATCTTCATGCCATTATTTAGATAAGTTTCAACCGTGTCAATGGCTGCCTGCGCCCCACAGTCGACATTGTGGTTACCAGTCAGCTCTACAACGTCTAGACCAATCGCAAGGAGTGTATTAATGAATCGTTTGTCAGAGCAAATATTGCTTGAACTAGCGTAGTCGGTAAAGGATGATTCATTTGATGTATGTGTGATATCAAAACTGGAAAGATAATCCTTGATATTAGCGGCAAAATAAGTCGCATCGCCTCCGACATTACGTAGTTTTGTGTTCATGCCACGAGAAAGTGCCGTCACGCCAGTCTGAGCGAACGTTAATACTGTGTCTTTCGTTGGAAATGTCTTTGTATAGGCCTCAGCTACGAGTGGCTTAATCTCGTCCTCATATTTTTCAGACCTAAAACTCATAATTCTATAAACGCCACCTTCGTCAAACGAATCAAGATAGTATTTATTATTAATCTTGATCAAATTCTTCTTACTATCAAGCTCGTCTAAATCAATCAGCTTAACAATTGGGTTTGCAAGTAAAGCATCAGCCGTCTCGGCGTCCACATTGTCGAGTGCAAATTCAAAGAAATCGACAACCGGCACTTTAATATTAATTAAGAATTCGCCTTCTTCGAGCTCCGGAATCTTTAATTCGTTTCGTGCCGAAATCGTAACATCTTTATCGAGGTCAAGTTCCTCGGTAAAGTATTTCGCAAGTTCTTTTTTCTCGGCTTCAGTTAAGGACTCATCGTAGTAAACGACGCCCGGGATTCTAAAGATACCAGTCTTCGTAAAGAATTGGACGCCAAAGAAAACTCCGCCCCCCACAATTAAAAAGCAGAATAATCCCACGAAGAATCGCTTTAAAAAGGAATGTTTTTTCTTCCCTACCATATTTTTATTATAACATATGCTATAATATATTGTATGTTTAAGTGGGCAAAATGGCTTAACGGCAAAGATACCGAAAAAGAAATCGTATCGCCAAATGGTCGGAACAAATGCACGGTCGCACTTAAGAGTAAACAGATTTTCTATAAAGTTGATCGCGACAATAAACCAATCGTCGGGCTCTCCCGGCTTGGTTTTGATATCTGCGGCGAAAAGATGCTCGGCAACAATCTGCGCGTTATCCGCATTGTCACGAAAAACATCGACGAAACTGTCGAGATGCTTTGGGGCGAAGATCGTTTAATTAAAAACAAATGTCAAGAGGTTGCCTTCTACTGCGCTGAAGACCAAGAGCCAAAACGGATTTTTACTTTAAGATTTCGCGTCTACGATAATGCCGTCGCCTTCCGTTACGAAATTCCACCACAACCAAAATTCCAACAAATCACGATTGCTGACGAGCTCACTGAGTTTAATATCGATTTGAACACTACAGTTTGGAAAATCCCAGCCTATCAACCGGATCGCTATGAATATAATTACGAGAAAGCCACTGTTTATGATTTGAATCATTCCGTGCATACACCACTCACGATGAAGACGCCAAATGGTTGCTATCTTTCACTACATGAAGCTGCGCTTTATAACTACGGTGCCGCTACCATTAAACTGAGCGCCGAGAATAAACTAAAAACTGATATTACGCCACTCTCAGACGGCACCAAAGCCCATGTTTCCCTACCGTTTGAAACCCCATGGCGTTTAATTATGATTGCAGATTCTGCAATTGAACTTACCACGAATCGTGTGATGTATTGCTTGAATGATCCACCGCGAGGCGATTTCTCGTGGGTAAGAACCTTGAAATTTATCGGTATCTGGTGGGCAATGTATGTTGGTGAATGGACTTGGGCTCCAGGCGAACGTCACGGCGCTACTACTCAGCACACTAAAGAATACATTGACGCTGCTGTTAGACTAGGTATTCCGGGAGTCCTGATTGAGGGCTGGAATGACGGCTGGGAAGGTGACTGGCTTGAAAACGGCATTAATAATAGCTTTACCAAATCAACTCCTGATTTCGACCTCCCTGAAGTTGCTCGTTATGCTAGGGCTAGATCGGTTGAAATTGTCGGGCACCACGAAACCGTTGGCTTTGTCGATAATTATGAAAAACAACTCGAGGAAGCCTACAATTTCTACGCTGCAAACGGCGTACATTACATTAAGACCGGCTACGCTGGCAGTCAAATTTTAATTCATGGTCGCCGCGAGTATCACCACTCTCAAGCTGGCGTTAACCACTATCAAAAGACCGTTGAGCTGGCCGCTAAGAAACATATTTGTCTTGATATTCACGAACCAATTAAAGGCACTGGCATTGAAAGAACTTGGCCAAATCTCTTAACGCGTGAAGGCGCGCGTGGTCAGGAGTATGAAGGTGGCGCCATTTCGCCGTCTCACGCTTGTTATCTGCCTTATACGAGATTACTTTCTGGCGGCATGGATTACACGAATGGTATTTTCGATTTGGCGAATAGTGTTAAACGTATGTCAACCACGCTTACCCGTCAAATCGCCTACTTTATCACCATCTATTCCGGTATGGCGATGGCGGCGGATCGCCCATATATCTACGAAGAAAGATTTAAAGATATGTTGAAGTTCCTCCGTGATGTTCCAACCAATTTCGAACGCACTGTACCATTAGCAGGCGAAGTTGGCGAGTACTATGTTGTGGCCAGAAAAGCCCGGAATGGCGATTGGTATATTGGCGGCGTGACCGACGAGACCGGCCGCAAGGTCAATATCGGGCTCAACTTCCTCGACGAAGGTATCTACCGCGCCGAAATCTATGCCGATTCGAATGACGCTCACTACCGCGACAACCAATTCGGTCATACTATCACAGCTAAAAATGTCAGTAAAAACGAATCCATTGAATTATATATGGCGCCAGGTGGTGGCTTTGCTATACGGCTTTCGCGGTCAAAATAAGTCGATGTGTAGCATCGTAATTATCTAATTCTTCGCCGGCGCAAGTCATAATGACTAGGGTATCAGTTTCTTCTGGTTTAAGCAGTTTATCCATATTGATTTCACTTTTTAGAAGTGTGTCAGCCTCAACGATTTGATAACCGTGCCCATTATACCAAATTGCGTCACCAACTTCGGCTTCGTCTAGATTCTTAAATACAGTCGACGAGTGGCCAATTAAAAGTGTTTTATTTTCGGACTCCGAATAACTGCCAACAATCGTATCCGGTGTATGGAGCGTGCGCCCATCTTTTTCGAGCGTAGTGACGTCAGACAACAAATTAATCGCTGGAATACTAATCCTGGCCGAAACAATGTAATCTGTTGCGCCAGCCGGTACAAAGCCGATGATAAGATAAGCAAGAAAGGTCACAAAATAAGCACACAGGATGCATTTTTTTACATCAAATGAATGCCTTATCTCCACAGACCTCCTTTTAATTCATTATAGCATAAGTATTTAAAAGCATGCTATAATTTTGTTAATGGAACGCATATCCGAAACCATCAATAAAATCTATTTGAAATATCTACCAATAGTGAAACGAATTGGTGTGACCCTTGATGTTGATTTTCCAGACACTACCCTCACCATTCGCGAAAAAGAACGCGTTGAGCGCGACCTTGATAAGACCATGGAATCAGCCGTGAAACGCGCTAAAAATAACGGACGCATTGTTATTCAGGTTAGAAAAGGCAAAATTATCATTAAAGATAACGGTACGGTTCTTTCAAAAACCACTTGCGACTTATTATCGACAGAGCATGTCAAAGTCGAATCTCGTCTCGGATTCGGTACTACTGTGACAATTCAAGCTAAACACCAGGACTAAATAATTTCAATTTCTTTTCGTGGGCCTTGTAATTTTTGTCGTGCGAACCTACCTCCGCCCAAAAGGCTTTGGAATGATCCATGTGGTTTAAATGCGCCAGTTCGTGCAGTATCACATAGTCACGTAGTGGCTCTGGCACTTTCATGAGACCGATATTAAGTGAAATCACCCGGTTAGATGAGCAACTTCCCCATCTTGTGTTCGCATGGGTTAAGCGGCATTTATCATATTCATAGCCATAGAGTTTCGCATGGTATTCCAAGCGATAAGGAAGGTATTCTTTGGCTTTCTTCATTAAGACTTTTTTCTGGTAGTCGCGAGCACGTTGTTCTTTCGGGTCTTTTACGGGCAGTTTTTCACGAATTAAATCACGATTGGTATTTAGAAATCTTTTCGCTAAAAAATCCGAAGTGTATTTCGGTACACTCATTTGTAATCGTCCGGAAGTCGAAATCGAAAAACGAACCGATTTAGAAAGCGGGCTCTTTCTAACTTTTACTTCGCCAAATTCAGGATCATTTATTATGAGCATCAGCTAGGCCAGCAACTGCGTGTTTGGTTTGTGTTTCAAAAGTATGTTTACCAGAAAGGATAATTGGGCGCTCGAGTTCGGAAGGGGCTTCGAGCTTTTCAATCGCTTCGTCATAGGCGCTTTTCGCCTTGGCAACGGATTTATAGCGGTATTTCATACGATTGCGAATGGTGGCAATATCAGTCTGAATCCACAATAAATCGACAACATATCCAGCAACGATAAAAATGTTTTTTACTTCTTGGCGTTGCTTCTCGGTATCGAGTCCGCCTTCAATAATTACAGTTTGACGTGTATGCGTGAGCAATTCTAGAATCGCGAGAATATTCTCTCTCGAAAACTTGTTTTTCTTGGCGATATCATCTAAATCGTAATATGCCAAATTAAATTTGTTTGCGAATTTCATCGCAAAAGTTGTTTTACCGCTGCAGGGTGCACCGAAAACCAGAAGCGCGCGCGGCTTAGATTTCTTACCTTCCATAATAATTCCATTGTAGCACAAGTTTATCTATTAGTGCAAAAATTAATTGGTGAAGAGTTTTTTGTCAAGGCTGAGTAGGTCCACAAAATCCGTAATTACGCGGATTTCTTTCGAAACCTTCTCAATTTCCGCCTTTTCGTCAATTGGCTTGGATGACTTTGGCGGCTCGAATGAATCCTTGCCGTCATTTAGTCCAATTAGAAGCGTGTTGTTAAGGAAGCCAAATAGCACGCGACCATTATGCGACGTATTGATGGCTTGAATTTTTTCCATGATGGCAGGATCTAGGATATAGAATGCTTCAAAACCATCTTGTGCGTAAATTTTGAAAGCCTTGTTAAATTCGGTCGATTCGGTTTCAAGTTTATTCATTTTGCGACCAGTCTTCGAATCCTTGCCCGGTACTCTGTACGCACGACCGAATCTCTTGCCGATAAGTTCTAGTTTAAAGCTAAACTTCTTTGGGAATTCAAATACCATGAATCTACCACGGAAAATGGTGACTTCTTGGCGATTGCCATCCGAATCGTAATATTCTTCCTCGATATGAACATCAGCTTGGACGAAGTTGACGCCTTTATAAGTGCCCTGCGCTAAATCATTTGAATGATAAATGTCACCGGTATTTACCATCTCGCTGGCTCGAAGTAGCCCGCTGTTCAAGCCGACATTTTGATGATACTGCAAGTTCGTAAACACACTGGCTAAATTTCGTTTAATAAAGTATTCCTTATAAGCATCGCGATAAGCATTAGCTTCCTTGTTTGTCGCAAAAGCTAGAATGACGGCACCCATACCAAGCACAAAAAGCGCAATCATGATCGCCATCAATGAAGCAAACGGAAAACAGAGTCCGCCAATCACTAAACTTACTATTAATGCAACTATCCAAGCATGAACAAGTTTATCATGATAAACTTGACGCGCTTTCTCAACATCCTTATATTCCATAACTTAATTATATATCACATTTTAATTATTAACGTGATGATGTGCTGTAGGTGAGTCGGCCGTTAAGCGCTCAAATTTAAAACCATTCTTAAGACCAAATTGGATGATACTCTCGATTGCTTCAATCGAATAATTCTTTGTGTCATGCTGAAGCACCACGAATTCGCCACCAACATATAAATTATCAATCACATTCGTGTAGACGATGTATGGATCGGTCGTAGAGCCAGCATCGCCAGACGAAATATTCCAATCGAAATAGGTATATCCACGATTAGTCACTTCCTGCACTAATTTAGTCATGATTCTGGTACCACCATCATATTTGCGGCTGACCGTGTTTGAACTGCCGCCCGGAAATCTGATTAACGTGGTAGTTTGGCCAGTGATTCTCTTCACACGCTCCTGAACTTTTGCAAGATCAGCGAAATAATTCTCAATGCTCGCATAAACATAGGAATAGTCGTGCGACCAAGTGTGTAAAGCAACTGTATGGCCTTCGTCATATTCGCGCTTAATCATGGCGTCGTCGCCATTTCTCGTGACAAAGAAAGTGGCCTTCACATTGTATTTTTTCAACGCATCAAGAAGCGCTCCGGTATTAGTCCACGGGCCATCATCGAAAGTCAGATAAATTACGCCAGCATATTGTGGCACTACAGTCACGGTGCGCTCTTTTTTACTGATGTTCTGCAAGCTATCCATGGATGTATAAGTAATCTTATAGGTGCCGGCTTTTGATGTATCGACTTCGCCTGAAACCGCCACCTCGACCTCCTCACAACTGTCCACGGCCGTTGCGCCTTGTTCTTCGTATGTTTCACCAACTTTCAGAGTAATTGCGCCATTTCCTTTTAGCGTAATTTCTGGTGCTTCCTCATCGGAAGTCTTACAAAAACTTTCTGCCGTTCCCTCGGCCTTTTCTCTTATATGCTTATCAAACTCGCTTGTGGCTGTAAAACAGCCAATTGTCGCCAGTGACGCGACTATAAGTAAAATTAAAAGAATGGTTCTAAACCAGTGACGCCTAGATTTCGGCTGGCTCGCAACATGTTGTTGGATAACCGGCTGCTCAACTGGTGGTTGTTCTACGATTGGCTGTTCAGTAACAGGTTGGTCTTCCATAGAATCCTTTAATATATTTTAACATATTTTTCACATATTTCCATCTATAAAAATGACATAAAACAGAAACATTCATGGTAAAATAAATACAAAAGAAGGTTATGTTTTTGAGAAATAAAAAAGGAGGGATGAAACTATCCGAATTTTACAAAATCCGGAGGCTTTCGGTCCTCAGTCTTTATTCCCTAATCATTATTCTCGCCATTGGTTTTCTCCTGCCATTTGCTAGAACGCAAGTTGGTGTAGAAGCATTAATTGACCTAACCGGCGATTCGACTATTACGATGACATCTAGCAAGAATTCCGCCACGGTTACGATTGACCCAACTATGACTGGTGTATTTGAAACTACCTCAGGCGCTGGTGACATTGCCTTCTCAGTTTCCACTACTAACTATACCGGTTACAGATTGACCGCCCGCAGTACGAAGACTACGCTCGACAAAGGCGTCGCTGGTTCGTTCGCTTCCCTGGTGTCTGGAGTTACAGCCGAACAATTTGGCAACGCCAACAATACCACCCTTAATAACCGCTGGGGTTACAAACCAAGTTTCTATAATTCCGAAGAAAACACTAGATACTTTGGTTCTTCCACTACAGCCGTAACACTTGATCAAACCTCAGTCGCCAATAGTACTGCCAAAAACTACACCATCTCACTAGGCGCAAGAGCGGATTCTTCGCTCCCATCCGGCAGCTACATTAATGATAATTTTATTCTTGAAGCCGTTGCTAATACCGTACCAACGGCAATTCTTACGATTAATTACGGCCCGCACGTGACCGGGGTAACCATTGGTAGCACGCCAGTTACAAATGGTGAAACCGTTAAGCTCATTGTCGGCGTCTCATATCCAATCACTATGTCGACAGAGGCAAATTTCTCAACTCCGAGTTGGGCTGCTACTACGGGCACAATTGCTTCCGCTAGTTCGGCCTCAACCACCTACATAATAACATCCGCCGACGCTACCTTAACGGCAACAGGGTTGTTTAGCGGCCCAAATATCCAAAACCTCAGTGATGCCAATTGTACAACCACCGCCAGCCTCGCCATTGATACTCGCGATGAAAGAATTTACCAAGTCAAACGCCTTGAAGATGGTAGGTGTTGGATGATGGAAAATCTAGATCTAGGACGCACTACTCTAACTGCAGATTTGACGTCAACAAACACTAATATCTCCTCAACGCTTTCATATTCAACATTTAATGGCTGGATTAAGCAAACTGGTGGCTGGACGGTTAGTGCTGGTGAATTAATACCCGTAACTGGTACCGATCCGGTATCAAACGTTCCTTATGGCACACTATATAATTTTTATGCCGCCTCAGCCGGTACAATTTCTGGGTATACAAATACCAACAACGCCGTGAACGATATCTGCCCGGCCGGATGGCGAATGCCAACTGGCGGCACCAGTGGCGAGTTTGCCACTGTTTATGCCTATCACGATTCGTTCAACAATATGCGTGCACCAGAATCCAGTGGCGGTTTAGCCTACCCACTTTCGGGTGCTTTCGCGCAATCTGCGCCAGAAGGTAATGGATTATCAGGAATATATTGGGCTTCAACGGTCGCAACCTCAAGTTTGTGGACCGCTGCTCAATTTGATGTCATGATGCAGGAGTTGTATATCACGGATGCTACTGAAGAACCAGTCGTGATTGAAGAACCAGCGGTTTACCTAGGCGATTCCGATTATCGCACGCTTGGCATTTCAATCCGTTGTATTAGAAAGAAACCAGCCCACACACTTACAATTAGTTATGGCACCGGCGTCCAAGCCGTCTACGTTAACGGCGACCTCGTCGCGAACTCCGGCACGGTTGTAGCTGAGGAGGGCTTCCCGCTGCCAATCAAAGTATTATTCAATAAGAATTATGACTTTAATAACTGGACTGCTACTTCGGGCACAATCGATTCAGCTAGTGAACAATTCACAACTTATACTATCGGTACATCAAATGCGACGCTTACTGCTAACGGTGCCGTGTTCACTGGAAATGCCATCCAAAATCTTGAACCGGAAAGCTGTACAACTACACCAGCAAAGTATAAAGACATTCGTGACAACCAAGTTTATACTGTAAAACGTCTCGCCGATGGTAAATGCTGGATGATGGAAAACCTGAATCTAGGATCAACCAATCTCACGGTTGATTTAACGAGTGCAAACTCAAACCTATCTACTACGGTTACAGCATCCACTTTCAATAGCTGGATTACGAATTCGCCAACTGCCGACTATAGCGCCGGCGTAGTAGTGCCAGTAGAGGGTATAGAGCTATCATCCAATATACCAAAAGCCACCTATTACAACTTTTATGCGGCTAGTGGCGGCACTATTTCTGGGTCTTCTAATGCCAATAATTCGACCTATGATATTTGCCCAGCTGGGTGGCGTCTCCCGACCGGCGGTTCTGCAGGCGAGCTCGGCGTAATCACTGATGCCTATGTAGATTATGCAAAGATTAGAGCGCCACTTGCCCTAGGCGGTGCAGCCTTTGGCATGACGGGCAGCTTTAATGGTACAACCGTAAACCCTAACGGCAATGGTTATTACTGGTCTTCCACGCGTTCATCAAATACGAATATGCGATACCTAATTACGTTCTCAACCGGCGCAAATGATGCAAGTACAGTGAACCGTAGGACTGGCGCCTCCATTCGTTGTGTGCTTGATCAAAAAGCGATTTCCGACCTGACCTATATGCAAGATTTTGCCACTCTCTCAAATGAAGAAAAAGCCGAAGTCGCCACTAGTATGTTTGAAGGGCAAACCTATCAACTCACCGATAATCGTGACAGCAAAGTTTACAATGTAGCTAAACTTAAAGACGGCAAAATCTGGATGGCGGAAAACCTCGCACTTGGCGCAACTACTCTTTCCACAAATCTCACCAGTGCAAATACTAATATTACCGGTACTCTTGCTGCCAGCACATTCAATAGTTGGAAAATTGCCGATGAAGGTAATGGCAGTGCGCTCTATGATAATGGCGAGTTTTTGGTTACTTCGGGCACTGATTCTGTCGCCGGAATTGACTATGGCGTATTGTATAATTTCTACGCAACCACTGCCGGCGAGATTTCTGGCACTTCAAACAACAACGATGCAACGCAGGATATCTGCCCGGCTGGATGGCGTCTCCCAACTGGTAGTGCCGCCGGCGAGTTTCAGAATCTGTATACATACTATAATTCGGCCGCCAACATGCGAGCGCCAATTTCGGAAAATGGTGCCGCCTTTGCAATTTCCGGCATGTTTGACTATGCCGGGCAAATCTTCGCAGAAACCCAAGGTTATTATTGGAGTTCAACTGCTTGGGATGTTTACAAAAATAATTATCTAAAAATTATGCCAAATGAAGTCTTACCATACACCGACCATATTTATAATCGTAATTCCGGTCTTTCAATTAGGTGCGTCTTAGATACTTCAAAGAAAATCTCCGATATGACTTATATGCAAGACTTTAACAATTTAAGCATGTCCGACTATAACTCACTATTAAAATCTATGGCTTACGACACAACTTACACCCTTATCGATAATCGCGACAATAAATCGTACTCCGTTGCAAAGTTGCGCGATAATAATATATGGATGACCGAAAACTTTGACCTCGGTAGGACTAACTTAACTACAGATCTGACTAATGAAAATACCAATATTACTAACACTATCACGGCGTCCACCTTTAATGGATGGAGAACTTCATCTGGCACTGGCACGACAACGGCAGGCGAGTTTTATAATGTAAGTGGCACAGACGAGCTAAATGGTACCTCATATGGTTCCCTATATAATTATTATGCTGCCTCAGCCGGCGCCATTTCAGGCGCAAATAGTTCGATTAATGCCAGTTACGATATCTGCCCAGCCGGCTGGAGACTCCCGACCGGCGGTCCTTATGGTGAATTGATTAAACTGTATAATAATAGCGCCTACGGCACTCCAGATAAATTTAGGGCCACTGTCGCCAATGGCGGTGCCGCCTTCGCCCTTGCGGGTGTCGTCTGGACTGGCACCCCAGAATATACCACCTACTTCGCTAGCTATTGGTCCTCTACTCGTCAAACCGACACTCTCGCAAATCGCCTCAGTATGAATAAGACCAGTGTTGGTGCCGATACAAGCGATAACCGCTCTAACCTCTTCTCAATTCGTTGTGTTGCGAAAATGAAACCGAAGAAAATCTCAGACTACACTTATATGCAGGACCTTAATACCCTTACTGAAGAAACCAAAGCATCTGTTCTTGAATCAATGTATGCCACGTCTACCTATGACTTAATTGATATTCGTGATAATAAGACCTACAAGGTTGCGAGATTTAAAGACGAAAGAATCTGGATGGCAGAAAACCTAGATCTTGGACGAACTGACATTTCCGTGAACCTAAATTACACGAATACTAATATGACCACGGCCGTGTCGGCTGCCACCTTTAATGGCTGGAGAAAAACATCGGCGACTAATACTTATACCGCTGGCGAATTTGTTCCTATAAGTGGAACGGACTCTACATCACATATTGCCTATGGTACGCTATATAATTTCTATGCCGTCACAGGCGGAACTATTTCTGGAGAAGAGAATACCGTCGATTCTACCAGTGATATCTGCCCGGCTGGTTGGCGACTTCCGACTGGCGGGAATAATGGTGAATATCGTAACCTATATCTCGCCTACAATTCTTCATACGACTCGATCCGCGGACCAGTTTATAATGGCGGCGCACAATTCGCACTCTCCGGCGTTAATTCCGGCGCCCAAGGCAACTGGGGCTATTACTTCTCGTCTACGGTCCGCTATGAGACAAGTATGTACGGGTTTGTACTTGATAAGACTGGAGTTCTTTCAACCGGTGGCGTTTATCGCGACGGCCCAGCATCCGTCAGATGCATAGTTAGATAAAATACCATACGCTTTATCTGCATATGCTATAATAAAAAAATAGTTTAAGGTCAAAGTGAGGTAACGCATGACAAAGCACGTCTTTGTAACTGGTGGGGTAGTATCAGGTTTAGGTAAGGGCATCACGGCATCGTCGATTGCCCTTCTTTTAAAGTCGCGGGGATACAAAGTCTTCATGCAAAAGTTTGACCCGTATTTTAATGTCGACCCTGGCACGATGAACCCAATCCAACACGGCGAAGTCTATGTTACCTACGATGGCTGTGAAACCGACCTTGATCTTGGTCACTATGAAAGATTTATTGATGAAGAATTAAACTATAGTTCCAACATCACGAGTGGCAAAGTCTATAGCACTGTCATCGAAAAAGAGCGCCGTGGCGAATATCTCGGCTCAACTGTCCAGATGGTACCTCACATTACAAACGAGATTAAAAACAAAGTCTTCGAAGCTGGCAAATCCAGTGGCGCGGATGTCGTCATCACCGAAATTGGCGGCACCGTGGGTGATATCGAAAGCCAACCATTTATCGAAGCGTTGCGCCAAATCCAATATGAACTCGGACAAAAGAATACTTTCTTCGTGCATTGTACTCTCGTCCCCCTTATTTTCGGTTCCGGTGAA
Source organism: Candidatus Saccharimonadota bacterium (assembly GCA_017464135.1). Classification (GTDB taxonomy): domain Bacteria; phylum Patescibacteriota; class Saccharimonadia; order Saccharimonadales; family Saccharimonadaceae; genus Nanosyncoccus. Next base: position 146,928 of record JAFUEB010000004.1, on the reverse strand, counting down.
TTAAAAACCAAACCAACTCAAAACAGCGTCAAAGATTTAAGGAACATGGGCATTACGCCGAACGCTCTCGTGATTAGAGTTCCATACAAAACCGAAGAGAAACTCAAAGAAAAGCTTTCCCTTTTCTGCTCAGTGCCAAAGGAAAACATCATTGATTCGGTTGACGTTAATAATATCTACCGCATTCCAATTAACTATCATGAACAACATATCGATGAAATCATTTTGAAACAATTTGGTTTGCCAGTTAAGCGAGCCAATCTCAAATACTGGACCGATTTGATTGATACGGTTGATAATCTAAAAGACGAAGTAACTATCGCTCTAGTTGGCAAATACATTGAGCTTCACGACGCTTATCTCTCAGTGCACGAGGCCCTGACTCACGCCGGTTACGTGTTTAAGAAAAAAGTGAACATCGACTGGGTGGATTCCGAATCGCTCGAAAAAGAAGGTGTGGATGTCAAGGAAAGATTAAAAAAGGCCGACGGCATTCTTGTGCCGGGTGGATTTGGTAGCCGTGGCATTGAAGGCAAAATTAAAGCGATAAACTATGCGAGAACCAATAATGTGCCGTTCCTTGGTATTTGTTTAGGCATGCAACTCGCGGTGATCGAATTCGCAAGGAACGTCTGCTGCCTAAAAGACGCGAACTCGACCGAGTTTAATTCCCTGACCAAGAATCCGATTATCGATTTAATGGCCGACCAAAAATCCATCGTCAATAAAGGCGGCACGCTTCGTCTCGGTAATTACGAGTGTACTTTGAAGAAAGGTACGCTCGCCTACGAAGATTACAAACAAGATAAGATTCTGGAGCGCCATCGCCATCGCTATGAATTTAACAATAAATATAAAGAATTACTCGAACTAAATGGCATGGTCTTCTCCGGCATTAATGAAGCGGCTGATCTTGTCGAAATCATCGAACTACCAAAGCATCCGCATTTTATTGCTAGTCAATTCCATCCAGAATTTAAGTCTCGTCCAACCCATGCTCACCCACTATTTCTGTCATTCGTAAAGGCCAGTATCGATGACAAGAAGAAATAAAAAATGGCAGGGGCGGCAAGACTTGAACTCGCGACACCTGGTTTTGGAGACCAGTGCTCTACCAACTGAGCTACACCCCTACAAAGTACATACCTAATTTTACCATATTTTGTGCAAAAAATCATTAAAAATTAGCACAAATGTTTTAATTCGTGGTAGAATTAATATGATGAAAATACTTATGTTAGGTTGGGAACTACCACCTCACAATAGTGGAGGACTTGGTGTCGCGTGCCTAAATATGGCCAGAGCGCTTGCGCGTCAGGGCGTTGACATTGATTTTGTAGTGCCATATGCAGCCGAACATCCTGACATTAAGTTCATGAAAGTGCTTTCTGCCACCCATCTTGATCCAATTTACCGTTATGGCGGCGGCGCCTACGAATCGCTGAGGCTTCTCGATAAAATCATTCCGTTAAATGGCGACAAGCCAGACATGGTTTCGATTCGCGATGTCCAGAAATCCTACTGTGAGTTTGTCGATAAATATCTGATTGACCACAAACCAGAAGTCGTGCACGCTCACGACTGGCTAACCTACGAAGCAGGCATGATTGCAAAAAAGAATTATGATATTCCGATGATTGCCCACGTCCACGCGACCGAATTTGATCGCGCCGGCATGCACTCCGGCAATCCAATCATCCATGAGATTGAATACGAAGGTTTAATGATGGCAGACCGCATTATTGCCGTTTCTGAAGCCACCAAGCGCATCGTTCACCAAAAGTACAATATCCCACTGAGCAAAATCGATGTCGTCTATAATTCCCTCGATGAAAATTACGAAAATTCGGATTATCAATTCCAGGAACAAACCTACAAATTCCTACTCAAGCAAAAAGAAAATGGTTGCACAATCGTTTCGACGGTTGGACGTTTTACAGTTCAAAAAGGTTTGCATAATCTCATGGAGGCAGCCGCTCTTGCCGTGTCTAAGAATCCGAAACTGATCTTTGTTTTTGCTGGTGATGGTGAAGAAAGAAATGAATTAATCGAAATGGCGGCCGATCTCGGCATTTCGAAGAATGTTATCTTTACCGGGTTCATTCGCGGTCGCAGACTTCGCGACATTTATGCTGTTTCTGACATTTTCGTGATGAGCTCAATCTCTGAGCCGTTTGGATTAACTGCACTGGAAGCCGCTCACCATGGCGATGCATTAATCCTGACTAAACAATCTGGCGTTGCCGAAGTAATTTGGTCCGCCATGACCTACGATTTCTGGGATGAGCGAAAGCTCGCCGACGAGATTGTTTCAATCTCAAAGAACCCAGAACTTCGCGAGGCATTGCAAACCAACGTCAAGCACGAATACAACAAAATATCGTGGAATGATGTTGCAAAAAAATGTATCAAGGTTTACAATTATACAATAAAACATAAGAGGAAATAGGGTGCGAGCAGTTTGTTTATACCTACACATTCACCAGCCAATCCGCTACCGCGAGTACTCGATTTTTGACGTTGGCAATAACTCCAATTATTTCTATGATAATTACAGCGGTCGTCAATCAAACGAACGTATTTTCCGCAAAGTAGCCGACAAAAGCTACTATCCAATGCTGAATTTGCTCTACAAAAACATGGTTGAGCATCCAGAATTCAAGGTTTCCTTCTCGATTACTGGTACTTGGCTTGAACAAGCCGAGAAATGGGCACCAGATCTTATTAATATCATTCGTGATATGGTAAATCGTGGCCAAGCCGAAATTGTTGGCGAAACCTATTATCACTCACTGGCTTACTTTTATAATCTCGACGAATTTAATGATCAAGTCAAGATGCATGCTGGTATGATCGAGAGATTATTTGGTGTCACGCCAAAGGTCTTTCGTAATACCGAGTTCGCCTACAACGATTCGCTCGCTCACTGGGCCGAATCACAGGGCTACAAGGCTATCCTGGCTGAAGGTTGGGACAAGGTCCTCGGTTGGCGCAGCCCAAATCATGTCTATCGTCCGGCTGGCTGTAAGGAACTTCGTCTACTTCTTAAAAATTATCGTTTATCCGATGATATTGCTTTTCGTTTTTCAAACCGCGCCTGGACTGAATGGCCACTCACGGTACCAAAATACCAACGCTGGATTGATGATGACTGTCTTCGTGGTAATCTTATCAATCTTTTCATGGATTTTGAGACCTTCGGTGAACACCAATGGAAAGATACCGGCATCTTTGATTTCATGGATACCTTTATTGATTCATGGCTGAGTGAATACGAGAATAAATTCGTGACTGTATCCGAAGCTGCCGACCTAGAAGAACCAGCCGGTGAAATCTCAATGCCAGAAACCGTGACTTGGGCTGATACTGAACGCGATTTGTCTGCTTGGCTATCTAATTCCATGCAATCGTCCGCCATGGGCCAAATCTTTGGTATGCGCGAGCAGGTTTTGTCGACTCATGATGGCCAGCTGATTTCCGACTGGCGCTATATGACGACTTCCGACCACCCATACTCGATGTGCACTAAATACTGGAATGACGGCGACGTCCATGCCTACTTCTCAGCCTATGCTTCACCATACGAGAGCTTCATGTATTACATGAACGTACTTCGTGATATTGAATACCGTGTCAATAACATCCTCAGATACTAATAAATAGTAAAAATCCCCTCCGAAGAGGGGCTTTTTAAACTTATTTAGCGCTTCTTTTCCTTGACTTCGTTACGACCGAGGTTTTTCTTGGTTTCAGTAAAGACAACGTGCTTGCGAAGAACTGGATCATACTTTTTAAGGCTTAGCTTATCAGGAGTATTCATCGTATTCTTCTTGGTATAGTAAGCACGAACACCAGACTCCTCAGAAACGAGGCCTACGAGTTTACGCTTAGTGTTATTCTTTTTTGCCATGATTCTTTACATTTTACCATACTCTATAAAAAATGGCAAGAACTAAGTCTTGCCATGGGTGACTTGAGGTGCTTTACACCTTGTAACCAGAGCCGCCACAATACGGGCATTTCATGTGATCAACCGTTTTACCAGTACCACCGCAGTGGAGACATTTACTGGGCTCATAGGTGAGACCACACTTGGCTTGATGCCGGTCGCGCTCTTCCTCGGTCAGAAAAGGTTTACCGCACCTCTCGCAACTCCAAGTCAATCATTCCACCCCCTTTATCTAAAGTACTTGGCAGTATTTTAATACTACTCTGTACTTTTTGCAAGCAAAAGCTCAATGAACTTCATGATGTCCTTAATACCAAGCTCAGTATTTGGCTCGACAAATAGCTCTGGGTCATCAATAAAATCGAGCGACGTCACCTGCTTGTAAACCGCTTGCATGAGAGCATGTAACTCAGCCTCGTCGTCATCGTTAAAGATATATTCCTTATCGTAGACTAAACCATCATTATCTGGAATCACGAATAAAATGTGGGCTTTCTCAATCTTATACTTAGAATATCTCGGTGAATTCTTCAGAAGTAATTTATAGAATTCGAGCTGCAACATATATTTATAGAGAGTATTATGCGAGCGCCACTTATTACTATGATATTGGCTAGTCTTAAAGTCATAAATTTCGATTGTTTTATTCTCTTCGTCAATCGTAATGTGGTCAACCTTACCTGTGACCGGAATCCCATCAACTACGAGTTTGTCTGGACCGAGATTAACTTCGGCTTCACCATTTTTTAGAATATCACCGAATTCGTTAAGTGCTACAAGTAAGTATTCTGGGCCTTTTTCGCGGATCTTTTGCTTAATCTGGCTCTCGACATCATATTTATCGAGCTCCTCTAGGAACAATTGAATTGCTTCATCATTTGAGATGCCTTTGTTCGTCACTGCCTCAAATACCGAGTGCATCAAAGTGCCCGTCACGAGCGACTCAGTTTCTGGCTCACGCGGCGTATTTAGTACATAGCTCTTAAAGAAGCTCTGTGGTCCAGCGTAGACGATATCAATAAATGAAGTAAGTGCCGATGCTGACATCTTCCAGTTCTTAATACGTTCTTTATAGAGTAGTCTGACGTCTGGTGTCTTATCGACATACGATGAAACCCAGTTCTTAACACTCTTTTCACGCACTTCGACGGAAGGAATCGCGTATCTCGTCTCGCCAAATCCAGACGGCAGATATGGCGATGCTAGTTTTTCTTCGCCATTGACTTTCACGATGTTCTCGGCAAAGTATTCAAGACGATCTTGTTCCTTGTTATTGTAATCATGGAGCGCATTGGTAATATAGATCGTATGTTTTGCTCTAGTCAATGCTACATAGAGAATACGGATTCTCTCACCATCGGTCATACCGGTGTGACGAATTTGCGTCAGGTTATTTGGCAAGAGTAAAAGATTGTTATTACCTTTGCCAGAGCCCCAGGCCGAATGGTCGGCGGTCAAGATGAAGACATACTCAAACTCGAGCCCTTTGGCTTTATGCGCAGTCAGAATCTGGACGGCCTCATCGGCGTCTCGGTATGGGCTAGTGACCGTTAGCGGCATATTTGCACTTGTGTAATCATCCACAAGTTCAACCAAATCACTGGCCTTTAGTTGTTTTTCACCGAAGTGCTTAGCGATTTTACCCTTGAGCGAAGCCAGGTTGTCGTAGAATATAAACCGTTCGTAAGCATCTAGACTATCGATATTCATCTTCTTTACAATTGCATCAATGATGATATCAAGTGGTTCGGTAAACGTTTTAGCGACCAAATCAGCCAGAAATGCCATCGCGTCGGCTACGGCTTCGTCTTCGGATTTCGCGAGATAATCAAAGGCTGACTCGTGGGCGACTCTTGCTTGCCCAATTAAACGAATTACCTCGACCATCGGTACCTTAAAGAATGGATATGACAAAATCTCCATAATTTGTACGGATGGCACTTTTTGTCTTGCCATCTCATCAATATATCTGATAATCGAGATAATCTGGTGAATCTTGTCATCCAGGAATAAATCATCACGTTTTTCGTAAGCAATCTTGATTTCTTCATGCTCCTTTAGGTAAGGTAAAAGTGGTTCGAAGTATTTAGTCTTGTAGGAAATCACCGCAATTTCATTCTGCTTCACGCCAGATTTCACGAGCTCCGAAATCTTATCAGCAACAAAGCCGTATTCCTGATCGGAAGAAAGGAATTCAATCCGATGTAAGCCGGACTTAGTGAGCGGCTCTTTGTGTGCAATTAATTCCTTATCCGCAAAGCGATCTGGCGCTTGGTTGATAATCTTTCGCGCAAAATCAAGCACTTCTTGCGTGCTGCGATAATTCTCAACTAGTGGAATTACCTCCGCACTATAATACTTCTGATAATCGGATAAATTCGAAGAGAGTGCACCCTGGAATTCGAAAATTGCCTGGTCGTCATCACCTACTGCCATGATGTTTGGCTTTTCGTAATCAGTAATTGCCTTCACAATTGCAAACTGTGACGGGTTTGTATCCTGGAACTCATCGAGTAAGATGAATTGATATCTCTCTTCAAGAGTCAGTTTGAAGCCGGTATCGGTATTAAGAATCCGGACCGCCTCTTCAATCATATCGTTAAAGTCGAACAAACCATTCTCGTTTAGATAATCCTCATACTGTTTCATGACATTTGCAACCGAGAGCAGCTTCTTGTTGCGAATGCGATCCTTCAAGCGATAATTCCCTTTTTCATCCTTCTCAAAATAATCGTCTTTCCATTTTGAAAGTGCTCCAACGCTACCCTTGTCTAAGGCTATCGCCATCGCTTCATTCAGTTCTCTAGCCATTGCTGCAATCGAACGCTCAATATTCTTGGTAATCGGCTTCAAGTCCGAATAATCCTTTAGAAGCTCATGAATCGGCTGATAAGCACCCTCAAGTGACTCTTTGAACTTATATGGAACAACATTAAGGAGAAGCGGCGAAATCGCATTACTTAAAATCTCGGAATCCTCCATGTTTTTCTTGGCGATTTTTACTAGATCATCTTCGGTGAGTCCAGCTTTTTTCGCTTCCGAAATCACACCCATGATATCTTTGATCTTATCGCCACGCAGAATATCATTGCCTGGGAGATTGTCCTGAATTTCCTTGATAATCTTAAACTGTGTAATATCATCAATCGGCGAATCAAGTTGGCGATCATAATCTTCGGAATAATTCTTGTATTGAGCGAGAACCTCAGAGCCAAACGCATGGTAAGTGCCGATATTCACCTTTAAAGCGTCCTGCCCAATTACGGTTTTTAAGCGCTCGCGCATATTCATCGCACCAGCATCGGTAAAGGTTAGACAGAGGATGTTTTCTGGGTTAGTATCCGTATGCTTTAAGATATAGGCAACCTTTTCGGAAAGGAGTTGAGTTTTACCAGTACCAGGACCAGCCAGAACCAGAAGTGGACCGTCTAGATATTCAACTGCTTTTCTCTGATTCTCGTTTAAAGGCATTTATCCTCCAATCACGTTCATATTAATAATCTCTTTTAGAATCGATGCTTCAAGCGGCACTTCAATTTCTCCAGCCACAATTCGTGCCAGCGTCGCAACGCCCTCGACGGTCTTCTCCGGCTGATAATCCGGATTCTCACGTTTCTTCATACCAAATTCATAATTCCTAGAAGGTAGATTGCAAGTAAGCTTCAAATCATCAACACCACAATAATGATAAACTGTATCACGCATTGCCCCATTAGCAAGCAAGATTTCTTCCATTTCCTTAGCGACATCCGTAATAAATTGCTGGTGTTCGGTCATATCAGGCTTTAATCCAAGATAGCCAGCCCTAATTGCATAGACGTTTTTTAGCGCACCGCACATCAAAACACCACGGAGATCTTTCGTATGGTCAAACGAAATATAATCCGTGTCAAATAGCTTTACCAATCTATCATCTGTTACAGTTAAGAAGGTTTCTTTCTTGGCCTTCATATCATCCGCAAAACTTGGACCAGAGAGCGCCATCACGTCATGGAAATCGGCAAAAATGTCATCTTTCAAAATCCCTTTAGTCGCTATGATTAGTGGTGTATGTACATCAAGTTGAAGTAGCAACTCTGGTACCGCCGTAGAAGGAGCAGCTAGAAGCACCATCTCAGCATCCCAAACTAAATCATGCACAAATTTATCGGTAATTGCCGGATCATAATAAACCACCTCGTGTCCTTTTTCTTCGAGTACGCCACCCAGTGCAGTCCCGTAAGCCCCAGCCCCAATTACACCTATTTTCATATTACTCCTTAATCCCTAAACATCTGCTTGCGACGGCGATGTCTCTTTAATGATTTAAAAATTGAATAAACTATTGTAATCACAGTCACACTGAGCAGAACCATGAACCAAATCGGACACGCAATCACGGTCTTCTCAACCACAGACACGTCGTCTAAATAGGTGATAGTCTGCTTAATCGTATAAATCCCAAGTGGTGAAAATCCATCCAATTCGCGAATGATGTACCTCGATGTATCTGGCATGATGGTTTCTTCAATCGTGTTGTTCTCATAACTTTTCGGATAGATTGGCTCAGCTGAAAAAATGCTCTTTACTTCTACTGCTACACGTGCGATATCATGAACATTACCAGAATTTGACACATAGGCATCCACTGTGATTGGGAGCTCAGTCACAAATCCCGGAATATTGTTTTCTTTGATTTCGCCACCATGCTCAATCTCGCCCTCAATTTTTGCAAAAATCAGGCTTGCCATTTCGAAGACGTTTTCAACTGCAATGCCATCAGTATTGCCTGAATCAGCGTCAGAAGTGACGAGCAGGGCTGCATATTGCCCACCACCAGGAGCATTTTCTGGAACGGTAATCGTGTAATTGATTTTAGCAGTCTCGTTTGGCTTCAAGGTGCCGGAATCCTTATCAAGTGTAATCCAATTAGTAATTAGGGTTCGATCGTTTTCAGTCAAAAAATCAGCGCTATAGTCATCGCCAGATACAGAGTAAGCCGACACCGAAACCTTAAACTTGAAATCGTTGGTTGCATTTGCAGGGTTGGAAATCGAAAGCGTACCGTGATAAACCTCACCGGCATTCAGTTCAATTCGCTTCGTCATCGGAGAGATGACAAATGAGCTATCAGAATTCACCAAACCTCCATGATTAGATATATTAAATATATTATATCACGATTACTCGATGGAGAGTATCTTACCGGTCCCGTATTCTAGGTGGAGCAGCCTTTGGTTTTTTGAGCCACGATAGCGCAGACTCAAATCTTTTAATCCAATAATAAATGGCCCATCAATAATAGCATCGAGAGATTTGAGAAACTCCCAAGCGTCACCGCCAGCCATTTTGATTTGCTCATAGGTAAAGCCAGAAAAACTCCAAACATTCCAACCGAGTTCCTTGCGTACCCAATCGGCTAATTCCTTACAGGCAGCCGGTTGCACGAACGGCTCGCCACCGCAGAAGGTAAGGCCAGCCTGACCACGGTATTTCTTCAGTTCTTCTTTAAGCTCATCAATTGGTACAAGTTTGCCAGCATTAAAATCCCAAGTTTCTGGATTCTGACATTCTTTACAGTGGTTTGGGCATCCTTGTGTCCAGACCACTGCTCTTAAGCCGTCACCATTCACTATATTATCGTGCTCGCATGGCCCAGACAACCGAATTAAGCCCTTAGGTGGCTGTGGAGCAGATAGAATCCGCTCGACAGCCATTTTGTCCCAATCTATTTTTTGGGTAGTCATTATTTACCCTTTGCACAGTTACAAACTTTTTCGAAAGGCACATCACCTTCGAGACGACCACAATGTGGACACCTCTCGCCCTTGATGATACCGGAGTAACCACAAACAGGATCGCGGTCAACCGGGTGGTTTACAGAGCCATAGCCAATACCACAATCATGCATCTTACGAATCACGGCTTCGAAGGCGGCAATATTCTGAGAAGGATCGCCATCAAGCTCAATGTAGGTAATGTGACCAGCATTACAGAGGTTATGGTAAGGTGCCTCAATTTCAATCTTATCAAAGGCAGAAATTGGATAGTAAACTGGCACATGGAAGGAGTTGGTGTAGAAATCCCTATCGGTTACACCCTTAATCTTACCAAATTCTTTGCGGTCAATCTTGGTAAATCTACCTGCAATACCTTCGGCCGGAGTGGCGAGGAGCGAGAAGTTGAGTTTGTACTTCTTGCAATAGCTATCACATTTCTCACGCATATGAGTGACGATATCAAGACCAAGGTCGCGAGCATCTTCGTCTTCGCCATGGTGCTTGCCAGTCATAGCAACGAGCGTCTCAGCAAGACCGATGAAACCGATTGAAAGTGTACCGTGTTTAATCACATCACGGAGCGTATCGTTTGGGCCAAGCTTCTCAGAGCCAAACCAGTTTCCTTGTCCCATCAGGAATGGGAAGTTGCGGACATGTTGGTTAGCCTGAAATTCGAAGCGCTCAAGGAGCTGATCCTTCACGAGATCGAGTTTCTCATCAAGTTCATGATAAAAACCATCCCAGTCGGCCTCTTTGCGCTCACCAAGGCAAATACCGTGCTTAATACCGATTCTAACAATATTAATCGTCGTAAAGGATAAGTTGCCACGACCAGTGACGATGCCATCAGATTCTGGGAAGACGGAAGCAAATACACGCGTACGGCAACCCATGGTTGCAATCTCGGTGCGGTAATCGCCCTTCTTGTAGTATTTCAAATTATAAGGCGCATCGATGAAACAGAAATTTGGGAATAATCTCTTAGCGGATACTTCCATCGAACGCTTAAAGATGTCGTAGTTCGGATCCTTAGGATTATAGTTGATGCCTTCCTTGACTTTAAGAATCGAAATTGGGAAGATTGGCGTCTCGCCCTTACCAAGGCCATTCTCAGTTGCTTGAAGAAGATCAAGTGAAACCAAACGACCAGCCGGAGTGGTATCAGTACCGAAGTTAATCGAAGTAAATGGTACCTGTGCACCAGCACGTGAATGCATCGTATTAAGATTGTGGACGAAGCCCTCCATGGCTTGGAGAGTTTCTTTCTCGACATCCTCATTCGAAGCATCAATTACTTCTTGTGGCCATTTCTCTTTAGCGAGTTTCTTATCATCACCGTATTCATAGCTGTCTTTGACATCCAGCTCGAGTTTCTTACCAGTAAACTTGTTGTATTTCTCAAGATTGCGCTTCAGGGCCTTGCGGAATGATTTATTTACGCCTGGAGCCATCGCGTAGTCGAAGTTCGGAATGGATTGACCACCGTGTTGCTCATTCTGGTTAGCTTGAAGCAAAATCGCAGCAAGTGCACCATAAGAGCTAATTGAGTTCGGTGTACGTAGATGACCATGCCCAGTGTTAAATCCGCCATTTTCAAACAATACAAACGGATCGGATTGGCAACAAGTTAGGGTGCCAGTAGCGTAGAAATCAAGATCATGAATATGAATCTCGCCAGCATCATGGGCGGCTGCGATATCTGGGCGAAGGAGTAAGGTTTTTGCAAAGACCTTGGAACCTTCTGCGCCGAATTGAAGCATCTTACCCATAGCGGAGTTACCGTCAACGTTAGCATTTGAGCGCTTTACGTCAGAATCCTCAGACGCATCAGCGTGCGAAATCGTACGATAAATCATCATCAGGTCGGATTTAGCAGTGCGGATTCTAGAACGTTCCTGACGATAGCGGATATAAGCCCTAGCGGTCTTCTTAAACGAAGACTCCATCAAAACTTCTTCTACGATATCCTGAATCTGCTCAACGTTCGGAGTGCGCGCCGTAATCTTCTCCCCAGCTCTTTCTACAACTTTTTCCGCGAGTGCTCTAGCGCGGTCTGCCTTGAATTCTTCAGTCGCAAGCCCAGCCTTCGCGATGGCGTCCACGATTTTCTCGGGATCGAATTTTACAATCTTCCCATCCCGCTTAATAATTCTTTTGAACATGAAATATACCTCCTTAAATGTATTCCATTTGGTTCGTTAATTTATATATGACCTGCCGGGCAACTACTGTGGTAATGCTGATTTGCAGTAACCCTACATTTAGTGTCTTGTTTCTATAATACACCACTATATATAGTAATTCAAGACTTTTATGCTAAATTTGTAAAAAATACAACAAATAGTCTTATTTTAAGAATCCATTGATGATTTTTGACTCGGCTTCGGCCCTTGTTAGGCCTAGCGACATCAACTTAGTTATTTGTTCGCCAGCAATTTTGCCAATCGCGGCCTCATGAATCAGCTCGGCGTCGAGCGAATTTGCCGTTAGTGATGGCAAGGCCGTGACCCTGGCGTGGTCCATGATAATCGCATCGCATTCTGAATGGCCACGACATTCCCCTTCACCGATAATGTTGGACGAGAAGTTCTGAACTGAATAATCTTGCGCTACCGCCCTCGAAGAAATATCCACGGTTGAATCCTTGCCAATTAGTACGGCCTTAATTTTACTCTCGGCCGTCTGACGGCCATGTGTAAAGAGACGCTCTTTAATGATAAGCTTTGCATTATCCTTAAGTTCGGCGCTAGTGATGCGAATAGTCGAAGAGACACCTTTAAGCTGCTCGAGTTCCATTTCGACTAAACTATCTGGCTCAGCAAAGACCTCAGTTGTTGGATTAATGTCTTTCTTGCTAAGTCTTTCCCCGAAGCCGAAATGCTTCTCTATATATTTCACATGCGCGCCCTTCTCGACATACAGCCTATGAATTCCGTCGTGCCTAGAGGATTCGCCGCCACAGTTATAGATGCCACATCCAGCAATAATTAGAACCTCAGCACCCTTACCAATATAGAAATCATTCTCGACCACTTCCCTCATGCCGCTAGCCGAAATCACTACTGGGATATGGACACTCTCGTTCTTAGTGCCAGGCCTCACTCTAATCTCAAGGCCTTTACCATTCGGTTTCAGCATTACATCAATATTCGCAGTTGATTTTTTGGCGACAGATTTGCCGTTGATGCGGAAGTTGTAGGCGCCTTCTGGGATCTCATAAAAATCAATCGTTTCCCTCAAAATCCGTTTCTCAATTTCCGAAAATTCAACCATCGATTGCTCCATTCTTCAAAACGATTAACTTATTACCGGCATTAATAATTCTCTCTTGATGGGAAATTACAATCTGTGTCTTACCCTTGGCCTGCTGTTTCTTTAAAACTTTCAGTAGATCAGAGAAGCTCCAAAGATCAATCCCAGCCTCCGGCTCATCAAATACGGTCAACTCGGCATTCCTAGCGAGTACCGAAGCAATTTCGATGCGTTTTTTCTCGCCACCAGATAACGAATTGTCGAGTTCGCGATCCAAGTACTCAACAGGATTCAGGCCGACCGCTTTTAAATATTTGCCTGCCGAAGTATCTCCGATCGGAGCGCCGACAGCGGCTTCAATTAAGTCGCGCGCGCGAAGGCCCTTAATATTCACTGGTTGTTGGAAAGCATAACTAACGCCAAGTTTGGCTCTTTCAGTCACGTCTAGATTAGTAATATCCTTGCCATTATAAAGAATCCTACCAGTAGTCGGCTTAATAATGCCCATAATAATCTTCGCGAGCGTCGATTTACCACTGCCATTCGGGCCAGTAATAATCAAAAAATCCGCATTCGAAACTTCCAAAGAAATATTATTTAAAATCGTCTTATTCCCTACCTTGTATGAAATATCTCTTAGAACTAACATAAATGCCCTATATATTATATAGGGCTAATTATACCATACAATAATATTATTTCTGCGTCAAAGTATAAGTGGCAGTGCCAGTATATGTACCATAAGGCACGTCAGAAGCCGTGGAACACTTATAGTAAATCTCTTGCGAAGTGCCAGTGCTGTCATCCGCTTCAGAAGTATCAATGATATTGCCGCCGGCGGCCACACGAGTCGTACTGGAAGAACCACCGAGATAAGCCGAGTATCTATTATAACCCTTAGAAGGAGTTGAATAAGCAAATGTTGCAGAACCACTACCACCAGATAGAGCAGTAAAAGTAGCTGCTACAGAATAACCACTGTCAGCATTACAAATCGCAGTAAAAGTGCTACCACCCATACCAGTCGCGCCCTTGTTTGCAGTCATAGTTTTAGAAATCGAACCAGTACCAGCCGTACGCGTGAATGTGCAAATTTCTTCAACGTTCACGCTGAGATTATCAACTACAGCTGTTGGATTAGAAGCCGCCATGGCGCTACCAGAAAGCATTAAAATAGAGAGCGATACAGCCGAAGCACCCAATATTTTTCTACTCACAAACTCCTCCACTTTTGATTTTTATAACCTTAAAATAATATTAACAAAACGCTAATGCGATGTCAATACGATTCTATTTCAAAACGCAACGGACATGAATGCCGGCAAATCTACCATAACCGACTGGCGTAGTAAGCGATCCACCCCAGTAGACTAGATAGTAGCGGTAAAGTGCATCACTGGCTGTTGAGGACCACCAATAACCTACTGAACCAGAGTTAACTATTTGTTTTGAGATCCACTGATAAATCTGCAAAATCCTGAAGTTAGTTCATATCGGCGATAGTTAGCGGTTCAGTAATTCACTTAACAATGCAACGAATGGAACGGCCACTAGTGCGCTGACCATCGTTAGAGATATAACCATAGGTCGATCCTAAACGGAAGTAGTACATATAAGTGTCATTTCCGCCGTAGGTGCTAGACCAATAGTAGCCACCAGTGCCGAGCTCTTCTGCGGAACTCGAATAGAATCTGCCCGCAAAGGCAAATGCGGCGCCACCATTTGTGATAGGGGCACGTAATAGTTCAGGAGTATCGTACTTGGCATTCTTTAGCTGTGTAAACTCACCAGTTGAGCCGCCAGTCGGGAGTCTCCAACCAGCCGGGCAGATGTCGTAACTCGCATCGCTACTGTTTGTACTGCCAGAGATCGTGCCGGCAGATGCGGCGTAGTAGTTATAAAGAGCACCATAAGCGTTCAATGAAGTTGAATCAGTGCCAGTGAGCAACATAAACTTACCAGTCGTATTAGTTTCAACGCCGGTTGTAGTCTTCCAACCATTAAACGTAGAAGCTGTAATAGTAGTAGAGAGATTTGTATTGGAGCTAGTAAGATTAGTTGAGAGTGTAGTACGACCGAGATCCAGGTTTTGCGCCATCCAGATGTTGCCATCTTCAAGTGCAGCAATGGAATACTGTTTATTGTCACGGTTATCGGTCAAAGTATAGACCGTGCTATCTGACATCGAAGCAAAGACGGCAGATATGTCATCGTCTGTCAGATTTCTGAAGTCTTGCATATATGTCAGCTCCGAAATTGAATTGACCGTATTGTTCTTTCTCACACAACGGATAGATTGCTTATAAAAACGAGTCCTAGCCGAAGAAGCGGTTACGGCCGAAGAAGTAAAGTAAATCGAATACATCGAGCCGGCAGCGCTCCTAGTCGAAGACCAATAGTAGCCATAACTGCCAGAAAGGGTCGTAGAGCCAGTATATATATAGCCAGCCAAAGCAAAGGCGGCACCACTACTGGCTACCGGCGCACGCATTTTAGCATATGTATTATATGAAGAATTGGCGTACAAAGTTTCAAATTCACCGCCTGTGCCGCCAATCGGGAGTCTCCAACCGGCTGGACAAATATCATATTGTGCATTTGAGGCATAGGACGTACCAGATACAGTACCAGCAGATGCAGCATAGAAATTATAAAGCATGCCATATTTACTTAACGATGTCGTATCGGTGCCAGGAGAGTTTATGAACTCACCGACGGTGTATGAGCTAGTACCAGAAGTCACTCTCCAACTGTTAAAGGTGCTGGCAGTAACTGTAGTGACCAGATTTGTATTAGCCTTTGTAAGATCAGTGGAAATATCTGTTGCACCAAGGTTTAGGTTTTCCATCATCCAACAGTTACCATCCGCAAGCCGTTGGATACTGTATACTTGTCCGTCGCGAGAGTCTCTAGCGTAAGATGGAGTTGAAGTGCAGCTGGATTGGGCGATGTTTTGGATGGTAGTGCTTACGTAGTGTCCAGAAGCCGTGAGTGTCGCATTGGTATCCCCAATCGCATAGTATGAAGAGCTCATCGTTGAATCAGCAACGGTACCGGATGTGGCAGTCCAAGCAACAAATACATGCCCCGAAGCCATAGTCGCCTCGATTGAGGCATTAACACCACGTTCGAGCACAATAGTACCGCCATTTTGGACAGCTGTACCGTTAATTTTGACGGAAGAAGTTGTACCATTATAAGAAACAGTAAGTGTTGAAGTAGGCTTCTTGGCTATACATCTAATTGAGGAACCAGCCCCACGCGTCGCATTATTGGTGACATTAACCGAAGAGCCAGTGAAGAAACGATAAAAGCTGGTGTTAGATTTGGCCGTAGAAGTCCATAAATAACCAGTTTGCCCCTGGTATGTTGGGGCGGCTGAATTAAAATAGCCACCAAGCGCAATAGAGGCGCCACCACTGGTCACCGGTGTGCGCAAGGTAGTAGACTGACTGTTATAAGCAACCATAAGACTGTTTACTTCACCATACGAGCTACCTGTCGGCATTCTCCAGCCAGCTGGACAAATATCATAATGTGCGTCGCCCTCATAAGTTGCACCAGTAACTAAACTAGCAGTAGCGGCGTAATAATTATAAAGCGTTCCATAAGCCGTCCCGGAAGTTGAATCGGTTCCGTCAACAGAAATGTATTCGCCAGAAGTCATACTGTTAGTGCCGGTATCCTTTTTCCAGCTATTAAATGTACTGGCCTGAATAGTTGTATTAATATTCGTATTAGTAGGAGATAGATCAGTACTTAGTGCAGTCCGACCCAAATCTAGATTCTCAGCCATCCAAATGCTACCATCTGCAAGCTTTGCGATAGCATAGGATTTATTATCACGATTGTCGATTAAACTATAGGTAGTGTTATTATCCATAGAGTCAAGCACATCGTAATAGTCATCTTCAGAAAGATCATTGAAATCTTGGAGATATGTTAAATCTGAAATTGTTTTTGAGTTAATCATTAAACAGCGTACAGACATACCACCAAGATAAGAATTGTAATTTACGGGGTTAACACTACTAGTACTAATAACGAGGCGATAGAATGCCCCAGAGCCACGATGTGTAGATGACCAATAATATCCATATGATCCAACTTGTGTTGGTGCTCCGGTCGCAGAAAAAGTTCCAGAAAGAGAATAAGCCGCGCCATTCTCACTGGCGGGCGCCCGCATTCGGGCTACACTGTGGTACTGTTCTGTATAGTAAAGATTTTTCTGTTCATTGCCATTTCCACCTGTCGGCATTCTCCAGCCAGCTGGACAGATATCATAATAGAATGTATCGACCACGCTATTATTTAGGACGCTCCCTGCTGAAGCTGCGACAACATTATACAATGTGCCATACGGATTTTTTGACGTTCCGTCTTTGCCATCTACCGGAATAAAGACCGGTTCCTGAGTGTTTTTGCCGGTAGTACTTCTCCAACTATTGAAAGTGGCTGCGGTTACAGTGGAAGCAATGTTTGTGTTAGCACTAGTGAGATTAACTGTCAAATTAGTGCGTCCAAGATCCATATTCTCCATCATCCAGCAATTGCCGTCATTAAGGCGCTGAATAGTGTATACGCGGCCATCGCGCACATCTTTCGCATTCGAGACAGTTGCAGTACAACTTTCTTGGGGAAGATTCTGGATATTTGGGCCATTGTAGGATGTGGTTAAAGTGAGCGTTGCGCCTAAACTTCCTATTGAGTACGTAGTACTCTGAGTACTAGCTGAGCCAATTGTTCCAGAAGTAGCAGACCAGCTTGAAAAAGCATAATTAAGTATTGGAGTCATAGTAATCGCATGGGCCACCCCCGGCTCTAAACTAATTGTCCCTCCGTCAGAAATCGTTGTGCCATCAATCTTTACATCCGAAACTCCCTCGCCATAGTTAACCGTTAAAGTCTGTTTTGTTTTTTTCATGATGCATCTTATGGACATACCATTAACCCTGATACCAGAATCGTTGGTATTCACTGTTTGGGTACTGTTGGTCATAGTCATGCGGTATCTATAGGTTGCACTTTTTTGGTTAGCTGTCCAATAATACCCATATCCGCCCTGAGACGCAACATTGCCACTACCAAAATAACCAGCAAGCGTGAATTGAGCTCCTCCATCGGATATTTTTGCTCTCATGCTTGAAAATGTATTATACGAGCTGTTCCCATTTAAAGATTGGAACTCGCCAATCTGTGGCAACCTCCAGCCTGCAGGACAAATATCGTAAACAGCATCAGTTGTATTTGGATTCCCAGAGATAGTACCGGCAGTGGTTGCAAAATAGTTATACAGAGTGCCGTAAGCTATACCGTTTACAGCGTCGGTGCCTGTGGTTGAGATATAGGCTCCATCTATATAGGATGTCGATCCGGATGTCTTCTTCCAACCGTTGAAGGTGGAAGCAGTAATAGTAGTGGAGAGATTTGTATTCGTAGAAGTAAGATTTGTAGTAAGATTTGTACTGCCAAGAACTAGGTTTTCCACCATCCAACAGTTACCATCATTTAGACGTTTTATAGTATAAATGTGATTATCACGAACATCTATCACTTGTCTGGTCGTAGAAGTGCATTCTTCAGAATTAAGATTCTGAATTTGGCGAATGGCGTTTGCAACGAGGGTTTCCGGACCACCACCTACCGTATATGTAGTAGTGGCAAGTGCTGAATTATCAAACGATCCGTTCGAGATACTGCCCCAACTAGTAAATACGTAGCCATCTGCCACGGTAGCGACAAGATTATATGTTTCACCTTCCGTTAGCCCAGTTACAACACATCCGGACGTACTGGTACATTCAATACCGTTCAGGGAAACTTTGGAGATTCCGGTGCTTGTTTTAATGGTGATGTTATAAACCATTGTAGCAACGAGAGTATATTTAACTTTTCCCACATATGTTCCTGCAATCTGATAATCTGAAAGCTTGGCTCGATAAGTTGTAGTAATAGAAGAACCGGTAGCACTATCCGTTCCGCCGGCATACGACGAAATCTGTGTTGTCGTGCTTGGGACAGCATGGTATGATCCAAAACTGTTCTGAATCGTAAGGTTGTTTGGTTGATATGAGGTACTATCTTTTGCGATTTTCATAGCCCAATTGGAGATATTACCAGTCGTTTCTGTTCCGGTAGGAATGGTCGTATTGGAAGATGAATTAACTAGATTCGTATTCCCATCCGTATTACTTGAATATCCCACGGCATAAACCTGATGATCCGTAGAATTCGCACATTTGGTCGTTATTTTGGTTGTCCCGATATCACTTTGGGTGGTGCCAGGATTCATATTTTTAGTATGTTCGGATGTAACGGAAGAAGTAAAAGAGCAACCGTCAGTATCACCAGAAATAATTTCTGCGTCCGTAATTGATTTTCCTTGAAGTAGTAATGATTGTGAAGCAAAAAAAAGAAAAAGCACCTAAAATAACGATAGCCATCAAAACTCTATCTGGATAATAAAATAGGAATCTAACAAAATCAAGAAATCTATTTCGTTTCCTACCACCTAACTTCATACACTTATTATTATATCATGCTTTTGGTTTAAAAAACTATACGATATAATAGTTAATTTAAAGACTGTTATAGCAAGTATAGCTGAACCAATTTTTAACCTAAACCTGTGCATACTAAATAGTATCGAGCTTTCGAAAAAAACAGTTTTATATAGCTGCGACCATGAAAAATATAAAGAAATCAGATGGATAAAGTAAAACCCCCGTATTTCCACGGGGATTTTACTCCAAGCGCTACATCATTAACGCTCAATGTTCTGTAAAACTGACGCCCATTTGATGTAAAAATCCCCATTTTATACGATAAGGATTTTTGACACATTTCCCTGTTTTTGGGCCGTTTTTGACACACCGGACTCCAAGCGCCTCAATTCTATCAAAAAGCAACCGCATTGTCTATTAATATTTATGCTCCTATACTATTTTTCTGTTATTTTGGAAGAAAAGGAGGATGCATGGCAAAGCGTAAAACCGAAAAACAGAAAAGAAAAATCGTCTCCGAACACATGAAAGGCATCTCGCCAGCAGAATTATATACAAAATATAATGTTAAGCAGAGCACGCTCTATCGCTGGATCAAACAATATAGGACATACAGCACAAGGTTCGGAACTGTAACTCCCAAAGATCTAGATTCAGCTAAAAGGCGTATTAAGAAGCTGGAAGATATTGTTGCCGTCTTACAGTCTTCTATACAAATATCGTCCATGTCTATCAAAGAAAAAGAAGAAGCGGTAGATCGAGAATACGGTAATTATAGTGTTCATACGTTATGTGAGGCATTTCTTCTTCCCACCGGTACCTTCTATAATTACAAACTTCGCGCCAAAGGCAAAAATGCTTGGTATAACAAAAGACGAAAAGAATTAAAAGACGAAATAATGCAGGTTTTTAATGAAAGCCATCGGACATATGGAATAAGACGAGTACGTGCAGCCTTGCAGCGTAAGGGCATACATGTAAGCGAACGATTAGTATCGGAACTCATGCGTGAGTTGAATATCACTGGTAGCAGGATAGGAATAAAAGAAACGCACTATTTATTAGGAGTGGCAGAAAAAAGAGTAAATAGGCTAAAACAGCATTTTGACATTTCATCTCCCGGCAAGGTCTGGGTGAGTGACATGACATCAATAGTGGTAAAGAATAGGCGCATACACATATGCGCCTATTTAGATCTTTGCTCCAGAAAGATAGTTGCCGCTCGTTGTGGGCATAATTGCAGTACTAACCTTGCACTTGCGACCATACGGGACGCGATTGTCTCGGAGCATCCGGACCCTGGCTTGATAATACATACAGATAATGGCGCTGCTTTCACATCCTATACTATGAGAAGACTTGTCGGGCATTACGGATTCAAGCAATCTTTCTCGACTCCCAACACACCATTAGATAACTCGGCTATGGAATCATTCTTTAATACGCTTAAACAAGAACTCCTGTATAGGTATGATTTCCGTTCGGAGGAGGAACTTAGGAAGAGGTTACAAGAATATATAAAATATTATAATGAAGAGCGGCTGCATAAATATCCCAAATACAAAACGCCATCTGAAATCGATAAATAGAATAATGGTAGCATTACAGGCTGAAAAACAGAATATCGGTGGTTCGAAAAGTATAGTTTTCGAAATACTCACACGATAAATTAAAGGAAATGCACATGTAGTAAAAATAAATTCCAATCTGTTAAATTGGAATTTTCTCATAAAAATATTGTTATCCGCGTGGGGCGTATCACTCAATGCGCCTCAATTGAACTGCACCCCATTTTTTGCCGTGTCTATCATTTTTTTAATGAATTTACATGAACGATTCTCGTATCTACTTTAAATCCTTCAATGGATAAAACGCCATATGTCGGGTCCGGGCATTCTCCGATAGTGCCCGGATTCATTATATCCATCGCCATAGAGAACCCGGTATACGGCACATGCGTATGGCCAAACAGGGCCACGCTCGCCTCTGCAGCAAAAGCGCTGTCGACAAGAGTATCCAGCGAGTCTTTAACGCCCATCGTATGTCCATGGCATAAGAAGATCTTTTTTCTGCCACACTTTATGACCATTTGAAGCCTTGCCGTTGATGCGACGTCGCAATTCCCGCGCACATTATATATGGTGAGGTCTGGATATTTCTTTCTGACGTCTAAAAGATCTAATTCCCCGTCTCCAAGGAATATCAGCTCGTCCGGCAACTTCTGTTGAAGTACGGCCAGCATATTACTACTATAGCCGTGGGAATCCGAAAAGACATAGTAAATCATTCGTTTTCTCCTACTTTATACGTCATAATAAAGCACAAGAATTGTACCATAATTATCGCACCCATACAAGCAACGACTTGTTGGAGTATAATAAAATCGTGAGGATAGCGCAAGCGTCAGCGACAGCAAGATAGTGAGTCTTCATCGCTCCGCAAGCACTTTTCAGTCGAGTACAAAGGATGTACTTTGCAAGCTAAAAAGTAGAGTATTAGCTGGTTTTATGTCTCCCAGCCTACCCCGCTTAGTTACGGCAGGGCGGGGTATTCTAAACATCCTTTGGACCGAATGACATAGACTTTGTTATTTAGGTTTATGCGTATTACATATGCGTATACCGCGCCAAAAAGATTAGCGCCGTGCCAACACCTAAAAACCAGTCGTGCATCATTCCCACCGGAGCTGCTTTCGCTCTCGCTGGCAACTTCAACAATGCCGCTCCGGCGAATCAGGGGTCAAACGGCAACTACTGGTCTTCTACTAGGAACAATGACACGAATATGTACAACCTGAACCTCAATACGTCGAATGTCAATCCGGCCAATAACAACAACCGCAACAACGGGAACGCTATACGGTGCGTACTGAAGTAGATTGTGACTCCCTTTTCCTTCGTTCCGTATGTTTCTTCCCCGTACTCGGCAAAAGATAAAAGCATCTCACGAGATTGGGCTAGAAGTTTAAAGCGAGAGAAGCCCACAAAGGTTAATAGCGGTATTCCCAGCCAACCTGTTTGAACACGTCTTCCACTACTTTCTTAGAATCATAATTATGTAGCATCCCAAGATAAGATATTACAGATTCCAAAGAGCCAGTTCCAGAGACGAGCTCACGCGATGACTCACAAAAATTGTTCACCATTCTCTTGCCCGGTATCACGGCGTCATTTTTTACGACCATACCAAGAAACGGAATGCCCTGCCATGCCGGTATTATTCTTGTCTTCTTGAAGTTTAATGTAAGACCGATGCCTTGTAAAAAAGTTGCAATCTCACGTACGTCCCGTTTCGTCTGTGGGATTTCTTCTTCCCGCACTAAAACATAAAAATCATCAACATATCGGCCATAGAAGTGGTATCCTAAATCAAATTCAATAAATCGGTCTAGCGAATCCAGATAAACGTTTGAAAAGAATTGCGAAGTAAGATTTCCAATCACCAGTCCTCTACCCAGTGGCTGTACGAACAGACTCTTGTCGTTAGGAAGATTTCGCCAATCTTCATATGACCCTTGTATTTTCACGCCCTTAACCGGGTCATCATAAATAATCTCTTTGATCATATATTTTAGTATTTTATACCTGCGACCATAATTCCCGGCAAACTGGCGATTAAGCCCCCATATTACCCGCTCATATAAAATACTTCTTTCTATATGCATAAAATACCCGGAAATATCCATCTTCACTACAAACACCGGAATCCGGTAATTGTCTGATGCGGCTTGGATATTTCGCCGAAGCATTTCAATCCCATAAGAGGTTCCTTTTCCTACTCGGCAACTACAGGAAGCCGGACTAAGTCTCTTCTCCCACCAATCCACTAATGCGTTTACGACGAAGTGGTGAGCTACTCGGTCTACGTATGGTGCAGCGAAGATCTCCCGTTGAACCGGTTTAAAAATAATGTGTGCCGTCCCACGACTAGGCTTATACGAATAATCCCAGATAGCATCTCGAAGCCTTGTGAGATTCTCATAGAGATTCTGCTCGAACATATGGGTATCATAGGTCTTTCGCTTTCCACCTTTTCTAGCTTGCAGCTCCGCGAGAAACAGTTCAAAATAGAGCATGTTTCTTGGATCTTCCAGCAGCCAGCCCCGCGTCAGATTATCAGTGGACTTAGAAATCAGACCGTAAAAATCATCCATTCTTCTCTCTGCCGGTGTTTATACAAAAATCCTTTTTGATACGGTTTTTCACTTGGTTTACGTTCTCACCAATCACCGCCGCTACATCATACGGCCAAATTCGTAGCTCGGAAAGAAGTGTAATACCGGCAATTATGCTGTCCACAATTTCTATTAAGCGTGTTCCAGCATCCTTGCGCTCAGTAAGACCATCCGCAAATTGGTTATAAATAGCAAGCAGCTCACACATATCATTTACAATCTTGCATCCGAGAGAATTGAAATAGGGCGTTTCTAACTTTTTTATACGCGGCAATATCTGCCGGTCTATCATCAGAATGGCATTAAAGGTGGCGGGGTCCATCGCCTTTGGTCTGAGCACATTATGCATCCTTTCTCGGCGGGTCTCTTCGATCAGTCTAAGCTGTCCAACTTCATCATCGGAAAGTGGTTTCTTAAGCGTAAAAATGTAAATGCCGTTCTCAGTGATTTCAAGTGTTGGTTCGTCGAAACGCTTGAACTGCTCTACGAGTCTATCAATATTTGTGATACTAACAGTAAAATCCGCCTTGGAGAAATTATCGGAGTCTTTGAGAACTCTGGCATGCCTGCCAATCCTATCTGCCAAACGATAGGCATAATACAAAGCCGAAAATTGTATCGCCTTATACCAACCGGTACCATTTGTGAGAGATGGGAAAATAATTACTTTTTGTTGGTTGTCTCTCTCGAGTTCACTCACAAATCGCTTTATTTTGCGGTATTGTTCCTTCAAAGCAACCCGTTCAGCCGGTTCAATTTTTTGGTTCTCATTTCTACGTTTTAAAATATCCTGCATTTCTTGTTCAGAGAATACTTTCGAAGCATTTTTCGGATTATAGGCTTTTTCTGCCACCTTCTTCATCAACTCTGAAGCCGGAGCTTTCGGCTTCGGCTTCGGTTTTATCAGTTCGGAGAGAGGTAGGTTTTGCTGTTTCATTTTTATTATTCTTTAGGGCTTTTCCGCGCCCTTTGCGCTTTAGCTTAAGGGCGCTTTATTCCGGAGAGTCGAGTACGGGGAAGAAACATACGGAACGAAGGAAAAGGGAGTCACAATCTACTTCAGTACGCACCGTATAGCGTACCCGCTGGTGCGGCCGAGGTTATAGGCCGGATAGACATACGACGTACTGAGGCTCAGGCTGCACATATACGTGTCATTGCTCCTAGTAGAAGACCAGTAGACGCCGAATGACCCCTGAACCGCCGGAGCGGCATTGCCGAAGCCGCCAGCGAGAGCGAAAGCAGCTCCGGAATTCTCAATTGATGCTCTCATGAGAGCGTTGGAGTTATACTCGGCGTAAAGAGCCTGGAATTCTCCGGAGCTTCCGCCGGTTGGGAGACGCCATCCGGCAGGGCAGATATCGTAGCTGGCATTACTGCTGTTACTGCTACCTGAAATGGTCCCGGCAGATGCGGCGTAGTAGTTATAGAGAGTACCGTAGGCAGTGCCGGAAGTTGAGTCTGTTCCAGAAACGCTGATGTATTCACCAGCATCATAGGTAGCGGAGCCGGATGTTTTCTTCCAGCTATTAAAGGTTTCTGCGGTAACGGTAGTAGCGAGATTGGTATTAGAGCTTGTAAGGTCTGTGGTAATGCCGGTGCGTCCTAAATCCAAGTTTTCCATCATCCAGCATTTGCCATCTAGAAGACGTTGAACGGTGTAAACATGATCATCACGAGTATCGCGGACTTGTTTTGGCGTAGAAGTACATTGTGCCACCGGGAGGTTTTGCATAGCAGTGATGGTAGATGGGGCAGCGGCACCGGATGGGTTTACCAGAACATATTGGACTTTACCTTCATAAGTACCGGCAGGCTGTCCGGACCCAAGTGAGATTTGGTAGGTTGGGACAATAGAGCCGCTGGTGGTGTATTCATTATATGAAGCAACTTTGGCGTAAGTAGCCGGGATTTGTTGGTACGTGGTATATGGGCTGGTAACGGTTGCCTGGCCGGAGGCAGCGAATTGTACTTTCCAAAATGAACTTTGGTAGGAGCCGTCTGTTTTGATGTTCCAGTTGGCATTATCATTACTGATAAGATCTGTATTGTTTCCTTCAAAAGAATCACCGGAATACCCGATAGCATAGATAGCATAACCACCGGCATCATTACAGACTGCGGTTATTGTATTCGCTGTGATAGTGTCGGTGCTGCCCGGATTGATAGTTTTTGTATATGTACCACCACCGCTATGAGTAAGATGGCAGGTGGAATCTACGGTTACGGTGAGTGTGTCTACTACTGCAGCAGGATTGGTTGCATATGCACCTTTTATATTATTCCCGATGGTATTTATCATGAGGCCGAGAAGAATCACAGATACGGATGTTCCCATCACGTATCTACAAGTCTTTAGTCTCATATTTGTTTTCGTTTTTATCATACAGACCCTTATGTTGCTTTTTAATAATATGACCTTAGATACTACCATGATAGCACAAACGTAATGTATGAAAAGACTAGACTTTTGTGGAAATGATGGTCTAATAATGTCTTTCAAATCGCCGGAACACATGACCCCGGCGGTCGAGAGTATGCGCGGAAACGAACAAGGATAATCAGTTTCAGACTACGTCTGCTATATTACTTCGTAAGGATATCAGATGCTTATTTAGCACGTTTAGATGTGGCAGTCCACGATTGTCAGGATCCAGTTAGGATCAGCATTGTCGAGAAAGATCTCTTTGTAATGCTCGCACCATTTGCAGAACTCTTCAGGCGTTGCCGACGAGCAACCAAACCAGCCCATGTCACCTTCGGCATACCATTTTCCGTCCGGTGTGATCACGGCATAAGTTCTGAAGCGGGACATGTATCTGGCATAGGTCTCGCGGTCTCCATAGTAATCTTTGTAGTACTTCTCCGAGAACAATGTAAAATAGTTCTTGCCCGGTGTCTTTGGCTTGCCGTCTATTACAACATCCCAGAAGTCCAGTGCATCATCATAAGACTCTTGGTCATCGCTGAAATCAATATCTTTCACGCGAGCCTCGTCCCTTAGCACTTTTCCTACCTGTAGCATTTTGTTGAAACGGCCACCAACTTCCCACCAGTCCCATTTGCTGTCTGGATTATATGTACTGTAGATATTACCGTCTTTGTCCGTTTTACGACCTTCCGCCATCATTTCCCAGCACTTATCATCCGTGATCGCTTGGGTGTCCGGGATATGCTTCCTGGCAAACTCTATGGCTTCCTGTCTGGTATATTCAATGTATGGCTCCACCTGTTTGTTCTCGTCGTATGGAGATAGGAGCGATTCAATGCTTTGATCTTCCCTGTGGAATACTGCTACTGAGAAATGAGACATAAAATGTTCTCCTGCTTATCGTTTGTTGTGCTATGTCTAATCATGATAATCCTTTCATGAATTAAATTTGCTACTTAAGTCTTAGGCTTTTTATTCTGCCCGCCCCGCGCATACTCTCCACCGCCGGGGTAAGAGACACTACCCGGAGGCACAGGGTATGCAGAGAGGGACTCTGCTGCCGTTACCCTTTTGAAGGAAGGATGCTTGTAAAGGTTACCGAACCGGACGCTTCCCGCTTAAAATGAAACTTTGATATTCTCCGTGAGTCCTCTTGTCACTGAGATACTCTACAAGCTGAAACAGATCATTCTCATACGCGACGCGCATGACGCCGTTGATGTCGAACATGTTTACCTTGCCTGTATCTCTTACGACGAGAATCTCTTTGAAAACTTCATCAGTGAATTTTGGGATGTGTTTATCCATATAAACCTTTCATTACTATTAACTTTGCTACTAGGGTTCTGGTAGCAGAGGCTCTCTGCATACTCTGTGCCTCCGATAATTAATCAGTATCACTATATTTTTTGAGCTCGATGATTCCACACAGTTTTCTCGGATTTATGGTAAAATTCAATTATATGAAAGAACCAACTAAGCGTGGTATATACATTCATCCCGGAAGAAATCCATGGCCACACGAAATTCATACTGCTAGGGTACTTGCTCTCGCGGGGCATTTCGTAGAATTCCTTCCAGAAAGCCATCTGAAAACAGCAGACATCTTATTAGATGGCATTGAATTCGAGATGAAAGCTCCGGAAACTGATAAAACAAGCTCATTGGAACAATCGATTCGGAATGCTTTAAGGCAGTGCCCAAATATTATTATTGATGCATGCAGAATGAAAATGCGTGATGATCGCGCTCGTGCTTTCCTTGTTAAAAAATGCAATGAACAAAAGCAGATTAAAAAGATGTTATATATCACAAAAAAGGGTGAAATCATTGACATATTTGGACTAATTTGATACTATTAGAGTAACGAAGTCTTTGCAGGGCGCAGTATGCACCTAGCGCAGAGGCTTCTTTTTTCAGCCCCGGCACGTAAGGGGCTTGTTCGCCCCCGCGTGCACTTCTTTTTACGAAGCTGGGGCTGCGAGGCTAGGGCGGCCTTGGGAGGCACACGTGCGGTTTTTTCGGGGCTAACATAGCTTCTCCTTTTCCACCCCGTCCAAGATCACATGCTCCAGTTCTTCTGGGGTGATGACGTAAAAGATATGAGGATAACGACCCTTGAAATAATCCTTAATCGTCTGGATGATGCAATCTTTTCGTTCTTCCCTCTGCACAATCCAGAGCACCAACGGGAATGCGCCGTTTACCTGTTGCTCTTTACCTGTCTGGTAATACTCATAGTAGCGTCTGCATTTATCGGCAATGGTCTGCGGAGCTTCGGTAGCGAGATCCATCTCAATAAACATATGGTCGTTATACTCCCCGGTGGCTGTCTCTGCATACATATCTGGGCGAAGAGAAATTGTCTTTCCGTTTTTTTGGTAACCTCTCCAGCATGATGGCTCTACATCAATGGTTCGGACCCGCACCGCTGGATCAGCATTACAGATCTCAATAATCTGGACGAATGTCTCAGCAACGGCAACCGTATGGCGGAGGAAGGTAGGAGACGGTTCAAGCACTCGTTTCCTCTTTGGGTTTGTTCCGTTTGATAGTTCGAGCAACCGGATTCCAGCTTCCGTGACGTACCAAATGTACTCCTTCATCCCGGCACCAAAGCCACCCAG
This sequence comes from Candidatus Saccharimonadota bacterium, assembly GCA_017464135.1. Taxonomy (GTDB): domain Bacteria; phylum Patescibacteriota; class Saccharimonadia; order Saccharimonadales; family Saccharimonadaceae; genus Nanosyncoccus. The sequence goes on along the minus strand of JAFUEB010000004.1, from coordinate 118,233 downwards.
CCTCTTCGGAAGATGATCAATAAGACCATATTTCTGAAGCCTTTTCAGGTTCCTCTTGCTCGCAGATTTAACTGCCTTCTCAGACTTTTCTCCTTCGGGGTAGTAAAGCCGTCGGATCTGTTTGGTTGTCATGAATCTAAGCAGACGGAGAGTTTTTAGCATATGGCGGTCTCTGGCCGTGAGGCGAATTTCTATCTGGCCGAGCTGTAGCGTGGTGTATCTGATCATGGGCTGGCCTCCTCGGCAGGAAGGAGAATACTAGCGGTGAGAGCTAGTAAGTGGCTTCCTGTTCTTCGGTGGATACCGGGGAAAGATGCAGGGTTCTTCGCCTTATCTTTGAATCGGAAGTCCGTTCGGTGGTCCGTTCGGTGGTCCGGGTAGAAAATGCAGTGTAATCTGGACTTGCAGGCTTTTTTGTTGTTTTTCATGTTTCGGTCCGTCCTGCATAATTGCTGCCGCCACCAGAAATATTTGGGTTCCTGGGCGGATTAGAGTCATCGGATTCGGTGGATGTTATGTTTTTAATGAGCCCAAGGAATTCATCTTCCACTGCTCCAGCCGGTCTGCCATACCGCTTCATGGATTCAGCTTTTAGCTCTGCTGCTATCCGGATCGGTGGTGGGGATGGATATGTTACTCCGCTCATCCATCCGGTGGATTTTCGGTTCTGCATGATGTTCGTGTAAATGTGGTAGCGTGGTAAGAGCATGAAGTCTTCAGGCGTAAGCTCCGGGGCTTGCCCGGCCAGATCCTTGGCGTCTGGTCCACTGAGACCGAAGATGATTTTGTTCCTTGCGTTCGCATCGACGCCCGCTTTAATTTCTGGTGGAAGCTGCCCACGATATTGGTGGGCCAGCGTCATTCCCACTCCAAGTCCTCTGGCCTGTGCGAGAGCATCAGCGAGGTCTGTTGGAAGGGAGAGGTAATCCTGCAGCTCATCAATATAGATGGAAACCAGATGCCGTTTCTCTGCCGGGACGTTTGCTCTGGAGAGCGCCAGCGTCCAGGTGAGACCAACGATGAGGGAGCCGAGCAGCCTTGCACTTTCCCCGCCGATGATTCCCCGGTTAAGAGGTACGAGAACAATCTTCCTGCCGGTGAAGAGCTCCATCAGATCGAACTTCGGGTAGGATTGTCCCAGCACAGAGCGGAGGCCAGGGCGGAATACAAACTGCTGCATCTTATTTAAGACCGGTGCAATGTTCGCTGCTTTTTCAGATTCCTTCATCGCCTCATATTGTTTCCAGAATGGGAGTAGCCCGATCTGGTCCTTACATTGGCTTACGATCCTCTCACGGAATTTTTCATCCGTTAAAAGGAACGGAAGCCAGAGTAGATTGGCGTTAGGAACATCGGCAAGGGTTAGCAGTGCAGCTGAGAGAATCTGTTGCGTCCGGATGCCCCATGAGTCTGCGAATATTTCTTTCATGACGGAGAGCACCGCATCGGCAACCAGAGCTTTATTACCGAAGCCTTTAAAGCGGAGCGGGTTAAAACCTACCGGGCAAGGATCGCTTGGGTCGATGACCACCACATCCTGCCGTCTGTTTTCCGGTATGCGCTCCAATATTTCTGTGACGAGATCTGCTTTTGGATCGAGCACCAGAACGGAGCGTCCAGCCTTGATGTCTGCGAGGACCAGGTTCTCCATTACAGTGGATTTGCCGCTGCCGGTAGGTCCCAAAATGATTGTGTGTTCAAGGGCATCCCGTGGCGAGATACTAAGAGATTTGGGAACAGCACCAAGAGATTTTGCAAATGAGCGGTCTGTAATGTCTGCGTCCGGTTCCCTGTACCAGCGCGGAGGTTGTGTGCGCTTAGGATGGATACTGGACACGCCGGGGAGATCTTCCTCCCCAGCGGGAAGTAAGAGAAAGGGGGTTATTTCCTTTGTAGATAATTGGAGGTTGATGTGCCACGGGATGTGTACCGAAAGGAGGTACTCCGGGTTCTCTGGTGCCGATTTAATCCGGACACCGGCTGATTCAAGAACCCGGAAGGCCGAGATGATTGAATCAACACGTCCTTCTGCGTTCTTGCCAGATGCACCGACCCTGATAATGGTCTGGAATGAAAACTGCTCCGCTTTCTCTTTAGCCGATCTCACGGTATCTGACGATGCCTCGCGGATGCCAAAGAGTGCAAGGTCCAGCCAGGATTCATGCGGGTCCTGCATCTTTTTAGGTACGGATCTCGGGGAGAATCCTCTCCCCAAGATAACTTGTACCACTGCCTCTTCGCCTTTTCTTGTTGCCGACATCGCAGCGAGCCCTGTGCGGACCACACTGTCAGTCACACCGGCGTTCAGCGAGAGAACAGGTTTAGAAATACTAAGGTGCTGGGCCGATGTCATAGGTTTCCGGAAAGCCGATGGCACATCAGAAAGCTCTATTTCACCGTGTCCTTTGAACAGCTCTATCATTTTGCCCCTGTAGGGTGGAGTGAAGCCTACCAGATGATCAATCTGGCCTTCATGACAGCGGGTCTCCAACGCAACGAAGCCCCGTGGTGTCATGGTTGCAATGTGCGAGAGCAGTCCAATGACATCTTCAATATCGAACGGACGTTGCCAGTCAATGGCATACCATTCAAAATCCTCTGTAATGGTTTTCATTAGCAATCCTCCGTTCGATTAAAAAGGTGTCCGAGGGCTAGAAGTGAGTATCCTTGTAGTGTTTTCTGAACCTTAAGCCTACGACGACAACGGCTCCAAGTATCGCTAGTCCAACGATCCACGGCCACACATCCTGCAGCATGCAGATCCCTGTCCTGACTAGCCATGCGGCTAGCCAGAACAGTCCTGCTGCTTCTGCCACGCGGGTAAAGAAGCTTTTTTCTGGTATCAAAGAAACTCATGCCTCCTCCTTTTTCAGGTGCTGAGGCTTATGCTCAGGCGGGATGAACTGTACGCGGTCTGAATATAGAGGCACCGGGTAGCCGGGGATATAGATGTCACTGCCTCCCTCGGCTTCGTTGCCCCAGATGTACCAATTCGGATTGGACGGGCGCTTACGAGCGAAGAGCTCCAGATAATTCTTGTTCTGGTGCATACGCTCGATGATGGCGTACATCTCTTCAGGCTTGTGGCTGTGATCCTGACGCGGGAAGAACATCCAGTCCGGTTGCCCGTGGAAGTCTACCGGCATGCTACCCTTGACGCCAATGAGACAGGTCTCATAGCAGTGGCGGGTACGATTGCCAAGGCCAAGCCCCGGCTTAATACCAACCATCCTGTCTACCCACTTAAAGCCCCATGCATCAAGCACAGCTTCTCCTGCTTTCTGCCCATCCGGGCCAGCCACGATCCAAAGAAAACAGACAGCGTTTTCCTTGCAGAAATCTGCAACCGGCATGGCCATAATCGCTTTACGCTTCATAAGGGCATAGCTCTTGATGGCACCATATGTGCCTCTCTGGTTTATATCCCAAGGCGGGTCTGCATATACAACGTCAAAATCATGCTTGCAGATCGCCTTTGTGCCGGGGCTGATATCCTTCGGCGGGATATATACTTTGTCTGGTCTGATGTTTTTCACAATGGTATTCTCCCTTCATTTCGTATGTCTGTAGGCTTGTCCACGAAGCGAACGGTAATCTCCGGATCATCCGTTGTGAACAGTTGATCGAGCCGCCTATTGGCTTCACGGTCCTGTTTCGCCTCATCGACGAAACACGGATCTGCATACACGATGACTTGTTTAATGTAAATATTCATTGATTTCTCCTTGTTTTACATTTACTTGACTTGTTGTCAAAACTATTGCTTATAATGTTCTGACAACGCTATTCTATAACGGAAACGAGGAACGCTCGCCTGTGCTATCAAAAATGCTGGAAACACTTTCCAGCATTTTCAAAAATCCTTCTGTCTACCTCTGTCGCTTGGCCGATGCTCGGCAGACCCTTGTCAGAATATCTTCTTGCGCTTTTAGGACACAAACATTGATATTTGCAAGGTCTTTTCTGAGCCTCACGCTTTCAAGTTCACGCTCGGCTGGGCCTCTCAGTCCTCGGATTATTGATGCCGAGAATCTAACGATTGCACCGATTAGCCCGACGAAGGCCCAACCAAGAAAGTATAAAATGACGAACAACGACCCGAAAAGCACAGCATAAATAAAGAATACGACGATATAATCCCATAGAGTTGTAGTCATCTTTCCCTCCCGACATTCATGATGATCTCGATGAACTTATCATCGGCTGCGTTTACGATTCTTCTGAGGCTTGCCTCCTCACCGGGCATAGACTGCAATGCTTGCATCGCGATACTTGCAACGGCATGGTGAGCAAAGATCGCGTGGGTTGCAACTGTTGCAGCCCGCTTCTGCATGGCAGTATCTCGCATCATCTGCTCTGTCTGCCGGTCCATATACGCTGAGCCGTTCATGATAACGGTTGGCGAAAACGTGCTTGCATCGTACTGGAGAATCGGGGCAATTGCTTCGGTTTCATAATAAGTACTCATTTTTTAATTCCTTTCTGATTTGTGCCGAACACACATGGCACCAAAAAAGACCGGTGCGCTCGGCTATTTATTTTAAGGTTTAGCTTGTTTTTTTACATCGGGCGCTTCAGGGTTTCATGCTGGATCTGGAAGACTCTGCCCTTTGGGATGGCAAAGCAGGTTATCTGCCGGGAATGCCGAATGACAATGAGATCAAAATCCATCTGCTCGTCTCCACCCACCCACGAGGCTACTATCCGCCCGTCCATATCGTGGATGTACTTTTCTGGGAGCCACCGGTATCTCTTTTCCCACGGTACTTTCACGGGGTAGGCATACGACGGAAGCTGGATGATGGTGAGCTTGAGTCCGTGCGAGATCTCGATACGGTTGACCGTTGAGTTGTACCAGACGAACGGTTTGCCGTTGCAGTTGCGGACGAGCGGTCTTCTTACCGCATAGAACGTTGTTGCTTTCATGGTTATACCTCTTTTAAACTGAAGTGATATAACCTCCGGAGGTTTGTCGACTTGCTGTTTATCAGTCCCGGCCGGGAACTGTCTGCATATTAACCCGGATAGCTTGTTAGCACAATGATTTAGGGCTTACGTTGTAATTTTGCAGAATAATGCAGAAGAAATCCGAAGACTTCTTCTGCATGAATAAAATATGATATTATTGAAATAGCGCGACCAGCACCTTTTCCAAGCGGTCGCGCTTTTTTATAAAACTAAGCTATCAATAATGCCCGATTTATCATTGAACATCTATTTAACCTGCAGCTTAAAGCAAGCATACAGGTGTTGAATGCAATTATTCTCTACTGCAATGAACCGATTCTTGCTGTTAATTCATATGTGTCATGATTAGGCATGGCATATATATCAATTGTGAAGGTTGATTTTTGACCAGCGTTTAGTGAATCAGAATACCCATTTCCACCTCCAACTATTTTCCCATCTTTCTTAAAAATAACCGTAATCACGTCATTCGAAATATCGGCATCGCTAGTGTTCTCAACTTCACCAGTGTACATTGTTGAAAAATCTCCCTTACGTTCTGCCACATTCGATACAATTTGTGAATTGTTCTTTGGGTAGATGGTACTTTTAGGTGTTTCCCAATTTCGATTTGCTATCTCTACCGAAAGCTCAATCGTATCTGGCTTTTCGTCTACATTAAAAGTGTCTCCGACAAATATGGTTTCCCTGGGATAAATAAAATCAACAATTTCATCATATGAAAATAATATCTTCCCCTCGGAATCTTTACCGGTGCAAACTATTTTTGGAAAACTTGCCATATAACTATTATCTAAATTGAATAGCTCAACACCGTAGGAAATATAACCTCGATTGTCAGATTTAATATAGGACCACCCTGATTGCTTAATCTTAAGTGTTTTTGCCTGAAAATCCTGTGACGACTCACCACCTGCCGAGTTAATAGGTTCATCGCTTTCTTGCCCTCTCGGGATAGCAAATACCACTATTATTATAATGACAACGATAGCAATTGCTATAGCACCAGCAATAATAGGAATCGTTTTCTTACTCTTTGTCTCTTTGTTCATGTGTCATTCCCTGTCTATATTAATATAATGCTATAATTATAACATACATCATGCGGGAAACAGAACTACTATACAAGTCCGCAAAATCAGATGATTTGTAAGCTTCGAGCAAGCAACTTTTGATTTCAAAACGCTTCCCTTTATGCTATAATATAGATTAATTGTAAAACGATTGGAGATGTCATGAGCATGAACAAACAGCAGCTTGCTTCTAAGATTTGGGAGTCTGCGAACAAATTGCGGTCAAAGATTGAAGCAAACGAGTATAAAGACTACATTCTTGGCTTTATTTTCTATAAATTCCTATCAGACAAGGAAGAACAGTTCCTTCGTAGAGATGGTTGGGAAGAGGACGATCTAAAGGAGCTCACCGAAGAAGACGAGGATACGGTCAGCTACTGCCGTCGCCAGCTCGGTTATTTCATCTCCTATGACAGCCTCTTCTCGACCTGGCTGAAGAAAGGCAAGGATTTCGACGTCTCCAATGTCACCGATGCCCTTTCTGCATTCAACCGCCTAATCGATCCGAAGCACAAAAAGGTCTTCGCGGGCATCTTTGATACCCTTGACACCGGCCTCTCCAAGCTCGGCGATACCTCTGGTGCTCGCACCAAGGCTATCAGCAACTTGCTCCAACTCATCAAGGATATCCCGATGGACGGCAAAGAGGACTATGACGTTCTCGGCTTCATCTACGAATATCTGATCAGCAACTTCGCTGCAAATGCCGGTAAAAAGGCCGGGGAGTTCTATACTCCGCACGAAGTATCCCTTCTCATGTCCGAAATCGTGGCAGACCATCTCCGCGACCGCAGCAAAATTGAGATATACGACCCGACCAGCGGCTCCGGCTCGCTTCTCATTAATATTGGCCAGAGTGCCGCAAAACGCATGGGTGGCAAGGATAACATCAAGTATTATGCGCAGGAGCTCAAAGAGAATACATATAACCTCACTCGCATGAATCTGGTCATGCGCGGCATTTTACCGGATAACATTGTGACCCGCAACGGTGACACGCTGGAAGAAGACTGGCCGTTCTTCGATGAAGAGCACGTTTATGCCCCGCTATACGTCGATGCGGTGGTGTCAAACCCTCCGTATTCACAGCACTGGGAGCCTACCGAGGATAAAAAGCATGATCCTCGCTATGCAAATTACGGCATCGCGCCAAAGAGCAAAGCAGACTATGCTTTCCTGCTCCATGATCTTTTCCACCTGAAGCCGGACGGCATTATGACTATCGTTCTCCCTCACGGCGTTCTGTTCCGTGGTGGTGAGGAGGGCGACATCCGCCGTAATCTCATTGAGAAGAACAATATAGATGCAATCATTGGTCTCCCGGCAAACATTTTCTTCGGCACCGGCATCCCTACTATTATTATGGTGTTGAAGCAGAAACGTACCAACACCGATGTTCTGATCGTGGACGCCTCCAAGCATTTTGAAAAAGTCGGCAAGAACAACAAGCTCCGTGCCTCGGACATCAAGCGTATTGTCGATGTCGTTACTCAGCGCAAATCTGTTGAGAAGTTCTCCCGTGTCGTCACTCGTGAAGAGATCCGTAACAACGACTATAACCTGAACATTCCGCGCTATGTTGATTCCTCTGAGAAGCCAGAATCATGGGACATCCTCGCGACTATGGCTGGCGGAATTCCAAACGCCGAGATTGACGAACTCCATGCTTACTGGGATGCATTCCCGAACCTCAGAAACGAACTCTTCCATTCGGATGGCACCCCGTATTCCAGCTTGGCAGTGGAAAGTGTTGCAGACACAATCAAAGGCAGCAGGGATATTGATGCCTTTACCAAAGGTTTCGTAGCGGCATTTGAGGATTTTCAGTCCTATTTGCATGAGCAACTGATCGATAAGCTCCACAACATGGAAATCACGGTAAACGAAGAACAGATCAGCAGCAACATTTTCGGCAGATTGGCATCTGTTCCACTCATCGATAGATATGAGGCTTACCAGCTCCTCGACGGAGCATGGTCTGTTATTTCGTCCGATATTGAGACAATCCAGAGAGATGGCTTCGCCTCGACGAAGGCCGTCGACCCGAATATGGTTCTAAAAAAGAAGGGCGGCACAGAGGAAGAAGTCCAGGAAGGCTGGATTGGCCGCATTATTCCGTTTGAGTTGGTTCAGAAAAAACTTCTCGGCTCCGAGCTGGCAGCTCTGAAAGCCCATGAGGACAGGCTTGCTGAAATAACCGCTTCTTATGAAGAAGCTCTCGATGGCCTTTCCGAAGAGGATAAAGACAAGGATTTCGTCAACGACGATAAGACGGCATTCGTGTGGCCGGAGGTGAAAAAAGCGGTAAAAGCAAAGGATGAGGAGCCGGAGCTGCTTGCCATCCTGAAAAAGATTCTCAACATGAACGAAGAAGAAAAGGTCCTTAAAAAGACCATTAAAGACGAAACCACAAAGCTCCATCAGAAGACCAAGGAAACCATCGAAAACCTTACAGATGAACAGGTGTTTGATCTCCTTGAAGAAAAATGGATTTGCCCGCTCGTCGCTTCTCTCCACGGCCTCCCAACCGCTGTTATCGATACGCTCTCCAAGAAAGTCACAGAGCTTTCACAGAAATATGCCACGACGCTTAATGACTTAGAATCCGAAATAGAGAAGACAGAAAAAGAGTTCAGTGCGATGCTCGATAATCTTACCGGCTCTGAATACGATATGAAAGGGCTGGCCGAGCTCAAAAACCTGCTTAAGGGGTGAAAATAATGTCTGAAAAAACAAATACCCCTGAGATTCGCTTCGCCGGTTTTACTAACCCTTGGGAACAGCGTAAGCTTGACGAATTCGTTTCATTTTTCAGCGGCCTGACATATTCACCGGCGGACATCCGTCCAGCTGGGACTCTTGTCCTTAGATCCTCGAACGTGAAAGACGGCGAAGTTGTCGATGCGGACAACGTCTATGTTGACCCAACAGTTGTTAATTCCGAAAATGTTCGAGACGGAGATATTATCGTTGTTGTTCGAAACGGATCGCGTGCTCTAATCGGAAAACACGCTGAAATAAAGGGATTTAAGCCTAATACGGTCATTGGAGCGTTCATGACGGGAATCCGTTCGGAGCATCCTTCATTTTTGAATGCCTTACTAAATACGCCCCGATTTGACAAAGAAGTCGAGATGAACATGGGTGCCACGATTAATCAGATTACTGGATACATGTTCTCGAAAATGGAGTTTATGGTTCCGTCTTCGGATGAGCAAGATATTATTGGAGACTATTTCAAGAAACTCGACAACCTTATCACCCTTCATCAGCGTAAGTATGACCGGCTGAAAAACGTCAAAAAGTCTATGCTTGAAAAAATGTTTCCACGTGATGGCAGCAATGTCCCGGAAATACGTTTTGCCGGTTTTACTAACCCTTGGGAACAGCGTAAGTTAGCCGAGGTGTTCACCAGTTACTCTGATCCGGTAGATATTCCGCACGATGGTTATGAGCGTCTTGGAATACGCAGTCATGCAAAAGGAACATTCCACAGCTATGTGCCTGCCGGACATGAATTACAGACAGCTCAGATGCATAGAGTGGCAGCCGATAAATTCATCGTCAACATCACTTTTGGATGGGAACATGCTGTTGCCGTAACTGACGAAAAAGACGCTGGAAAGCTTGTTTCACACCGTTTTCCGCAGTTTTCTTTGTCAGAGGATTTAGATCCGAAGTTCCTGAAATTCATAATTCTCGACGAGAACTTCCGACACCATCTATGGCTTGCCTCTCCAGGTGGTGCTGGACGCAATAGAGTGCTCAACATTAACGAAATGTTGCAGTATGAAATTCAGATTCCAACTGTAGCCGAACAGAAGCAAATTGCCGACGTCTTGATCAACCTCGACAACCTTATCACCCTTCATCAGCGTAAGTATGAAAAGCTCCAACAGATTAAGAAATCAATGCTTGAAAAGATGTTTGTATAATAAAAGGATAGGATTTATATGGTATTCAATACAGAACAGGAATTTGAAAACGCTTTGATCCAGAGGCTGGCCAATGCCGGATGGGTTAATCACTCCACCGGACAGCCGGAGATTCTGCGTTACAAAACCGAAAAAGAACTCATCCAAAACTGGGCAGATATCTTATTTGAGAACAACAATAGCATTGATCGTCTGAACGATGCTCCGCTTACCGACGGCGAAATGCAGCAGATTCTGGAGCAGATCAAGAATCTCCGCACTCCGGTTCGGCTCAACGGCTTCATTAACGGGAAAACCGTCACAATAAAGAGAGACAATCCCGCAGATACCCTGCATTTTGGTCATGAAATCAGTCTGAAAATCTATGACCGTCAAGAGATCGCCGGTGGCCAGAGCCGTTATCAGATTGCGGAGCAGCCGGTTTTCCCTGCCAAAAACAAGCTCCTGAACTCCCGTCGTGGCGATTTCACGCTTCTGATTAACGGCATGCCTGTCATCCATGTGGAGCTTAAAAAGAGCGGTATTCCGATCAGCCAAGCATGCTATCAGATTGAGAAGTATTCTCACGAGGGCGTATTTACCGGCTTGTTTGCGCTCGTTCAGATCTTCGTTGCCATGACGCCGGAAGAAACGCTGTATTTCGCAAACCCCGGTCCAGACGGAAAGTTCAACTCGGATTACTATTTCCATTGGGCAGACTTCAACAACGAGCCAATCAATGATTGGGAGAAAATCGCCACTGATCTGCTTTCTATCCCGATGGCCCATCAGATGATCGGCTTCTATACCGTTGCGGATGACACGGACGCGACCCTGAAAGTCATGCGAAGCTACCAGTACTATGCCGCCTCCGCTATTTCCCAAGCTGTGGCCAAGCGCAGATGGTCCGAACCCGGCCAGCGTGGAGGCTTCATCTGGCACACAACCGGCTCCGGCAAGACCATGACCAGCTTCAAATCCGCGCAGCTTATCGCTAATTCTGGCGATGCGGACAAAGTCGTATTTCTCATGGACCGCATTGAGCTCGGCACACAGTCATTGCAGGAATACCGTGGATTCGCTGACGATTCAGATTCTGTACAGGCCACCGAGAATACCGGCGTTCTGGTGACAAAATTGAAAAGCCCGGACCCGGCAAACACTCTTATTGTCACATCCATTCAGAAAATGAGCCGCATCATGGAGGAGGGTGGTTATAAGGCTAAGGATATCGAGCTTATCAACCGCAAGCGCGTGGTGTTTATAGTGGACGAGTGCCATCGTGATACGTTCGGCGAAATGATCATGAACATCAAGAACACTTTCCCGAACGCCATGTTCTTCGGCTTTACCGGCACCCCGATCCACGATGAGAACAAAAAGAAGATGAACACCACCACCGATGTCTTCGGCAATGAGCTTCATCGTTACTCCATCGCGGATGGTATTCGTGATAAAAACGTCCTCGGCTTTGATCCTACCATGGTGATGACCTATAAGGATCAAGACGTGCGCGAAGCTGTCGCTCTCGACAAGGCTAAAGCTGAGTCCGTGTCGGATGTGTTCACAAGCCCAAAGAAACAGAAGATTTATTATGAATACATGGATTCCTCCATCGTCCCTATGGCTGGCTACATCGGTAACGATGGAAAATATGTCCACGGAATTGAGGATTATCTCTCTGCAGCTCAATATGACCGCGATGAACACCGCAAAGTCGTGATCGAAGATATTCGCTCAAACTGGATCAGGCTCAGTCGCAACGGCAAATTCCATGCTATCTTTGCTACCAGCAGTATACCGGAGGCTATCCAGTATTATCGTCTCTTTAAGACTGATGCTCCAGAACTAAAAGTCACTCCATTGTTTGACCCGAACGTAGATAACACCGCTGGTGCTATTTTTAAGGAAGACGGACTTCTGGAACTCCTCAAGGATTATAACGAAAGATACGGCGTAGAATATACTATCCCAACCTTCGCAGCCTACAAAAAAGATGTCTCTCTCCGCTTAGCGCATAAAAAGCCATATACAGATATTGCAAGCCATCCGGAAAAGCAGATCGATCTTCTCATCGTAGTGGATCAGATGCTTACCGGCTTTGACTCCAAATGGGTTAACACGCTCTATTTGGACAAGGTTCTGCGCTACGAAGGACTAATCCAAGCGTTCTCCCGTACCAACCGTCTGTTTAATCCTGCTGAAAAGCCATTCGGTATCATCCGTTACTATCGCAAGCCTCACACCATGAAACGCAATGTAGAGGATGCGTTCAAGCTCTATTCCGGCGAGCGCACCTATGGTGTATTCGTAAGCAAGCTTGGCGATAATCTGGATAAGCTGAATGAAATATTCGCGGAGATTGATTCGCTGTTTACCTCCGCTGGGATCACAGGCTTTGAGAAACTGCCTGATGATTTAGCGGCTAGAGGCAAGTTCGCAAAGCTGTTCAAGGTCTTTAATGCATATCTGGAATCTGCGATAATCCAAGGCTTTACCTGGAATAAGCTCGAATACAAGGTGGATACAGAAAGCGGAAAGACAAAGAAGATAAAAGTCGCGCTGGATGAAACCACTTATCTGACACTTGCGCTGAGGTACAAAGAGCTCTTTGCGCCAGGGCCTGGCCCGACACCGGGTGGTGGCGACCTTCCTTATGAGATTGATCCGCATCTGACTGAAATCAACACGGGCAAGATCGATCATGATTATATGGAGTCCCGCTTCCGCAAGTATCTCAAACAGCTTCAGGACGGCGTCGAGACTACCGCCGCTTTGAAGGAGCTCCATAAGTCATTTGCTGTGCTTACACAGGAACAACAGAAGTATGCAAAGATTTTCCTCACGGATGTTCAGCAAGGAAACATCATTGTCGAGGAGGATAAAACGCTCATCGATTACATCAATCAATATCAGACCGAAGCACAAAATGATAGAATTCATAAGTTCGCCTCCGCGATTGGCGTGGACGAGACTTTCTTGCGTACATTCATGGACCGGCACGTGACCGCCGGTAACATCAATGAATTCGGCCTCTTTGATCGGCTGAAAGCTACGGTAGACAAAGACGTCGCCAAAGCATATTTTGAAAAGATCGAAGGACAGACGATAAAACCATTCCGCGTACCAGCAAAGGTCGATACCGCGCTCCGCAAATTTATCCTGAGCGGTGGACATGACACCGACTAAGATCAAAAAACGAAATGAGGGCTTGCTGTATGCTATAATTGATAGCATATGGCAGGCCCTCAAACTTTAGTTCCAGAAATACGGTTTAGAGGGTTTTCTGATGAGTGGGAAGAGCGTGAGCTGGGAGATACAGTATCTCTGCGAGGCAGAATTGGCTTTAGAGGGTATACACAAGCAGACTTGGTCGAAGAAGGAAATGGCGCAATTACTTTCAGCCCCGCAGATATTGATGAAACAGGAAATGTGTCTCAAACAGATAATAAATACATCTCTTGGATGAAATATGAAGAGTCTCCAGAGATAAAAGTTCAACCTGGAGACATTCTATTTACTAAGACCGCTTCTATTGGAAAAGTAGGTTTTGTGCGGGAACTAAAGGAAAAAGCAACGATTAACCCTCAGTTTGCGTTATTGACGCCGCTTAAAGGAACAGATGGCTATTTTACATTCTTAGCCATCAGGACCGATGCGTTTATGAAGCAGGTTCGAGACATCACAGGTGGAAGCAGTGTTCCCACTATGTCTCAGGAAAAGCTGAAAGAGCTTACCTTTATGTCTCCTTCGTTAGAAGAGCAGAATGAATTAGGAGCAATATTTGAGAATCTCGACAACCTTATCACCTTTCATCGGCGTAAGCATGAACGGCTGAAAAACATCAAAAAGTCTATGCTTGAAAAAATGTTTCCATGTGATGGAAGCAATGTTCCGGAAATCCGTTTTGCCGGTTTCACAAACCCTTGGGAACAGCGTAAGCTGAAGGATGTTGCTTCTTCATTCGAGTATGGTCTAAATGCGGCTGCAAAAGAATTCGATGGAACGAATAAATATCTTCGCATCACAGATATAGACGATTCCTCTCGTGCTTTCAAGGAGGATGATCTGACTTCTCCTGATACGAATCTTTCTATAGCGGGCAATTACCAGCTTAATGAAGGAGACGTACTCTTTGCCAGAACAGGTGCAAGTGTCGGGAAATCCTTTATTTACAGGGGAACCGACGGTCTTGTATACTTTGCAGGATTCCTTATTAGGGCGAGAATTAAACCTGAATACTGTGCAGAGTTTATATTTCAGAATACCCTTACATCGCAGTATGAGAAGTATATTCAAATCACTTCTCAGCGTTCAGGACAACCGGGCGTAAACGCACAGGAGTATGGTGAATACTCATTTCTCATGCCGGAATATTCAGAACAGAAAAAGATCGGCGATTTCTTGCGCCAGATTGACGATCTTATCACCCTTCATCAGCGTAAGTACGAAATGCTTCAAAAATTAAAGAATTCCCTGCTGCAAAAGATGCTTGTATAATTGAGCCCCGCCATTTTGCTCATGTTTTGAGATCCAAGAGAAGCGGTGTATTTTTTGTTGCAAGGAGGACAATACAAAATGTCAAAAAAGCAGTCGTCAGACGACCTGTTCTGTGATTTTTATGCGGAATGGGTTAAAGTCTACAAAGAAGGGGCTATCAGGCCAATAACACTCAGCAAATATAACATGGCACATTCCTGGCTGTGTAAGCTTGCTCCGGATCTCAAACTCGGTGATCTGGATCGGATTCACTATCAGGAAATCATCAACCAGTACGCCGAGACGCATGAGCGGCAGACTACGATGGATTTTCACCATCTTATCAAGGGCGCAATTCTCGATGCTGTGGATGAAGGACTCATCGAGCGCGATCCTACGAGAAAAGCAATTATTAAAGGAAAAACTCCTGCCCCCAAAAAAATCAAGTATCTGAATCAGTATGAGCTTCATACGCTTCTCTCTGGCCTGAACCTGAAGGATACCGTGAACTGGGATTATTTCATTCTTCTGGTAGCTAAAACCGGTATGCGGTTTTCAGAGGCGCTTGCTCTGACGCCGGATGATTTCGATTTTGCCCATCAAACGCTCTCTATCAGCAAGACGTGGGATTATAAAGGTAATGGCGGTTTTCTTCCGACCAAAAACAAGTCTTCAGTGCGTAAAATCCAAATCGACTGGCAGACGGTCATCCAGTTCTCTGAACTGGTGCGCGGTCTCCCCAAAGACAAGCCTATTTTCGTTTGTGACAATCAGGACATCTACAATTCTACTGTTAATGGGGTACTTGAACGTTACTGTTCAAAAATGGGGCTCCCGGTTATTTCGGTTCACGGGCTTCGTCATACGCATGCTTCCCTGTTGCTGTTCGCGGGCGTATCAATCGCCAGTGTAGCAAGACGGTTGGGACATGCCAGCATGACCACCACCCAAAAGACCTATCTGCATATCATTCAAGAATTGGAAAATCAGGATATTGATATCGTAATGCGTTCTATGGCTGGATTGAATTAATGATTCCCTGCTTACGCTGATGAAGGGTGATAAGGTTGTCAAGTTTATCCAGATATGCACCTATACGATGCTGTTCGGCCAAGGACGGTAAAGCAATTGTCCCCATGCAGAGCTTATCATAGTAGAAGTATAGACGGACACCACCCTCTTGTAACTGAACAATGAGTTTCTGGAAATCATCCGACTTGAACCAGTGCCAGAGAAAGCGATCGTCAACATCTTCTATAGTCTTAAAAACTTCATAAAGTGAGCTTACAATCACGTTTTTTGAGGTGTTTTGGTATCCGATTGAGCCTACATTGATTCTTGCCGGATTGTATGCAAATGACTGCGGAGAGACAATGTAATACATCCTTTTGTCAGCATCTCGCATCGTTCCACCGTTCTCAAACTTCTCATCCTGTGGCACAAATCCGTTTTCATTCGTGATCGAGTAACTCTCGTAAGGAAGGTTGTCTCGATTCTTTTCTCCAGACGGATATGTAATATCCGAGAACTTACGCTGTTCCCAAGGGTTTGTTATTCTTGCTGTTTCGGCTCAAGTAATTTTCAAACCGTGTATCCCTCAGATTTACCTCGCTGAAAAGGATAAGCACCGTCGTCCGGATGAACTGGCCGAATAGATTCACATATTCATCCAGCGGGATATATGGATCGGGACTATTTTGCTGGTTCTTATGCTCTTTGAGGAGCAACCCTACGATCCAGTGAAGCTCTTCAGCAAAAAGATCAAAGGCGTGGTTCTTCGCTTCTTCGGTAATTCGTGTCCAACGAGGTTCGGAGCTCGCGAGGTAAGCGTCAATGGCCGGGAATAAAGGTGTTAGAACAAGCTTCCAGTAATCCAGCCCAAAAACCTTGTAGCAGAATTCGGTTCTGAGGGCTATGTCCACGCCTCTCTGTCGGTTGGTGTTGTAATTAGAAAACTTTATCGGCTGAAGCAGTGATTGGAACCCGGCATATACACCTTTCTGGTACTCCCGGCCTCGCACGGCCTCCGTAAATCTATCAATCACAACCCGCTCAGATTGTGACAAGAACCCTTTCATTCCTCCGCAGAAATTCATACTGAAAGACGATACCGGGTAACCAGATTTGCGACACAAGTCCTGCACCGTAAGCGGATAATTGATTCCCCATTCTTCCCTCAGTTCCAGATACGCCCGCTGTAACCGGTTCAAAGCTACAGCACTATGCTCATATGCATGATTCCGTGTTCTCTCTACCTCTATATTTATTAGCTGATTATTCGTAGGTTCAACGCTAAAAAACTGTTTCTTCATATAATTATGATGGATGAAAAACAGAGCTATAAGCATAACGATTTTCGTTTTGCTGGAAAGTGTGTCCAACATTTCATCAAATCTGGCCGGTGTGCCGAACAACACCCCGTAGAATTAGGTAAGAAAGGAATAAAATGGACACTGAAAGTAATGAAAAATACGAGGTATTCGGAACGCTGTATGAACCGGACGGCCTGTACAATGATACATTGCAAAAAGTTGTAAAGGGTCTTCTGGAAGGGATCAACCTTCATCATGGCAAGCTGGACCAAGTAAAAAAGGAGGATGTGCTGGCTACATCGGATGTCGCACCGGCAACATTGGATTTATACTTCAAATCTGCTGATCGAATTATGTCAGATATATATAAGGAGCTCAGTAAGATTATCGAACAGATTGAGCACAACATGGGAAGATACAAGCGAGATTCAGTCATTCGTTTTCTCCTTGAAAACCTTAGAAAACAGCCCTATATGCTAAAAGTCCTCATCGCCCTGGACGACCGCCATTTTTGGGAAACACATCTAAGAAGCATTATCCTCTACATCACCTCCCCGGTCTGGTGGGACGATGAGGATGACATTTGGAATGAACTATATGAGGTCTTCTGCTTTCAGTTCCAACTCGTTCTCGAATGGTGGTCTGTGTCAGATTTTTCCGAGGATCATCTGGAAGATGCATTTAGACGAGTGAAAGCCTGGATCGTGGCAGACTCTGCCTACCGCTCCGGTCTAAGTTTTGAATGGCCACCGTCAGACGAATAATAACAGCTACGCCCTGATAGCTATTAATGACTTCAGGGCGTTTCTTCTTAATTCCCGTTTGTAATTACAATCACATCGCTTGCATCGTTCAAGATCTGTTCAAGCTCCGCTTTTAATTCCTTGCATCTACTGACCAATATTTCGTCGCCATAGGCTTCCGCTTTTTCGGTAACCGAATCTGCGGCAAGCAGAGTGGAATCCATGTTGAAAAGCTTGAAACCATTCTTTCTGGCGGCTTCTGCCGCTTTGGGTATTTTCTGTACGTCTTTTTCCATCTGCTCAATACCGCGACAAACTATCTGGAACAATTGTTCTTTCGCCCGCTGATCTTTCCCGGCACGTGTATAAGTCTCGTAAAGAACCCCGGCGGAGGAGTGGTCACTAAGCCACTCCATTCTGCTCTGGTGATGAAGTTCATCGAATACTATCTCAAGAAGTAGAGGGTGTACGCACACCATATTGTCATTAGAATCAACCAGCGAATATTTTCTGAGTGCAAAAAACAGCTTGTCTCGGTTGTTCTCCGAAGATAAGTAATCAATAAGTGGATCTTCCTGCTCCATTTTTATGATTTGCTCTCCATCTGGACTTTCCAGCACTACCATGCCGTCCGGCCTTTTCTCTATAATCCGGTATAGCAATTCTATACCTGCTCCGTCATCAACGGGCTCATATATAGGATGGCTATCAAGGTCTTTCACAGCGAGAAAGCTCATCTTGGTTACCGTATTAATAAAATCTTTAAGCGGTAAGCTGTTAACGCCAAGTTCCGAGAAAAACTGCAGGAAAGGAAGTGCGAACGGAATATCCTTAACTTTTTCCAGTGTAATGTGAAAAACTTCTCGGATGGTGGCGATGCTGTCATTCTGGTCGAAAATGGTTGCTCCAACGCGGCCCCATTTATCGAGATATTCTTTACAGGAGATGCCCATCTCTCGGATATACGCACCAGCGTATTCAATGCCGAGCGGAAGATAGCCAAGCTTTTCAGCGAGAATGCTGGCATATTCGTCTGCTTCTCTCTCGGCCTTTCTCGTCAATAACTCCAGAGCAGTCTCCGAATCTGGCAGATACACTTCAAGTGGTCTGGCTCCCGGCAGGCTCCCTTCGCAGTGAGTCGTAATAATGGCGTGGACGTTACCAGCCGGAATGAATTTTCTGAGAAAGTAAGAAGCGTTCTGTGTTTCACCGGGAATGCGCTGCAAAAAATCTGCATTGTCAAAAACCAAGAGAGTCTTATATCGCTGTTCAACAAATTGACAGAAAGCAAGGGCAATCTGCTCGGTATCGTCAGCATCCAAAGGCATATCCGGCTTGTATGCTTGTAGGAACCTCTGGCAATCAGTTACTAAGGTATCTGTGCTCGTTGCATCGAACCAAATTATGGTGCTGTATTCCTCAATGTGGCGATGCACATATTGTAAGGCAATCTCCGTCTTCCCAATCCCATCCATACCCTGAAGAGCAACAACGCACCGCTTGTCACTTTCGATAAACGCACGACTAAGAGCGGAAAGATAATCCTCACGCCCAACAAAATCCAAATTAGGAAGCAGTGGGAGATATTTGATAGGCTTTTCATACTTTACTGCATATGAAGGAGCGGGCAGCTTCGCCTGCCGGATTTTATGTCCATCGGCTGGCACTGCGAGATATTTCTCGCATGCGTCCTCATAAAAAGCAGGCTTGTCCTTTATCTTGGTCAAGAAAAATCCAATCATTTCTTCAAAGACTGGAGTATCGGTCTTGTTGAATTGCTTGGCTTTTTCTCTAAGAACATCATACGGCAAATCCTTATTTTCTACACCATCAGGGTTGCCCTTGGTGTGATAATTACTCTCAATAAGGAATTTGACTCTGCGCTCCTGCATTCCTAATCCGCTGTAGTAGCCTTCAAGGAGCGCCATTTCGCCCAGCGCTATATCAGACGACGATGAAGCTCCAAACGCAGAAATCGCAAGCCAGATTAAAAAAGCTTTTGCGCACTCTGTTTTATTGTCTGTTTTTTTATCAATCACAGGCGGGGTAAAACCAGCCATTTTGTATAAGCGATCCACCGCATCCGCATAAGCATCGTCGCGGAAATCATCTATGATAGGCTGATAATCTGAGTAGCTTTTTGCCATTTTTATTCCCTCATCAAAAAACGTTCTGCAAAATTCTGCATTATTACAACAGACGGCCAGTTTTGTTGTGCTGAGCCATTTTCCGTGTTATGCTCGCGCCAGAGTTCAGGCCTGAACCCCAAAAAAACAAATAAGGAGAAAATCCAATGAATAACCATGACAATTGCATAGACAAGGCTTTCGAGCTTATTAACGAGCTTCACGAGCACATTGTAGAAAACAACGCAGTAGTCAAGCGAGGTATAAATAATAAACAGTATTATAACCTCGAACTGCTAACCCTCCTTAACAGAAGCAGTAAAGATATGGCCAATGCATGTGGGCTCATCCTCGCGGCCGCGGAGAATTGTCTCTCAGACGAATATGTTTTTAGCATGATAGTAGACCCGTCGAACTACGATGTGCATGGAGATTCCGACGAAGAAGGCTCTCCGGTTGACTCAGAAGAGCCGGAACAGGTTTGCAAGATTATTGACTATTCTACCAAATCTGTCATAACTTAACAAGCAAAAACAACGCAAGCACACCGAATACTTTAAAATCCCGCTTCAGACGGCAGATCACTCTATAAGGGGTGACCTGCCGTCGTCTTTTGTTTTGCTGGAAACACCTTCCAACATTTTGGAAAGCGCAAACGAATTGCCACCAAACCCGTGATAAAATCGCTTCAAATCGGAATATTTCACAACAATATTGACGATTTAGCAACTTTACAACCTAATACAGACCGCTTCAAACGCACTGCCAACAGGCTACCCGGAAGGGGGGATTTTCGTAGCCACGGCAGAATCTATTTTGAAAAGGAGAATTGTTTCTATGACCAACAAGATCAAACAGCAAATCCTCAAAGTCCGCGATGACGGCAGAACCAACATGCTGGATACAAACGGAGTCATGTACTTCGCCAACCAGCTCCACCTGTACGAACTGGTCGTCTATCTTGATGACCGCGAAAACCGGAAGGAGTACTGGAATTTCATCATGACCGGAGAAGCCGAGATCACGGACGAAACCCAGGACGAATCTGTCCCGGAGGAAGAAGAGGACGAGGAAATCTATTCCCCGCCCACCCATGAAGAACAGGTAGCTGAGGCAGTAAAACGCCTCCAGATGCTGTTCGCGGATGATGAAGTCCCGGACGCATTTGAGAAAAACGGCACGGTTTATCTGTGCGATCACCCGGACGGCCACCCCATCCCCATGCCAATGGAGATGATGGATGATATCCGTCTGTTTGAGAAAGAGCACGGTTCACTCGTGTATCTGCTCATCGCAGACTCCTGGTCGTTCTCGTACCTGTACGTAAGTCAGTATAAGGAAGAATGGGAGCCGGATGTGAATGATCTCGGCGAAGGATACCCGGTTGCGTATGTGGAAAACCTTACGGACCCGGAGTGCTCGGAGTTCGGCAGCATTCACATCGTGCGAAACGGTGACGGATTTATCCGCACCGAGTGAAAGGAGAGGCTATGTCACTTATTCCCATAGACATGAATGACCGTCTCGGCGCTCTCACCGCTATCGAGGTTCCTTACCCGGAATCCTTTAGCGAAAGAGCGTGGAAGGTCATCCATTACATGGACGGAGCGATGTACCTGTTCTTCTATAAGGGCAAGTACGTCGCAACGGACGAAAGCCTTTACCTCACGGAACACGGAGACGGTTCAAGGGAGGCCCCGTTCGGGGCTCCCCGCTGGACCGGAGACAGCCTCGAAGAATTTGAACACTGGCTGGAAGGACTCGCGGACTTCTACGATGAGGAAGGCGATATCCCTGGCTGGGGAGAGGAGTAAATATGAGCTCTTACGCTACACTTAAACCCGTTTCTCTTATGAGCGCCCTTATGGAAGCTCAGAAACAAGGCTTCGAAAAGATCCGGAAATGCCCGGCCAAAAAGCCAGAAGGACTGTCTGAGTTCGCTGAGAAGCTCTTTGCAACTCACGTTGATTACAAAGATTACGTCCGTTTTGGCTGCTACATCATCCGCATGAAGGATGCCTGGGCAAAGGAGGCAGAAATCTATGAACTTTCCTGAAGCTCTTCGCATTGTATGCCATCAGTGTGGCCGTCATATGACGGGCTGCAAAACCTGCCCCGTGCTTCGCACTGTAGAGGATTACGACACTGAACAGTACACAGAGCGCCAGCTCAACCTGATCCGCTCTATGACGATAAAACCGGTGAATAACTGGTTTGTCGGGACTATCAGTGGCTATTCCTATCAGGTGAAGGTTACGGCAGAAGATTCCTCTTGGGGGATCAATGAGGGTCGCATCATTAAGCTTTTCGTCACGGATATGCCCACGGATGAGAATCCCGGCAAGCCCGAGATTATTGCTTATGAGCGTGGCTGGTCCGTTTACCCCAAGACTTCGGAGCACGAGGAAGTCCTCGATGCCCTGTATGAATACTTCCAAAACCACTGCGAGGTGGAAGTATGACCGGTAGCATCAAAATCAGCATTTGCTGTGATCATTTTTGTCTCGGCATCAAAACATACAGCCGGGAGCACGGCAGTCACGGTAGGTTCCTTTTAAGGAGAGAGCTCGTCGAAGCACTTCTCTCGGAGAATTCTCCGGGAGAGGTGATAGACACAGACATGAACAGCTTTGCTGTAGTGCGAATCCGTGACGATTCTCTTGTGTTCGAATTCTACTGGCTAGGCGAATACGCCAACCAAGCTCTGAGAGGCTTAAGGCAGACTTTTTCTCTGCCAAGATCGAAAATTGAAGAGCTGCTGGCTGGGGACATTGTTACAAAGAGCTATCTTTATCAGCCACCGGCAAGATCTGCGAAAGTAGATCACACTGGGGCTGCAAGAACTATCCGGAACATTCTTCCAGACAAGCATACAAGACGCGCCTTCTCTAAAGCGATGCGGGATGCGTTCCAGTGGCCCAGAGAGCAGGTGGTGCTTCATTATGATGGTGGATGTAATTTCTTCTTTACGACAGAAAGATCATTCCATATCTGTGGAGGACTTATCCTGCACGAAGGGACGAGAAACGGCTACCCCAGAGTTTACTATTCTGTGCATACCTAATTTTTTATAAAGGAGTGTATCAAAATGCCAAGAGCTAAGAAAACCCGCGAAGAAATCGCACCCATGGAAGCTACGGAGCAGAACCTGTTCGAGACCGAAGCTGTGCCAGAAGACACGGTCGAGGCCACAGAGTCCATCCAGACGGAACCGGCCCCCACGGAGCCCGTAGAGGCCCCTGTGGAGGCCGAGGCCCCGAAGGAGGTACCTGTTATCGTCCTGGAGACGGAGGCCGAAGAAGCCGCCGAAACTGGCGAAACGGCTCCATTCGAACCAGCGGGAATTGCACCCGCAGATTCCCCGGAAACTGAGGAAAATGGCGTGATTCATCTCACGCTGTCCCTCCCAGTGTCCATGTTCGAACAGAGTCCCGGTTCCATGCAGAGGTTGAAAGCCGCCATTGGCAGCAAGCAGACTCTGCTGAAGAAAGCCCTAGGGACAGATTCTTTGAATGTCGTAATCGAAGAAGACCGTGTCACTTTCCCGTGGTTCACGCTTACAAGCGAGGACAACTCCGCCGAGGTGGATGCGTATAGCAGGCTTGTGTTCGCTTTGAGCAAGAAAGCTATTACGCAGACCCGTGTGGACCCTGTTGAGAAAGTCCCAGACGATCTACAGCTCGGCATGCGCCTCTATCTCATTAATCTCGAATTCAAGGGCGATGAGTTTAAAAGCGCCCGTGCAATCCTGATGAAGAACTTCGCCAAGAATGGTGGAGGCTCTGCGAAAAACACAAAGTACGAACTCACAATGCCGGAGGTGTATAAGCCGTGAAAGGATATACCCCTAGCGAAATCGTTGAGATGCTGCGAGATCGGTATCCGGAGGGGTGCCGTGTGGAGCTAGTCTGTATGAATGATCCCTATACCCGTCTGAAGCCGGGTGATCAGGGAGAGGTTGCTTTTGTCGATGACATCGGCACCATCCATGTGAACTGGGACAACGGTTCCAGCCTCGGAGTTGCCTATGGTGAAGACGAAATCAAACGCCTGTGATAGCTGCAGTATTCAGCTATAGACCTTTATTAAAGCAAAACCGGTCCGCAATTCTGCGGGCCGGTATCCCAAAAACATGCCCCGTTTACGGGGTACCAAAGAATATCAAACTTAACAAAGGAGTTCAGATGGCTAAATCCGAACAGAAAGACCTTATCATCGCTTATCGCAATCAAGGGCTCTCCTATAACGACATTGCCAAGCGCCTCGGCGTCACCGCCGAATATGCTCGCACCGTCTTTTCAAGAGCAAGTCGTGTAGGCCGGAAAAATGACCAAGTCCGTCCGAACGGTTTCTGCAAAAACTGCGGAAACCCGCTGGATATGACCGGCGATCATCGGAACCGCCTGTTTTGCGATGATAAATGCCGAAGCGAATTTCATAACCAGAAGGTTCTACATACACCGTATATCTGCATCTGTGAACAATGTGGCCATGAATTCGTGGCATACGGCAATCCCGCCAAGCGTTTCTGTAGCCGGGAATGCCAGACACTCGCCGGGAGTAAGGGGTGAGTGACGCCACTGATAATCGTTACGAATCCCAGCTCCGGATTGCCGCATACAAGGCAATTACGGATCTCCTGTCGAAAAGAGACCTGCTTACAAAGGAAGAAGAACGGAAGATCAGAAGACGCATCAACAAGATGCAGGATGACCTTATCGGGCCATCCGCAAATCCTCACACTCATGACCGCGACCTGACTACCATGTAAACCATATCACGCTGCATTCAAGGGAAATGTCAATATGGACTTCTCTCTGGAAGCGAGTGATGAATGGTGGTGTGTGGAGTAAAGATAACCAGTTTACGAAGAACCCAGGGAGCTGTCAGATGCTGATGGCTCCCTGTTCATATAGAACCTTAACAAATTGGGAGGAACATCATATGCATGAAAGAAAAACTCAGATAGAGTATACCCCGGATATCGAGAACATGACCCGCAAGAAGCGAGTCTGTGCTTATGCTCGTGTTTCCGGTGACCGCGACGAAGCGTTCCATTCCCTGTCTGCACAGATCAGCTATTATCAGAAAATGATAGCGAATCACCCGGATTGGGAGTTCGTTGAGGTGTTTTCAGACCGTGGCATCACTGGCACCAAGGAAAACCGCGAAGGATTTCAGGCCATGCTTACCGCTTGCCGTGAAGGTAAAGTAGATATCGTACTGGCCAAATCCATCACCCGTTTTGCCCGTAACACTGTCATTCTGCTCGAAACCGTCCGCGAGCTAAAGAAGCTCGGAATCGACATTCACTTTGAAGAAGAGCACATAGAAACGCTCAGCTCCAAGGGAGAATTGATGATTTCAATCCTTGCAGCCCGCGCGCAGGAAGAAAGCAGATCCGCATCGGAAAACCAGCTCTGGCGCATTAAAAAATCTTACGAAAAAGGCATTCCTGTCACCGGCAACTGTCTCGGATACCGCATGGTAGACCACCAGTTCCTGATAGACGAAGAGGAGGAGCAGATAGTTTTGCAAATCTTTTCTATGTATCTATCGGGAAAAGGGTTCACTTCCATTGCCAATACTTTAAGCAGTGAGGGCATAAAAACGCCTACGGGACTGGATAGATGGTCTGCAAAATCTGTTCGCGGTATCTTGATGAATGAAAAATACTGCGGAGATCTTGTACTTCAAAAGAAGTATAACTTGGATTATCTCAGCAAGAAAACCGTCGAGAATAAGGGCGAAAAGCCCAAATATCATGTAACAGATGCGCACGATCCAATTATAAACCGGGAGACCTTTGTGGCTACGCAGAAAGAAATAGCAAGGCGCGATAAGGCGTATGGTCCGAAAAAACCACGCGAGCATTATATCTTCTCCGGATTAATCAGGTGCAGCAAATGTCACAACCTCTTTGTTCATATCATTTCAGCACGACATACAAAATACGAAAAAGCAAACTGGATTTGCGGTCGTGCCAGAGAATATGGCAAAAGCGTGTGTCCCTCTACTTGGCGAATCCCGGAGAATATCCTGATGCAGAAAACCTGCGAAGTTTTGGAAATCGCGGAGTTCAGTGAAAGTATCCTACGGGAAAGAGTTAAGGAGATAATTGCCTCAGATGGTAACAAGTTGATGTTCATTTTTATGGACGGTTCGCAAAAAACCGTTGAATGGCAGCATCGATCACGCCGAGAATCTTGGACCGAAGAAATGAAGGAAGATGCTAGAAAGCAAACAATAGCCAGAAATGAAAGGAGAAGAAAGAATGGCTCTGAAAGCACCGACTAACACCCATCGAAGGGAGACAGTTGTAGTATTCGACCCGGATAATAGCGAAAGCAAAGCATACTGTTTTACTGCCCCAAGGAAGAAACGAGTTGCTGCATATGCCAGAGTTTCTACCGAACAGGATGCCCAACAAAACAGTTATGATGCCCAGATTGAGTATTACACTACCTATATTAAGGGCAAACCGGATTGGGAATTCGTAGGCATCTATGCAGATGAAGGAATCTCTGGCACCAGTTATAAGAACCGCAGTGGATTTAACAGAATGATTGATGACGCCAAAGCTGGTAAAATCGATCTTATCCTGACAAAATCCATCTCCCGTTTCTCTCGCAACACCGTCGATTCTCTCACCGTGACACGTGAGTTAAAGGCCAAGGGTGTGGAGGTCTACTTCGAGAAGGAGAACATCAGCTCGATGGACAAAACCGCCGAACTGGTCTTCACGATGCTAAGCTCTATCGCGCAGGAAGAAAGCCGCTCTATTTCGGAGAACGTCCGTTGGGGCAAACAGCGCAGTATGGAAGCCGGGAAGGTATACGTGTCGTATAAAACCTTTCTTGGCTATGAAAAAGGCGAAGATGGGCTTCCAAAGATTGTACCCGAAGAGGCTGAAATCGTGCGGAACATCTATAGACGTTATTTGGAGGGGTTGACCCTTAACCAGATAGCAAGCGAGTTGACTGCGAACGGTATTACGACTCTAAAGGGCAATAAATGGACGAAAGACGGAATACGTCGTATCCTCACGAACGAAAAGTACAAAGGCGATGCTCGGCTCCAAAAGACCTATGTAGATGATTTCCTCACTAAACAGGTGAAAATCAATCGTGGCGAACGAAAGCAATGGTATGTTCATGATTCCCATGATGCCATAGTTTCACCTGAGACCTTCGAATTGGTTCAAAAAGAACTGGCGCGCAGGTCGTCTCGAGGTGGTCGCTATTACGACAGCCCATTTACCGGCAAAATCATCTGTGGTGACTGTGGCGGCACATATGGCCACAAAGTTTGGAACTCGAACAGACCAAACCGCGAAGAAGTCTGGCTTTGTGATGATAGGTATAATAACGAGAGTGTTTGCAGCACTCCACGCATTAAAGATGAAGAGCTTGAACGGGCATTTATCGTTATCGAAAACCGATTATTGCAAAAAAGGCAAGACTTTATTGAGGATTATGAACGCGACATACTTCCGCTAATAGGCAACACAAATGTTCTGGATGAGAGGATGAACGTCTTGAACGATGAGCTCGCAGAGCTTATCGAGCAGATCGAAAGACTGATACAGGACAACGCCCACCATGCGCAGAATCAGGAAAACTATACAGCGCAGTTTAATGAGCTTAATGACAGGATTGAAGAGAAGAAGGCGATGATTGGCTCTATCAAGCAACAAATCTCAGATACCCTGGCTCGACGTGAAAATGTCCGGATCTTTCTTACAGGACTCAAGAGCCTGAACTCAATCGTAGAAAAGTTTGATATTCCGAGTTGGCATGCACTTGTAGACCATGTCATAATCATGCCAGACAAGACCATTGTCTTCTGCCTCCGAAATGGTTGTGAAGAAACTATTCATCTGGCAGAAGTGCAATAAGAACGTGGTACGGCGACGTAACTGCCGTAAGAACATTACAACAACGCAATAAGCCTGCAGGATTCTGCAGGCTTTTCCAATATCACAGAGGTGATTGTTATCGTATATAACGGCCTTATCGTATAAAACAGATGAAAATGTGTCATTTGGCTGTTTTCTATAGGATTGATATTTTAATGAGAAACAGCGTCTTTCCGATGCGTTTTGGCATGGGCAAGACAAAACCCCTGTAAAAACAGGGGTTTTGTTCCGAGCAATCTACATCAATATTGCTCATGTTTGTGGTGGATCTTACTGGGCTCGAACCAGTGACCTTACGAATGTGAATCGTACGCTCTAGCCAACTGAGCTAAAGATCCAAAAACATGCTATAATTATAACATGGATATTGATAAATATAAAGATGAATTAAAAGAGATAGAGGACTTTCTTGGGAAACCTGATGCTTATAATTCTCCTGATTTTGCCACCAAAAGCAAGCGCGCCAGCTTGCTCCGAGAAATTGTCGATTTAGATGCTAAAATCACCCAAATGAGTGCGAATTTGGAAGAAGCCGAATCACTCGTAAATGATCCTGAACTTGGCGAAATCGCAAGAGAAGATATCAAGAACCTTAAGGAAGAAATCGAGAAGGCCAAGGCCGAATTTGAAGAACTGACTATTCCGCGTGACCCAGAGGATGACAAGCCGGCTATTATTGAAATCCGTGCCGGTGCTGGTGGCGATGAAGCTTCCCTTTTTGCTGGCGAGCTCTATCGTATGTATGTGAAATATGCCGAGAGCCACGGCTTACGTGCTGAGCTGATGTCTCAAAATGAGAATGAAGCCGGTGGTATGAAGGAAGTCATCTTTAAGATTTCTGGCGATGAAGCCTACGGCAAGCTCAAATTTGAAGGAGGTGTTCATCGCGTACAACGTGTTCCAGTGACCGAATCGCAAGGCCGCATTCATACTTCTACTGTCACTGTGGCCGTACTTCCGGAAGCCTCCGAACAAGATTTAGAAATCAAACCAGAAGACCTGCGCATTGATATCTACCGCTCCGGTGGTCATGGCGGTCAGGGCGTTAATACGACCGATTCAGCCGTCCGCATCACACACCTACCAACCGGATTAGTTGTTGCCATGCAAGACGAACGCTCTCAGCAGCAGAACCGTATCAAGGCCATGAATGTGCTTCGCTCGAGGCTCTTAGAGCGTAAAAAAGAAGAAGAAATCAAGAACGCATCGGAAGCCCGCAAATCTCTTATCGGTACCGGTGACCGCTCAGAAAAGATTCGCACCTACAACTTCCCACAGGATCGTGTGACCGACCACCGCATTCATTATTCCAGAAGCAACATTCCAGCTGTCATGGATGGCGACATCGATGATTTAATCCATGAATTAACCTTGCACGAACGTGAATTGAAGGCCGAAGCCTAATATGAATATAGCAAACTGGTTAGAAAAAGCCAAAACCAAAGTTCCGAGTATTGATGCTGAATTAATTCTATTGAATATTCTTCGCGAGAAAGATCGCACTTATCTAATTTCGCATGATACCAGAGATTTAACCGAAGTCGAAGAAGAAAAGGCAAATTATTACTTAAACGAGCGCGCTAAAAATAAACCACTTGCTTATATTATCAATAGTAAAGAGTTCTATGGCCGCGAATTTTATGTAGACGAAAATGTCCTAATTCCCCGTCCAGAAACCGAAGACATTATCGATATAGTTAAGAAAATCGCCGAGAATATCGAGTATCCAATCATCTACGATGTGGGTACTGGTTCCGGTTGTATTGCTACGACTTTGAAACTAGAAATCCCTAAGGCTAAGGTAGTTGCGATTGATAACTCCGACAAGGCACTTGAAGTTGCAAAAAAGAATAGCAAGAAACTCCACTCCGATATCATTTTGCAAAAATCAGATCTCTTAAACGACGCGCTAGATCGTAACATCGATATCGTTGCGGCAAACTTGCCGTATGTCGACAAATCCTGGGATTGGCTAGACTTTGACAGTCTAGAATACGAGCCGCTCACAGCGCTCTACGCCTCAAATGACGGTCTAGCTCTAATCTACGAGCTTATTAATCAAGTCTCGGCACGGCTAGATATTAAACACCTAATCCTTGAATCCGACCCGAGCCAGCATCAAAAAATCATTGAATACTGTAACAAAAAAGGTCTCGAACTAGTCGAGACCCGGAATTTCATCCTTTATTTTGTGGATTGATAGCCAGCTAGCTCAACCTTGATGCCCATTTCTTTTCCATCTCGGATGATGGTGAGCGAAACGGTGTCGCCTGGTTTGTATTCACCAATTAAAGTCGATAATGAACCGGCCGAACCAATCTTCACGCCATTTACAGCCGTGATGATATCCTTATCATGAAGTCCTGCTTTAGCAGCCGGACTGCCACTAAGGATTGCAGAATAAGATTGCGAACTATAAATGTAGGTGCCAGTTGTCACTGGAAGATTATATTTCTTGGCATAATCCGGTGTAATATCAACGCTATAAACACCGACATAGGCTCTTTCGGCTTTACCGCTGGAAACTAGTTGTGAAAGCATACCCTTAACACTGGCGATTGGAATCGCGAAACCAACGTTCTCACCGCTTGCAGAAGTAGCAGTATTGATACCAATCACTTCGCCAGCTGCATTAATGAGTGGACCACCGGAGTTACCCGAGTTAATCGCGGCATCGGTCTGAATCATATCACTAAGTTGTTCCGACATGCTACCAGAATTATCCGTAGCCGTAAGAGAACGACCGGTACCGGAAATGATACCCGAAGTCACGGAGTTTTGATATTGCCCAAGTGCATTACCGATTGCGACCACCTGTTGTCCGGCTGTAATAGTCTTTGAATCGCCCAGCGTAGCTGCCTTCAAATCAGAAACATCGCTGATTTTGACAAACGCGATATCATTTAGAGGATCCGTAGCGGCAACTGTTGCATTCTCGTAAGTCGTGCCGTCATGCATCACGATAGTAATCGAATTCGCACCGTCAATCACGTGCTTGTTAGTTAGTACATAACCATCAGCAGAAACCACCACGCCAGTACCGGCTGCACCGGATTCATAAGCTTGTCCCCAGTAATTATGACTAGTTGTCGATGTTACAATCGAAACCACACTGTCGGAAACTTTGCTCACGACATCGGCAATTGAGCCTTCCGTGAAGTTTGCTGAGTTTCCATCCGTACCACTTGATAAAACGGTAAGCGGCTTGTGCGCCTCAGTATAAGCTAGCACACCAAATGTCAAACCACCAGCACCGAGCAAAACTGCAATTGTAGCGAGAAATGTAGCAAACGTATTACGAGCTCTTGGTTCCCTAGCCTCTTTAGGTTGTTCAACCACTACAGCAGTATCTTGTTTTGGTACTTCAGAAATCTTGCCCTCTTCAATATTTTCCATTTAACCTCCTTAGATATTAAATATTGGATTACTAAAGCAAATTACAATTATGCCCACTAACGCCACGCCAAACAGAACGGGCCCTAAAATATCTCGGAATCTAAAATCTTCCTGATATTTATACATTGCCTGTCTGGCGTAGTTATAGATAAAGGCAAAAATTGTCAAAATAATAGCAACTTGCGGAATCCTAATGCCGGTATTTCCGAAAGTATAAACAATCGACCAAGAATTGCAAAGCCAAGCAATCTCGGCGAACACTAAACCACAAACTAAGGTCGTAAGAGTAAAATCCTGTCCACCAGTTTGCGCTAAAACGTGACGGCTCGCAGCATAACCAATCAGAAATGCTAGTATGACAGCGATGATTGGATCAAGGCTTGCGGTCATAATCGTCGAAGCCGAAATACCTAGAAACACAGCTACGAGGGATTGTGAAAGCGTAGCGGCTTCTGATGACATAGGTTTAAGCACGAGCAACCATAATACATAAATTGCCATGAGTAAGAAATCAACTGGAAGAAGTGAGTGGCCGGCAAAATAAGCCAAAATGACAACGCTAAAGCCAACAATAATATCAACGAGATTAGACTTAAGGTTTAACCACAAATAGCGACGGCGAACTGCAAAAATACGCCACTTCGAGACCAGAACTAGTAAAATGCCGAGCCACGGACTCGCGCTAAAGACTGTAACTAAAACAGCTAAGATTCCTAGCAAGATATTTAAAAAGATATGCACTATATTGCTTGCGATATTCCTAGATTTTCTTGCTAATATAAAATCTGCCATACCCTTATATTATATCAAATTATTTAATATAAGCTTAAAAGTGCTATAATATTTTTCATGAAACCAACATTTTTTCAAAAGCATCCTTTATTAAAAGATATTCTGAGTCTTGCTGGCTTTGTCGTTGCTATAGTTTTAGGCACGCTATTCTTAAATACCTACATTTATCGCTCATACAACGTCGTTGGCGTCAGTATGGAGAATACTTTACAGAACGACGATCGTGTCATTGTGAACCGTGCTGCCGTCTCTTGGGCCCACTTTATAGGACAAGAATATATCCCGAAACGAGGCCAAATCATCGTCTTTATGAATGAAAATGAAAAGTCCGTCGAAAAATACAAAGAACAAGGCGTCGTTAAACCAATGACTTGCACTGTTCCGGAAAATGTCGCTGATCAATACATTATTAAGCGCGTTATTGCTTTCCCGGGCGAACGCGTAGTTGTAAAAGCCGGTATTATGACCATCTATAATGATGAATATCCAGATGGCTTTAACTATGATAAAGAATGGCGTCACGCTACCGATGATGGTCCAAAAGAATACACTAGTGGCGAAGTTGACATTACAGTTCCAGACGGCGAATTATTTGTTTCCGGTGATAATCGTGAAGGTTCCAATTCTTGGGATTCAAGAAATGGTCTCGGAACCATTCCTTATTGCCGTATCGTTGGCCCAGTGATTATGAGACTCTTCCCATTCGAGAAGATTCGTGGTTTCTAATCAAAGTATTCAGTTGTAATCAAGCTATCAATTGGACAGTAGTCATCAGTCAAGGTTATATCCTTCTCGGTTAATTCAATATCAACAGTCTTAGGTACGTAATCGTCATTATCGGTAGCAATCACCATCCAGTTTACATATTGATTGCTGGTAGCGTTCTCATAAACTGGCATCACATAAACATGCCTAAAGACTTTCTTTAAGGTCTTCACCTCAGCGCGCAGGAACTTACCACGATGCCCACTAACCGCGCCGAGTACATTCGACATATAAACACCATCTTTATTTAAGCGACTCTTAATAATCTTAGCCGCATCGACGGTCGCAAGAGTCCCTACTGGCACTTCACCTGAAAAGGCATCGTTTAGAATTGCATCATACTTCTTAGTCGAATCAGCGAGGAAAACACGTCCATCGTCATTATATAGGCCTAGTCGCCCAGTCGATTCGGTATCATAATCTCTTACTAAATCATCTAGGAAGAAATAATTCTTCGCAATTTCCGTTGACATCGGATCAATCTCAACCACATCCATGGATTTATCTTTGAAATGCGAAATGAAATACTTCGGATATTGATAAGCTGCACCACCAATCATTGCAGTACTCTTCACGTTTAGGAATTTAAACATTTCGTCATATTTCTTCAGATAATTAAAGACGAGATCATATTTTTTATCTTCAGATAAGAAAGTTGCCGAAGAATAAGCGCCACTTTGCTTGTAATAGCGCACTTCGTCATCTCCATAGATGCCATCTTCTACAATTACACGACCATACTCAGTGTCAATACTGATTGAGCCTTCGACGTTCCTAGTCATGCTACTTACAGTGATAATGGAAGCAATCGTCACGACCGTTGCAAGGAGCATTGCGAAGAAATAGCGCCATTTAAGTTTAATACTCTTAGTGTCGGTAATTGACATAAAGAACGGCACCATTAAGATAATTGTAATTGCGAGCACATTGAAAATCATTCTCGTGCCAATGGCTGGAATAATCCAGAAACCTCCAGCAAAAGTACCAAGCAGGCTACCAATCGCAATTATTGCCGTAATTCTACCAGATTCCTTACCCTGATCTTCACTGTTTACAATATGCTCCTTCATGATAATCGGCGTGATAATACCAAGAATCGTAGCCGGCACTAGGAAGAATACGATACTTGAAATCACCGATGAGAATTGGACGCCATTATTACCAGACTTGATGGCTGATAGAATCGACGCATCAACCATTGGTGTAACCGCCAGATAAATTGCAGCAAATAATAGTAACATAATAGTAAGGTAACGAGCATTCCGTCTGTTTGAGATCCTACCACCAAGGACATTGCCAAGACTGCCAGCCAGGAGAATGATGCCAATGATTGCCGTCCAAACAAAATTACTACTGCCAAAATATGGCGACATTAGCCTTGAGGCAACTAATTCCAGAATCATACCGGCGGCATTTAGGATGAACAATACGATATAATCACGGTTTTTGCGGGTGAGCTTACTCTTCAGACTCATTGGATACTTCTCCTATTAATTTAACAGATTCAGTTTCTGGCAATTCTTCGACATCTTTTAGTTTACGCTCAATCTGGCGGGAAGTGGTTCTCGCCGATTCAATCTTATTAGCTGATTCCTGAAGTTTCTTTTGTACGCCCTCAAGTAATTCACCAAACTTACCAAACTGAGTTTTAACGGCACCGAGCGTTTGCCAAACATCAGCTGAACGTTTCTCGATCGCGAGCGTCCTAAAGCCCATTACGAGGCCGTTTAGCATCACCGGAAGCGTTGATGGCGAAGCAATCGTAATCTTTTGTTTCTTACGAATCTCATCAGAAAGACCTGGAATTCGGATAATCTCCGCATAGAGCGATTCGGTCGGCACAAACATAATGCCAAACTCGGTCGTCATTGGCGGTTCAATATATTTAGTCGAAATCTTCTTGGCTTGCTCCTTAACATCATTTGCGAGTGCTTTCTGGTAAGTGGCAATATCGGCCTTATTGCCAGCATCGTAAGCGGCAATTAAACGCGAATAATTCTCGACTGGGAATTTAGAGTCAATCGGAAGATAAACATTGTCTTCTTTCCCTGGCATCTTGATCGCAAATTCGACACGGTCACTTGAGCCTGGTTTAGTGGCGATGTTCTCTTCATATTGGGATTTGTTTAACATATCACTAATAATCGAGCCAAGCTGAACTTCGCCATAAATACCACGAGTCTTAACGCCCTCCATAACCTTCTTTAAGTCACCAACTTCGGTCGCCATACTCTTCATCTCGCCAAGACCTTGATAGACCTGAGTGAGTTGGGTAGAAATCGATTTGAAGCTTTCGTTAAAACGCTTTTCAACCGATGCTTTAAGCTTTTCATCGACCGTCTCGCGCATTTCCTCGAGTTTTTTCTCGTTGCCGGTCTGGAGTCGTTCGAGATTTTCAGCGATTTCCTTGCGGTTTTCGCGGAAATTGCGATCAATTGAAGGGTTAATCTCCTTAACCTGACCCTCCATGCGAATTAGCCGCTCTTCCATTGATTTAAAATCAGCCGACTGCGCCGGAGCAGACTTCTTAAAAATCAAAACGATTAACAAAATAATTATTATTACCCCCATCACACCTAAAACTATATCCATAGGTATTATTATAGCACATATATTTGTGGAGCCGCCTGTAGCTTCGCTACAGATGCTCCACTCGGAAAAGCCACAAAAAATGCAAGCATTTTTGCTTGCTTTTCTCTCGTGGAGCCGACTGTCGGGCTTGAACCGACGACCTACGGTTTACAAAACCGTTGCTCTACCAGCTGAGCTAAGTCGGCAAATGTACTAGTATTATAACACATTTTCTATGCTATAATGAAGAAAATAATTAAGGAGTTATCATGTTAAACGCAGAACTTGAGAAACTACTTAGCGGGGCTACTAAATCTGAAGCCTTCGTAAGTGGTGCTGTCGTCGGTGGGGTTATCGCATTCATTGTTGGTATCGCGATACTGTTCGCCGTTTTACAAATAATTGCCGCTTGGAAGGTCTTCGAAAAAGCCGGCGAAAAAGGCTGGAAATCTCTGATTCCTTTCTATAATATCTATATTCTCTTTAGAGTTCTCGGTATCAAAGAATGGTACTTCTGGGTCTTTCTCGGTGGCATTGTCGTTACAAGCGCAATGACCGCAAACGCCAATGTCGAAATTGTCAAAGTTGGCACCGAATACCAATATGTCTTTAATGGTTATGATAATCCAGCCGTCATTATTGGCGAAATCCTCGCTGCTGCACTCGCCATCGTCACTATGGTTTGGGTGGCCAGAAACGGCGCCAAAGCCTTTGGCAAGGGCACTGGTTTTGCCGTCTGTCTCTTCTTCTTCCCAGATATTTGCTGGCTAATCCTGGGTCTAGGTAAATCCAAATACCACAAGAAAGCCGTTATCGAAGCAGAAGCAAAAGCAGACAAATAAAAAATACCCCCGGAAACGGGGGTTATTCTTTTCTAGTAATTTTCGGCTTTAATTTCGAAATAGCTCTGTGGGTGGTTACAAACCGGACAAGTCTCTGGCGCTTTCTTGCCGACTACAATATGACCACAGTTGCGGCAAACCCAAATCGCATCACCATCCTTAGAAAACACCTTACTATCCTCAATGTTCTTGAGTAAGGCACTATAGCGCTCTTCATGGTGCTTTTCAATCTCGGCTACAGCCTCAAACTTCTTAGCCAGTTCTTCAAAGCCTTCCTCTCGTGCAGTTTTGGCAAACTCGACGTACATGTCAGTCCATTCGTAATTCTCTCCGTCAGCGGCGGCACGGAGGTTATCGATCGTGGAAGGCACAGAACCACCATTTAGTTCTTTAAACCACATCTTGGCGTGTTCTTTTTCGTTTCCTGCTGTTTCTTCAAAGATGGCGGCAATTTGCTCATAGCCGTCTTTTTTTGCCTTTGAAGCAAAATAAGTATATTTGTTGCGAGCTTCGCTTTCACCCGCGAAGGCCTTCTTTAGATTTTCTTCAGTTTTAGTTCCTTTATACATATTCCTCCTTTATTAAATACAAGTGTAACCACCATCAACTGGCATGATCAATCCGGTCACGTACGACGCTTCTTCTGATGCCAGAAATACCGCAGCTGCGTCTAGTTCGCCTGGCTTACCATAACGTTCCATCGGCACGTGGGTTTTAGCGAATTCCTGAAATCTTTCAGTATCGAGCACGGCCTTAGTTAATTCGGTTTCAAAATAACCTGGACAAATTGCGTTGCAAGTAATACCATCAGTGGCAAGTTCAGCCGCCACGGCCCGCGTAAAGTTCACCACAGCACCCTTCGAAGCATGATAGGCAACTGTATGAATCTCGGTATTACCAACTAAACCATACATGGAGGCAATGTTAATAATCCGGCCGTAATGATTTTTTTTCATGATCTTAGCAAATGCACGCGTCATCTTAAAAACGGAGGTTTCATCGGTGGCAATAGTGAAATCCCATTCCTCATCCGTCATATCAACAACGCCTTTATCTTTTGAAGAACCGGCACAGTTTAATAAAATATCAACTCTACCGAATTCTTTTTCGACCTTTTCTGCCGCATTATTGATATCATCCGTTGAAGTCACGTCGCATTTAATCGGAAGTACCTTGCTTGCACCCGCTTTTTCGAGTTCTGGTTTAAACTCTTCGAGTCTTTCGTAGCGACGTGCGAGAATCACGAGGTTAGCACCTTGCCTTGCGAAAGCTAATGCCATTTGCTTGCCGAGGCCCGAAGATGCACCCGTAACGACCGCAACCTTCCCATTTAAATTAAACATTTTTCACTCCTTAGTTAGTTATTCTCATTATACCATGAAAAGAAAAAAACCGCCTCATTCGAGACGGTAGGTAGAATTAGGAATTTTTAGCAAGAGAAAGTACGACGATAACTGTAACGCAGCAGATGATAACAAAGATGTTGATTACGTGCTCCCATTTTTCGGCGAAGAGGATATTCCTCATTCGGAGTTCTTGCATCAGCATGATGACGAATAACAGGAAAAACGCAATT
Source organism: Candidatus Saccharimonadota bacterium (assembly GCA_017464135.1). Classification (GTDB taxonomy): domain Bacteria; phylum Patescibacteriota; class Saccharimonadia; order Saccharimonadales; family Saccharimonadaceae; genus Nanosyncoccus. Next base: position 80,758 of record JAFUEB010000004.1, on the reverse strand, counting down.
GCTACCGCTACATGTAGACTTAACATAATATCCCCCCTTCTAAATGTACAGGTTCTACCTGCGTGCGATTATATCATAAATATCAAAAAAATCAATTAAGTGTAATAGATTTCCTCTTCAAACCATTCCGGTTCGCTAGTCTCGGGATCATATTCAAAATGTGGTCGCTCTTTATTAATATCAAATTCCCTCTCGTCGACCATATCGTCAAAACCCTTCAAAGATTTAAAAGGCATAAATTGCCCAGCTCGGTCACGCATGCTCATATAAGGCTTGCCATCGGCGTGGAAGTGTGGCAAATCAATTATATCGTCGTAATTCATTCTTTGTGTCCTCCGACCTGCGCATTCCGATCTCTCCCAGTAGCGCCTTCCTCAAAATTTAAACCTCTAAGAATCGCATTCTTGCCATAACGGCCTTTAATCTCGAGAATCGCTTGCTCGCGTCGCGATACCCGTGCATCCTCATCCATTTTTTTCTCATAGTCCGTAAAAATACTCAATTGATGAAGCGGCTTCTTCTCGTAATAATATTTTACATGGTTCGCGGTAATATATATTCGTCTGACAGTTAGGTCCGGATTCACAATCCTATCAAATAACGCCCCTGCTTTCTCCATAAACTCTTGCTGTGACTCCGAATAGCCATCAAGATTCGCCGTGCCGTGCGCATGCTTTGGCACCTTCCGACCATATGGATCCTTCTTTAAATCACCCTTGTATCTCTTGGTGTTAGAGACATCATATTCAATGGTTAAAACTAATTGATTGGTCATCAGTTTCTTCCGAATCAAATCAAGTGCCAGTTGATCTGCCATCTCGAGCAACACCACCCTTGCTTCATCAAATTTATACGGCCTGGGGAGTACTTGGCCAGAGCAAACAGAATGATTATCCGAACGGAAATTTCGAATGTCTTTCATCTCGACTGGTTCATAGCCCCAAGCATGGTCGATGAGAAGCTCCGCCATCACACCAAATTCTTTATATAGAATTTCCGAACCAGTGAGAGAATACCTTGCCACGTCGCCCATCGTATGAATTCCAAGTTTTGAAAGCCTTTTCTCATATCCCCGACCAATTCGCCAGAAATCCGTAATCGGCTGATGGCCCCAAAGTTCACGCCGATAGCTCATTTCATCAAGCTCGGCAATCCGGACGCCGTCAGAATCGGCTTCCATATGTTTAGCCTTAATATCCATCGCAATCTTGGCGAGGTACAAGTTCGTTCCGATACCAGCCGTAGCTGTAATACCAGTTTCGGCCAGTACTTTTCCAATCATTTTTCGCGCCAATTCCCTCGCCGTCATTTTATAGTGCTTGAGATATGAAGTCGCATCAATAAATACTTCATCTACCGAATAAACGTGAATGTCCTCTGGCGCCACGAAAGTCGCATAAATCGAAAAAATCTTGGTACTAATTTCCATATATTTTCGCATCCTTGGTGGCGCGATGATAAAATCCGACGTCTTCTGATAAACTTCATAAAGCCTCGCTCGCCCGGAAATCCCCAGGGCTTTGAGGGCCGGGGTAACGGCCAGACAAATCGTCTTTTCGGTTCTAGAAGCATCCGCCACCACGAGCCTAGCTGTTAAAGGGTCTAAACCACGATCCACGCATTCCACGCTCGCATAGAACGACTTTAAATCAATGGCGATATAGACCTTATTCATATCTATATTTTACTACAACCACCCCAATATTGACAAAACACAAGAAATTTGATATAATATAATAATGGCTTTGGCACATTAAAACTAAGGGGTGATTTTTATGAGTTTAGCACTCAAAAGATGGGTCAAATACGTTGCCGTATTGCTGGTAGTCTTCGTACTTTGCTGGCAAAATTCATACGATTCAACCACCGTTACTAATACAACGGTCGGAATAGTTCAAAAGTTATCGCATATGCTCGGAAAAGATCTCGAGTATACCGAAAAACTTTACTATTTGATTCGTAAAAGCGGACATGGACTCGTCTTCCTCATACTGGCCTTTGCCGGCCATCTTGCGATAGCAGAAACCGCCACTTCAATGAGAGCAACAATTCTAACTTCAGCCATCATGGGGATTATGATTTCCATCCTGACCGAATTGTTGCAGTCCTACATCTTTGATCGCCGCACATCGCTTGTCGATGCTGGCATCAATATCGCCGGAACTGTACTCGGCATCTTACTTGGACTCCTCTACGAATGGCTACGAAAACTAATCGCAAGCCGAAAAGCCGAAACCGTCTAGAAATAGGCGGTTTTTTCATTTATAATATAAGTATGGTTATTTTTCAGTATCGGCGTGAGCCCGCAATGTGGCCTTATGGCGATGATGAATTTTTTGAACTTAAAATTGATTATACGACCGAGAATAATGTTTCCGTCAAGGATTATGGTGAATACAGTACTCATACCTTGCCAAAAGAGTCTCTACTTCAAATTGTAACGATGATTCAGGAAAACCCCAAGCTCATCAAAATGGAAAACCTCGAACAAAACGATAATTTCGACGGCGAAGAATACGAATTTCTCTTTTGCGACGGCCTTAAATCTAACAAGCTCTTCGGCTTTAATATCTTTGACTACAATGAAGACACGCCACATCCCCGCGTGTTACTCTGTATGGAAACACTTTCTCGCATTGTCGAGATCCTCGGCGAAAACGGCATCTTTGTCAAAATCAAAAAGAAATATTAGTCTCTCTGTTATGTGGTATAATAATAGGGACAAATTTTTTGTCGCACCTTTATATTTTGTAGTTAAGGAGGTTATTCTATGGAGATGAAAAGGATTGTCTTAACCGGCGGTCCTTGCGCCGGTAAAACCACTGCACTCAGCTGGATTTCTAATTATTTTAGTAAAAACGGCTGGAAAGTTATCGTTGTAAATGAAGCTGCCACCGAACTCATCACTTCCGGCATGTCGCCAGTCGATTTCACTAATCCCTTGGCCTTTCAGAAGCTCTTGATGGGCACGCAGCTTGACAAAGAAGACGCAGTTGAAGTGTACGCCCCCGGTCTTAAAGACAAAGACAAAGTCTTAGTCGTGTGCGACCGAGGTATTTGCGACAATCGTGCTTATCTTAGTAAAAAAGAATTCGAAGCAGTTTTAAAATACTTCGGTTACGACGTTACAAGAGCACTTGATCGCTATGACGCCGTCTTTCATCTCGTCACCGCAGCCGATGGCGCCGAAGAATTCTATACGCTCGAAAACAATAAGGCAAGAAGTGAAGGAATTCGGGAAGCTGTCGAACTAGACCGGAAAACCCAGAATGCCTGGGTTGGACATCCACACCTTCGCATCATCAGAAATCGCGGTTCTTTTGAGGATAAATTGAGAAACTTAATCAGCGAAGTATCTTCTTTCCTTGGCGAGCCGGAGCCCTACGAAGTTGAACGGAAATATTTGATTAAATATCCAGACACCGAGCTCTTACTGACCATGCCAAATTGCGAAGAGGTTGAAATCCTGCAAACCTATCTAGTCTCTGAACCGAATGTCGAAGTCAGGGTCCGTCAGCGTGGTAGCAATGGAAGCTACAGCTTCACCAAGACCGAAAAACGCTACACCGACGAACCGAGTAAACGCGTCGAAATCGAGCGCCGCATCAGTAAAGATGAATATTTGAAGCTTCTGATGCATGCCGATCCCGACCTTCATCCGATTCGAAAAACTCGTTACTGTGTTATGCAAAGAGACACCGGTCAGTATCTCGAAATCGATGTTTACGCCAACGAAAAAGAATACGCGATTCTCGAAGTTGAACTTCCGACCGCCGAAAGTCAGGTTTATATCCCTGGCTATCTGACGGTAGTAAAAGAAGTTACCGAAAACCCAGTCTATCGCAATGTCAATATCGCAAGCGTCGGACATCTTCCGCACCCAGAAAAATAATCCCAGCTACCAAGTCCGCCGGAAACGGCGGATTTTTTTAAAAAAATAAAAAGCCCCCAGAATCGGGGGCAATGTGAGTTTTTAGATTGTGATTTACATCACATCAGCGTCATCGTGGTCAACTACTTCAACATCGGAGCCGTCGTCACTTGGCGTAGTAGTTCCCTTATCCTTAGCATCAACCACTGAAGCAACCAAAGACCTAATCGTCTTGGTCAATTCTTCATCATTCAATGCCTGATTCTGCATATTTGCCTGAGCAAACAGCGTCGGAATTCTAGTGAGAACACTAGTCAAAAGATCGCCGGACTGACCTTCTTTGGCGCCACCACCGAAGTCGTAGAACTTAGCGTTCTTGCCGACCTCGGCCATAACCGTTGCAATACTAGTTGCAACCTGCACACGAGTATTCTGCTCGATTTCAATCTTCTTCAACTCGAAGTTAACCTTGTCGTTAGCTGCCTGAGCATCCGAGAGTGCACGAGCCGCCTCAGCTTCAGCCTTACCTTTGGCTTCAATTGCTTCTGCCTCAGCTTTACCTTTGGCAGAAATTGCGGACGCTTCCGCTTCGCCACGGGCTTTCACAGCCGAGGCGTCCGCTTCCGCTTGAATCTTTATGGCGTCAGCTTCTGCCGCCGCTTCAGTCTTGCGCGCCGAGGCTTTACCTTCAGCCTCGGTTTTGCGCGCTTCTGCCGTAGCATCAGCATCACGCATTTTCCTGACCGCCGCCGCTTCAGCTTCACCAGTCGCCTCTTCTTTCTTGCGCTCAGCTTCCGCCTGCGCCGAAATAATCGTCGTCCGTTTAGCCGTCTCGGCACGAGTCACTTCAACTTCCTGTTGCTTCAAAGCCGCCAGATTAGCCTGTTCAGCCTGCATTACGGCAACGGCGCCCTTCTTCTTTTCGAGCTCCTGAGTAATATCAGTCCGCTCGAGTTCGCCAGCCATTTCTGACTTTGCCTGCTCGCGCGCCGTCTCTGCTTGGAATTGAGCTCGTCTCACATCAGTATCACGCTGCTTTTCCGCAATCATGACCTGCGCAGCCAGCTCTTTTTCCTGTGCTGCCCGATCAGTCTCGGCCTTTGTCTCACGAATCTGCTGATCATTTTCAGCCGTGATATTCGCCGCTTCACGACGTTTTGTCTCACGGTCTTTGGCCGCCAAATCGTGGAAGTAGGTCGAACCATTTGCATCTTCAACTTCGTGGATAGACAATATCGCATTAAAGCCAAGGTCATGCATCTGCGTAGCAATGGACTTTTTGACGTTGTCGTCAAGCTGGTCCTTGCCATTCATGACTTCCTCGGGCGTCATTCTAGAGATAACCGCACGGACGCCGCCGGAAACGATATCAAGAATAACACGCTCAAGGTCCTGATCATCTTTATCGAGAAAATTGCAAACCGCCTTCTGCAGGCTCTCCTCAGAAGTAATGTCCGGGCTGTATGCCACAGCCCAGTCAATTGAAATCGGAACACCGCAGATAGTTTTGGTTACATCTCCCTCAACTTTTGCTGTACGAACACACAAGTCGAAATACTTTGCTTTTTGGATAAAAGGTATTACGACTCTACCACCGGCGCGTTTAATCGTGGGATTACCGTTTTTATCAGTAGCACCAACGCCGGAAACGACCAAGGCTTCATTACCGTTCGCAGTCTTGATCATCGCAAAGATCAACACAATGAACAGAACGACAGCCACCGCAATGATAATGATGGGAATGATTGACATTTTTGAACCTCCTAAAATAGCAGTCTGATCAAGTATATTAAAGGGAGAGACAAAAAATAAAAACTCACAAAAATTTAATGTACTCACCCTAATACTTATAATTATACCACAAACAATATAAATAGTCAATTTAATCGGTGTTATAGATTGACAGAAATAAGCAATTATGCTAAAATAATAAACGATGCACTGGAGAAGTGCATAGATTTTTTTACATTTTGATTCAGGAGGGAGTGAGAACAACGAAGGTTAGAGATTTTGAAGTCAAAAACAGGATTGGAGAGTCAGACAAATACCGCGTTTACCTAGGCGAAAAAGCCGACGGCTCATCAGTTGTACTGAAGGTTGCCAAGACTTTTGAAGACGGCGACGTCTTAGCATTCGAGGCTGGAAAGTTTAACATAATGAAAACCGTTGAATCAGAAATTCGACGTTTTCAGAATCCGACCAAAGAAAATGATAGCCACTATGATTGGCTATTTGCTAAGCTCGAAGCGTCATTCATCGAATCATCGCAAGGTGGCCGCAGGATTAATGTCTACTCGCTTCCAAATGTTGACTTCGACAAACTAATCCCGCTATCAAAGTTGATGGCAAGAATCGAAGTAGACGCTAAAACTAGCGCCTGGATCCTTGGTCGAATCTTTAAACTGTACGGCTTTTTCGAGCTAATTGCAGTTGCAAACGACCAATCCACCGTCGAATACCCAGTTTTTTCCATTGGCGATTATCTAATCGAACCGGAAAAACACCGTGTCATCTTCTATAACTTTCCCGAAAAGAACGTCGATGTAGTTGCAAATGACTATGTCAAAGAAATTGCAAAGACGTTTTTAGAATGGGCGGTAATAGAAGAGGAAGACAAAGCTTACCGAGAACTTCTCGAAAATCTAGCCAGAGATGGTAGTATGACCTTTGAAGCTGCACACAAAATGATGTATGCCGTAATCGAAGAACTGTGGGGCAGAAAATACCACACATTTACCTATCGAGATAAAGGCACACTCATTTGGAAAAATTTGAAGGAGGAATAAATTGTGGGAGACAAACCTTTTTCCGTCGACAGCTATGTCAGTGCACGCCGTTCTTACGGCATCACGAGCGATAAGGACGTCACGAGAGCTGCCGAAAGGCAAGCCCGTGCGACCGGGAAGCTGAGCGAAATCGTTGACCCCGGGATTAAACCGATGCGCTATTCCAAGATTCGTTTAAATCCGCACCGTAAGATGTGGATTACCACCATGGGATGCCCGATGGACATTGAAGTCAGTTGCGATACAACTGGCTCGATGGGTGGTGAAGTAGATACGGAGATGAAAATTCTTCCGAAACTCTACGAAGCCATCGCCAGAGTTCTGCCCGGGTATGATCCGCAACTCTGTCTCGGCATTTTCGGAGACGTAGTGGACGATTTTGTCCTCTGCCGCCCGCAGTTCGAGATGGAAGCCGAGAAAATCGTACGCTACCTCAAAGAAATGGCCCCGCAGCGCGCCGGTGGAGATTCTCCGGAAGATCCGCAATATGCAATGTTTGCGAGAGCCTACCTGACGAATGCCTACACCAACCGTATCGGCCTTAAAGGTTATCACTTTATCGTTACCGACGCGACCTGTCACGGTTCCATAAGGCGCCAAGATATTCAGCGGATTTTCGGCAATAATGTTTTTGAGAATGAACTGAAAAACATGCGCGAAATTCCGAGCTTTGAGAAAGTCATAAAAGATCTGAAGGCGAAGACGCATCAATTTATTCTGGTGGTCGATAAACGCTCAAGCGCCTATGAATACTGGCGCGAGGTCTGTGGCAAAAAGTCCGTGGTCAGAATTAGTACTACTAGGCAGCTTCCGGAAGTGATTTCAGCCATCATCGGCCTGACCGAAGGCACTGTCGATATAACTGATATCGGAAATACTGTGGCTTACCACTGCGACTCGCCAACGATTTACGATCTGAACAATATCGAAATTGGCGCCCAGGCCAAACTCCGTCAAGCACTTCCCTTCCCAATCCCGAAAATCGGCGACATCTTCCGGACAAAAGAAGATTTATGGCCGATTCAACCGGACGAAAAAGTTGAAGACGAAGAAAAGCCCTCAACCGAAATCGAATACCTGTGATCAAAATCTTTAACAATTTAGTTTACAGAAAAGAGGTGCGAAATGCACGAAGTCATCATTGTTACCGATCTCGGTCCTGGCGACGGAGGTAAAGGTAACATTGTGCACACATTGTCCTACGAAAAGGACGCTAGCGTTATCATTAAACGCGGTGGCGCACAGGGCTCTCATGGCGTTCGCACCTCAAACGGAGATAGTTTTAACTTTTCTGAATGGGGCTGCGGAACTTTTGAAGGAGTACCGACATTTTTATCAGAACAGATAATCATTTCGCCGGTTTCTCTAGAAAATGAAGCCGAAGCCCTAAAACAGCATGATATCGCAAATCCCTTTCTTATGCTTCAGGCTGATCCAAATTGCCTTTGTGCCACACCATTTCACCGGATTGCCTCCGAACTTGAAGAAATCAAGCGAAAAGACAATCCTCGCGGAACAGTTGGCACTGGCGTTGGGCAAGCTTATCGGATGTATCAAAACTTAGGTGAAGAATACATCATTAAAGCATCCGAACTGACCTCAAAAGAGATAATCTTAAAAAAGTTAAAAAGAGAGCTAGAATACTACCGACAATTATATCGGAACTTAAAACCAGAAGATGTTTTAAAAGACGACGTCAATTGTTTGGAAGATAACTTAGCACTCCTAGATGACCCGGATTTTCTACCTTATATTGTGGATTTATTCTTTAATATTGGTAAGAAACTTCGTCTCACAACTTTAAAAGAAGTATTAAAACCAGACGGAACCGCTATCGTTGAATGTTCACACGGAGTACTAACCGACGCTGAAACTGGTTTAAAACCCCATGTCAGTGCCATTAGGACGCTCCCGATATTTAGCGAGCAAATGATTAGAAATGCCGGTTTTGACGGCGAAATTAATCATCTAGCAGTTCATCGCGCCTATGAAATTCGTCATGGTGCCGGCCCAATGCCGACTTTTGACGAAAACTTCACCCGAACGATGTTGCTAGGCAGTCACAAATCAAATAATCGCTGGCAAGGTAAAGTTAGGGCCGGTCCTTTAGATTTTTCTCTAATGAGATACGCTCTAGAATCTTGCAAAGAAACTAAGTTTCGTGGAATCTATTTAACTTGGTTTGATGAGATAGTAAAGAAACAAGTCTTTAAGTATTCAACGGGCTATCAGAATAGCCCAAAGAATAGCGAAAGCTACACGGATTTTCTAAAAAACGCAAAACCTATCATAGAAAGCGAACAAATTCCGGAAAACATTTCGAGCCAAGAACTCTTTTTAAGAGTAGGCGGCATCATAAAAAAGGAATGTGGACTGGAGCTTGAATGCTTATCAATTGGACCTACGGAAGTAGAAAAAATTTATTTTGAAAAATGATATGGAGGAGACTATCATGAGTGAAACTAAGAAAATGATCGAAAAGGTCGAAGAAGTGAAGGAAAATCCCGTGGTCGCCAAACTGAAAGAGTATGGCATCAATGCGGAAACCATCAAAAACATCGAGGAGAAACTCGGTGTCGAGACTCTCGAAGATCTCTACGTACTGGAGGTTGAAGACCTGACGAACGTCGGTCTGAAACTGGCCAAAGCTCGCCGGCTCGTCTCTGATCTTAAAAAAGAACAGAAAGCAACCATTATGCCCGAAGCAACCACAAAAGCAGCGGCCATTCCGCCGGCGCTTGAAATGTTGCTTCCTTCCGTACCCACCGATGAATCTTGGCTCACCGCCTTGAAAACTGGTGGTATCCTGAAAGTGGACGAATCGTCTTACATTGCAGCAATTAGAGCTGCTTTGGCAGATCGTGCCGGACTCTACAATGTACCGGAAGCTCTCGCGAAAGCCATGGAAAAATATGCGGACGAGACCGAAGAACAAGTCGATCCGACCTTCTACGCACTCCGTAAATCTCTGACCCGCCGGGCCTATGGCGACATCTTTGCAGCCATTGATGGCCTCGACGGCTCCTTCATTACCGAAGGTCGTCGGAGTGAATTTCTGGGGCGTATTCGCACCACTCTCTGGCCGGCCATCGCCGAAAGTTATCAGGCACTCGATGCCTGGTATGAAACCAGAAGAAGCAATTTGCTCGACCCGAGCATGCTGTCGGCATCAATTGTTGGTGCCCTAAACGGTTCCTCAGCTGTCGGAATGCTTCCGCCACCGGACACTTCGCCGCTTCATGATGCAGCCGATACCCTGGTTAACTCGATTAACCGTGTATTTCGTGGCACCGGCGTTCAGATTGTTGCTGCTCTGGCCTATGAAGCCAACAACATCAGAAATACTCTCGAAGACCCCCGTTTGCCGTCAATGGTTGGCGTGAAGAATCGCGAGCTGATGCTGAAGAAAATCGGCGCCAGCGTCTCCAGTAATTATGTCCGGCTCGAACAGAACCTGGTCAAATATGTCCTTGGTTTTGTGAAGCACGACACCATCACTTCCGATGCGGAAGTAGATTACTTTGTCGCACTCTGGCAACTCGGTTCGCAAATCAACTGGAGCGAACTGGGCGTAGCAAGACCTGAACGCAGTGGCGTTAAAAGTCTGACCGGAAAAAACATTCTGTAAATCGCACATTAAAAAGAGGCCCCGAGTTAGGGGCCTTTTTCATGCCTGTGGTAGCCAGACATATTTATAGAATAAAACTGTTGCAATCTTACGGAAGTCATCATCATAAAAGGGTGAATCTCCGTCTAATTCCGGATGTGAGCTAGTATTGAAACTAGTTTTACCGGTAAATCTGCTATAACCTTTATGAAGCAAGCGATACTGAATCAGATTCGACTCAATTCTTTCGAGCGTCAATCTCCGTTTCCCATTCTTTCGATACCGCCAGGCCGCCGAGATAACATAATCTTCTATGTTGAAGACTCTTTTGCCAGGAAGCCACGCGGAATTAAAGAATAGATGTGCTTGGTTCGGATCGCCGATATAGAACTTATTATCTTTCTTAAAATCACTATAACGCACGATATCAAGGTCCGAATCGGTTGTGCCATAGCCTCTTAAGAAAGAACCACCAACGAGTGCAATATCAAACGGATCCATTTCTTCTTGATAAGCCGTCAATCGGTCCAAAATTACATCTAAATTCGAATAAAATGGACCAGTTAAACAGGCGTTTGGTGTCACTAAATCACCTAGCGGTTTATCTTTTTCTTCCAGCCATTTGGCTCGATTTGGCGAAATATAGAGTGGTTCTAGACGTGTAAAATCCGGAATATCTTTTGTAAGGTAAGCCAGCTCATCCAGCTGCTCTGGCTTTAAGATATTTCGTTCGGAAATAATTCCCCAAGTTTCTTTGAAACTACGAACTAATACTTCGTGATGAATATTCTGCGAGATTAAATCGTGAACTTCGCTAGACGTGAGGTAACCATAATCAAGTAACCAAGGTGTAAGATGGGCGCACTTTACGACTCGTGGTAATTCCCCATTCGGTCGGGCATCCGGCTCCATCATGTCACCTTCGTGAAAGTTCTCCCTCACGTCCATCGTGCCAAGCATACTGTACCAAGTGTCAAGATAGACTTCTCGAAACCAAAGCGGTGCATCTTTTAAGATTTCAAACGGGATGTATAAAATAATCCGCTTCGAATCTTCGTGATCAAGAAGCTGCGCTAAAGCTAAGTATACTAGCTCCGGTACATATGCAAATTTGACACCGGCATACTTATCAAAGAATTGTTCCAACATCAAAGCGTGCCTAGCCCGGGCCAAACCATGCTTCATAGCAAACTCAAACTGAGATTCTATAATTGGCTTTCTAATATGCAACACTTTTATCCCCCCTTTCAAATTATTAATGTACGATACATATATTATATAATATATTTAATGCTATTTCAAGATAACAGAGAAAGCGATTTTATGGTAGTATAAGAGTAGAACAGAGTGATTGGAGTTAACAATGAAGATTAATATTACTGATTCGGCAGACAAAAAATACTACAACGAATTTTACTGGATACTACTCAACTACGACTTCCTCCACGAAGAGCCAAAGTCACGCGTGCACTTCGCGACCACTAGGCCTTTAGTCTATGCAATTGTTTCGGTCGTCATGATCTTAATCTTTGTTATTTCGCTCCTCATCAATCACCACATCATTAATGTCTATCCAATCATCTTCTTCTCTATCGTCCTCGTCATCAGTACGTTCTATTTCTTTTATGTCCGTCGTCAAATCAATAAATATCACGCCATCAAGGGAAAACGCAGCCTCCAAATTGCTAAGTATTTCATCGAAGTCCAGAACTCCAGTGGCAAATATCGCTTGCTCTGGAAAGATACTAAATCCGTTATCTTTAATCACTACACCATCTGTTTTATCCCAAAGGATCCAACCAAGATTTTGATTTCTACCCGTATTGAATACAAGAAACAGATTAAGAAAGCGATTCGCGAATACAGCAAGCGTCGTCTAGTGGTAGATAATACTAAACTCTACGAAAAGAAACCGAAGAAAACTCCAGAAAAAGAGCTCACCGAAGCATTGAAAGAATTGAAGCCAGAAACAAGAGAGCTCGAAGAGCCAATTGAAAAGGTTCCAGCAAAGAAAGCAGTCGCTAGGAGCGCCAAGAAGAATACCGTTAAAGCCGAAACTAAGCCAAAGACTACGAAGAAAACCACTGCTAAGAAAACTTCAACCAAGAAAACTACTACTAAAACTACCGCCAAGAAACCGGCCGCCAAGAAGAAAACTACTAAAAAGGCAAAGTAATGAAATACCAAGATAAAGCGCGTGGGATGTTAGTCGGACTAGCCGTCGGCGACGCTTTGGGCGCTCCGGTAGAATTTTTACCAGCCCCTTCAGACTTTTATATTAAGCAGCAAGGCGAGAAAATCGAACATTTTCACAAGAATTCAAGGGTCCCGGCAGGCGTCTGGACCGACGACACTTCAATGGCACTCTGCATCGCTGATAGTCTAATCGCGAACAAAGGCTACGATTCCTATGATATTATGAGGCGCTTCTATGAATGGTGCTATTCAGATTATCGCAAGCACCCACAAGCACCACTTGATGTCGGTAATCAAACTCTCCGTGCTCTCGACGAATGGGAGAAATCTAAAACCGTACCAAAAGACGCCGAGAAAACCGAATCTGCCGGCAACGCACCAATTATGCGACTAGCACCAGTCATTATTGCGAATACTTTCCCAAATAAGAATTATCCGACTTTAAAAGACGGCTACGAAAGTGGCTCGCTTGTAATTAGCCCAGAAGATGAAAAAAGTGAGTTTATCGACGGCAAAGATATCGCGCCGACGCTCAAAATGGCTGAATTATCGTGCCGAGAAACACATAATAGTATTGCAGCGATAACCGTAACCGAATTGTTTGCTACAACGCTTTACTCAGCCTTACACGGCCTTGAAAAACGAAATATACTAAACTATGCGTCTCGTTGGATGAAAGGTGCAGAACTTGACGAGTTCTGGATTTCTAACATCAATGAATTGACCGAGAGACCATTGAAGCGCGACGAGAACCAATTCCACGATCTTGGTGGTTACATTGTTGATACATTCGCAATTGCACTCTGGGGGCTCATGAATTTTAAAAATTTCAAAGATGGCATGATGGCCGTGATTCGCCTTGGTGGCGATACCGATACCAATGCTGCCTGCTATGGTCAACTCGCCGGCGCTTATTATGGTTACGAAGCAATTCCAGAAGAATGGCGAAAAGGCGTCTATTTGTCGGACGAACTCGTCAAAATCGCCGATGAACTTCTTGAGATGAACGAATGTGTCATTAAACGCACTCGTTTTGAAGATGATGAATTTTTCAAACCTGATAACGCTTGACCTTTCCCATATTTAATGGTATAATAAAAAAGTAAAGATAAAAAGGAGTCAATATGGGAAAAATGTTAAACGAAGCAATCATTTATGCCGTCAAAAAACACAACGGGAAAAATCGCAAAGGCACCAGTATCCCATATATCGTACATCCTCTTGAAGCCCTTACTATCGTCGCGAGTGTCACTGATGACGAAGAACTTTTAGCTGCCGCCGTATTACATGATACGGTAGAAGATACCGACGCTACGGTTGAAGATATTAAAGAATTATTTGGCGAAAGAGTTGCAAAACTAATAGCCTCAGAAAGTGAAAATAAACGCGAAGAACTTCCAGACGAAGAAACCTGGGAGATTAGAAAACAGGAAACTTTGGACGAACTTAAAAAAGCGGATTACGATACATTATTAATTTGCCTTAGCGATAAATTATCCAATATTCGCGCTATTGAAAGAGATTATAAAGCCATTGGCGAAGACTTCTGGCAAAGATTCAATAATAAAGATCCAAAGAAACACGGCTGGTATTACAGCGGCATTGCTACAATTCTCGGTGAAAACGATAGAATCAGAGCAACATTTGCTTATCAAGAATATAGCGAAAGAGTGAAAGCCGTTTTTGGAGAATAAAATGAACATAGACTCATTTATTAAAAAACTGAGCGAATATAAAAGTACAGATACAGTCAATAATATGTACTATGGATATAGTAAGAATGCCATTGAACGAAGAAATAGACTAAAGAATTACTTATTAAGCATCAAAAACCCAATATATATATTTGTTGGTGAAGCGCCAGGTTATAAAGGTTGCGCTAGGACCGGTGTTCCCTTTACTAGTGACGATGGTGAAATGTCTGCTCGGGTAATGAATGAGGCTTTTAAAAAAGAATTGCCAAATATTACGCCTCTTATGTGGAATGCCTTCCCTTTTCATCCTCACGAAAAAGGCGATTTAAATACTAATCGAAAACCAACTGCCAAAGAATTAAAAAATGGCCAGGAATTCTTGCGAGATTTTTTAGCGATTTTTCCAAGTGTAAAATATTTCTTCGCCGTTGGCCGCACTAGCGAAAAATTACTAAAAGAAACTGTGGATCCACATCAGGTTGAATATATTCGTCATCCGGCCCATGGCGGTAAAAAAGAATGCCAGCTTGGCATCAAAACAGCAATCATGAGGTTTTCAGCAGTAGATGATTGGGATAGACTCCTACGCGAACTTGGAAATGATTATGATTATCATCGCAATGCCCAGAATAAAACTACGGAGCCACCCGTAGTCAGCGGATACGAATTCTTAAAAAAGCATGAAGTCGAATTCCGTAATTGGTATTTTGAAGGCAATCACGACGAATATCCGTGGGCTTTCTTCGATTATTACGAACAAAAAAGGACAAAAATATAGTGAAAAATGGTCGAAAGAATGATTATATTTATCGGTCTCCTCGTTCTGTTCTCATTTAAGAATGCAACGAATCGACAAGCCAAAGTAACGCGGTTGTTCATAGAAAGCAATTTGATTTGAATTAGGAACTAGCGTTAAGCTTATTCTGCCTTCGCCAGTATAATGTGTAGACGACCAGTAAGTACCGGTGATTCCAGCATCATAAAACATATTATACGCATTAATATAACCTGAATAGGCAAAATTTGCGCCACCAGAAGACGGGGATGCGTTCAATAGCCCAACCGAACCATAACCGGAGTTAACAAGCGAAATATAATTTCCCGTCGAGGTATTACCATCTGGTAACTTCCAACCAGCAGGACATATATCATAAATAGAATCATTTTCATTAGTAGTACCGGAAATAGTACCCGCAGAAGCGGCATAAAAATTATATAAAGTACCGTATGGTGAATTTGAATTAGCATCTGAACCGGACAAAGGAAGATAATAACCAGTAGAATAGTTGAAGTATGTTGATGGCTGAGTCCGCCATGCATTAAATGTGGACGCCGAAACTGTGCTCGATAGATTTGTATTTGCACTAGTAAGGTCAACAGATAAGTTGGTGCGTCCAAGGTCAAGATTATCTACCATCCATATTAGGCCATCTTTTAACTTAGCGATTCTGTATGTTTTATTATCACGATTATCTATAAGATTATATGTAGTCCCAGTCGTCATCGAATTCATTATAGAAGATTTATCACTAGATGAAATATTATTAAAACTTTGGAGAACAGACATCTTTTGAATAGTAAGAGGTTCTTTTAGAACGCAACGGATCGAGAAGCCAAGATATCTATGATCAGCAGAATTCGGAAATATAGTAGTATTGTATCCAAAGAACATCAAATAATACATATCCGTGTCTGTACTTCTACTTGAAGCCCAATAGTAACCATTTGAACCATCGAGTACGTTTGTGCCATCCCAGAAGCGTCCAGCAGCTGCAAAGGCAGCACCACCGTTAGCTGCTGAAGCCGTCATAAGCGCATAGGAATTATAGTGCGAGTATAAAGTCTCAAATTCCCCACCTGAACCACCAGTCGGCAATCTCCAACCAGCCGGACAAATATCATAAGAAGCATTATTGTAATTAACATCCCCTGAAATGGTTCCTGCAGAAGCAGCATAATAATTATATAGAGTGCCATATGGATTATTCGAAGTATAATCTGAACCGTTAACAGTAATAAATTCACCAGCATTGTATTTTGACGAACCAGAGGTCGTCTTCCAGCTGTTAAAAGTGGAGGCAGTCACAGTGGTCGAAAGATTAGTATTTGAACTGGTAAGATCCGTTGTAAGAGTGGTACGACCAAGATCTAGATTTTCCATCATCCAACAGTTGCCATCGGCAAGGCGCTTAATCGTATAAACATGGTCGTCACGATTGTCTTTAGCTTGAGAAACCGCAGTAGTACAACTAGCTGACGGGTAATTTTGTATGGAAGGGATGCTAGAAGCCGCTGTAGCGGTTAGAGTATCATTATTTGAGCCAATTCTGTAAGTTGTAGTTTGAGCAGTTGTAGAATCAATAGTTCCGTATTTTGTAGACCAGTTAGTGAATTCATATCCACTAGTCAGTGTTACCTCAATAGGATAAGGTAAACCTTGTTCGAGAATAATCATCCCACCATTTTGAACAGTAATACCATTAACTTTTACGTGTGCCACGCCAGTATTATATGTAACAGTTAATACACGCGTCGTTTGTTTCATAATGCAACGAATCGATCTGCCAGAATTACGATAACCAAAACTGGTCGAGTTAACACTGGACGTATTAAGAACCAAACGACCTACCACCGTATCATTATGTCTTGTGGAAGCCCAATAATCACCACTATTATCCTGACCAGCCGGAACACCACTAGTAAAGTAGCCTGCAAAAGCAAAAGCGGCTCCATTGTTTGCAATCGATGCACGAATTCGTTCGAGCGAATTATACTGATCATAAAGTTTTTTAAACTCACCGTTAGTACTACCAGTTGGAAGCCTCCAGCCAGCCGGACAAATATCGTAAGATGCGTCAACACTATTAGAGCTACCAGTAATGGTGCCAGCAGATGCGGCATAGTAATTATATAGAGTTCCATACGGAGTTTGAGAAGTAGTGTCCGAACCAGAAACACTGATAAATTCACCAGCATCGTATGTTTGTGTTCCAGAAGTCTTCTTCCAGCCATTAAATGTTGTAGCGGAAACTGTAGAGACGAGATTCGTATTCGCAGAAGTAAGATTCGCAGTAAGTGTAGTACGACCAAGATCAAGGTTTTCCATTATCCAACATCTACCATCCGCTAAACGTTGAACGGTATAAATATGGTCATCGCGATTATCTCTTGCAAGAGATGCAGTAGTGGTGCAACTAGCTGATGGAAGATTTTGTATGACAGGAGCAGTACTAGCTGCGACAACTGTTAAAGTGGCATTATTTGATCCAATCGAATAAGTTGTTGTTTGTGTAGTGGTAGAACCAATCGTTCCAGAAGTTGCAGACCAATAATCAAACACATAACCAGTAGACGGCGTCATTTCGATAGTGTATGAGACGCCTGGCTCGAGATCAATTGTATTGCCATTAAGAATACTGACAGAATTAACCTTTACACTCGCTACTCCAGCACCATATGAAATGGTGAGAGTGCGAGTAGAGTTTTTCATAATACATCGTATACCATGTCCAGTAGTACGAAAAGTCGAGTTGGATGGGTAAATAGTCGATGTATTAAAGCCAATAAAATACATATTTGAATTATTGCTTACGGTTGAAGACCAGTACCCACCAGCTGTACCCAACCCGGACGGCACAGTATTATAGAAGGATCCATTATAAGCAAATGCAGCGCCATTTTGGGATATAGGAGCCGTAAGAAGAGCGTTCGAATTGTAATGCTCATAGAGAGTCTGGAACTCGCCACCGTTTCCACTGGTTGGCAATTTCCACCCAGATGGACAAATGTCAAAACTGGCATTGGCACTATTACTATTCCCTGTAATTGTGCCAGCAGAAGCAGCGTGATAGTTATAAAGAACGCCATATGGGGTACCGGAAGCCGAATCAGTGCCCGAAAGAGGAACGAAAACACCAGTAGTATAAGAAATTATCCCAGTCGTATTCTTCCAGCCATTAAAAGTTGCAGCTGTTATCGTTGCTGAAAGATTAGTATTATTAGATGTTAAATCTGTCGTAAGAGCTGTGCGACCGAGGTCTAAGTCTTCCATCATCCAGCAATTACCGTCATTAAGACGCTTTATAGTATATACGTGGTTATCACGTTCATCAATCACTTTACTTGAAGCAGACGTACATACTCCCGTATCAAGATATTGCATCTTCGGTAATGCAGTGGCCGTCAAAACCTCTCTTTCATCGCTCATCGTGAGAGTTGTCGACTGTCTTCGAAAATTATTAATGAGTCCAGGTTTGGCAAGTTTAGACCACCTATAAAATGCATAGCCATCTGAAACAGTTGCAGAAATTGGATATGCTGTGTTTTTCTCAATGTTGATTATTCCACCATCTTGAACTGACACGCCATTAACTTTTACGTCCACAACACCTTCGCCATATTTAACTGTCAGCGGATAAAGTGTTCGTTTAGCTACACAACGTATTGAAGCGCCAAGGTCACGCTGCTTTTCCAAATTCGGGTAGAAAGCCGTGTTGGAAGTATCGAGAGTTGGACAACGCATTGCATTGCTGCTGCTCCATCCTGCTGCCCAATAACTACCAGTGCTACCAATTCCAGTAGGAGAACTATAAAAAGTTCCAGAAAGGTTAAGTGCAGCACCACCAGAAGCAACGGGAGATCTTATATTTGAAAAATAATTAGCACTATCCTCATTATTGTAAATTTTAAATAGAGTGTAGTAGTTTGCATATATCCCTTCAGCCGGAAGTCGCCACCCGGCTGGGCAAATATCATTAGTCGTATAAATGAAGTCATAGGATTGTCCAGAGACTGTACCTGCAGAAGCAGCAAAATAATTATATAACGTACCATATGCGACTCCATTAAACGAGTCTGTACCATCAACATTAATAAATTCTCCATTATTAAATGTTCTTGAACCAGTTGTTTTCTTCCAGCTGTTAAAAGTGGAGGCAGAAATTGAAGTAGAAAGATTCGTATTTGAACTTGTAAGGCTAGTAGTCAGCGTAGTACGGCCAAGGTCAAGATTTTCGACCATCCAAATATTGTCGTCTTTTAGTTTTGCAATCTTATATGTTTTATTGTCACGATTATCAACAAGATTATAAGTCGTATTGTAAGGCATGGAGGCAGCAATTGAGTCAACCTCAGAGGAAGAATAGTTTTTGAAACTCTGGAGATAAGAGACGTCTGCAATCGTCACATTATTAGTAGATATACAGCGAACTGGCAAACCGTAATAAGTAGGATATGATTCTATAGCGCTATCAGTATTGTAAGTCGCTGAACTATAAATCGTGTGTGCATGATGCGGATAAAGCTGCGCGCCGTTATAATTATCGGCCCAAAGTAGAGCAATGTCTCCGTAAGAGTTACGATTATTAATCGTACCAGAATAGACGAAATTATTTGGGAAATGGTAAAGCATTTTTGATTCAGATCTCAAACTACTAATTAATGTACTAGTGTCCGTACCGGAGTTGTTTGCAGACGGTAGCTTCCAGCCTTTAGGACAAATCGAACTATTCACTGTAATCGAATTATCATTAAAAGTGAAATTATAAATACTAGCTTTCGCGGCCGGCCAAGAATAATAATTGCCATATGAATAAATGTTTTCATTCACACTAGTCATTATTTCAACCGTATCATTAGTATTACGATTATTGTAACGAGGGAACCTGTACGCTTGATTTTCACCCGTAATATTAGACGTAGTATATAAAGAATTACTTGCGATGACGCTATACGTAAAATTCGACTCAGACTCAGCGGTGGCAAGACCCAAAAAACCAGTATCAAAACCTTGAGCGTCAGCTTTATTGTCCGCGCCGTTTGCATCTAATCTTAAATTTTCTATCATCCAGCATTTGCCATCTGCTAGTTTCGCAATAGCATATACCTGGTTGTCTCTAATATCTTTTCTAGCAGTCAAATCTCCTATATTCATAGAAGGACATCCCACCCAGTTTTGCATGTCACCTTCAGATTTAATCCAGACCGCATATAGCGTTATATTAGCAGGCGCATTACTGCCAAGGTTGACATTATTTGCAATGATTTTCTCGTTTGGACCAAATATTTTTGCATTAGAGATCAAATTTTTCGCATTCGCCGCATCAGGATCAATTTGCGTAACGGACCATCCAACAAAACCGTAGCCATCTCGTCTATAATTAGAAGCAAAAAGACGAGTTTCGTCTCCGTTTTTCACGATATTATTTACACCCATCGCAGAGTCATTCGATGATCCGTTCCCATTGTAAACAATACTGTAAGCCGGAGTCCAAACTGCATAAAAATCAATGACAGCCGGGCTATTATATTCAACATCATAGATACTGTCAAAATCATAATATAACCCGGTACCATCTGCCTTAGAATTCCATCCAGATAAAATATAATTCTGCCTAGTAAAAATATCGGTTGGAAAACGCAATGTATTCCCCTTCTTTATAGTAACGCTCTTTTGAACGCCATCGGTTGCACCATTACCATAATAGTTAACCAAGGATGAGCCAGCGTTCATTCGAGCAACACAGCGAATAGGAAAACCATTTCGTCTCGTAAGAGTAGCACTATAGTTTAAATAATTCTTATTCATATTGAAAGTTCCAGCCGCAGTAGAACTAGTTATAGTATCATTCCATAGATAACCATTTTTACCTGAGTAGCTCAGCGTAGGAGTCCAAATTGCACCGGATCGAGTAATATATAATGGCGCACTTCTTAAAAGAGTAAAACCGTTAGTCGTATAACTTAATAATTTAGTCTTAGATGCATATTCAGTCACTACACCAGACTTAACCAATAAACGGTTAAACTCGTTATAAGTATCATTATTAGTCCCACTAGGAAGCCGCCAATTAGCTGGGCAAATCGAGTCGGGCGCTATCGAATAGGTATCAACCATAGAAGAAGTATCGTTCGATGCAACAGCAGCAGTCCAAGTGTAATAATTGCCTACATGATAATGTTTACATGTACTCGTATCATTGCAGGCCGTAGACGGCGTGTCATCATCGGTCGTGCCAGAAGAATAATAATAAATATCACCGGGATCATACGAAAAAGGTAAAGTGTTTTCACTCATTGACCACTCGCTTTCAGTCGTAATGGTATTAGTACTAGGAGAAAAAGTCTTATCGAGATTCACATCAGTATAGCCAATATCTGTAGAATGGTGAGTTAAGGTGGTAGAAGTGCTTAATACATAATCAAGATTCTGTGTCATCCATACTTTTCCATCGGATTGTTTTGCAATAAAATAAGATTTACCGTCACGCATGTCGACCAAAGAATGTTGCACACCAGTAACCATAGAAGAAATAACGCTGTTATTAATATCTTGCATACATACGGCATCGGTTGAAGAAACACCAGTTCCAATCGTGGTCGCAGCCTTATTACATCCTCTATTCGAAGTCCAAATCGCATAAAGTACATTATTCGAATTACTGACAGTATAATTCAGACCATACGACCCATTCGCTGAATATGCAGTTCCAGGACATAGTTGGCCTCCCGCTACCTCTATCGGTTTAACCGTGCACCAACCAGCAAACGCATAATAATCTCTAGTTGGTATTCTACTAGGAAGGGTGACAGTATCGGGCGAAGATGAGTTACCAGTTAGACTGGACGGCATATTATTTACGATATCATCAACAACATTATCATTAAAAGAAACCGTATACGGTACTGGATTGGCTACATATTGGAGCATAAGCGTATTATTTTCATAAGTTCCGGAAGGAATTTCGTAATTAACTCTTGCGCCAAGAGAAATAATGTAAGCTTTTGCAGTAGTATTTGCTGCAACTGTTTTGTCTAGTATTACAGAGTCCGATGTAGCAGGATAGAATCTGTCACTGTTGGTTGATGAATTATAGTAATTCGGCTTATATCCCCAACGATTGCTAAGTGGAGTATTCGATGCATTACTAAATTGAGAAGTAGTTACCGAAGATGCTAAAGTGGAAATGACACCATCAGTCGTGGAATCAAGAGTAGTTTTTGTCGCTTTGACCGTCAATGTATAGCCAGTATAATTATTAGTAGAAACGGTAAACCTAATATCAGAATCGCCTGAAGAGGCGCCAAATGTACCAGCTGTAGATGGGTTAATCGCGACGGTTGCATGGTCATTAGCGGAAATAAATGACAATGAGGCGGGTGTGGTATGATCATCTACCGCTTCGACATCGTCTTTTTCTGCGTCATATGGAACAATGCTTAATATCGTAATAAATAACAACAAAATAATAGACAATTGAAAACTAAACCTAATCTTTCGCGTATTCCTAATTGACATTGCCTCCAACAAAATACACTCCTACACATACAATTATACATAAATTAAACATTAACTCAATGAATTAAATATGTCATATGGTAAGACGAGCAATCTATACACTAACCTATAATCGCAGAAATAATATAACAAAACCATCAAATAAAAATGTCCTACGAGGTCAAAGGCGACTCAGTTAGAATAAGCAGTATAGCACCCGTTCCCTTGCCCGAGCTTTCACTTCGGTCGTTTGCACCAAGAATAAGCGGAATGTGTCACTTTGTTTCTTCCCTGTTATTCGTGCTATAATCATGAGTATGAAATATAAAGTACGCTACGAAGAATCTGGTGAATCAAGACCACGTCCTCATGAAAGGAGAATAGCTGAACTACTTACCGGGCATTTTAAGAGCGACATTATTTTTCTTCGCCGTTATAGCAGTAAAACGCCAGATCTGTATGTTCTAAAAACCAATATTCGCTGGGGGCTCAAATCCCCAGAAGGCGGCGGTAAACACACTATCCAAAATAATCTCAGAAGTATTGATAGACAATCCGAAAATGTAATTATAGACCTTTCGCGTAGTAAGCTAACAGATGAACAAGGCATATCAAGAACAAAGGAATTCTTATCAAAGGAGAGTTCTCGTATTAAACGCCTCAAAATAGTGCAGAAAAATGGAACAGTCCTTGACATAAAAGGATAAATAGAATAAAATTATATGTAGAGGAAGTAAGGCATAAGATACTGAATTGTATCAACTACCTACTTCCGCGGAATGAACCATCTCGTATGAGAGGTTCTTTTTTTATTATGAAAACCGTAAAAAATAATGAAAACGCAAAGTAGCCTCTAGACAACCGTTATAGATAATAAACGGACATTTTTTGTAAATAATGTCCAGTACGCTATAATATACTTATGCCATTACGACAAGAATCCTATTTTAAAGAAAAAGATCAAACTAAGTTTCTTAGTGATGCAATAACTTTTACTACAAAGCGCGGCGAATTGGTATTTAGTTCAAAAAACGCCAATTTTTTCATGAATGAGTTTGAGCTAAAAGACAAAAAGACCGGTATATATTATGGCTTTCTTTTTTCCCTGCTGAAAGTTAACGAAGAAAAGATACACCTTGAATTAATGGATTTAGACATGACAATCAAAAATCCAAAAACAGACAATATCCATATTCTCGAACGTCTCCCTGCCTCTGGCGGGGCTAACGAATACTATATGGCCGAAACCGATGATGGAACCCATTTCATAATAGAGACAGTGAATCGCCATGCGGTTTGGGATGATAATATAGAAGATAAAAAGATGAATCCCAATCTATCAGCGTTTGCGTTCAAAATTAACATCCATGATAGCATTGATGAATATAATTCGAAACTAGATAATTTTCCAATCGATTCCAAAGCCGGCAAGGTAACTGGCTTTGCTGATACATTTGCGATGCCGGCGGATAACGATACGAAAGCTCCATATACATACTTTTTAGGCACCGTAGAAAAAGTCGTCGACGTCCATACTAGACTCCTCAACTCTGCGCTTGATTTCTCAATTATTTACGCAAATACCTTCTTTGGATTATTACCGATCGTAGCAAGTAAAAAATTGTTCGCCTTATCAGATCTCGCAAAAGGAAAACTAATTGAAGTGTGTGCGGATATTAAGGCAGACTTCGGCTATTGTGCTACAAAGAAAGCTATAGTGATTAAGATAGCAAAAGACGGCAAGAAACATATTCCCTATTCTGAACTATATAAGCTCAGGAAATAGATAGATTAGTACAACCTACACAATGACTTCTCGTACTATAATAAGTCAAGATAGTCCCTCTGCATGCTGAAATAATGCATGTAAAAAGCGGAGGTAGACCCCTATTTTTTATCACAAATATGGCTCAAACGGAACTACAAATTACTCAACCGTAGAAGCGACCGGTGGCGAGGAGAAACATACCTTGACCATAGCCGAAATGCCGAGTCACACACATACACAAAACTCACACTCACATACAACTTACAACAGATGGAACTCTTACGGTGGTGGCAACCTGTCCGGCTATGGCTACACTTCTCCGGCGAATAATTGGGCGCAAGATGGCTATCAACAAGACTACACCGGCGGAACGACCGCTACAAACCAAAATACTGGTGGTGGTGAATCACACAAAAACCGACAGCCATACATTACGGTCTATATGTGGAAAAGAACGGCCTAAAATGTTATAATATAAATATGTTCAAAGATTGCGGCTATCCTTATGAACCATTTATCCAGGATTCTGTTGCCAAATATTTGGCGGATAAAGGATACTCTAAAAACATAGTCTCAAAAGGACTCCACGAGCATGGCGTCGACATTAGGGTATGCAATGAAAACTATAGTAGATACTGGTTAGTGGAGTGTAAAGGCGGAGCCAGGAATGCAAAAAACGCAAGCTCAGCCGATGTATCTAATTTCTTAGTAGGGTTAGCTCAGATCATAACGCGTATTCATTCCAAAATTATGCCAACAGCAAGCAAAGGTAGCAATAAATATGGCGTAGCATATCCCGATTATTTTAAAGACCGTCATTTAAAAAAGGTTCACTGGACTGTATGCAGACAGCTGAACCTTTATTTCTTTTTTGTAGACAAAAGAGGCAATGTAGAAGAATATAATTGGCAAAGGATGAAAAATGAGTTCCCAGACGACTAAAAAATGCCCAAAATGTGGCGAAAATCTCATCGAGATTATTTATGGAATGCCCGGCTCCGAATTGTTTGAAGCCGAAGAACGAGGCGAAGTAATACTTGGCGGATGTTGCCTTTCTGGCGACGATCCAAAATATCATTGCAAAAATTGCAATATGGATTATTCGAGAGATTTAAAGAAAACCTACGAGCCAGATCCTGGAGTAGAATAATGGCCAAATACGACAACAACGGATTTATTACGGAATTAGACAAAGACGAAATCATCGTATTTGGTAGTAATGGCCAAGGCGCCCATTTTGGCGGAGCAGCTGCAACCGCCGTACATAAATTTGGTGCAAAAATAGGACAAGCAGAGGGCCTACAAGGCCAAAGTTATGCGATCAATACCATGGACTCAGAAGATGAAATGGTCGACCAAATATACCGCTTTCTACAATTTGCCAAAAAACATCCCGAGCTGACTTTTCTAGTGACTGAAATCGGTTGCGGTATTGCTGGATATAGCCCTGATGAAATTGCAATGTATTTTGAAGATAGAACTAAAAATGTGGTTCTGCCAAAAGCATTCCTCTATTCGCTCGACGAGGATATAGATGAGTCTAAAGAGATATCCCTAATCGTACAGCACCAATGTTGGGCCATGCTTGGGCCTGGTAACTGGGATAAAACTATATGGAAAATCTATACCGACAAAACAATGGAAGTGCTATATAGAAATTGGGGTGAAAAATTTACGAGAACTAAGACTGCGATTTCAGACGACGAGTATAAAAAGATCTTTTCATTATTAAAGGACGGCGCGAAAGAAGATCATAAAATAGAGGCCCTTGATGGTACTGCGTGGCAATATGAGCAATACGAAAACGGTAAACTATTTTACGAGCGCAGATTAGGGCATATCTACTCAATTAAGCCATTCGAAGCGCTAGGCCACTTGCTATACGGAATAGCAAAATTAAAAGATCAGCAATAAATCATTTCTTTTTCTTCTTAAAAATCTTCGATAAATCCTTACCGAAGCTGACAAGGAATGCAACCGCGATAATCGCGGCGACAACGATAATAGTAATAACTAAAATCGGCATAATTTAATTATAGCAGATAGAAGCAGTATCTGGATCGACAAGATTTGCGAGGAAAACCTCAAATTGTTCGGCAGATAAAGTGCTGGATGCTTTGAATTTATGCCTAAAATTCAATTGCGGCACTTATCGATCCGGATAAAGCTTCTATCATGTTCCGGCTCAACCTCACGACAACAATATAATTTTTAGTGGAGTAATTACCTTGGCTCGATTGGTTAAGCCGGAGCAAATACGGCAAAGCACTATTCTCAAGATATAGCAGCAATCCTTTCTTATTAGGTTTAATATTAGGATCGAGGTACAAGTGGGGTTTCCACTCTGACCACAAAGCTGCTACGAAAAGATTGCACTTAGTGGATCTAGAAAAACAAAACTAAAACAAAAACTGCCCTGGCTTTTATGCCAGAGCAGTCCTCTTATTATTCTAAAATGGAGCCGCGAACGAGATTTGAACTCGTGACCTCATCCTTACCATGGATGCGCTCTACCGACTGAGCTATCGCGGCACTAAAAATATTCTACCACATCAACCGGTAATTATCAACCACTACTCTTCAACCGATTTATCAATCTTGGCGACTTCTTCTGGCTCATCAATCTCGGCTTCTTCCACCTTCTTATCGCCTTTAATGGTGTGGACAATCTCCTTACCATCATTAATCGTATTATGGACATTCTCGCGTGTGAGCGCATTAATTACCTCAATCACGCCAGCCACCGACGTTAGCGCACCCATAATGATATAACCATTGATATCAATCGAATTACAACAAATCAAGAAGTATGGCCCGAGAATAAGTTCACAAATCATCACACAGATCATAAACTTCCAGCGAAAATCCTTCTTATCGCGATTCTTAATCGTCGAGATTAAGTTCAAAACACCGTTTAATGTCGTAAAGAAGCCGGACATCAAATTCAAACAAATGTTCGTAAAGTCTGTATTCATGAGCAAGAAAATGCCAAGCCCTGCCACTGCACAGTAAAGCGCCGATTCCGCAATTTGAAGCCAAAAAAGCTTTTTCCCAACTACTTTCTCCTCACGCTCGCTACTACTTAGGTTATCGAGATTCGATTTCAAATAGCCTAGACGGAATAAAGCCCAAAACGCCAAACCTGCACCGATTAAAGTGATTACTAGTGGCAAAGTTTTCGTATCATTACCCTTCCCTTGCAGTGCCCCCATAAACATCATCACGCCACCCATGAGCATCATGATGGCTGAAGCAATTTTATTCTTGATAAAGATTAACCAGACGCTAAAACCGCGTTTAACATACTTATTCATATTTTTATTGTAACATAATAGTAAGAAATTATTTATTGTGTAATATAAGCGGCAGCCGGGCGAGCGATACAGCGCACAGGAAGGCCCATATCACGATCATAACCACCAGTACCAACGTTACGAGAACCATCGGAAGAGAAATCGGCATAGTAGGCACGATCGGCATTCTTGGCGCCAGTCGCCCAGTACATAGCCGTAAAGCCAACACTATCATAAGAACCGCCCCAAGTACCCGAAAGTGCAAAGTAAGTCGGTGAGAGCCAGATATTGCCAGAATATTGATAAGACAAAGTATAATAAGTCGATGCGCCATAACCACCACGCGGAAGCGTCCAGCCAGCCGGACAAATAGACTGGTCAAGCAACACGCCAGCCGTCGTGTAGCTAGAGCTATCATTAAGGGCTACCGCCGCCGTCCAGTTGTAATAGTTGCCAAGATGGTACTGCGCCGTGCCAGAATTACTAATATAAGAAGTGCTCGTGCCACTACCATCATGCGTATTGCCATTCCAATACTTAGTACCAGGGTTATAGGATTGTGGAGCCGTAGTTGTGAATGTCCACGAGGTGTTAGTGCGAGTGGCCGAAGAAGGAGTCCAGTTCGACGGAATATCTGTATTGGCCGGCGTCAATGCTACAACGCTAACCGGTGATGTCTCAAGATCAAGATCAAGGTTCTGCGTCATCCAAACATTGCCATCAGCCAGTTTCGCAATGTAATATTTCTTGTTATCGCGAATGTCAGTTAATTGATACTGTGTGCCAAGACCCATCGAAGCAATCACACCCTTACGACCAGCATTCGTAAGCGACGCAAAGTCTTGTAGATATGTCAGGTCAGAAATCTTTGATTCATCAAGCACGCATCGAATCAAATGGCCGCTAGCACGATCATTACAAGCATCAGCATAAACCGTAGAACTATTATTAGTAAACTCGAAACCAAGCATTTTACCATTACGTGAGAAACATCCAGAATCCGCTACACTTGAAGACCAATAACTAGACAGCCAGTCTTTAGAAGTCGGCGTCGAACTAGTAAAGATACCGCTGAGCGTCATTCCGGCACCACCACTAGAAACTGCTTGTTGGAGCACAGTATTCGTACTGTAATAGTTCGCGAAGTCATGGAACTCGCCTGTGTTCCTCGTACCTGATGGCAATCTCCATCCAGCTGGACAAATATCATATGTCGAATCACCTGTATTAGTTGAGCCGGAAATTGTACCGCCAGAAGCGGCATAATAGTTGTACAAAACACCATAAGGCGAGCCGTTAACCGCATCATTACCCGAAACTTGAATATACTCGCCAGCCGTATATGTATTCGACCCAGATGTCTTTCGCCAACCATTAAAGGTTGCAGCCGGAATAGTGGTATAAAGATTGGAATTTGCAGAAGTTAAGGCAACACTAAGATCTGTTGCGCCTAGTTCAAGATTTTCTGTCATCCAACAAACACCATCATTCATTCTCTTGATAGTATAGATATGGCCATCACGGGTATCACGAACTTCTTTAACCGTAGTAGTACATTTATTGGCAGCCAAATTCTGCATTGCTGGAGGAATGCAGACGCCGTAAAGAGTCATATTGCTGGTTGGGGTGACCGGATCACCAGAATAATACATGATAGAAGTAGCACCAGACTGAACAGTAGTCCAACCACAAGTATAATCATTTTTGCTAATACTCGGAAGCGTTACAGGAGCAGACGACCACCCCGCGTAAAGCGTTTGAGCGGAAGTCGAGGTCCAATGTCCAGTAGAATCGGTATAACTGGTGCTAGCCTGAAGCACTGGGGTTGCCGCATTCGAAGCAATTTTATTAGTTGCGCCAGATTCTTTATACCAACCATTAAATGTATAGGTACTCGTAAGCGTAGAAGTAGAAGTAACGCTAGCACCTGATGCACGGTTATTCGCAGTACTAAAACCAGAAACCGTATATTTCCTCTGCGGACGCGTAATCGCGGAAAGTGTCGTGGAATTATATGTCGCAGTAGCCGAGGCAGAACCAGCCGTAGTGGCACCGTTTCCGTTCAGCGTAATTGTATATGTTTTAGGAGTAGTCGAAGGCGCGAGTGTCGTCGTACCATTCCCAACTGTAAAGGAAGTCGAAGCAGAGTTCGCCGCAATATAACCCTTATTACTGCTGTTTGACCAAGCCGAAAAATTATACCCAGTCGCAAGAGTTGCAATTAAATTATAAGTACTACCATATGTCAAAGCCGTCACTACGCAGCCAGAAGTACTCGTACACTCTACACCGTTGAGGCTAACTTTACTGACGCCAGTAGCAGTCTTAATTGTAATGTCATATTGATTTGGTACCGCATTAGCCGTGAGCGTTGCGTTCGTCGCACCAATCGTATAAGTTGTCGACTCGGAAGAAGTCGAACCAAGCGTACCAGAAGTGGCCGACCACGAACTAAATGCATAGGCCGGCGAATTATAAGTCACCGCAATCGTATACGGAATATCCCTAATCAATTCGACAGTTTCACCATCCGCAACCGCATGACCATCAATCGAAACGCCAATAATGCCAGTTGTATACGCTACGGTTAGAATCGAAGAAGGCACCACGTTGGCGACCGCTTCCAAAGTAAAGCTATCGTTAACATACGTACCCATTGGTATTGATGCATCCGCTCTTGCACCCAGCGAAATCGTGTACTGTTTAGCCGTAGTGTTCGCCACCGAAGTCCTATCAAGCACCACCGATGAAGTCGTCGAGCCATAGTACTTAGTATTGGTTTCTGAGTTGTAATAATTCGGTTTGTAACCCCAACGATTGTTGAGCGTAGTATTACCGCCATTCGCAAATTGTGCCGCTGTCACCGCAGAAACAAGTGGCAAAAACGAACTGCTGTTATGGTCCAAAGTTGTATTTGTACTATGAACAGACAACTCATAGCCTGTATAGTTGTTCGTCGACACTGTAAATGCGATATCGCCACTACCTGAAGTTGTTTCAAAAACACCAGTGAGCGACGGTTGAATCGTAACGGACGCAGTGCTCTTAGTCGATGTCATCGTAATAGACGAGTCACCAGTAAGATCCAAATGCGCATCAGTTGTCTTGAAAATATTTGTAAATGGGAAAAATACACCAATGGAAAGTATTACCAACGCGAAAGAAGCACAAGTATTCAAAAAACCGAGAGATTTAAATCTCAATTTGAATAATCGCACTTTCCTATTTATCCAGTGTGTATCCATAACCTACTTATGATTATTTTAGCATTTTGCTAGATAAACACAAGCAACTAGATCTTGGCGCCGTGTGAATGATCGGACTCAAGTGGATGATGGTGATGATGCGACATGTCTGGGAACAAGAATTCAAAGCCAATCTTAAAAATTATCAAAGCCACACCGAGTGAAATATAAGCTTCGATATCAACCTTAAAGAGCATATAAATGAGAATTGAAATAAATACCGCTACCGAAATCAACATATCGTTGAAAGTTTCTGCCGATGACGCAGTGAGTACATCAGAATCATATTTCTTGCCATTGTTCTTTAGATAAAGCGCAAGCCAAAGCTTTGCAGCGATTGAGCCGACCAAAACAACCACCGTCCAAATCGAATATTCAACTTCATCTGGTGTAATTATTTTCTCGACCGATTCCACCGAAATATGTACCCCAGCCGCGATAATAATCATAGCAATAATACTAGTTGCAATTCGCTCAATCTTTTTACGGCTCTTGCTAAATTTTCCATACTTTAATAGTCGCTCACAACCAACAATAATAAAACCCGAAATCGCATCAATTAAACTATGCACTGCATCAGAAGAAATCGCAATGGAGCCAGAAATTAGTCCAATCACAAGATTAAAAACAGCCAGCAAAAAATTTACCAAGATAAAAATCACACCAGATTTGACAATCACCTTGCTCCGTTCCATAACAATATTATACCATGGATAAAAGTATTTCATATCTGACGAATCATGCTAGAATAAGCATATGAATAATACAACTTCACAAGATTCACAAATAAAAAATGAAAATGATGTGACATTAAATATCGTTCCGACAAACCCATCAAAAGAAAATACTACCCTAAAAGCGCTTATTACGACAATTGTTTTTCTTGCCATCTTGGCTGTGTCCGGATTTGCCTTCGGAATCTATGAACTACTTCAGCCGAAGAGCCAAGGCTCCGAGCCTAAAGAAAAATCATCCAACGACGAAAAAGTGGAACTAGACTGGGCAGTAAAAGTGCTAGCCGAAAAATATACTAAAGCGAATGTTTGTGGTGAAACAATTTTCGAAACAAAATACGACGCAACCGGTGAAGCCCTGAAAGCTTATATCGCTTTCATAAACACACCAACCGGTCAAGCTAGAGGCACCGAAAACGCTACTACAATTGATTATGACGAATTAAACAATAAATATAAAGAATTATTTGGCGTAGCTAAGGATTTAAGCTTTATTAATCTAACTGTATCTAAGGGCGGCGTATCTTTCACGCCAGATAATGACTCAAAAACCTTTCTCTATCAACCGTACGGAGCCGGATGTAGCGGTATTTATTGGTTAACTAAACAAGTCTCTTATCAACTAAATGGCGATGATTTAAAAATAGTTTTCGATCACGATGTTGCTAAATATGTTGAAGGCCAGGAAAAATGGAAAATCGAACTTGTAGATGGAGAAATCATTGATTTCCCAGCAAATAATGATAATACAATTTCTAGCAAAAAAGCTCAAAACTCTGCCGCCGAAAATATCTTAAATGAATACTCCACCCGCCTTCATCGCTACGAGCTACTCTTCCATAAAGAATCAGGTAAATACGTTTTGTCGAGTGTATCAAAACTAGAGTCCAAATAATACGTAAAAAAAGACTCACTAAGAGTCGTGGTGCTGGAAGTAGGACTCGCTCGCGTAGCGCGAGTCCGTAAAAAAAGACTCCCTAAGAGTCATGGTGCTGGAAGTAGGACTCGAACCTACGAAGCCCGAAGGCGAGAGATTTACAGTCTCTTGTCATTGCCACTAGACGATTCCAGCAGTAAACTTATTATACACTAGTAATAGTTAAAAATCAACTAAATTCGTTTGCGCTTGATGCTCTTAACCGCCGATTTGGTAGAACTTACAACCTTGCTTGGTGCTTTTACTACCGCTTTAGTCGCCTTGCGAATCGGGAGTTTTTTCTTAGCCTCAACAGTGGTTCTAGCGGCATGTTTTTTCTTCGCTTCGTTGTCTTTCACGATTTGCTCTTCAATTCTTGCCGTTACTGCCGTCGCGGCTTCAGTATCACCGGTCGTCTCGTAAATTGCCAAAATTTGACGTAGCGTCGCTACATTCGGGTCAAGCTCGTAAGAATTCTCAAGTGCTTCCACGGCTTTCTTCATGTTCCCCATCTTCTCTTCAGCCTTCGCGAGCGCCATATATCGAGACGGTACATCGCCTTCAAGTTGAATTGCTTGCAAAAATGCCATCTCTGCTTTCTCGTATTCACCAGTTTCTAGATAAATAAGGCCTGCGTTATGAATTGAGGCCGGATTATTATCGAGCGACTGTGCAATTTCAAAACACTCGACCGCTTCATCGTATTTCTGATCCTTTGCATAAAGAATTCCAAGACGGTTATAGGCTGCTGCATTCTTTTCGTCAAACTTTAGAATCGTAAGCAAAGCTTTCTCAGCGCGAAAAGGTTTGCGTTCTTTCATTGAAGTCTGAGCAACCTGCCAAAGCTTACGCATCTGTGCATTGTATTTCGGTGAGCGCTCTTCCTTCTCTTTAACCTTCTCTTCAACCGGGAAAAAGAAAGAAAGATAAACCACGAAAATAAGAATAGCAAAAATTGCAATCATGACCCAATTTTAGCATGATTTAAAAATCATAGCAAATCAGCCACAATGTGTGTTTTAATATGACCGTTCCGTTCAATGCTCTCATAAAGTGTCAAAAAATTCGGAATCTTTTTGATAAAAACTTCTTTTTTCGTAATGAAATACGACTTATAGAGCATCTCAATCGCGGTACCAACAATCTCAAGTGTTCTCGCCTTCACATTATCCTTAGATTTCACAATTTCATCGGCAAGTGCCGGGAGTTCGGCTGGTTTCGCCACCATCAATCGTTTGGCTAAATCCTTAATCTTCTCGTCTGCTTCGATCCCACTTTCAATTGCGGGCTTTGTCTTAAGGAAATAAACCGAAGCACGGCTCAGAATTGTCGGCAGTAATTTTGATGGTACATCCGTTACTAATACAAAATGGATATTATCCTTTGGCTCCTCAAGATTTTTAAGTAGCGCATTCGCCGCTTCAAGGCCCAAAAGCTCTGCCGGACGAATAATAATATAACGATCCGATTTTTGCTTCGTACCAAGCAGTTTCAACATATCTTGTACTTGTTCAATCGTAATCACCGACTTGGTTTCTGGCGTCAAAATAATGGCATTTTTTATCTCGAACTTGGTGAGTTTTGGCAGTACAAAAATTGAGCACCCAACCCGCGAAGCAATTGGCTGGATTTCTTCTACCGAATTAAAAAACATCCATGAATTCCTTTGGTGTTTTAGATTCAAAAGTTGTGCGCTTACCACCCGGAAGCGTAATTTCTAGTTTACCAGCATGGAGAAACAGCCGCTTTGCCTTTTCATCACCATATACTTCATCACCAACAATCGGATGGCCAATGTATTTCATATGGACCCTAAGTTGATGAGTACGACCAGTCTTCGGTTTCAGCTCCACTAGGGAATGTTTATCATCAGATTTAATCACCTCATAGTCCGTTTCAGATGGTTTACCATTCGCATCCACCCGGAAGGTCGTTGGGCGCTTCAAATCGCGCGCGATTGGGAGATCAATCTTTGCTTTATCAAGTTTCGGTCGACCTTCGATAACCGCATAATAAGTCTTGTGTGTAGTACGATCCTGGAACTGACGGCGAAGGAATGACTGTACTTCTGGATTCTTAGCCAAGATAACAACACCCGAAGTATCGCGGTCTAGTCGATGTACTAATAAACCATAATTCTCAAGCGTCACTTCCGGGCAATACTCACCTTTTGCCATCGACAGCAATCCCGCCGGCTTATCCAGCACAATGACATCATCATCTTCATATAATACTGCTGGCTTCAAATCTGAATTCTTTAAATCACTTGGTACGTTTAACTCAATTTTTGCATCCTTAGTAAACTTCTGGTTTGGTTTCTTTGCTAATTCCCCGTCCACTTTCACAAAACCACTCTCAATAAATTTCTGAAGTGATGAACGATTATAGCTCTTATATTTCTCGACCATCAAAAGGTCTAGGCGAAACTTTTCTTCCTTTTCTTCCTCGCCTTTCAATTCAATGTCGCCATTAATCACCCGCGACATTTCCGGTTTACTAAACTTCTTCCCCGTGATAAACATATTACCTCAAATGAAATGCTTTTTGCACTTCGAGTAGTTTCTTATTCGCAACATCGTTAGCATACTTTTCGCCAGCCGCTAACAAATCGTAAACATCGCCATCCGAAATTCCAGCCATCTTACTCTGAAACACGGTCAACATTTCGGAAACGCTCGACGCCACCTTGGTCTTCAACTCGCCATAGCGAGTTTCGCCATTCCAAGTTGCAATCACATCTTGAAGCGGAGTGTTGGTAACTAAAGCTTCTATTTGAAGCAAGTTCGAAATCCCTGGCTGGTTAAACATATCAAACTTCACTTTTCCGAGCGAATCAGTCGTTGCAGACATAATTTTCTTTGCTGCTCTCGATGGATCGTCATCAAGCATAATCTTCGAGCCTTCGGCAAGTGTCGACTTACTCATCTTCTTTTCTGGGTTTAGAAGATCGCGAATACGGATTGCATTATCAACCTCCATAAACTTTACCTGGTCAGCAGTCTTCGCTGGAACGGTAAAGATTTCCCCAAAACGATTATTAAAACGAATTGCAATATTACGAGCTAGTTCGATGTGTTGGAATTGGTCTTCGCCCAGTGGAATGTATTCTGCATCATAAAGTAGAATATCCGCTGCCATCAAAATCGGATAGTTAAAGATACCAACATTGCAAGATTCCTGGCCTTTTGATTTCTCTTTAAACTGAATCATACGCGAAGTTTCGCCCATCGTTGCGACACAATCAAGAATCCAACAAAGCTCAGAATGCGCCGGCACATAACTCTGACGATAAATATGAACATTCTCATTAATCTCAAGACCAGCGGCCAAATAATATTTGAGCGTGCGAATCGTGTTCTCGCGAAGATCGCCGTCTACGTCCGAAATAATCGAATGGAGATCTGGTACAAAAATGTTTACATTTGAGTCTTTTGAATGTTCATTTGCTAAACGCACCATTGGCAGAAGGGCCCCAAGATAATTCCCGAGCGTTAGCACCGAGTTTGATCTAATTCCAGTTAAAATCGTTTTCATATCTATATTGTATCATATCAATTCAAGCGATAACGCAAATATCCACAGTAGTTTCTTAACGCGTCTTTGACCAATATGCAATCGTGCTTTGCAGTATGTTCGTTCCTAGATGTGGTGGAGCATACGAGATTCGAACTCGTCACCTCTTCCATGCCATGGAAGCGCTCTACCAAATGAGCTAATGCCCCGCCATTCGTTATTTTACCATATTAACTAATCATTGACAACACTAACGAGTTCTTGAATGGTCGCATAATTCCAATAAAGTGCCGATCTTTCCACAACTTTTGCAACCATAATCACGTGGTCACCATCTTTTGGATAATTTGGATTGTCGCTTTCAATCACAAATTCAGTACCGATACTCTTACTACCATCAGCATTTCTTTCAACGATGCTATATTTGGAGCCAGGATGCGAAACATAACCATCAATTTCCACGATTTTACCAATCGCTTCACCATTTTGAATAGCCTTCGCCAAAGTAAACATCGCATCGTAATCACCAAGTTTAATCGTCTCACTCACTGGCGAAAAATCACTCGCCGTGTAAACAGATGAGCTGCCTCCATCACCGCCATTGTCACTGTTACCACCACCACGTGTTACGGCGATAATAATACCAACGACAACCGCAATCACCGCAACCACACCGATACCAATATAGAGCGCCTTATTACCTTTTTCTTTTGCCATTTTACCTCCTATTATTTTTTATAATTATACACTACTTCACTTTGATGGCATCAAGGCCACCCTTAGTCATATTTACGACATTGTAGTCGATATAAGTCTCACCCTGATAACCTTTGAGTTGGCCGTGATCATTGTATTGCCAGACAGTCCAATCATCACCCATGTCAATCCAAACCGGATAAAAGACATTACGCACCCATTTTGGATAGTCTTTAAAATCATCCGCGAGGTATTTATCAAAATAATCTTTTTGAGCATATATCAGAGGTTTTACGCCATATTCTTCTTCCACCACGGCAATAAATGCTTTGAGTCCACGAACCACATCTTCTTTTTCTGGTGGGTTGTAAACCTCCGTCATTGAAAGTTCCATATCGACCGCCGGTATAAGTTTCCCTTTTAATTTCCCGACTGTTTCAATGTAGTTCTTCGCCTGCTTCGTACCACTGCTTTCATACGAGAAGAAATGATAAGCGCCGACTAGCATTCCGGCATCGGCCGCATCTTTCCATTTTTGCCTAAAACTTGGATCTACGTGAGTGCTACCTTCCGTCGCCTTGATGTAGGCAAATTCGACACCTTGATCCTTTAGTTTATTAAAATCGGTGCGTTCCTGATATGACGAAACATCTACACCAAAAGGATTACCACCAACAAACCAACCGTTAATATTAAACCAACGTTCCTTAAAGCCAGTGTAACCTAGCCAAACTAAACCAGCAATTATCACTATGATGAATAAATACTTGAATAGTTTTTTATGCATATAAAAATTATATCATAATTACGCTTAATTTATGTACCGTATTCAGTATCGAAGTGTTTAAAACGTTCCGTAATCCAAATCATCAGTTCATCGAGTTCCGTGTAAAAATCGTCAAATTGAAGCCGGCTGTTATCACTTAGAGCGTAGTCCTTAATCATAGCAACTTCATCTTTAATTAAGCCAATTATTTCGTCTTTTTTACCCATCAATTTTTCGCGATAAATCGTTTTGACTTGGCTCAAAAACTCTGGCATATCAATCATATAATATAGTAATTTCGAAATCGCATCATCCGACTCCATCACGCGGGTTGTACCACTGACTTTATCAAAATATTCTGAGCCACCAAACGCCCAGCGACGCTGGAATTGCTTAAATGACGGCGAGTAAAATTCGTCTTCCTTGGCAAAAGACCACCGGCGATTGCCAAAGGCGAAATCGAAATCCCAACCCGGTCCCGCATGAATCTTATCCTCCGGCCCATCCTTATAGAAATAGAAACTCGAAATATACGCATCCGGATTGACCGAAAATTCACTGAGAATGTAATAAATCGCAAGCGACTCGACGTCGGCCATTTTCGAAACGTTCGCATAGTCGCCACGTTTCGCCGCCGACATTAAATTATCAAACGACTTCATGAAATCTGCCATCGCTGCACTTTCATTATCCTTCGACACTAAATCTGACACCGTAATACAACCTCCAGATTTTGGCACATAGCATTTTTTATTCTTATTATGAACCGAGTCATATTCGGCAATAACGCCCAAAGGATCGCGTAAATCCACGCGCGCTTTACCAATCTCAACCTTTGGCGTCAGGTAATATAGCCCCAAGTTTTCGTTGTTATAATATAGCTCTACAAATTTGCCATTTAGAGCATACTGCTCGCCAAGCAAACGTTCAATATAAAACGCTACGCTATTTCTAACTTGCGTACTATCGTAATAATTTGCAAGCAGAATCCATTTCTTGGATTTCCCCATACCATAAAGATCAATCTTTTCCGAAAACTTAATCTGAAACGGCATCTTTTCGCTGCGAAAAGTCGAATTGCCCCGCCCCTTCACTTCGACGTCCCTATATAAATCTTCGTTTACAAAAAACACCGCACCCTCATAGCGCGTCTCTTTGCCATTCTGAACCATCTCCTCAATCGATGGGGCCGCTGACAATTCAATCTTCGGTATAGTCGGCGTGATTGGCTGTACCTCGTGACCAGTAACGACAATCGAATTTACTACAAAAAACGTACTTAAGACCAGAATAAACAGGGCCAAAAATAACGTTTTCCTCCACTTTACCATGTCCCCATTCTATCAGACTTATATCTTATTTGCAAAAAGCACTAGACGCTGGGTAGCGTTGCCACTACCAAGTGATTGACCATGACAGGTCATCAGGGCAAGATCGTATTGGACGTTATTATTGTCCTTAGCCTTAGCAGTACGGTTCATATAGTTAGTACTCGTATCGCCGTTCAAACGAAGAGCGCCATTACCACCCAGTTCGTAGTCATAAATCACCTTGTTCACGATACGATAGGTCGAAGTTACACCGTTAAGAGTAACAGTAAAAGTGTCGACACCCACGCGAAGATTCTTGAGATTACCAAAGACGGCAGCCGAGTTGTGACCATAAATAAACTTATTACAAGCCGCATTACTACCACAATACATATTCACATGGTTACCCGCATCAGCACGGGTATCTTTTACGATGGTCATCGAAATCGTACGGCCACCAATCACAATCTGGTTTGGTTTCACCACAGGAGCAGGAGTTACGGCTGGAGTAGCCGGAGTTTGAGTAGTCGGAGCAGCCTGAACTGGCTTTTGGGTAACTGGTGCAGTTTGAGTCTGAGTCTGAGCGGCTGGCTTAATCGCTTGAGTAGTAGGTTTCGTCTGCGTAGTCGTAGTTTTCGTAGCCACCGGAGTCGTAGCTACTGTGGTCTTGACAGGGGTTTCAGTAGTCACCGAAGCCTTCACCTCCGCGAATTTTACATCCGAAATCGGTGCAGCATCGGCCGAAACCAAAATGTCTGGCACCGTTGTAATACCAATAAAACTAGATAAAAAAATAATAATCAGGCGTTTTCCTATACTCATAATAAACTCCAATAGACCTAATTACTACTAATTATAGCACATATGCTTAAAAAAGTCAAGTATAAGAGCATTAAAAACACCTTATTTCACGACTTTTCGCCTCTTAAAACATGCTATAATTGTCTAGAACGGAGGTTAAATGAGCAAGTTTGATGATCAATACATCGACTTATGTCGAAGAATTCTAGAACACGGCGAAAAAGTTACCAATTATAAGAAGACCGATACCAGAAAAGCCTCGGTCGCTTCGGCAATTCCCGATCACGCTGCCCAGGGCGCTTCTAGCGCAAAAACCATTCGTTTACCGCACCAAGTCCTTCAATTTGATTTATCAGAAGAATTCCCTATTCTAGTCTCGAAAAAAGTTGGTTTTAAGACCGCTGTCCTCGAAATGCTTTGGATTTATCAGATGGCCTCAAATGACGTCCGTGATTTACACGAAAGAAACGTCAAAATCTGGGACGAATGGGAAGCCGATGATAACGGTGTCTACCTCGGTCGCAATCTGAACGAAATTTTCAAGAAAAACCACCCAGATTTGCCACCAGAAGACTTCGCCCACACCATCGGTACTGCCTATGGCTGGATTGTAAAACGCTACTATCTCATCGAAAATTTAATTGAAACACTGAAAAATAACCCCGGCAACCGCCGTATGGTACTTTCGCTCTGGCAAAACGAGTGGCTCGAGACCGCCGCTTTACCTTCCTGCGTCTGGAATTCCCAATGGAATCTGATTGACGGCAAGCTCAATATCCTTGTTACTTCCCGTTCATCTGATGTGCCGCTAGGTTTACCATTCAATGTGGTACAGTACGCCGTTCTCTGTCATTTAATCGCCCACGTCGTCGGCGCGAAACCGGGCCAATTCACCTTTATCACGAACGACGCCCACATCTATGAGAATCAGATTGACGGTATCAAGGAGCAAATCGCTCGCTACGACGAAGCTAAGAAGAATGGCACCCTGCCAAAAGCCCCAACCCTCTGGCTGAACCCAGAGATTAAGGACTTCTATGATTTCGACAATTCCCGCGCCCTTAAAGATATCAAACTAGAAAATTATGAAAATCTCGGCACGATTAAGATGCCAGTTACGGAGTAAAATGAGTTTTAGTTTAATTGCAGCAGTCGGAAAAAATGGCGAACTTGGGTTACACGGCGAGCTGATTTTCCATATCAAAGAAGACATGCAATTTTTCCGTGACACTACCAGAGGTCACAAAGTCGTGATGGGTCGAAAAACCTGGGAAAGTCTACCAGGTAAACTCCCGCATCGCGAAAATATCGTGATTTCCCGCCACGACGTCGAAGGTGCCGACAAAACTATCCATGATTTAGAGCAATTTATCGCTGACAATAAGGACACCGACGAAGAAATCTTCATCATTGGTGGTGGCCAAATTTACGAAGCCTTTGCTCCTTATGCCAAGACTATTTATCTCACCGAAATCGAAGCTTCCGCTGATGCGGATACATATTTCCCTGATTTTGATAAATCCCGCTATGATAAAACCATCATTAAGAAAGGAGAGAGCCATGATCTAATCTATGCCTTCGCGAAATATTCATTAAAATAAGGAGAATTATGAAAGATTTAGTTTTTGGTCTGATTGACAGTGAAAAAGTTCGCCAAAGCGAAGGTTTAGAATTAATTCCAAGCGAAAACTACGTTTCGCCGGAAGTTTTAAAGGCCATGGGCTCAGTTTTAACCAATAAATATTCCGAAGGCTACCCACATTTTGACGGTGTCGGTGTCGGCCGTGGCGACAAGAAAGATTTCGAAGAGTGGGACGAAGCGAAAATCGGTAAAGAAGTCCTCGGCAATTACCGCTATTACGGTGGTCAAATTAACGTCGACCGTATCGAGCGTCTCTGCATTGACCGCGCTTGTCGCCTCTTTAATGCTGACCACGCCAACGTGCAACCACACTCTGGCGCGAACGCCAACGAAGCCGTCTATTTTGCTTGGTGCGAACCAGGCGATAAGATTCTCGCCATGAGCTTGCCGGCCGGCGGCCATCTCACCCACGGTTCCCCAGTCACCCGTTCCGCGAAGATTTACAATTTCATCTCTTATGGCGTGACGGAAGATGGCGACATTGACTATGACGAGCTTGAGAAAAAGGCTCTCACTGAGAAGCCACGCATTATCCTAGTCGGCTATTCCGCCTTTATGAAGATTCCAGATTTCAAGCGCGTCGCTGAAATCGGCAAGAAGATCCCAAACTGTCTCTTGATGGCCGATATGGCTCACGTCGCTGGTCTTATCGCTGGTGGCGTTCATCCAAATCCACTCGATTTTGGCTTCCATGTCGTTACCACTACTACCCATAAGACACTCCGTGGTCCACGCGGTGGTCTTATTCTCTCAAAGGGCAACGTCGCTTCCCCGCTCAAGAAACCAGAGAAAACTCTCGAGAATATCCCAATCTTAATTGATCGTGCTGTCTTCCCT
Source organism: Candidatus Saccharimonadota bacterium (assembly GCA_017464135.1). Lineage (GTDB taxonomy): Bacteria > Patescibacteriota > Saccharimonadia > Saccharimonadales > Saccharimonadaceae > Nanosyncoccus. The sequence continues at coordinate 38,808 of JAFUEB010000004.1, read as the reverse complement.
GGCACCCAGGGTGGCCCACTCGAGCACGTCATCGCAGCAAAAGCCGTCGCCTTCGGCGAAGATTTGAAACCAGAATTCAAAACTTACGCTAAAAACATCGTTGAAAACGCCAAAACTCTCGCCGATGAGCTAAAGAAGCATGGCTTCATTCTTCAAGGCGGTGGCACCGAAAACCATCTAATTCTCGTAAATGTCAAAGATAGTTTTGGCTTTGACGGTAAAGTCTACGAAAAGGCCCTCGATATGGTTGGCCTAACTCTAAACGCTAATTCCCTCCCGACCGACAAAGGCGCCGCCTTCCGTCCGTCTGGTGTTCGTCTCGGCACTCCAGCCATCACCACTCGCGGTCTTGGCAAAGCCGAGATGAAAATCCTCGCTGGCTGGATGAAAGAGGTTGCCGACATCTGCGTCAAAGCTAAAGACGAAGAAGGCCTGCCGAAGTTCGAAAAAGAACTCGAGAAAATTCACGCCGAAGTGAAAGAACTAGCTCTGAAATTCCCAGTTCCAGCTATCTAAAACTGACCTAAAAAGACGCCCACCAAGGCGTCTTTTTGTGCTATAATAAGCATAAGGATAACTAACTTTTTGAGGTAAAAATAATGGAAGGATCATTAGATAACAATCCGGCACCAACACCGACGCCTGAACCAGTTGCGGGCTCAACACCAAAGCCAGTCGGAGAATCAGCCCCGACACCAGCACCGGAGCCGACACCAGCACCAGCTCCAGAGCCAATCCCAGCAACGGAGCCAGCTGTAGAGCCAACGCCGACACCAACACCAACGCCGGATGCCACTGAACCACCAATCGCTTCAGAAGAAGCTAGCGAAAAAGCAGCCAAGTCAAATGCCATGAAAATTATCATCGCATTACTAATCGTAGTGCTTCTTGGCGTCGCTACTTTCGGAGCATATCAATGGTGGCAAAGCCAGAATCCATCCCCATCTCCAGCTCCAGCCCCATCCAGCGATGAACCAAAAGACGACACTCCAGTAGAAACCTCTGATAAAGAAACAACCATAGAAGATGCCGCCATCGTAAAAAGACTCAGCCAAAAAGTATCCTGGCTAAACGACGTTTACAAAGATGAAGAATCGCCATTCATCAACCATATCATTGCTTATAATTCAATGAATAGTCTTTACAAAAACAGTCTGACTGCCGCCCAAAAAGCCATCATCTCGATGAAAGGCATGATTAGTAGCGAGACTATTACCCTTGATCAAACCAGGAATCAAACCTCTATCAAACAAATTGAAGACCATTTCTCTAAATCCTATCCAAAGAGTAGTGGCTACAACTACCCAAATGGTTTCGAAATTAGTTTTGTGTCATATCAGCGCGCTAACGATTCGTATCACAACCTATTTGACTCAGAAACTAATATCGCTAAAGAGCTGTTGTCTGGTACTTGTGGCGAACAATACATGTATCTTTCAGAATTGGACGGATACACCAATGTAGCGGATGGTTGTGGTGGCACTGGCTGGTCAACCCTCTATCTTAGAAAAGACAAATACACCAAACAAGATGATTACGCCTACGTCTATTCCCGCGTAAAAACTCTCGCCGTCGAAGGCGCACTCTACGACGGCTTCGTCAACTACGATGACCAAAAAAATCAAACATCACTTGATTATAGTAACAAAAAAGTTGAATCTTCTGACCTAGATGGCGCAGCACTTTATCGCTTCGTCTTTAAGCTAAACAAAAATAACACCTACAACTACGTCAAAGTCGAACGAGTCGCTGAATAAGAAAAAGCTCCGGCACTGCCGGAGCTATTTTTAAATCGATAGAACTCTCTCTAAAAAATGGAGTGGATCAATACTCGATAATCGCCAATAAGTAACATATACTGGAACCTCATTATTAATCATTTCGCCTTGGCAAGTATACATACAAATACCACCTTGGTTTGCGAGGTTCACTGCTTCTCCCTGATCATCGATAAACTTACACTTATGGTTTTCACCGTAAATGATTTTACCGATACCTGAATACGTGCACACATAGTAATCTGTATAAAATGGAGTTACCAAGCATGCAGTAGTAGTGCCAGGAATTGCTTCTGGAAGTAGGTAAAAGCTTTGTGAACGATGATCCACGATTGCGTTTTGCCCTTTCCAGCGTATAAAAACCGCTGAATCAAGATTGTCTACAATTGTCTGCGAATTTTGTCCCTCAGCATTGTAAACTGCCACATCAATTCCGAGTGTCGGGATCGATAATCCCCCATGTGTGCCAAACGCTGAATCCGTCAACAGATACAACGCCTGCTCACCAAGGATAAAAATCGCCAAAACCATTGCAATACTAAGACCGAACGAAATAAAAAGCTCTTGAAACAGCCTTTTTCCTCGCCGTTTTCTCTCCATTTTGATTCCCCCTTATATTAAAGAACAATAAAAAAGTCCCTATTTCTTATTATTATATCATACTTACACTAAAATGTCAATCTAGGGGCATAAAAATGTCAAATTGACGCAATTATGATGTAATTCTATCTTTTTTCAAAGAAATATTGTATAAATGACACATCGTGACACATTTCCATGGATGTGTCATTTTTTTAATAGTACCCTGTAGGCTTATGATTTTTTTAAAATCAAGCTTGCACTAATAATATATCACGTTTATTCCCGGAAAAATAGTAAAATATAACAATGAAGGAAAATAAAAAAGCAAAACGGAAAAGAATACTGAACAGTAAAAAAGAAAAACTTCTAAAAATGTATTATAGCGGCCTAAGCGAGACATATATCTGCGAGAGATACCGTATACCACCTAGCACTTTTAGTGGTTGGATCAAAGAATATAGACCATACCAAAGAGGATCCAAATTCACTTCAGATGAAACAGTTAATCGTAACCTAACCGAAAAACTCCGCAAAGAAGAAGCCATGCTATGTATCATGAGTGATTTTATTAAATACCTAGACCTCCCAAATAATGTTAAATACCCATACATGGACAAGAGTGGCACTAATTACACCATACGTGAATTATGTGATGCATTGCAAGTAGACCGTGGAACGTATTATAACCATCTCAGGAATAAAGATAGATCCTTAAAGAAAGAAGCGAGAAAAGCCATCCTCTGTAATGAAATTAAACGTATTTTCGATGAATCTCACGGCACATACGGCCCGGGTCGTATCCAGGCGGCTCTCAAAAAGAAAGGAATATATGCCTGCACAAAGTATATTTCAAATCTGGCAAAAGAAATGGGTATATCAGTGATTCGTCCTAAAAGAGAAAGATCCACTGCCGGGTGGAATACCAGAAAAACTAATCTGCTATTAAAAGGATATTCCGTAACTAACATTAATGAGGTTTGGGTAGCAGATATTACCGCTTTCTTTCTTCATGGCCGGACATATTACATTTCAGTCTATCTAGACCTCTATTCTAGAATGGTTTTGGCTTACGATATAGCAAGAAGCGGCAGCACCCAACTCGTAAAAAGAGGATTAATTCGTGCATATAAAGAAAGAAAACCAGGAAAACAGTTAATCTTGCATACCGACGGCGGCTCGCAATATGATTCGTGGTCTATGAGACGAGTATATTCAAAATGTCATATTACACACTCGTTCTCAAGACCAGCCCACCCAACGGATAACCCAACCGTGGAATCATTTAATGCTACTCTTAAAAAAGAATTCCTGTACAGCAAGAACTTTACTTCGGAGCGACAGTTATTCAAAGAATTAAAAGAATATATAACGTTCTACAACGAAAAAAGGATTCACAGGTCCCTAAATGACCATTCTCCAAAGGAATTTGAATCCATTTTAAGAGCATCCTCTAAATTAGTAAAAAGGCAGGTCTTAAACCTGCCAAACTAAACAAATTATACGCTATTTTTCCGGACTTAACAGATAAAAAGCTCTAAATGTGAGGGGTTCGAAAGTGGTAAAATCCGGTTTTTCCAAACATCTTTTTTGATTTTTCCGCATTTAGGAAAATGCATTTTCTTCCCTGTTATAACGAAAAAACCCGAAAAATTAGTGTAATTTTCGGGATATGATCCATCTGGTGGAGTAGAACGGACTCGAACCGTCCACCTCAGCAATGCGAATGCTGCGCTCTACCAGATGAGCTACTACCCCAACAGGTATTATTATAACACAGTTTTTCTATTTACCAATACAGCGTACATTAATAGCATATCCACGGTTCGCCTGAGCATCGGCCACTGAAGAAGAGTTGAAATTCCACGTCTTCATCCATGTTGTGCTACCGGAATTATTAGAACTCCAATAGTCACCATAAGTGCCGGAATATGAAATCAAATTACCACCCGTGGCCCTTCCAGCAAGTGTAAAGGCTGCACCACCAGAAGTAACCGGACCAAACATTTGAGCAGCAGTTTGATAATTCAAGCCGAAATTATAAATGTCGTATGAAGATCCCATACCGGACGTCGGCATTCTCCAACCGGCCGGGCACAAGTCGTATGATGCATTAGCGGTGCTAGAACTCGAGCAATATGTACCTCCAGAAGCAGCACAATAATTATACATTACGCCATACGGTGTACCGGAAGTCGAATCTGTTCCGTTAACATACATAAGCTCACCGGAAGTAAGTGTTGGAGTAATCGAAGACTTTCGCCAAGAGTTAAATGTTGAGGATGTTACGGTCGATGCAATATTGGTATTAGCACTCGTAAGATTGACTGAAATATTTGCACTACCGAGATTGAGATTCTGCGTAATCCAAATATGACCATCTTTCAGCTTCGCTACATCATAAGTCTGGTTATCACGATTGTCCTTCAAGTGATAAAGTACGCTATCATACATACTGCTAAGTACATTCGTTTTATTTGTACTAGATAATGAGTTCCAATCCTGTAAATAGGTTAGATTAGAAATATTATAACTATCATTCTTCATAACACAACGAATCGTATTCTTGTATTGGCGTTGCGTATTAAAGCTAGGATATTGGTATGATGGAGTAACATAGGTTACATTCATATTGGTTGGGCTGCTATAGGATGAAGACCAATATTCCGATACGCCAGAAGATGAATTATAGTCATTCATTGCCGCACCGCCATCAGTAACCGGCGATTTAATCAAGGAATAGGTATTATAAACAGCAAACAATTTAGCGAAATCACCCGTCGTGCTGACACCAGTTGGTAGTCTCCATCCGACCGGACAAATATCATACGTAGCATTGCTACTATTAGAATCTCCCGAAATCGTACCAGCAGATGCTGCATAGTAATTGTAGGTTACACCATATGCCCTGCCGGAAGTCGGATCAGTACCGGTAGAAGGGGTTGTAAATCCACCAGATGATACACTACCTGCCTGATTCTTCCAACTACTGAATGTGGCAGCGGTAATTGTTGATGACAAATTTGTGTTCGTGCTAGTAAGATCCGTATATATGGTGTTATATCCCAGTCTCAAATCGTCAATCATCCAACAGCGACCATCTTTTAGCCTTGCTACAGTATATGCCTGATCGTCGCGATTGTCGTAAACCGTACGCGGTGTTGAAGTACAATAACTAGCCGGCATACCCTGGATAGTAGTACCCAAGAACCTCGCGTCAGCATTTAAAGTGGTAGTGACGGAAGACGAAGGCGCAGTATACGTAGTACTGTAGGCTGATGAGCTAGAAATAGAACCTTTCCCAACCGTCCAACCATAGAAAGAATAGCCATCTTTTACATAAGCAATAATTGAAACAGAATTGCCGAGCGCAACATTCGCCGAAGAACCATTTGCTATATAATTACCATTCACATAAACAGCTGTTACGCCTCTAGAATAATTTACATTAAGCGTTACACCGTCTGGCTTCTTTATGCACCTAATTGAATGACCACCATTTCGAATCATTGGTGCATCTCTCTGAACCGTTGAACCAGAAGTCGCCACATACATACCGTAACGATAATTATAATTGTAAGTAGTTGAAGACCAGAAACTACCAGAAAGACCGAGGTTTACATTAGATGTTGATGAAGCACCACCACCGAACCAGCCCGGCTGATTAAAGGCTGCACCACCATTATTATATGATGCGCGCATCAACGAGTAGGAATTATAATAATTATAGAGATTATAGTATTCATAATTACCATTACCACCGGTTGGCAACCTCCATCCGGCCGGGCAAATATCATAAGTCGCATTAGTTGAATTAGAATCACCCGAAATCGTACCACCAGTTGCTGCATAATAATTATACAGAGTACCATACGGTGTACCGGTAGTAGCGTCATTACCGGTCAATACCATGAACTCACCATCAGTATACGTCGAAGCGCTTGCTGTCTTTTTCCAGCCATTGAATGTCGAATATGTAACAGTAGTCGATAAATTCGAATTAGCGCTGGTTAAATTATTATAAAAATTCACTGCGCCAAGGTTCAAATTAGTTACCATCCAACAATTACCATCCGAAAGCCTTTTCACATAATACGACTGCATATCGCGGCTATCATAGACTTTTCTTGCCGTAGTCGTACAAAGTGTATCACTCATATTCTGGATATAAGTTCCAGTGAAAGACGCATAGCCGGTGATGGAGGCAGATGTGCCGGTTCCAAGCGTAAAGGTAGTTGTTTGAGCCGAAACGCCGAGGGTACCACCGGAAGTATTCCATGAGTTAAAAGCGTAATCCTCTTTTAAATACATAACAACAGTAACCGTCGAACCCTGATCAAGGCGTAATGCCCTCCCACTTGGCACAGAAGACCCATTAACAGTGACCGAAGAGACACCGGAACCATAACTAACAGTTAAATTCACACGCGGCTTATCGTATACGCATCTAACAGGACCATGGTAAGATCTGCTAACTTGATAAGTGCCAGAAAATACAGATGAAGTCAAATACGGAGCATAGACAGAAGCCGAAGCAGCGGCAGAAGTAAGGTACTGCGCACTTATATCGCTAGCCCCAACATTGGCATTCATTGTAAGGCCCAAACCACCGTTCACAACCGATTTTCTAGCAAGCGCACTCGTATTATAGCCAAGATTATACAAACCGGCTATATCACCAGACATATAGCCACCGGTGGACAATCTCCAACCCGCCGGGCAAATATCGTAAGTTGCACTCTCAGTAGTAGAATCAACACAAATCGTACCAGCCGTCGCTGCACAATAATTATAATTGATGGTGTTCTTTTCGTAATTCGAAAAGCCCGTATAAACAAATCCAGCAGTTGCAGTTGCAGTTGCGGCAGTGGTTCTCCATCCGTTAAATGTTGCAGCAGTAACCGTAGTTGATACGTTCGTATTGCCACTCGTAAGGTCCGTCGAAATCTCCGATGCTCCGAGTCTTAAGTTTTCATTCATATAACAGTTACCATCTGCCAATCTAGCAACTGTGTATGTCCTATTATCACGAGTATCGGTAAGCGCCGTCACATTTTCTTTTGCCGTCATAACACCGTTAACAGTTGGTTTGGTTAGGCTATCGCACCCGCTCCAATTCTGAAGATTGCCAGTAGATTGTACCCAAATCGCGTACATCGTTACATTACCAACCGCATCAGCGTGCGAACTAAGCTCTGAAGCTGAAATAGTTTCATTCTGCCCATAGATTGGTCCCGAGCCATCCGCTACCGGACTCCAGCCAAGAAAGCCGTAGCCAGTCTTCTCAAAGTTGGAAGTACGAAGAGTGACGGATGCGCCAGTAGCAAGCCTTGATACAGTAGTCATGCTGCCGGAAGTCGCACCATTGCCATCGTATTTTATTAGTGGAGCATATACACATCTTAATCTGAAGCCCATATATTTACTCCAGCCATATGTTACCCTGACAAAATCTTCACTTAGACCGAAATAATATCTATAATACGTTGAGCCGTTCGCCCATCCGTTACCAACGTTATAATAACCCTGTTCTCTATAGGAATAAATATTGGAACCTTGAGTGTCACCTGAATATTGAAAATTCAATGGAAAACTACGTAATCTCGCAGATAATACCATACTAGTCGGCGAAGATGTGCTAGTGTAATTGGCATTGGAAGCTCCTATATTGGAAAGGAGGGTAGCGAATTCACTAGCAGACGATCCGCCATTCGGTATATGCCAGCCTGTTGGACAGATATCACTGTCGTACGAATTATTTGAATTATATGCACCATTTCCTGCCGTTGCCGTCCACCAACCATAATAAATACCCCTCGACAAACCATTACCCTCAGAGTAAATAGTCGATTCAACACAAGACTGCGCTGTACTAGTACAAGTAGAAGGAGTATTTCTCATATTTGTCAAGAAAGTATCGGTCGGATTGTTAGTATTAAGCTTTGTGATGTTATCGTTGGCAAGATCAAACCTTGCATCTTCAATCATCCAACAATTACCACCCGGCAATCTTGCAATCGCATACGTATTCGCGGTGGTACCACGAGTATCGGTCAATGCAACAAAACTACCCGGTGTAATTGTGCCAGTACTACTATTATAAGTCGTTGTCGTAAGAGAGCTACACCCCTTCCAATTCTGGAATGTACCGGTAGCCTTTACCCAAACGGCATATAGAGTTACGTTTGCAGGAGTACTAACGCCAAGATTAGTCGAATTGGCTACAATAGTTTGATTTGGACCCCAGATTTTAGCATTAGAAATTAGTGTAGAAGCATTCGATGCATCCGGATCAATCTGCGTCGTTGACCAGCCAAGGAATCCATAGCCGTCTCTAATGTAATTGTTAGAAAATAGCATTATAGAATCGCCATCCACAACACCAGTATGCCTAGATAAGTTCATATTGGTTGTTCCAGTGGCATTATTACCGTTATAAACGATCGTATATGCCGGAATCCATTGTGCATATAGTGTCACATCCGAAGAAGCAGTAATTGTAGTTGTATAGCTAGTGCCAGTACCGCTAGGAGACGTATTCCACGAAGCAATACTATGATTTTCATTCTCGAACAATACATCCGAAAGAGTTACAGCTGTACCACTAGCAACGTATACATGGGCAACCTTATCGCTTCCATCATTAGAATCTAGCGTGATAGTGACACCGGTTTTTGCAATACATCGTACGGAATCACCAATACTCCTAAAGACGGAACGTCCAACATTTACGGCACTTGAAGTAAACTGATATTCAAAGAATCCAGTACCACCATTTGAACTACCAGACATATATTGACCATATTGTCCACGCGCCGACGCTGCGCCACTCCAAATATAACCCGAGTAAATAAAGTTATTTGGATAACTTCTAATTCCAGCTGAAGAGGTCGTAGAACCAGAGTTCGCTGCGGTATTAAGACTCTCATATTCCTTTCCGGAACCGGAAGCGCCACCGGTTGGCAATCTCCAGCCTTTCGGACAAATTGAAGTGCCGGACCATTCAGAAGTAGCAGTTGTATCCATTTCTCCAGTATTTGCTTTAATGGCGGCAAAATTATAATAATTACCATAAGAATAAGCAACTTGGGTATTTGCAGTTAGAGTTGAAATGGACCCAGAGGAAGCATCATTAAATCTTGGAATTCTATACTGAAGATTATCGCCGCCAGCAATAATATTCAAAGAAGAAGATGCAGTATCAGTAGTATATAACGAATTTGCAATCATAGATGAGTTGAATGATGCTAATTCGGAATTCGGCAAACCTGCAAAAACTCCGCCAAAGCCTTGAGCTTTAGTATTATCGGTTGAATTCGCAGAGTCAAGGCGAAGATTCTCAATCATCCAGCAATTACCATCCGCAAGTTTCGCCACTGCGTAAACTTGATTATCACGAGTATCCTTAAGGGCGGTAACGCCGCCATCAGCAAGCGATGAACAGCCGGTCCAATCTTGCATATTACCCGCAGATTTCGCCCAAACAGCATAAATCACTAAGTCTCCAGGAATCGAGCTTGGAAGGGTAATCGTCTCATTTGGACCGTAAATTGTAGCATTTGCAATTTGCGTTGCTGCATTGGCAGAATCCGGATCAATTTGCGTATAAGACCAACCAAGAAAACCATAACCAGAACGTTTATAATTAGATGGGGATAAAGTAACCGTAGAACCAGCCGTCGCCGGATAGGTAATACCCATAGCCGAAGGATTATCGGCCCCATTACCGTCATAATAAACTGTCTTCGGATTTTTAACACATCTTACTGAAGTGCCATAATACTTATAGTACTGACTCGTAATTACAAGATTATCGCCAATATAAAGTGCGGAAAATTGATTTTGAGAATAAGCATTAGCACCGGCATAATAACCATATTGTCTTAGATTATAAATATTAGGAGTATTCGCGGTGCTATAGCCATAGCCATAATAACCGAAATTATTTGGATAAGCACGTAGTCTTTCAGAAATTAATGACCCGGTAGTTCCTGTCATAGTCGCATATGATCCACCCAGTGAAACGGCTAACTTGAAATAATCACTAGTACTATTCAGTAACGCGTTTGGCAAGTGCCAACCTTTAGGACAAATATCTCCCGCCACTATACCAGTCGACGTAGAGTATGTACCGTTCCCAGCTGTCGCAGTATACCAGTTATAATATGAGGCTGAAAGTGGTGTTGTTGACCATGTATATAATATTCTCTCAAAACAGTCAGCACTATTTGTATAGCACCAATTATAAGAAGAGCCGATTTTCGAAATATAATCATTAGTCGGATGATTAGTTGTATCCGCTGATACATTCGTATTAGAGCCTAGAAGACGAAGATTATCTATTATCCAACAATTTCCATCCGAGAGTCTCGCAACCGCATACACTTTGTTGTCACGAGTATCAGTTAGGCCTATTACACCACCAGGTGTAATTACGCCATTAGAGTAAGTTGTGGCTGTAAGGCTTTCGCATCCATTCCAACTCTGCAAATTACCCGAAGGTTTAATCCAAACTGCATAAAGAGTTACTGTAGCTGGCGCATCTACGCCTAGAGTTGTAGCATTAGCAGTTATAGTTTCATTTGGGCCAAGAATTTTAGCATTCGCAATTTGCGTTGCTGCATTGGCAGAATCCGGATCAATTTGCGTATAAGACCAACCAACAAAACCATATCCATCTCTCAATACATTGCTAGCATATAGTAATACTTTAGCACCAGAAGCAATACCAGAATGACCATACGCATTCATAGTAGGTATAGAAGTAGCATTATTACCGTCGTAAATAATCTTATAAGACGAAGTCCATTGCGCATAAAGAGTAGTCGAAGTCCCACCGCTGTATGCAGTTGTATAGCTTGTGCCACTTCCATCTGGTTTAGTATTCCAAGATGTCACTACAGAATCATCATTCATAAACGCTACAGCAAGCGGAATGGAAGTGGCAAAACCGGAATCACCATATACCCTTTCAAATCTTCCGCTTCCGTCATTCGCATCAAGAATCACTTCCATTCTATCGTCTTTGATACACCTAATCACGGTTCCTACAACTTTTTGTCTAGTTGCTACAGTAGAACTATGTTGAGTCGAAGTATCGTAGAAATTAAGTGAATAGTAACTACTATCGTTGTTTGCAGAGCTAGATGCATATACACCCGTAGTGCCTTGAGACTGTGCATTAGAAGATGAATATATACCACTATAAATAAAATTATTTGGGTATTTACGTAGATTAGTAGAATCATTAGTTGGGACATTAAGCGCGGTTACTAAAGTATTATAGTCCTTTCCACTTGCAGCAGTTCCACCGGTCGGTAGCCTCCATCCAGCTGGACAGAGTGATGAGCCGGCATACTCTGAAAAGTTTGACGTATTCATTATGCTAGTATTTGCCATTGCTGCAGGCCAATTATAATAGTTCCCATACGAATAAACATTCTGAGATAAACTCATCATATGATCAACGGTTAGTGCAGTATTTTGATTATTGTATTTAGGGAAACGATGTTGTTGATAATCACCAGAAATATACTGTAAATCAGTATTTCTAGGATACGCTGTATAGAGTGATGTATTCGAAGGAATTACAACAGTCGTCGTAGCTGACGTTCCAAAGTTTGTTGTGCTATCTCCAAGTCCACTAAATACACCGCCAACACCCTGCATCTTTGAATAATCAGCAGAATGATCATCATTCAATCTTAGGTTTTCTATCATCCAACACTCGCCATCTGCCAATTTAGCAACAGTATAAACTTGATTATCACGCGTATCTTTAAGCGCAGTAACACTACCTTGTGCAAGCGAAGAGCAGCCAGACCAATCTTGCAAATTACCAGCTGGTTTTATCCATACTGCATAGAGTTTAATATTACCGGTTACATTTTCAAAAGTTACAGATTCATTTGGCCCATAAATAGTAGCATTAGCTATTAACGTAGAAGCATTCGATGCATCCGGATTAATCTGCGTCGTTGACCAACCCGCAAACCCATATCCACTACGCACATAATTCGACGCAGCGAGGGTAACTGGGCTTCCGGAACTTACAGGCGTAGTAATTCGCATATCATGACCAGCATCAGCGCCATTTCCGTCATATATAATCCGGTAATCTTTATCTGCGACGCATCTAATTGCGGCACCGACCGTTCTCAAGACAGAAAGCCCGCTGACTGAAGCTGGAGAGACATAAAACATAGCCGCATACTGGTGGTTGGTCCCTGATGCCGATTCCCATAAGTACGTATTGGTTCCGCGTCCAGTAACTTGAGAATTGGACTGATAGCCAGAACCAACATAATTATATGGATAAGTTCGAAACCGTGACGAAATAGTAGCGGCAGTTGGATTGGTAGAAGCTGTTAATTGCGTGTGCGAAGTACCCGTAACAGAATTGAGTAACTTCATAAATGAATAGTCAACTGTCACCGTACTGGAAGATACTGGAAGCATCCATCCACTTGGACAAATCGACGTCATAGTGCCAATTCCTGTAAACGTTGATCCCACATCTGATGCATCTGCAATAGCGGCCGGCCAATTATACATATTGCCATAGCCATACCACTGGTGATAGATGCTAGAATTGCTCGGATCAGGAGTCAAAGCAGCCCCACTTGCACTTTGGCCGGTAGTGTTCGTATTATTATTACTATAACGCGGAATACGACTAGCAATATTCTCGCCTGTAATATTAGACGTACTATATAGCGAATTCGCCGTAGTGTCACTCGTAAAGATATCTTCAGGATTTGCAAGTCCAACGAAATAATCACCAAAATGCTGAGCTTTGCTAGCATCTGACGAGTTGGTACTATCCAGTCTAAAGTTTTCAATCATCCAACAGTTACCATCGGCTAATCTTGCAATTGCATAAGTGTCACCATCGCGAGTATCGGTAAGTGCAATTATACTACCTGGAGTAAAAGCATCACCTTCACGCGTAGTAGCAGTCAATGATTCACAACCCTTCCAATCTTGCATGTTGCCAGAAGATTTTACCCAGACTGCATATAGCGTAACTGAAGTCGGGACATTCACCCCAAATGTTTCATAATTAGCCGTAATCGTCTGATTTGGTCCAAAGATTTTAGCATTAGCCATCAACGTTGCAGCATTTGAAGCATCTGGATTAATCTGTGTCGTAGACCAACCCGCAAAACCATAGCCTGTTCTAAAATAATTCGGAGCATAAAGCGTAATATTGTCGCCATCCAACACATTATGACCGACCGTCATAGTAAGAGCACTATTTGCACCATTGCCATTATAAGTAATGTTGTAAGACGGTTCCCACTGTGCAAACAAATTTAAAGTAGATGTATCGGTGGCCGGTACAATCATAGCGCTAGTATCTAAATATGTATTACCGGAGCCATCCGCTTTCGTATTCCAAGAAGTAATTTTATATCCAGGCTTAACAAAACTATCAGTATGATGCAAACTAACCGCACGGCCGCTATCCGTTGTAACGGTAAAATCTACACCAGAAGTTGCTCCGTTTCCATGGAATGCAACACTAGTGGTTCCAGTCGTCATTCTTGCAATACATCTTACCGAAGTCCCAATCCCTTTATTAGTTGAACTAATTGCATACATAGTAGTGTTATTAATATAAGGAGCATAAGAACTATTTGAATCCTTAGTAGTTCTCGCCCAATAACTCGCGAAAGTGCCGTTACTAGAGATTGCGCCATTAGTTACACGAGAAGCTCTCACGATATATAGCGGGGCGCTACGCATAGCATTAAGTGCACCGCTCTGAAGCGACGCATTACCAGAATTGACGAATTCATCGACATAGCCTCTTTGGAAAAAGATGTAGTTTAATTCGCCATACGTTATTTCATCATAAGCATCTTGCAATCTCCATCCAGCCGGGCAAACCGAGTCCGGAACCATTTCGTGATCGTTGCTATTAGTTTCATTTTCGGCAATAGCAGCTAGCCAGTTGTAATAAGTTCCAGCATTAAAATGACCACACGTAGAAGAGTCAGAGCATACTTGCGAAGCCGTATCTGCCGAAGTCGTTCCGGAAGAAGTGTAATACCACGACCCGGCGTCATACGACATCGGAATTGAAGTATCATCAGACCAATTTGCGACATTTGTTAAAGTAGCCCTACTCGGTGTCCAAGTCTTTGTCTCATCATTCGTTTCGTAACCGAGATCGGTATTATTGTGCGTCAAAGTTGTGGAAGTGTTTAAATTATAATTCAAGTTTTGCGTCATCCATACTTTGCCATCAACAAGCTTAGTAATGAAATATGATTTCCCATCACGCATGTCAATAAGCGTATGTTGCGCATTGGCCGTCATCGAAGCAATCACGGTATCATTAATATCTTGCATACAAACCGCATCAGTAGCAGTCACTCCGGTACCAATCGTAGTAGCAGCCTTGTTGCATCCACGGCTAGAGGTCCAAATCGCATAAAGAGTATTAGAAGAGTTATTAGCAGTATAGTCCAAACCGTATTGCGAACTAGTTGAATAAGTCGTACCTGAACAGCTCTGTCCACCGGCGACCTCGGTCGGTTGTACCGTACACCAACCAACAAAAGTATAATTCGTACGCTGTGGCACTCTGGACGGTAAAGTAATCGTTTCTGGCGACGAAGATGAACCGGTCAAATTCGTCGGCATATTTGTCACAATATCATCCGGTGCATTATTGTCAAAGGTAATCGTGTATGGCACAGGATTGGCAACATATTGTAGTTCTAAAGTATCGTTGACATAGGAACCGGCCGGCACATCATAATTAATTCTGGCGCCTAGGGCAATCGTATACGATTTAGCAGTAGGATTTGCGACCGTCGTCTTATCGAGCACAACGCCAGAAGTAGAAGGAGCCGGACGATAATTGTTATTAGAAGAAGAATTATAATAATTTGGTTTATATCCCCAACGATTATTAAGTGTTGTATTTGAAGCATTACTAAATTGTGACTGAGAAACGGCGGAAGCAAGAGATAACAACTGTCCGGAACCCGAGCGATCGAGTGTGGTCTTCGATGATTTAGCAGTTAGTGTATAGCCACTACTGTTACTTGTCGTAATTGTAAATCTAATATTAGCATTCCCAGAGGTCGTACCGAATGTTCCGGCATCAGAAGGATTAATTGTGACAGTAGCATTAGCATTAGCCGCCGTAAGCGTAATCGTGCTAGGCACGCTAGAGTTGGTCTCAGCTTCCACATTATTACTTCCGAAGCTAAACGGAACAGTAGAAAGAGCCAACAGAATAAAAAGCAAACCAGCAGACAATTGTCCACCAATACGAACTACTCGCATCTGTTTAAAGCTTTTTACTTCCAACAAAACTACACTCCTTCATATATTATTATATATAAGTTAAGCATATGTTCAATCTTGACTATGTGCAGAATAATGGTAATACTTAACTATTATAGATACAGCGAATATTAGCGCCATAAAACTTATCAACAAGTTGCAATGTAAGCGCATTCGACGGATTTTCAGTTAAGATATAAGCCTTCGTCGCGTCAGTTGCACTAGTCGTCATTGTCCACCAGAACCCATAAGAACCGCTCATCGATAAACCGCCTGCAGCAATATAGCCATTCTTGGCAAGACCAAGTAGATTGATCATCTGCGTGCCATAACTTGAGACCAAATCAGCAAGCTCATGGTATGTCGGTATGCGCCACGGGCGTGGGCAAATACTCTGCATTGGTTGATTCATCACTGAAGCATTATTAGCGGCTGTCGTGTTTTGAATCGTGGCCGTCGCCGCAACATGATTGTAGTATCCACCAGTGGTTGATACAGTCCCAGTGTAAAGCACCGCCGAAGTATTACTATTAGTCCAATAAGCAGGACTGGTCACGCTAGCCGGCAAAGTATAGGATGTACTTGAAGTTATATTCGATGCCGTGTTTGAAATAGTTGCACCACCTAGAACCTTAAGGTTATCTGTCATCCACAAACTATTTGCCGCCTTAAGCACACCATAAGAAACCGAGGTGTTCCGGCTATCTGTAAGAGTCGCAGTCGCACCATTGGCCGAATTTAGAATCATGTCTGGTGCTACACTTTGCATCGTCGTAGCCGAAGATAATGTATTTGTGTTTGCCATCACGCAACGCACGCCAGCCCTAACATCCTTCATATACTGTGCATTACCGAAATAAGTAGCAGATGTTGCATTATAGGCATAGCCACTACGTGCATTACCAGAACCTACATAATGGTTAGCACCCGCCCAGAACATAATCGTATTCGAATTGTTGTAACTTCCAGCCGTAGAGTATAATCCGGATGCATTTCCTTCAAATGGCGCAGAAGTTAACGGTATCTGGTTCGTATAATGATAAGACGAAATTCTATCTAGATCATTCTGCTGCAGCAAGCGCCAATATCTCGGACAAATATCTGATTCTGCCATACCAAACGTCGGGTTTGTCCCAGCCGTTGCTACAGTCCAGTTATAATAGCTATAGCATGGGCCACCAGATGAACAGTCTCTAGTGCCGGAGTTATAAACACCAGTTGAAGCGCCAGTCGATGATGACGGCAATGTATAGCTTGAAGTCACGTGCGAATGCGTTGGCTCAACTGTTGTCCCGCCCGGAAGGTCCAAGTTTTCAGCCATATAACACCAAGTACTAATAATTACCGTCTTATACATAGTATTCGTACGATAATCCCACATTGGATAACCGCAATATGAATATTGACGCTCCTGGAAATAATTCTTTCTGCCGGAAGCAACGATACTAGCATTCCCAATCGGCATCGTGTAGGTCGGATTAGTAATAGTAGTCGACGAAAAAGTGCCTTCATTTTCCGAATTATAATGTGCCCACTGGTAAAACCTGTATCCCTCTGCAAGATTTGGCGTTGCCGTCAACTGGATTTCTTGTCCCCATCTATATGTCCCACTATATCCAACGGTAGAAATCGACGAATATTTATAAACAGTAAGCGTATAAGTATTCCTAGGGAGATCAAGCGAGAGGGTTACGTCGGTAGCGTCAAGTGGCATCTGGTTATCAGATTGCGTCTGATAGTTTGTATAAGACTTCACGTAGTCACAAATACTACCGGCAGGAAGGGTTTCAACGCTATCAACAGTATAGGTACTTGGATAGGTTCCATCGGCATTTTGCAAACGGAACTGTTTTGTACATGTGAAAGTGGCAGCTGCCGAAGTAACGGTAATCGTACCGGCGGCAGCTCCAGTCTTATAGTATGTCGATGCCGTAGAAGAAGATACGAAACTACCAACAGTCGCCGTATAGCCTCCGAAATTATAACCCGAAGCAGCCGTAGCTTCAATCTGATAATAAGCATTGTCTTCAAGTTGCACACTTGAACCATTTGCTACGCTCGTACCATTAAGCGTTACGCTGACTATGCCTGAATCGTATGAAACAGTTACTTGATGCGCAGTCTTTTTCATGACACAACGAATCGATTGCATATATCCACGAGAAATCGAATATGTAGCACTAATCGTGGACGAGTTCACAGACATATAATACATATTTGTATCATTAACTCTTGTAGAAGTCCAATAGGTTCCAAGCTGATTGGTATATGCTACGTTGCCTACGCCACCATACCCAGCAAACGCCAAACCAAAACCACCACTCATAGCTGGAGTCCTAAGTTCCGCAACCGTGTCAAAAGCTGGAAGCTTCGTTAGCTCATCGTATTCGCCATATTGACCACCAGTCGGGAGCCTCCAACCAGCCGGACAAATGTCATTCTTTGAGTTTTGCGTCGCCGTGCTTCCAGAGAAATAAGTCGCAGTCGCAGCATAATAGTTATAGAGTGTACCATATCTACCTTCTGAAGTCGGATCATTGCCAGTATAATTAAAGAACTCACCATCGGTCAAGGTATTTGAACCAGTCGTAACGCGCCAACTATTAAATACTTCAGCTGTAAGTGGCGACACGAAATTGGAATTAGTACTGCTCAGTTCAACCGTTAAATCCGTTGCGCCAAGATTCAAATTATCCATCATCCAGCAGTTCCCATCCGCAAGACGTTTTACATGATACGATTGCATGTCACGACTATCATAAACTTTAAGTGGAGTAGATGTACAAGAAGCGCTCGGTAAATTCTGGATGTAAGTGCCATTAAATGTATAGTGTGCATAAAGTATGTTGGCGGTAGCAGTAGCGGAATTGCTCGTGCCAGTCTTCACCCAGTTAGACGAGGCGTTAGACCATCCTGAAACAGCCGTACCTGTCAAAGAGAAGTCGGCATTCATCACTTTAGATCCACCCTCGGCGGCCGTATACCAACCATCAAGCACGTAGTCTTCTGGGGGTGTTACTGTTGGTAACGTATATGCTGAAGTGCTAGTTCTTGAACTATATTTGTTAGCCTTACCATAGGCAACGTAGAAATAAGCCGTACCACTCAAAGTTCCATCGCCAGCATTTAATTGCACTCTGGAATTGATCAATGCCATTGTAGTCCTGTTTGCGACCGTTGTACCCGTACTAGAGCCAGTTCCAGACGTACAGGTTGCCGTGAGTGAACTATCATCCACGCTGACTACATTGACGGTTACACCATAATACCTTGTTCCATAGAATAATGCCTTCGCAATCGAGAATGTGTTCCCAGACTGTGGGGAGCTAAAGTCACCAAGCGTACCATCCGCCGCCGTTGCATAGCCAAACGAGTAGGTGATATCAACACTATTAGCCTCATATAGGCTCGAGGTATCCGTAGCAGTAAGAGTAGTAGCCGAACGGTTATAAACTTTCGTGGTACCGCCTTGCATTGTACAGGTCGGCGTTGCAAGCGTGCTGGCCTTAATAATAATATGCCCATTCCCTGCACCCACTGTATATGTGGAGCCGCTAATTGAACCATACGAATCGTTCACTACATACGTAGCACCACTATACCCAGTTCTATATGTAGGAGTTATGGCTGATAAATCAATCGTGTCACCGATATGGAAAGTCTTCGTGAGAGTAGCAGTGCCAGTACCACTCCAACCTGAAAGTGTAAGGGCGGTCGTACCTGCCCCAGCATCAATCGTAATAGTATAATCAATCGGGATACAAACACCATAAAGTGTGTAGTCTCGAGTCGGAGTTAACGAATCGCCAGTCTGAAAATCTTTTGCAGTCGCATTCGTCGCCGTTTCCGTCCAACCACAATCGTAACCTTGCTTTGTAATGGTTGGAAGTGATACCATCTGAGCAGTCCAACCAGCGTAAAGCGTGCGCGCTCCGTCATAACTCCAAGTACCATTAGAAGTTGTATACGAAGTACTAGCGGCTAGAACCGGTGTCGCGGCATTTGAAGCAATCTTATTAGTCGCACCAGCTTCCTTGTACCAACCATTAAACGTGTAAGTACTAGTAACCGTGTTGGTACTCGAAACCTCTGCCCCAGTTGCGCCATTTGAAGCCGGCAGAGTGAAGCCGGAAATGTTGTATTTCCTTTGTGGCCTAGTAATCGCAGCGAACGTCGTTGCGCCATAAGTTACAGTTGTTGAACTAGAGCCAGCCGTCGTTGCTCCATTCTTGTTTAAGGTAATAGTATAAGTCTTTGGCGTTGCCGAAGGGGTAATCGTTGTATCACCACCACCGACAGTGAAAGTTGTGCTAGCAGTCGTCGCACCCGCAATCGTGCCATTTTCCGGCGTAGACCAAGTGCTAAAGTTGTAGCCAGTTGCCAATGTAGCAACAAGAGTATAGGTTTCGCCTTCAGTGAGATTTGTCACCTGACATCCAGAAGCACTCGTACATTCTACCCCATTAAGAGTTACTTTTGAAATACCAGTTGCAGTCTTAATCGTGACAGTGTAGAACATCGTCGCCGTAAGCGTGTATTTCACCTTGCCTACATAAGTTCCCGCTAGTTGCGAACTGGAAAGCTTCGCTCTGTAAGTCGTCGTAATCGACGAACCAGTGGTAGCATCCGTAGCACCAGAATATCCCGAAACCTGCGTCGAAGTGCTTGGTACCACATGATAAGAGCCGAAACTATTTGTAATCGTCAGGTTACTTGGCTCATACGAAGAAGTATCCTTTGCAATCAACATCGCCCAGTTTGAGACATCGCCAGAAGTCGCCGTCCCAGTAGCAATCGTCACATTGTCAGTTGAATTGATCAGACCAGTATTACCATCCGTATTGTTTGAATAGCCAATCGCATAGACTTTGTGCTCAATTGAATTCGTACATTTAGTGGTAATTTTGGTCGTGCCAATGCCACTCTGAGTTGAACCAGGATTAATCGTCTTAGTGTGAGCTGCAGTCACGCTAGAGGTAAATGCGCAAGTCTCGGCATCACCGGAAACCTGCAGAGTATCGTCACTAATCGAGTGAATCCGTGAATTCTGCCCATAGTAAAAGACTGTGAAAAATGTGACAAGAAAAAGTAACGGAATCAAAACCCTTTCCGGATAATAGCGTATGAACAAAAGTAAACCACGTACTCCCGTACCTCTTCTTCCCCGTAACATCATACCCTTTAATTCTAACATAAAACATAACAATAATGGGGATTTAAACATAAAAATCTTGTGCAAAACTCTTATATTTACAAATTAGCATAAATATGATATAATATATAGTAAGATCATTGTCGAAAGGGGGGTTAAAAATGAGCTTAGAACTTCAAAAGTATGTCACGCCATACGAAGCAATCCAAAGTATCAATCAAATTGCGCGTCCGGTCGGAATTATACTTTTCGGAGCAGAAGGCACCTTAAAAAATCGAGTATGTGACGAAATCATCACGAAAGTTAAAGAAATCGCTAACTGTGTTGTATATAATAGCTCGGACGATTTGGGTGAACGCACAAAAACAGCATTCAAAGATCGTAAAAACGCACTCATTATTGTGGGCAATCGCCACTTAAACTTGACTAAAAGAAGGGCCATTATAAATGCACTTAAAACATTAGGTGCAAGAATAGTAGTTGGCGTCTGCGCTATTCAAGTTACAGGGACAGTGAACCAAAGTTCACAACCAATCAATGATTGTTACCAGGCTAATCCGCCCATACTCGATACCTTTGACGAACTTATCATCGTCAGAGAATAACAAAAATCCCCGAGTGTTAACTCGGGGACTTTTTCTTGTATTAACGCTTTGAGAACTGCTCTTTTTTGCGAGCGGAACGAAGACCGTATTTTTTGCGCTCTTTTTCGCGTGGATCACGTGAGGTGAATCCAGCCTTCTTGAGTACTGGACGTAGGTCCGGAGCCTCAAGCACGAGTGCTTTTGATACAGCAAGCTTAATTGCGTCAACTTGGCCTGCTAGACCACCGCCTTTAACAAGAATCGTAATATCGTATTCCTTTTGCTTTTCAGCAAGTGCGAGCGGATCGGTGATTTCAGCAAGATAAGTCTTGTTACCAGAAAGGTATTCAAGAGCTGGCTTACCGTTAATCGTAATCTCACCCTTGCCTTTGTAAAGACGAGCGGTTGCAGTCGCAGATTTGCGACGACCAAGGCCGTAAATATATTTCTTCGTAGCAACCATTACTTAATCTCCTTTGGATTTTGTGCTGCGTGAGCATGCTCAGCACCTTCAAAGACACGAAGACGAGCAAGTCTGTCAGCAGATAGTTTGTTCTTCGGGAGCATTCCCTTGACGGCTTCACGAATTGCGACTGAAGGATCTTTTTCAATGACTTCTTCAAGTTTAAGTTCGGTAAGACCACCTGGGAATCCACTATGGCGATAATATTTCTTCTGGGTCATTTTCTCGCCGGTTACCTTGAGATTCTTCGCATTCACAACGACAACATAGTCACCATTGTCAATGTGTGGAGTGTAAGTAACTTTTGATTTACCCATGAGCTTATCAGCAATGACAACTGCTAATTTGCCAAGTGGCAAAGTAGAAGCGTCAATTAACCACCATTCGCGAGAAATTTCGCTAGACTTTTGAGAATAAGTTTTCATTACTTGTCCTCCTTCTTAGCAGCTGGCTTTTTGGCAGCTGGTTTCTTAGCCTCAGCTTTTTTCTCGGCTTTAGCTGATTTTTCTTCTGGTTTCTTAACGTCATAAGAGATTTCATCGACGAAACTAATCGTTCCCATCTCTGAGTTATCTCCACGGCGGTATCCAGCATGCTCAATTCTGAGGTAGCCGGAGTTGCGCTTGATTTGTGGTGCAATCACATCAACGAGGAGTGTAGCAGCTTCAATGTCGTTAAGTCTGGCGATGATGAGGCGACGACTGTGGAGGTCACCTTTCTTCGCCAACGTGATCAACTTCTCAAGACCACGGCGAATTTCCTTCGCACGGGCAAGAGTCGTCGTGATCGATTGGTATCGAATCAGAGAGCACATCAACCCACGAGTGAGCGCCAGTCTCTGATCGGTTTCACGGCCGAACTTGCGGCCTTTATATCCGTGGCGATGCATATTAAATATTTAACTCCGTTAACTTTTCTTTAACTTCGTCTAATGCTTTCTGACCAAAACCTTTCAAATCTCTGAGATCAGTCTCAGACAAAGTGACGAGGTCACGTACAGTTTTAATATCATTATTGATAAGTGCATTAGCCGTACGAGCAGAAAGATCAAGTTCTTCGATAGGAAGCATTAAACCTGAATCGTCCTCCTCTTTATTAGTGCCAGGAGCTGGAGTAGATTCTACTCTGGTGCTACCAGCGAGTGCAGTGTATTGGTTGACGAGAATTGCAGCAGCCTCTTCAAAGGCATCACGTGGCGTGATAGTGCCATCGGTATCGACGGTAATCGTAAGTTGTTGCAAATTAGTATCTTGACCAACACGGGTGTTCTCAACTTTGTAACGAACGCGAAGGACTGGCGTAAACACTGCGTCAATAGCAATCATATCAGAATGAATGCGATCTTCGGCGGAACGCTCAACGGTGAGATAACCACGACCAGACTCAACCACGAGACGCATCTTGAGGACATACTTAGGATCGTCAATGTGGCAGATTACCTGGTTTGGATTAGCGATTTCGACTTCAGCTGGAAGTTTGATATCGCCAGCGATGACACGCTTTTCACCATCTTTTTCAGATGATTGCTTGTCACCCTTCATTTCGAGAGTAAGTTCAACTGGGTTGTCAGTATGCATCTTGAAACGAATGTTCTTGAGATTAAGCATAATGTCAACTACATCCTCGCGAACGCCAGGAATTGCAGTGAACTCGTGCGTCGTGCCTTCAATTGAGAAAGCAGTAATTGCAGCACCCTTCACACTAGAAAGGAGAACTCTACGAAGTGAATTACCGAGAGTGTTACCGTAGCCATAGTAAAGTGGCTTGATCACAAACTCAGCACTAGTATCGCTAAGGTCGTGTACTTCGGCGAGATTTGCTTCGTGAATATTTTTAGTTGTCATTTAGTCCTCCTTAGCGTGAGTAATACTCAACGATTAATTGTTCATTAATACCAGCTTCCGCTTCTTCGCGCTTCGGAAGGCCAGTGATTTCAATCTTCATCTTCTTGCCATCGGCTTTAAGCCATGAAAGAGGAGTCGTAGATGCGGCACCCATTACATTGGCGAGATTCTTGAAGTATTCGGACTTTTGTGAAATTGGACGAACTTCTAGAACATCACCCGGGTTCAAACGAATTGATGGAATATCAATTCTACGACCATTCAATAGAAAATGTCCATGCGACACTAATTGACGGGCTTGGCGACGAGTAAGAGCAAAGCCGGCACGAAAGACGACGTTGTCTGCTCTACGTTCCAAGAACTCAAGGAGCTTCTCGCCGGTAAGGCCATCGCTCTTCTGAGCTTCCTTCATTAGTTTTGCAAATTGTTTTTCGAGAAGACCGTAAGTACGGCGTACTTTTTGCTTCTCGCGTAACTGGGTAAGGTAAAGGCTACCACCGCGTACGCGCATATCACCATGTTCACCTGGAATGCCAGACTTCTTAGCCATCACTTTGTGGGCTTTTGGAGCGAGTGCATAACCTTCACGGCGACTTTGTTTTACAATTGGAGAATTATCACGTGCCATTATGGTTTCCTTTCTCCCTTAGGGCGCACACCACCATGTGCAATCGGGGTTACATCAGTAATACTATCAATCTTGATACCAACAGTAGAGATAGCGCGGATCGCGGCATCACGACCAAGTCCAATGCCAGAAACAAACACGTCTACAGAATTAAGAGCGTGATTCTTCTTAGCGAGGTCAAGTGCCTTTTCGGCTGCTACACCAGCTGCGAAAGCGGTGCCTTTCTTTGAGCCACGGAAACCGTTAGCTCCAGCCGATGATGCTGAAAGTACAGCACCAGTTTTGTCGGTGACACTGATAATAGTATTGTTAAAAGTTGCTTGGATGTGAACAGCACCGCTGTTAACAATCCTTTTGCCTTTTTTTGCTGCTTTAGCCTTTGGAGCCTGAGCTTCAGGGGCTTCAGTAGCAGTCGTAGTTTTAATTTCTTCTTCTGCCATATTTTACTCCTAGGTCTTACTTGCTGCTTTAGGTTGCGTACCACCGACCGCGATCGCCTTACCCTTACGAGTACGTGCATTCGTACGAGTACGTTGGCCGTTGACTGGTAATTTAGCCTTGTGGCGGATACCTTTATATGAATTGATATCCTTTAAACGTTTAATATTGTTGCTCACGAGGCGCCTCAAATCACCTTCAACATGATATTTCGCGGAAATAATGTCGTTGATTTTTTGTTCGTCAGCCTCGGTGAGATCTTTCACCCGAGTGGTAGGCTCGATTTTAGCCTCCGCAAGGATGGCTTTAGATGTTGTGCGTCCAATACCGTAAACATAAGTCAGTGCAATCCACACTTGCTTATCGGAAGGAATCACAACGCTAGCTATTCTAGCCATATATTTTAACCCTGCCTTTGCTTATTCTTAGGTTTTTTCTTGTTGATAACACGAAGCACACCTTTGCGGCGCACAATGATGTCATCTGGGGAGATTTTTTTAACACTTGCACGTACTTTCATAGTGTCAAAATATCCTTTCCTATTACGTTGTATGTAAAAAATACAACAGTTTAATATTAATCCTTGAGTCGGAAGCTGATTCTGCCCTTTGTAAGATCGTAGGGGGTTAACTCAACCTCAACTCTGTCGCCCGGGACGAGACGAATATAGTTTTTTCGCATCTTCCCACTCATATGGGCAACAATAATATGACCATTCTCGAGTTCAACCCGAAACTGGGTATTAGGCAACGCCTCAACAACGGTGCCTGTGAGTTTAATCACTTCCTTTTGACTAGCCATAAATTACCTTACAAGTTTAGCACAAAAATAAAGGATTGTAAAGAGATATTTTTATCAAATTATTTAACAAGAATGGCTCTTAGGAACTGACGCGATAAATAAGTTCCCTTCGTTTGTGACCACTCGCCAGTGCAAGTAATTAAAGTCACTGATTCTACACCAGATACCGGTGAATGCATTGCTTTCACCATGTACTTATCCGCTTCCGCGAGCGGCACCGTCACATTGTCGTATACAGAATAGGTATATTCAACATCGTCACCACGCTGGATCACGAATTGATCGCCCGGAGCCAAATTTGGCAAGTCTTTAAACACGCCATGTTTTGTTGGTCCACCATTATGGCCATCAATCACGATAGTTTTACCTTCACCCGGTTTGCCGGAACTCGTGTACCAACCCACATCATAAATATTACGTGGTGTCGCCAATGCGCCGTTCGAATCAACACCCACACCAATCACTCTAGCGTTATAGATTTCAAGCTTTGGAATATGTAGATATTTTGGTCGATCCGCCGGTACCGAATAGCTCTTAACCTCAGTTTCAGCTGGCTTCTCTTCAACCAATTCTTCGCGCTCAATCGTCTCAACCGAAGAAATTGCTCTTTCGCTACCATCCATCCTTGTGTAATAATCGGCTTCATAAATTGCTACGCGCACAAAGAAAACAATTACAAAGATGCCGAGTAGGCCGACTACCACCCATTTTGCAACTTGTTTTGGACTAGTATCAATCTTCAGGCTCATTTGAAAAATCATCGTATGTTATCATTAGAGCTCTGGAATCCACCGACCTTAGATTCTCTAACGCCACCGTCACTACGATAAGAAGACCAGTACCCGAAATCGAAAGACCAATCGGAGCACCAGTTACTACAATGAAAATATAATCCGTGATAAATGGGAGCATCGCAATTAAACCAAGTGCGAGTGCGCCAAAGAGATCAAGACGATTCACGACCTTACTAAGATATTCAGCCGTTTTCGCGCCCGGACGAACACCTTCAATAAAGCCACCCTGCTTTTGTAAATTGTCTGCAATTTCCTTCGTATTGAAAATAATCGAAGTATAGAAATAAGTAAAGGCAAATACTAAGATGAAGTAAACAGCCGGGTACACGAACCAACGTCCATTAATACCATCCGGATAGAGCGACGCAAAGTTATTGGCTGACGGAGCCGAGAAGGTCGAGATTAATGACTGACCAAATTCATTACCTGGATCAACCGACGTTACTACCTGACCAATCAGCGCCGGAAGCGATAAGAATGCCGTTGCGAAAATCACCGGCACCACACCCGCCGCAATCAATTTAATCGGGAGAATTGACTTAATCCCGCCGTACGACGAGTTACCGTGCACACGCTTCGCGTAATTTATTGTAATTACTCGTTGTGCTTCGTTCAGCTTTACTAAGAAGTATATGACTATTAGCATCGCAATTGCAAAGCCAAACACAATCCAGAATGTAGTTGGATTCACCGGTAGCTCAAGCCAACCAAACAAATTGAGCGTACCTTGGCTCGTATCGAAGAGACTTGCCCCAAGTGCACCCATTGTGTTCGGGAGTTGCGTAATAATTGAAGCAAAGATAAGGGTTGAAATACCATTACCAATGCCCTGCTCAGTGATAAGCTCACCCATCCACATCAAGATAACCG
Organism: Candidatus Saccharimonadota bacterium; assembly: GCA_017464135.1. Lineage (GTDB taxonomy): Bacteria > Patescibacteriota > Saccharimonadia > Saccharimonadales > Saccharimonadaceae > Nanosyncoccus. The sequence goes on along the minus strand of JAFUEB010000004.1, from coordinate 11,575 downwards.
AGCCAGCCGTCATTGATACTACCGAAAGTACCCAGTCACCAGCCGTTGGTACGAAATCAGTCGAGATGTTTGCCGAGAGCACCGATTGATAAAGAATGAAGATATAGGCAATTGATTGCACGATTGCTAGAGGTACTGTGAGCATACGAGTCCACTGATTAATCTTACGACGACCAGACTCGCCATCGTTTGAAAGTTCCTCAAGACGTGGAATCGCTTTAGTAAGCAGTTGAATCACAATCGAACCGGTAATGTATGGTGACAAACCAACCAAGATAATACTAAATGAGGCTAGCCCACCACCCGAAATCAAGTTTAAGAAACTCGAGAAATCAGATTTCTCCATTAAGTTTGAGACCGCTTCTTTAAATGTGGAAGCATCGCCCATCGGAACCGGAATCTGAGCAAGTAATCTATAGGCAACTAAAATGCCGAAAATAATCAATACTCGCTTCAGCATGTCTTTATTTTTTAGGGATTTGAAAATAGTCTTGAAATGCATAGTACCTCTTGTCTCTAATCATTATAACATATATTTACCAAAAAAAGTCCCCGAAGGGACTTTTTTCTGCCGTTTTTTAGACTAGATTTCTTCTAGTTCTTCCGGAGTTGGCTCCGTCGCATCAGTAATCGGGGTGACACCAGTACCTACTGGAATCTTGCGACCGATAATCACATTCTCCTTGAGACCACGGAGATGATCAACGCGGCCGTTGATAGCGGCATTGATGAGCACTCTCGTAGTATCCTGGAAGGACGCTGCTGAAAGGAACGAATCCGAGAAGATAGACACCTTGGTAATACCAAGCAAGAGATTCGTGAAAGTAGCTGGTTTTTTGCCTTCAGCTTCAAGCTTCCTGTTTTCAATAATCACAGAAGACTTCGAAGTGATGTCACCAGTTACAAATTCAGAATCGCCTGGGTCATTGATCTGGACACGTGAGAACATCTGACGGACCAAGATTTCAAGGTGTTTTGGTGAAATCTCATGACCTTGAGCCGAGTAAACTGAAAGCACATCGTTCATAATGTAACGCTCAGTTTCTTCGATGCCCTTGTACTTCAAGAGATCTTGGAGGTTCAAAGAACCAGTTGTTAATCTATCGCCAGCTTTTACTGAATCGTTAGACTTCACTACGAGTTCAGCGTCGCCTGGAATCTCAACACGAACTGACGAGTTGGCATTGCTGACCAAGATGATGGCGTCCTTCACGAGTTGAACGTTAGCATCATTCTTTGCTTTCACGGCTGCCTTTTCACCAGATTTCTTGATGAGAGTAGTGCCGGCTTTCACAAATTCACCATCCTTTACAGCTGGTTTGCGGCCTTCAAGCTCAATTCTGGTAATTTCACCAGATTGTGGAGTAATCTGGACCACGTAGTGGTTACCATCTTCCCAAGCTTCAACGACACCATCAATTGGCGAGACATAAGCCTGACCTTTTGGTGTACGGGCTTCGAGAAGCTCCTCAACACGTGGAAGACCACGAGCGATCGCACCAGAACCTGCCACACCAGAACCGTGCTTCGTATCGAGCGTCAACTGCGTACCTGGTTCGCCAAGTGACTGAGCGGCAATCACACCAACTGGTTCGTTAGCAGCCACGAGTTCACGGGTTGACATATCAACACCATAAGCCTTGCGTGGCACACCATCAACTGCGGTGGTTGAAAGTACAGATTGAATCTTGACGGATTGGATATTCTCGTCGGCATCGATTTGCTTAGCCACATCATTTGTGATAAGCTCATCGGCCTCGAGGTAGCCCGGCACCGCTTCAGCCGTGTAACGACCAGCGATACGAGCGACGAAATCAATACCAGAAGCTTCAGTTTCAGACTTATATACAGTAAAGCCTGGATCTTCCGCCACTTCATCAGTCGTAAACACATCTTGCGACACATCAACAAGACGACGAGTGAGGTAACCAGAGTCAGCGGTACGAAGAGCGGTTGACACCTGACCTTGGCGTGCACCACGAGTGGCGATGAAGGATTCGAGGGTGTTCAGACCTTTCTTGTAACTCGACTTTACTGGAAGCTCGATTTCGTTGTTGTTAATATCCACCATGATACCAATTTCGGCGGAGGCAAGCTTGATGTTCGAAATATTACCACGAGCACCAGAGTTCACCATCACAGCGATATCCGTATCCATCTCAGAAAGTTTACCCTGGAGGAATTCAGAAATCTTCTTGTCGATATCACGCCAGTTAGCAATCGTAAGTTTGTAACGCTCTTCGTCAGTGACAAGACCATCATTATATTGTTGCTGAATGAGAGCTGTCTTGGCATCACCTTCGGCGATAAAATCGTCAATTTCGTCGTAGGTTGGATAATCATCCTTAGCGGTTGAAATTGAAGCAATCGTTTCGTATTCGAAAGCGAGGTCCTTGAGATCATCAGCAGTCTTCACCATGACTTCAGCGCCATACTTATCAAAGATGTCGGCCATCACCTTAGAAAGGTGCTTCTTAGTCTGAACGGAATTATCAAATGGATAATCCTTTGGCAAAATCTCGTTAAAGATCACGCGACCAAGAGTCGTATCGCGAATCTCGCGCTTAGAGAACACACGAATTGGCGTTTGAAGAGCGATGATTCCCTGATCATAAGCCATTTCTGCTTCATAAACCGAAGAGAAGGCCTTTGGATTACCTTGGTCAGTACCTGGCTTGTCGTAAGTGAGGTAGTAAGCACCGAGCACCACATCCTGGTAAATAGCAAGCACCGGAGCACCATCGGCTGGCTTCAAGAGGTTCTTCTCAGCGGACATAAGTTCGCGAGCTTCAGCCTGAGCAGCATCAGAAAGTGGTAGGTGCACTGCCATCTGGTCACCATCGTAGTCAGCGTTAAAGCCAGAGGCTACGAGTGGGTGAAGCTTAATTGCCTTACCATCAATGAGGCGTGGCTGGAAAGCTTGTACCGACAAACGGTGTAGCGACGGAGCACGGTTAAGGAGCACATATTTACCCTTAATTACTTCGTCAAGTGCATCCCAAACGACAGTTTCTTTAGCTTCAATCAATCTCGAGGCGGCACGAATGTTATTTGAATAATCGTGACTAATGAGCCATGAAATTACGAATGGCTTAAAGAGTTCGAGTGCCATTTGCTTTGGTAAACCACATTCGTTGAGCTTAAGTTCTGGGCCGACCACAATCACGGAACGACCAGAGTAGTCAACACGCTTACCAAGAAGGTTCTGACGGAAGCGACCTTGCTTACCCTTTAAGAGATCAGAAAGTGATTTAAGCTTGCGGCGACCATTGGTTGAATTGGCGCCACGTGAACCATGCGCAGCCGAGTTGTCGATAAGAGCATCAACCGCTTCCTGAAGCATGCGCATTTCGTTGCGACAAATCACTTCTGGAGCATTGAGGTCTAAGAGTTTCTTGAGACGATTGTTACGGTTAATCACACGACGATAAAGGTCGTTAAGATCGGACGTAGCGAAACGACCACCAGGAAGGGCAATCATTGGACGTAGATCCGGTGGAATCACTGGAATCACCGTGAGAATCAAATCCTCTGGTTTAATTCCGGCAGCTTGCATACCCTCAAGAGTCTTAAGACGCTTTTGGATCTTTTTCTCTTTTTGGCCACGAGCTTCTGCTTCTTCTTTATGAAGATCTTCAATAAGCTTATCAAGATCGATTTCATCAAGTAATTTCTTGATAGCAGTCGCGCCCATCTCAACGGTAATCAAATCTTCATATTCTTCTGGAAGATTGCGATACTCGACTTCAGTAATCACGCCACCCTTCTTGAATGACTCAAGCATAGATTTGCGAGATTGGTAGTCGCTTTCGAGTTCTTCCAATTCTTTGGTACGAGCTTCAGCGAGAGCCTTTACGTCGGCACCTTCAGCTTTAGCTTCGTTGGTATAGCGAATCTCAATTGCTTCCCTTGCGGCCTTAGTTTGGCTTTCAAGTGTTGCTAAAGTCTTCGCAATTTCATCTTCCTTCACCTCAGTCATGAGATAAGTTGCAAAGTAGACAACTTTCTCGATGTTCTTGACGGTAATGTCAAGAAGCAGGCTAAGTGCGGAAGGAATACCACGCATGAACCAAATGTGTGCTACTGGAGCAGCAAGGGTGATGTGACCCATACGCTCACGACGAGTGATAGATTTGGTAACCAGGTTACCTTCCTTATCGACTGCCGCTTCACGGGAACGCACGCCCTTAAGTTTAGAATCATGTGGGTTAATATCTTTAGTTGGACCGAAAATTCTCTCACAGAACAAACCATCGCGTTCTGGTTTTTGAGTACGGTAGTTAATGGTTTCTGGCTTAGTAACTTCGCCATAGCTCCAGTTCAAGATGTCGTCACGACTTGCAACCGACAAACGAATGGAATCAAAGTCCGAAGCACTGATAAAATTATCCATCCACGCCATATTAGAACTCCTCTCCACCAAAGTCGACCGTGCCGTCGTCTAATTCTTCCTCATCCTCTACCGGGGATTCATCCAAATCTTCTGACTCGTCGCCATCAGTGATTTCGATACCTTCTTCAGCCATCATTTGTACGGCTTCCTCGTCATCGAGGTCAACAATCGTTGGCGCGGTATCTTTCTTATGTTGATCGTAAATCGACTGATCATCCTTGTCTTTTTCGATCTCTCTTGAGGTCTTCTCAATCACATCACCTGCATCGGCAGATTCACCGTGATCAAGGAGGTCGACCTTAAGACCAAGACCTTGAAGTTCCTTAACGAGCACGTTAAAGCCTTCTGGGAGCTTTGGACCTTCAATCGGTTCGTGTTTAATAATCGATTCGTATGCTTTAGCACGTCCGTAAACATCATCGGACTTGATAGTGAGCATTTCCTGGAGCGTGGTAGCAGCACCATAAGCTTCGAGGGCCCACACCTCCATTTCTCCGAAACGCTGACCACCATTCTGTGCCTTACCACCGAGTGGCTGTTGGGTCACCATCGTGTAAGGACCAGTTGAACGAGCGTGAATCTTGTCTTCCACCATGTGGTGAAGCTTCAGCATGTGCATTACACCTACTGAGGTGCGTTCGTTAAATGGCTCACCAGTGAGACCATCGTAAAGTTGGACACGGCCATCGCGGGCGTAACCAGCTTTTTCGAGCTCATCAGAGATGACTTCGTCAGGCACACCGTTAAAGGATGGCGTTGCAACTTTGTAACCGAGTGCACGTGCAGCCATACCAAGGTGAGTTTCAAAGAGCTGACCGAGGTTCATACGTGAAGGCACGCCCATTGGCGACAAGATGATGTCGATTGGGGTACCATCAGCCATAAATGGCATATCTTCAATTGGGAGTACGCGTGAGACCACACCCTTGTTACCGTGACGACCAGCGAGCTTATCGCCAACGCCAATCTTACGCATTTCGGCGACAAAGATTTTAATCTGCATGAGTACGCCGGCTTTAAGTTCGTGACCTTGTTCACGGGTGTAAATACGAACATCCACGACCTTGCCGGTTGAAGAGCCATTCATACGGACTGAAGTATCGCGTACGTCTTTGGCTTTTTCACCGAAGATAGCGCGGAGCAGTCTTTCCTCAGAGCTGAGCTCTTGCTCACCCTTTGGCGTAATCTTACCGACAAGAATATCGCCGTTCTTTACTTCTGAACCAACCGTCACGATACCATCTTCGCCAAGGTGGCGGAGTGAGTGCTCGCTGACGTTTGGAATATCGCGCGTAACCTGCTCTGGACCAAGCTTCGTTTCGCGAACTTCTACATCAAAGTCTTTAATATTAATCGAAGTAAGCGTATCATCTTCTACTAGGCGATTCGAGATGACGATAGCATCATCCATGTTGTAACCACGCCATGGCATGAAGGCGACGAGAAGGTCGCGGCCAAGAGCGAGTTCGCCATTATTGATGGATGCACCTTCAATTAAGATGGTACCTTTCTTCACTTTTTGACCACGAGAAACGACACAGCGTTGGTTGTAACAACGATCATCGTTGGTCTTTTCAAAGTGTTGCAATTTATATTCGCGATCACCGAGTTTTTCGTAAGTCACGATGACGGATTCGCCATCAGCCTTCTTCACTACACCAGTGGATTCGGCCATCACGAGTTGGGAAGTATTCTTAGCCACTTCACCTTCGATACCAGTACCAACAACTGGGTTATCTTGGCGAAGTAGTGGCACTGCCTGTTTCTGCATGGCGCAGGCCATGAGTGAGCGGTCCACACGGTTTTTCTCAACAAATGGAATGAGGCTTGCTGAGACGCCCAGAATTTCCTTATGTGCGGCATCGATGTGCGTCACACGTTTGGCTTCTACCTGAGCTGGAGTACCGTGAACACGGGCAGATACCCAGTCTTCAGCAAACTTGCCGTCTTTGGTTAGCTTCACTGATGCGTCAGCGATAATCATATCGTTTTCGGTATCAGCATCCATGTAAACAACTTCATCAGTTACTTTGCCGTTCTTCACGACGCGGTATGGCGCTTCGATGAAGCCGTATTCATTGATACGAGCATAAGTTGCAAAGTTCAGCACAAGACCCACGTTACCACCTTCTGGGGTTTCTACCGTACAAATACGGCCGTAGTGAGTCGGGTGAGCATCACGGACATCAAATCCGGCGCGCTCACGCGTCAGGCCACCAGGACCCATCGAGCTTAGACGGCGCTTGTGTGCAAGCTCTGAGAATGGGTTTACTTCATCCATCAGCTGTGAAAGCTGTGAAGTCGAGAAGAATTCCTTAACGGCAGCCACGACTGGGCGGGAGTTAAGTAGTTGTGACGGGGTCACTTCTTCTACGTTAGCCATTGACATACGGTCTAAAATATTACGCTGTAAGCGGAGCATACCAAGACGAAATTGTCTCTGAACGAGCTCACCTACGAGTTTGACGCGACGATTCGAAAGTGAATCAATATCATCCGGAGCTTCTTGAGTATTGTTAAGACGGATAATCTCTTCCACAATCTTGAGCACATCTTGCATTTGCAGAGTGCGGTGCTCTGGATCGTTCTTCGTATCAAATCCGAGTCTGCGGTTCATCTTGAAACGACCAACATTTGAGTAGTCGTAACGCTTTGGATCGAAGAACATCTTCTCAATCATGGATTTTGCGTTATCGACGGTTGCAAGATCGCCTGGGCGAATTCTGCGGTAAACCTCAAGGAGTGCCTCACCTTGGCTTGAAGTGGTATCTTTCTCGAGCGTAATGTCGATATATTTCTTTTCACCGTTATCAATTTCCTTGAAACGCTCCTTAATCTCGGATTTAGACATACCGAGGGCACGCAGGAAAGTCGTGACAGGAATTTTACGACGGCGGTCAATCTTTACGTTAATTGAACCATTTAATGCGGTCTCAAATTCGAGCCAAGCACCACGGCCAGGAATTACCTTAGCACCGTAGTAGCGACGAAGACCAATGGTCTCAGCGTTAAAGAAAACGCCGGCCGAACGAATGAGCTGTGACACAATCACACGTTCAGTGCCGTTAATAATAAAGGTTGCGCGATTCGTCATCCAAGGATAATCACCGAAGTAAATATCCTGTTCTTTCTTCTCGCCGGTCACCTTATTCTCAAGCTCGACTAAAACATGAAGTGGAGCTTCATAAGTCGCCAAATTGTATTTAGCCTGGGCTTCAGTTTCCTTTGGTTCTTTAAAATAGTAATCTTTAAAACGGAGTGAGAGTTTTTGGCCGGTATAATCGTCAATCGGATTAAGCTCAGCAAAAACTTCCCTTAGACCGTTTTTGACAAAGTCGTTCCACGAATCCTTTTGATGTGCCGTCAAATCAGGAATCGGGAGTGCTTGGTCACCTTCGGTGAAAAAAACTCTTTCACCAGTCTTTGGTTTTGTAGCCATTCTACCTCTTATTTTTTAGTGTTATTATTCTTAGCGCCGAAGAATACTGTCCTATCGCCCCCAGAGAGTCGCCAGCTCTCAAAAGATATATACAAAAATAGGACACACTACTTCTTGCTACCGATTTTACTCCCATAAAGTCAACCTGTCAATAGAATTTTGCACCAAAAAACGCCTCAACGTGGCGTTTTTTGAACATATATAAGCTCTCAACAATTATTCTATGTTTTAAGCGAACTCGCAGTTAGTTAGCTTAAGTTTAGTTTACACGAACATAAGCAAAATGTCAAGGACATTTTATAACATTATATATCTAAATCGTCAAGGTCAGCGAGCTCGGCGCGAGTCTTTTCGGCGAGTTCGGAAGATTCCTGTTCTTCTTCAAAATCCTCGTCTTCGCCATCATCAACCTCTTCAGTCGGAGCCTCATGAACTTCTTCATGCTCTTCATGCTTCTCATGTTTCTCATGGTGATGAGCTTCGCCTTCACCTTCGCCTTCATCAGTGTTTACGATCTTAAGATTGTAACGAGCATCTTGCTTAGTACCAAGAGCACGGAGTAGCATACGGATAGACTGAGCCGTCACGCCACGCTTACCAATTACACGACCGACATCGTCTGGATCGACAGTTAAAGAAAGTAGTACGCCTTTTTCGTCAATTTTGCGGTCCACCTCAACTTTATCTGGATTGTTGACTAGGGTTTTTACGATATATTCTACGAATTGTTGGTCAATAGTAGCCATATTGTCTCCATTTTTAAAGTTATATACCTTTATTATAACAAAAAATAGTCCCGTGTAAGGACTATTTTTTGAAAATCTTTAAGCTTCAGCTGGTGCTTCGGCAGCCGGTGCTTCAGCTGGAGCAGCTTCTTCAGCTGGGGCTTCTTCCTTTGGCTGGTTCTTGCGAAGTTTGTCAGCGTGTTTAGCCTTAACTGACTTCTTTGGCGCGAGCTTAACCCAATCTGGGAGCTTCACACCGTTCTTCTTCAAGATGAAAGCAACACGAGTGCTTGGTTGAGCACCGTTTTTAAGATATTTTTCCACCGCTTCCTTGTCCAAAGTAAGAGCTTTGGTGTCTGGGTTGTAATTGCCGACCTCGGCTACAACACGACCCGAAAGTGGGTGGCGCTGCGCTTCTTGGACGACTATCCGGTACGTAGGGTAATGCGTACGGCCATTACGTTGCATGCGAATCGCTAGCATTTTTTCTCCTTAAAATTTATTAACTTCCCTATTTTAGCATATTTTTAAAGAAATGAAAAGAGCCCCGCTCGGGGGCTCTAGTCATTTAGAAATCTTGGAGTGCTTCTTCTTGAAACCGATAATCTTCCAGATGTCCTGCATGGACATCTCGCGTTTCTCGGTCTTCAGCATCTGAAGCATAGCGCGGAATTCCTTCCGATTGTCCGCATCATGGAAGGTGCGAATCAGGAAACCGTAGGGTTTTTCCTCTATCGGCTGACCATTTTCGTCCGTCCGGACTTCATAGTCAAAGGTCATAAAATCGAGAAACTTTTCCGCATCGGAGATCTCATCGAGACCGTCGCGCTTCAGCGCTTCGTTCAGCTCATTTACAAGCCTTAAGCATCTCTGGTGGCAACCGGAGCAAAGCGAAGGATCGCCGGAATCTTTGCCCACCGCAAAGTGCAGTGATTCAAAGGCCTTTTTCAGGGCTTCAGGCGAAGCCTTGTCGATCCTTGAACCTTCGCCGAGAAAGCGCACATTGAAATAACGTTTCGCCTTCTTGTCCACCTCTTTAAGAGGCAGATGATGCTTTCTCCAGAGATTCATCTCGTACTGGGTAATCCGCACTTTGGCGTACTTTTCGAGCGCCGCGTTCGGACCAGTAAAGAGCTCGTCCAGGATTTCAAAATAACTTCTATTAAGGTTCTCTGCCATTTCTACACCCCCTAATCTGTTGGCAGTAACAGGTCTATGCTCTAATTATAGCACAAACTATCAAAAAAGTCAATATATCACCCCTATAGAAGCCGTCTTTAAAGCTCTTTAATTTTCTCTTTTTGGCGGTATTTTTTGACGCCTTCACGCGCCGCCGCCGTCTGAGCTTCCTGCTTCGAATGCCCAATACCGGTACCCATCAGGTGTTCTTTCACATAAAGCCCGACTGTAAAGGTTTTATCATGATCCGGCCCCTCTTCTTTAAGAGTCTTATAAGTCGGCGTCACACCATCAAACCTCTGCGCGAGTTCCTGGACATAAGACTTCGGATCACGCCAAGTGCCTTCCTCGATAATCTCATCAATCTTCACAATAATGTGCTTGTAAATAAAATCCTTTGCCGTGTCATAGCCCTGATCTAGATAAATCGCCCCAATCACAGCCTCAAAACAGTCGGCCAGTATCACATCATGCGCCCTATCCGAGCCATTCTTCTCACCATGTGACAAGCGCACCAGTGGCTCATATCCCAGTTCCTTCCCGGCATCACCAATCGATTCGGTGCGAACGAGTGCCGAGCGGAGTGCGGTCATAATTCCCTCAGGTTCGTTGTAATTGCGGTACAAAAAATCTGAAGTAACTAATTCGAGAATCGCATCACCGAGGAATTCCAAGCGTTCATTGTGCTCGTGTACGGTGTTTTTATGCTCATTCACATAGCTACGGTGCGTAAGCGCCGTCACTAGTAAAGAAATATCCTTAAACGAGAAACCTAGTTTCTCCTTTGCAAACTCCTGATAGGGAGTCGTGTCAATTTGATTCATATTACCTCCTATTTATAATCGCCAGAGCGAATACGCTTCTTGGCAATCAACATCAACTTTTCAATATCGTCATATTCGATGAGATCAAGGGCATCCGCAAACGGAAACCACTGAATCCCCTTCATCCACTTTTCTGGAGTAGGCGTTTCATGAGTATCCATCGCCTCTACCAGATAAATCTGCGTAGTCATGAGAACGAGTTTATCGGCGCGGCGATATTTAAAATGAATTTTCCCGAGCCACGTCAAAATGTTGACGTTCCTAAGGCCCGTTTCTTCTTCAATCTCGCGGCGTGCGGTCATTTTCGCCGTTTCGCCCGGCTCAATATGACCTTTCGGGATCGTCCAGCGACCTTTCGAATCTTGAATCAAGAGTATTTCAATATCTTTTTTATCTTTTGTCAATCGAAAAATGATACCGCCGGAAGTCGGTTCGCGTACAATCTCTTGAATTGTGGCTTTCTTACGAAATACCGCAGAGGTCAATTTCTTAAAAGGAGATTCTTTAATTCTCTCCGCAGGCAATGCCTCAGGGACTTTAAGCGCTCTCCTTGCCATCGGCTCCGATGGACTTTGATTTTGCTCCATTGTCATTGTCTTCTACTATGCCGAGCTTTTTGTAAGCCGTACCGAGAACGCCATTGATAAATTTGGATGAATTCTCAGAACCAAATGCTTTCGCAAGCTCTACCGCTTCGTTAATGGCTACCTTAGGCGGGACTTGGTCCCGACATTCGGATAATTCATATAGGCCCATCCGTAGGACATTGCGATCAATTGCTGCAATCGAGCTAATCGGCCATTCCGGCGCCATCGGGGTGAGTGCCTCGTCTAGCGTCGCAAAATTTTCTGACACTTTATGTGCCAGATTATAAACAAATTCTGTATCACCGAGAGCTTTCTCGTATGGCTCGATGTTCTTCGCAACGATAATGTCCAAATCGACGTCAGGGTCATGCGCCAAAGTTCTTAGTTCGTATTCATACAAACTTTGCAGAACGATTACTCTACCTAAA
>JAFUEB010000003.1 GCA_017464135.1 Candidatus Saccharimonadota bacterium | reverse complement strand
TCTGATTCGTATTTCACTTCGAGACCGTAGCGATCCCTGTAAAGCCGTTCAAACGAGATTGAAGTGACGGTTTCACCGATTAAGTGAAGAAAGAGCAGTGCAATAAACGAAAAAATGTAGAGCAAGAACATGAGACCGATTGTAATCAGTACACCGAAGAAACCACCGCCAAAATGCTGCACCATGTTGCCGAAAGATTCGACAATAAACAGTATCAGAGAGGCGAGTGCAATCCCTATTATCAGTGCCAGGCTCATCGCCGGTGTCATGTGATCACGGATGATCACTACTGGCGGTTTACCGATGTTCTCATTCTTTGCATACGCGATAATTTCCGCTTTGTTCTCCTTTGAAATATATGGTTTCACATATCCCAAGGAGAATAACACTCCTGCTCCCAAAACCAGAACGATAGACCAGATTGGTAATGTACCTTCCATTGTTTTTACCCCCCCCTAGATAGAATATATCTATTATTATAGCACACTTTATTAGAAATGTCAATATATCTTAAGCGTTTTCAAGAGAAAAACCCCGTAAAAACGGGGTTTTCAGACTATGATTCTCGTTCGACTCTGGCTCCGTAATGTCGTTCAAAGTGTCGTCGTAGTCTAGTTGCGGTAAGCTCCAGCCCTGTAACATAAGCTACCATATCAATGGCAAAGGTTAATCCTATAGCAATAATCGAAAAGAGTACCACCATCAGTGTCACTAATACGCCTCCGCCAAACCTGTTAGCCATCGGTACCAAACCCTGGATTAAAAAACACATAAACCCGACGAATAGTATCACAAAGATAAGATCTAATACAATGATCGGTGAAAGCCGTTCTTTTATGGTCACTGTCGGTCGCGGTTTAGACCAGTCTTCTTTATCGACATTCTCGAGCCGGATCAGCGTCGCTTTTGTAACGTATGGGTTTATAAAGCCTATTGCAAACGAAAAAAATACACTTCCAATCAGAATCATAGCCCACAAAGGTAAAGTACCTACTTGCGCCACTCGACGCACCCCCTTCCTAGTACCCTATAAGTATATCAAAAACAGAGATAAAACGCCACCCCTCTTAGTAGATTAATTGTTTAAACAGTAAGTTTGACCTTCTTCTAGTCTATAGAGTACGACATAATCGGTCTTCTTCGCGGCTTTAGCGCTCGTGCCATCGCATTTCGCCCCCGGGATAATGTAAACTACGTGTTCGTAGAATGGCGCCTTACCGCCAATCGTGTACTTTTTATTAGAGGTCGTAAGCTTGCTATTAGCATTAAAAGTCACATTCCCAATCTCACCGCCATCCGCGATATTGCCGGTGATTAAGATATTATAAACATCACCACTCGGATCTTCAAAGTCATTCTTGTCATCAGTGGTGTTAAGATAAGACATCACGAAATTACAGGCAGTATTGTCGGCCTTGCAGGCATTTGCACCAGCAAAATCAGCCGTCGCAGTCCACATACCCGGGCCAGGAAGTTCCGACTTATTATTGGTCATATATTGCGTAAGCGAGGTCCCGACTCTTGCCATATCACTACGACGAAGTACATCACGCTTCGCTGGCGTCGCCTTTCCCTGTTCGCGCTCCTTTTCCTTCTTCTCTATCTCGGATTCCTTGGTTGGCACCTCATGCTCAGACTTCGGGAAGCCCATCGTGGTAAGCGCCGTCTCAATCTCCGCCGCATCCTTGGCCGACATCTGGAGATATGAATTCTTATAAAGCACCGTATAAGAGAAAATCACGTAATTATTACTGTCATTGTACTGATAAAAAATCTTGTAATCATCGGTATTTTCGAGTTCCGAACCAAGTGAAGAATAGTCGCCCTGGAGAGTTTTGATTGAATCAAGCTCTTTGTAATCTTTCTTTAATACATAGTAATCGAGCGCCAAAACATCATTCTCTGGCTCTTTGGCAAGATCTTCAATGCTCACATCAGTATCTGTCTCTTCAGCATTCTGCTCGTTGTAGCGACAATTCACTACACCGTAGACCGAATCACGTTGGCTGATTTCATCTGGCAAATCCCAAACGTAAAGCCCGCTCGTAGCACAGTAACGCTTCGCCGTAATTAGAGTTGGCACGTTTTCCTCGTAATTAATCTCTGGTTCCGGCTCTGGTTCCGGCTCTGGGGCTGGTGGCTGACCAAACATAATTATCGCGACCACCACAATCGCAAGAACGACAAATACACCGAGCGCCACCCCTATAATTAGGCCTTTCGGCGCCTTCACTGGCTGCGGTGCCGGCTGTGGCATCGGCATCGGCTGCCCCGTCGGCATTGGCTGTGGCATCGGCTGCCCCATCGGCATTGGCTGAGGCTGTGGCATTTGCGGCATTGGCTCCGGCTGTGCCACTGGTTGTGGTGCCGGTTGTGGCGCCGGCATCGGCTCCGGTTCTGGCATTTTCACATTCTTCTCATCAAACGTAAACGATCCAAAACTTGGTCCGCTACTCATTCCGAATGAGCCTTGTCCTTGAAATCCATTTTGTTCTCGCCCGTCCATTTTTCCACCCTTATTTATTGATCATCAATACAATATACGCTCTCATCCTCAAGCTTATAAAGCACTGCAAAATGTCGCTTTTGCGACTGGCTTACGACTTCACCATCGCAACGGCCACCTGGCACGATGTAAATCACGTGTTCACTAAATGGATCGCTCCCACCAATCGTGTAACCACCATCTTTTTCAACTAGTTTTGAATTTTCATTAAAGGTAATTACTCCGAGTGTTCCGGAACCACCACCAGAAACCTTTGCCCAGTTATCGGTGATAAGCACGCTATATGGTGTCCCATCTGGGTCGACGAAAGAGTTTTTCATCGTATCTTCGTCAAGTTTAGAATTCATGTAGTCGCGCACGAACAGACAAGCCGTATCGGTAGTAGCACAGTCATTCCCATCTAGGAAATTCGTTTTGCCTCTCCAAGAACCAGCCCCAGGTAAATTATTACTCTTGGTGTTGTTGTTCGTTTGATATTGTACTAGAGAAGTGTCAACCCGGCTCATGTCATTCTTTCTCGCCGTATCTCCATCGTCGTCATCTGGATCCACTTCTTCCATGTTCTTGACAACATCTTTATACTTAGCGTTCAAATCGTTTTTACCACGGAGCGCCTCAAGCATGCCCTCAACCTTGTCTAGATCATCCACAATAGCGTAGAAAATACTATCACTATCAATTACCAGATAAACTTTATAGTACTTGGTATTAGTTACCATCTCTAGGCGATCATCTTCGTCAATCACCTTTGCGCCCTTCAAAGACTCAATATCACCGAGAATCTCTTTCGCAGCATCCGTATCTTTGGCTGATTCCGAAAATTTGGCATAGGCTAACTGAGAAACTCCGTCGTCCTTAGTACACATATAAACCTCGGTCGCATCATCAAGTATATCAGAGCTAGATTTACTAGTACTGGTTTCTTCATATCCATTCGCTTCACAATAATCTGCCACTGCCTTAGAAGTCACGGCACTAAGTGCGGTATTGCCATTTTCATTACCGCCACCACCTTCTTCGCCACCAGAGCCACCACTTGGGAGCATCTGTGGCAAAAATAGCAGGACGCCAAATAAGATCAAACCGAAAACAATTAGGCCAATCACGAAACCTTTCGAAGAAGTAAAACCGCCAGATTTCGGCTGATTGTACATCATTGGTTGGTCGTAACCTTGCATCATCGGCTGACCGTAGCCTTGCATCATTGGCTGACCCATCGGTTGCCCGTAGCCTTGCATTGGCTGACCCATCGGTTGCCCGTAACCTTGCGTTGGCTGGCCCATCGGCTGACCCATCGGTGGGTTCGCGTACGGATTCATCGGTTGCCCGTAACCTTGCGTTGGCGGCATTTCGCCTGGTTCTGGTGCCAAAGGGTTCCTCGGCGCATTCACCGGATTATTCATATTATTCGGCGCATAAGGATTCACTGGACGATCACCAAGCGGTGTAATCGGCTCGCCCATCGAATCTAAAGGCTGATTATTGTCTAGTTCATCCATATCTTTAAAATAACATAAACGCAATGAAAAATCCACCCTTAAATGAACCTTCGGTTCGGGTGGATTCAACGAAAAACCACCCTTTCGGGTGGTTTATCGATAATTTGGCACCTTCCTAGTTTCCCGCAGAGCAGTATAATCGGCGCGACTGGGCTTGACTTCTGTGTTCGGGATGGGAACAGGTATTACCCCAGCGCTATGGGCACCAATTTATAACAAAAGAGACGTCTTTTGTTACGATTGATGCCTATAAGGTGTAGATTTTAAATGACGTCTTCGGTGTCGAGCACCGATTGCTAGCTAAGCTCAAGACATAAAAAGGCGATGGACCTATTAGTACGCTTCGGCTCCATATGTTACCATACTTCCACCTTGCGCCTATCAACCAGATCTTCTCTCTGGAGTCTCCTAGGGAATTCTTATCTTGGAGTGGGCTTCGCGCTTAATATGCTTTCAGCGCTTATCTCTTCCGAACATAGCTACCGGGCGATGCAGCAGGTGGCCACAACCCGTACACTAGAGATTCGTTCATCTCGGTCCTCTCGTACTAGAGACAAATCTCCTCAAAATTCCTAACGATCATGCCGGATAAAAACCCAACTCTCTCACGACGTTCTGAACCGAGCACGCGTACCACTTTAACCCGCGAACAGCCGGACCCTTGGAAGGTGCTCCCCCTCCAGGATGTGATGAGCCGACATCGAGGTGCCAAACCGCGTCGTCTATGTGAACTATTGGACGCGATCAGCCTGTTATCCCCAGGGTAACTTTTATCCGTGTGCGCTGTCTTTCCCACATAAATAAATCTTGCGATTAATACAGCGGGTCATTTGCTCCCACTTTCGTGTCTGATTGGGTTGTAGCCCTCACAGTCAAGCTGGCTTTTGCGCATACACTATCACTACGATTTCCATCCGTAGTTAGCCAACCTTTGAACGCCTCCGCTACTCTTTAGGAGGCAACCGCCCCAGTTAAACTACCCGCCATGCACGGTCCGTTTGGCAGTTAATGTCAAACGTGAGACTGCTAAAACACTCAGGGTGGTATTTCACATTTCGGCTCCACAAATACTGGCGTATCTGCTTCAAAGTCTTCCACCTATGCTACACAAAATATCCCAACAATCAATGCAAAGTTGTAGTAAAGCTCCATGGGGTCTTCTCGTCCTGGCATGATCAGACGGCATCTTTACCGCCAATGCACGTTCACCGAGGCCTTCGCCGAGACAGTGCCCACATGATTACTCCATTCGTGCGGGTCTGAACTTACCAGACAAGGTATTTAGCTACCTTAGGACGATCATAGTTATCGCCGCCGTTCATCGGGGCTTCAGTTTGCACCGTAAAGCGCTCCCCTTAACCTTCCGACACTGGGCAGGAGTCAGCCCCTATACATCCGCTTTCGCGTTAGCAGAGACCTGTGTTTTTGGTAAACAGTTCCGTGGGCTCTTTAGCTGCGGCCCTCTCATCAAATTGACGATTGAGCTGCAAGAGTTAAGTGTCTCGACAAAAGATTTTGATGATTATAGGTAAATATATAACCAGATCTTTCGCCGGTTTCTCTTGCAAATCCTCAACTTAATGAGAGGGCAGTCCTTATTCCGAAGTTACGGACGCTTTTTTGCCGAGTTCCTTAGCGAAGGTTCTCTCGTAGGTCTTAGTCTACTCGACTCGAGCACCGGTGTTGGTTTGCGGTACGGTAGGCAGCAGCCTAAGTTAACCAGCTTTTCTAGTCATCACTTTACCCGGAATCGCTTGTCCGAAGACTCACTTTTACTCAAGTCTGGTTCCCCAGACCCTTGAACGGTTAAACCATGAAACCGCTCCGGTCACATAATGTGAACTGTTAACAACTACTACCTGTTCAGGAATATTAACCTGATGTCCATCGCCTACGCTGATGCGCCTCGGCTTAGGACCGACTAACCCAGGGACCATTACGGTCGCCCTGGAAACCTTGCTCTTACGACCGGGAGGATTCTCACCTCCCTTAAGGTTACTGATTCCAGCATTCTCACTTGATAACGCTCCACCATGCTTTACAACACAACTTCACCGCGATATCAACGCTCCTCTACCGATCCGTGCAAGCACGAATCCCATGTCTTCGGTTTAACACTTAGCCCCGTTACATTTTCCACGCAAAATCTCTTGACTAGTGAGCTGTTACGCACTCTTTAAATGAATGGCTGCTTCTAAGCCAACATCCTAGCTGTTTAAGAAATCTCACCTTGTTTCCCACTTAGTGTTAATTAGGGACCTTAGACGATGATCTGGGCTGTTTCCCTTTTGAGCGACGAGCTTAGCCCCGCCGTTCTGACTGCCATGATTCCGCCATTAGTATTCGTAGTTTGATAAGGATGGGTACCATTGCTGGCCCCAGACCTTTTCAGAGCTCTACCCCTAATGGTTACTACATAACGCTAGCCCTAAAGCTATTTCGAGGAGAACCAGCTATCTCCGAGTTCGATTGGCATTTCACCGCTAACCACAAGTCATCCAAGCACTTTACTGCGTACCCTGGTTCGGTCCTCCACTGCGTGTTACCACAGCTTCAACCTGCTCATGGTTAGGTCACCCGGTTTCGGGTCTAATACTGCCGACTTGTCGCCCTATTCAGGCTCGCTTTCACTGTGGCTCCATCATCTGACTTAGCCTCGCCGACAACATTAACTCGCTGGATCGTTCTACAAAAAGCACGCCGTCACAGCACGAAGCTGCTCCGACACCTTGTAGGCACTGAGTTTCAGGATCTATTTCACTCCCCTCCCGGGGTTCTTTTCACCTTTCCATCACTGTACTAGTTCGCTATCGATCAATCAATATATTTAGCCTTGGCAGGTGGTCCTGCCAGCTTCAAACAGGGTTTCTCGTGCCCCGTCCTACTTGAAAATAGATATATAAAGCCTAAGACCGTTTCGCGTACAGGACTTTCACCTTCTTTGGCGCGACGTTCCATTCGCTTCTGCTACGATCTAAAGGATTGTATCTTTATCCACTCAGTTAACGCTGTTGGTTTTTATGCTGAAATGCCATAAAGCAACTCAGCATAAAAATTATCTAATTTCGCAACCCCTATAATAACTCTGGGCGTTAACCCGTAAGGTTATCTTTAGGTTTAGGCTGTTCCAATTTCGCTCGCCACTACTTTCGGAATCATTATTTATTCTTTTTTCCTGGGCCTACTAAGATGATTCAGTTCGGTCCGTTCCCGTTTTCTACCCTATGTGTTCAGGTAGCAACAATACGACATGACTCGTATTAGGTTACCCCATTCGGCAATCCCCGGATCAATTCTCGTTGTCAGATCCCCGAGGCTTATCGCAGACTCCTACGGCCTTCTTCGGTATTGATTGTCAAGGCATCCACTATCAGTGCCCTTATTTACCTTTTTATGCATTGACTTAACTAGCAATCGAAGTTCGACTGCTTGCCGTCAATTAAAATCTTTTCATCGTTAATCCAAATTGTTAATAGAAAATTTGTAAGAATATTTGAAGTGCATTTTTAGCGACCTCAAGTATACCTCGCTTTTCATATCTTTTTGTAGAGGTCGGAAATGCCGACTTGCTTAAACTTTCTCCATTATACCGCACCCCACAAGTTATGTCAACACTTTTTTTGAAGATTTTTTCCAAGAAATAAAAAATCCCCTCGAAAGAGAGTAAGACTCGGGCTAGCGCCCCGGAGCGCACTTCTGAAAAATATGTTTCAAAAAAGACCACCAAGTGGTGGCCTTTTTCTATATATATTATATATTAGCGTTTGCGTGCCTTGATGCGAAGCCCGATATAGATAATCGCGGCGATAATCGCAAAGAGGATCGAGAAGAGCATCCAGATTGGACACTTAATCACCATTTTCTTCACTTCGGTCTTGGTACCTTCAAATTCTACCGTATATACTACATTGTAAATACCAAATGATGGAGTATTCTTAAAAGCCGTCTCGTAGTAAAGGGTACGATCTGGAAGAATCGTTTGTTCATCTGGTTTTTCCTCGTTCGTAAAGACTTCCTCACTCGAAAAGAGTGGGAAAACCTGGAGCTTGTATACTGCCTTACCGTGGACGTTACCAGTATTCCTTACTTTCGAAGAAGCGGTAAGATCACCCGAGAAGATGAAGCTTGGTACCGATACTTCGGTCACTTCACCCTTTTTCACGGTTTCACCAGCGATTTCAGCGAAAATGGTATGGGCAATCGCAATTTGTTCACGAATACCGGTACTACCTTCGGCTGCTTCATCGGTATTGTTTGATGAAACCGTAATCGCAGCGTATTGGCCACCCGCTGGAGCATCCTCTGGCACATTAATGATAAACTCAATCTCGTTGGATTCGTTTGGTGCAACCTTTCCTTCAGATGGACTTACCAAAGTAATCCATTTTGAAATCATCGTCCGATCCGAATCTTCATCGAAGACTGCGGTATATTCAGCGTCATCCTTCACATAGAAAGGCGTCACAGTCACCAAATAAGAAAAATCATTCTCTGAAGTTGCCGGATTAGACACCGTAAAGGTACCGCGATACGAGTCGCCAGGGTTTAATACGATGTTTTGTTTCATCGGCGAAACGGAAAAACCAATTTCACCAGCCGCCTTTGCCACCCTGTCGCCTACCAACGCACACGCACCAGCAAACACCAAGACGAGTGCTGCTATTAGGACTTTCTTAAATTTAGTAAACTGTTTTTTCATTAACCTCCTTATCATTTATTTATTTTACCACAATTATTCTTTTACTTCGCAAGTAAATCCCGCATTACGATAGACTTGGCGCACCTTCGTCAACGTATAGTCACCCCCCAAATCTTCAAGTAAGAAATACTTCGCTCCACTATCACCAATCTGATCAGAGTAGGCTGTCATCGAAGTCGAAAGGAGCATATTCTCTGGGTCCGACACCAATTGCTTATAGATGGCACCAAATGAATCTGGCCCAAGCCCCGACTTTGAGAAACTGATGTTCATCGCTGCGTGATTATAGGCCTCACTGTGCACGATTTCTTCCTTCGAATTATAGTAAAGATCGTAGATGAACGAAATCACATTTAACTTTTCGCCATGAAAGGTTGCGCGCATCGTCGTTTCCTTTTTCTTGGAGCCATCCACCGTAAAGAACTTATAATCAAAATCCTTCGACGTGCAACTAAGCGACTTAGTTGATTCCGGATCTGGGAATCCCCCACTTGTAGTCGTATTGCCTCTCATCATTAAGATACAAATCGTCACGATTATCGTGATTACTAACACAATTGCGACAACCGGCAAATACCTTTTCCACTTACTGCCTTCTTTTATCTCCATTTTCCTCCTTTATAAAAGGATTATACCATAAGCAAAGGCAAATCACCAAAAATCCCCCCATTTCTGGGGGGATTCGGTCAGTATTTCTACTTAATTACCAGTCTTTTGGACGAGGGTATAGGTAGCCTTACCAGTGTAAGTACCTTGAGCCTGATCCTCGTGAGTACTTACCGTGTAGCTAACCGTGTAGGTAGAACCACCGGCTGGGTCCTGCGAAGTTCTCGTTGCAACCTTACCACCAGTTTCGGCAATATTTGAGCTAGAGACAGTAGCAGTCCAGGTACCAGAACCAGCGGTTGGTGTAGTAGCACTATAAGCAATTGCTGAGACAGCTGGATTAGCAGTGTTAACGAGGCTCGCAAAGGAAGCATTAATGTCGTAACCTTTACCATTATTACAAGCAGCCTTAAAGGTGCTTGAACCGAAATTATCATCGAGAGCATTAGCAGACATTGAGTGAGTAAATTCACCAGTGTTACCTGTGTTGTGCTCGAAAGTACAAGCTTCATTCACAGTTACCGTAAGCGTATCTTGGACAGCGGCTGGATTGTCTGCGAATACACCGACTACAGGCATAGCTGCAAGAGCTAAAGATGCTGCACCAGCAACGATTGATTTTTTCATTTTTGTTTTCTCCTTCCATCAAAATGGAAAATTATTTTTGTTGTTTATTGTTATTTTTATATTTATATTGTTTTGAATTTTTTGTATTGGTGTATGAAACCTTTTACAAATCTAATTATACATGAGCATTATGAAATGTCAATAACATTTTTTAATAATCTTTTAAGTAGACTTTTCCACAAGCCTAACAGATAAAAAAGGACTCCCTAGAGCCGGGAGATCCTTTTTAAAAGTTTTATTGGGTGTGTATTAATTCTGGGTCAAGGTATACGTTGCGGTACCTTGGTAAGAACCTTGAGCAATGTTATCCGCAGTTGCTACTTGATATCTAATTGCTTGCGATGTACCAGCAGAAGTATCAGCGCCACTTTTAGTAATCACGTTCCCATTATTAGTAAGATACGTACTGCCTGTCGTTCCTTTTAGCGCTGCCCATGAGCTAGTACCAGCTGCAGGCTTAGTGGTGCCGAAAGGAATTGAACCACCAGGCGTACCCGCCAATGCAGTATATACTCCAACAACCTTATAGCCATCATCAGCATTACAGACCGCCTTTAATACCGTGTCAGCAAAATCTATATCTACAGCATTTGCACCCATGCTTTTGGTATAAGAACCATTTCCAGTTGTTCGCTCAAATGTACAAATTTCATCAACCGTCACTTTTAGAGTATCAGTTACGGCAGCCGGGTCACCGGTTGCTGCAAACACACCAAACACTGGTGTTGCCGCAAGTACGAGCGATGCTGCTCCCATTATCAAAGATTTTTTCATTTTTTATCTCCGTTTTTATTGTCGATTAGCTATTCATTGAAAGTTGATACTTGGCCGTACCGGTATAAGTACCTTTTGCCTGGTTGTTCTTGGTGCT
The DNA here is from genome assembly GCA_017464135.1 of Candidatus Saccharimonadota bacterium. Taxonomy (GTDB): domain Bacteria; phylum Patescibacteriota; class Saccharimonadia; order Saccharimonadales; family Saccharimonadaceae; genus Nanosyncoccus. The sequence goes on along the minus strand of JAFUEB010000003.1, from coordinate 93,369 downwards.
AACCGTATAAAGAATCGTGACCGCGCGACCAGCGGCTGGGTCCTGTGAAGTTTGCGAACCAAACGCCGTACCACTAGCTAGACTTTCCGATGCACCACTTAATTTTGCCGTCCAAGTTCCACTACCGGCTGTTGGCGTCGACGTTGAATAAGTAATTGGTTGTGCCGCACCGGTGAATGTCAAGCTCGTAAAGGTCGGCGTAATTGTATAACCAGTACCGTTGTTGCAATGCGACGTAAAAGTACTAGAACCGAATTCCGCATCAAGCTTATTTGCCTGCATCGTCTTTGCATAAGTTGCCTGACCAGCTGTACGCGCAAAAGTACACGATACAGCGACGGTCACCGTCAAAGTATCAACCACGGCCGCCGGGGTGGCAGCAAATACACCAAAAACCGGCGTAGCAGCCAATGCGAGTGATGCTGCACCTGCAATTAATGTTTTTTTCATAAATTTTTGTCTCCCTCCCATTTCTCTCAACAAGAAACGGAAAAATTTTATTTTATTTTATTTTTCGTTAATTGTGTATGAACCCTATTAACACTTCTTATTTTACATACGCGCAAATTCATTGTCAAGCATAATTTTTATGTTTATTTTAAGCAAGTTTTCCACAGGCTCTGATCTATTTTTCAGTCAAAGTATAGGTCGCTGTGCCAGTATAAGTACCATCCGCCAAACCACCACCAGTCGAAACTTTGTAACTCACTTTTTGCACTGTCCCTTCAGACGTATCTGGTCCATCAGTATCCATAAGTTTTGCGCCACTCGTCGCGAGATACGTCGTACTAGAATTCTCGCCTAAAACCGCTGTCCACCTAGCCGTAGAAGTAGTTGGTTTAGCTTTCACATAAGGAATACTGCCGCTCTTGCTACCCGTAAGTGCCGTAAACGCCGCTACCACTTGATAGCCACTGGGTGAGTTACAAACCGCCGTAAATTCACTGGTGCCAAGCTTCATATTGGTCTTATTTGGCTGCAATGACGTCGTGTAAGTACCAGTGCCCTCCGTACGCGTAAGGGTACAAATCTCATCCACGGTCACCGTGAGAGTATCGACTACCGCTGCTGGATCCGAAGCAGCAAAAGAGTCAGCCACACAGAAAAAAACAGTTACCATCAAAACACCAACAATTCCAAAAACTTTCGTTTTCAAAACACCTCCTTATGACACTTTCTAACTCTAATTATAGCAAACCATAAACAAAATACAAGCCCCCACAAAAAAGAACCCCTTAAAGGGGTTCTTTCTTGCAGTATCTTGATTAGCTCTTTTGAGCTAGCGTATAGGTAGCAGTACCACGGTATGTACCTTGAGCCTGGTCAGCATTCAAGCTAACTTTGTAGATAACGGTTGCAGTCGTACCACCAACTGGATCCTGTGTACTCGTGTTCATAAGGACACCATCATTTGCAGCGATGTTAGTACCACCTTGAATTTGTGCAGTCCAAGTACCACCATTAGCTACTGGATCTTCTGCTGAATAGGTGATAGCAGTACCAGCGTTGCCTGTATGAGCGAGGCTGGTAAACACTGCGCTTACAGTATAACCATTACCATTGTTACACATAGCCTTGAATGAGCTAGTGGCGAATGCCGAGTCAAGTGCGCCTGGTTCCATTGCCTTAGTGTAAGAACCACCCGTGCCATCGTGATCGAACGTACAAGATTCGTCGACGGTAACCGTGAGTGTATCCACTACTTCGGCAGGATCGGCAGCAAAAGCACCGACCACTGGCATAGCAGCAAGAGCCAAAGATGCTGCGCCCGCAATTAATTGTTTTTTCATTTTGTAACTCCTTCCACTCTCCGTGGATTTTTTATTTTTTTGTTTGTTTTAGGTGTATAACCCTTAACAATTCTAATTATACATAAGCTTTAAAAAATGTCAAGACTTTTTTAAGACTTTTTTAAGTTCTTGAGAAGAATATGCTGATTTACCCAATCAATAAAGCTACCGAACTGATTAAACGCGTCCACATCTTCATCTGAATCAGCCCTTAGAAATGCCCGTACGTCCCCTTTTCTTATCACCACTAATGATGGATAATACTTTACTTTTTCGTGCAATGTGGTCTCCTTTAGGTCCGAAAACATTATTTTGTAGATTTTAACGCCACTCTCCGGGAAATAGTCTTTAGAGAACTGTCTTAAGCGATCCGCCCCGTCGCAACCGCTCTGATCCACAAAAATCACAAAAGACTTTTTCTTCTTAATTAAGTCCTCGTAATCTTCCTTGCTGAGCTCTGTGAACTCCTCTTCGCAAGTACCTTCGCAGTAATATTCGGTGTCAAGCTCGGTCTCCGATGGGTCAAACACCCCACTAACCGCCAGCGCGAAGAGTATGCTACCAGTCACAATCATGACTAGCCCGAGAATTAGATAAGCGATACGTTTCTTTGGCATTATTTCTCCACCAGCGTGCTAAAGTCAATATTGTGATAAGGCACCTTGTAGAAGTCATAGACTGCCTCACCCTTTACATTATCCCTTCTGACTTCTACCTTGTTCTTACCTTCGTAATACCAGTAGCCACCGACGTTGTAGATTTTATCCTCATCCCAACCGAGTGCCACGAGGAGCGCTTTCGTCATCCCAGCATAGCCACCGCCACCGCACATTAAGAAGATGATTTTGTCTTTCGGGAAGAGCGCCTCCAAGATTTCCATCGATTCATGATAATTCACTTTGTATTCGTTGGCCTTCATCGTAAACAGAGTCTTGCCAGTATAAGTGTTGCCGACTTCTTCTGGAAGTCCTGATACATTCACGATATAAGGTAGTGGCACCACTTCAAATCCCTTAACGAAGCCAGAGAGATAAGAATCACCACCAATTGCTTCGTAATTTCCTGGATCCTTTAGCATGCGCATATCGCGGTAAACCGCATCCGGACGATCTAGGTAATCGTCAATATTGCTTTCGTTGATATTCTTATCAATCCCCAGCTCGCCTCTTTGGCCTTCGGATTTCTCCGGCTTTGGCAAAGGTGCTAGACCCGTATTTGGAAAAGCAAATCTTCCTAATAAAAATGCTCCCATCACCAGAAGCGCCACTCCAGTCACAATTCCCCAGATGAATCTTTTCATATTTCCTCCACTATATATTATTTATATTATACACCAATTGCCGGCTCACTCGGGCAGTTTTTTAAAACTCCCTTGATAGCGTTTTTCTCCGCCTCCGTCACCCAGAGACCATATTTGTATTTGACCGACACCTGTCTCGCCACGTATTCGCAGCGGAATTTTTTATTTGGCGGGAGCCACGTCGCCGCATCGCCATCTGATTTATTCTCATTCGCCGGACCATCCACCGCTAAAAGATTGAGTGGATCCGTCGCAATCTTGTATCGTGTTTCGTAAGATAAATATTGCGCGCCCTTTTGCCACGCATCTGAGAGCGCCACCACATGGTCAATTTGAATCGCATTCGAAATCTGCGACTTATCTGTAAACACCATGTGCTCACCGGTATACGGCTCGTCAAATTCACCTGCGATTACATTGCAACCCTTTAGTTTTGCCGTATCACCGAGCTCACGCTTAATAATCCTTTGCCTTAGCGAGCATCCGTCCACCAGTGGCCAGCCATCGTAAAACTGTTCTCTATTATAGCCAGTCTTTGGCGCCCGACCCTTCACTTCTAGTTTCTCTAGAATTTCGCTTGCGAGTGGCGCCCCATCCGTTCTCGGCACTGCCACCACATCATTGTTGTCTTCGACCTTGGTAAAGAATTTTTCGTAACTATCCGGATTGAGAAATAACCACGCCCCAACCCCAATAAAGGCTAGAACCGTCATCAATATTCTCCGGTGTTTTATCTTCATGTAAATATCATAGCATATAGAGGTGAATTAGAAACCGCTTATGCTGGACTATTAGATTCAAAACCCTTATAATTAATCTGTATGGAAGGTCAAAAGCTCACAGAAACAATTTTTAATAAAATTCTTAAAAAAACCGTCGTTTATGCCGAGATTGCCGACCGCAATGCTATGGGTCAACCCGGCATCGCCAGGATCTACACTATTACCGGTAGTAAGCTAAATCTGTATTATTTAGACATCGCCGATGCCAAAAATCAAGCCGACATCGAACTCTTTAATAAGGTTTATGATGTCCTTATTTCCCTTTCCAAGGATTATACCCTTATTTACGATAATGCCGGCTATGGCACTCACGCTTGGAAAAAAGTTGGTACTCATTTTAAACGTTGCGATGAGGATAACAGCTTCATCTATAAAATCGGTAAAAAATCTTTCAAAATCGAGTCGCTAAATGCTGGTCTTTATCAGAACGTCGCTACTCGTTTTGCCGACCGCGACCTTGATTATTCCATCCTCCAAGATTTCATTAAGAAAAACCACGGCAAATTTAAAACTACCGACGACCTTGCGCTATTAAATATGTATACTGAGGTAATTAAGGAGGCTGACGCCAATCTTCCTCAGTATAAGATGGATGTTGATGATTACTGGGTCACCATTAATTATCTCCGCTGGAAAAATTACGAAGACTTTAATATTGCGAATAAAGATCGCATTGATGGCATCGAGAATGTCGCAAGATACCGTCTATTCTTCATGGTCAATCAAATCGGCTGGCGTAAAGTCGACGAGATCTTCGTCCATCTCATTAAAGACAACAACGTTGAAATTATTAAAGAATTTGACAAATATCTCTTCGAGCCAATCGAAAACTTCTTTAAAGAAGTCGGCTACACTGACACCAAGATTACTGACCCTTTTGGTACCGGCCCTGGTTCCATCATGCACTATAGTAGGTATCCTCTCCTGATAAATATTGACCCGAAAGTCCAACTCGATATTATAAGCCAAATTGCCAAGATGAACAGCGCTGAGCTAGAAGAAAATGCTCTTCCAATTGAATTCTTCCTTGTGAGTTTCGTCCTCGGCGAACAGCGCATCCCTTACACGATTATCCTCCCAGCTGCTTTTCATATCGTTGAAACCATGCCTTTCTCTGGCGACGAAGAAAAACGCCTCGATTATCTCTTTTGGCTAGCCTGTGAAGTTATTGACAAAGCCTGGCGCTTCCTCGAAGAAAAAGACGAGGCTCAAACCAAATTTAAAGATCAGATTTATAAATCCTTCTGGCCAAGGTTTGGTTCAATCTGGCCAATCAAGAATTATACTCACTTCAAATTTGAATCTAAAACCGAGCAAAGTATCTACAATGAATTACTTGGCTGGATTATGTGCCTAAACGACATTGATGCCAGAAATCACGAAATCCGCGACTACTTTACGGATATTCTTAGGAATAACATCGAAGTTCCGACTTGCGTCTTTAATCGTGCCGTTACTATCACCTTTAGGGATTACTCACCAAAAGAAAAATTCGAAAAACTCCTAAACCTCTATAATCCAGATTATTACCCCCGCGTTTTCTCCTATCCAGAGAACATCGAAGAAGCCAAAGTGCTCCTAGAGGAGTTGTTTAATCTAAATGGACGTATTACTGGTATCAATCGTATCGCCACTTTCGAGCAACTCTTTATTAATCCAAACTCTATCGGTGTTGGCGAATACCTCTTAACCTATATTAAAGATCACTTTGATAAATTCGTCGAAGTCATGACCACCGACTCCGTCAACGCAAAAGAAGACACTAAAGATGTTGTTACCAGCATCGTCACCGCGATTGCTAAGGGTATTTCCGAAGAAAACGAGCTCTCGCCTTATAAATCTATCTGTAAGAAAGCGCTCGATTTTGGCGTTGATGGCAAAATCCTCGAAGCCGCCTCGGCATATGCCAAAAGTCGTCGTAAGGATTATCTCTTCCAGCGCTCTGCTCTCCAGAAGTTTTTCTAAAAAAATATCCCCCATTTCGGGGGATAAGGTACGAAGATTAGAGATGGCGAACCGAAGTGTCACGAGCACCACGAAACAGTCGCACTGGTATTTTAAGATCGTGCGCCCATTTTAAAGATGCGATTTCAATGCCGTGTCTTCCGGCTCCAACGCCGCCAACAATAGCGATATCACGAAGCGAACGACCAGTCCGCTTCAGTTCCTCCAGAGTATCCTCGTTCACAACATAGTGAACAATCTCTCCTTTTCCATGAAGATCCGAAACCGGCTGAGCCGGAATTTCTTCGTCCATGGGAGCAAAACCATGTATTTCGCCGCTTGTTTCTTCGTACAGGTTAATATGCTTGCCAGTCAGGTTAATTACGCTGTCAGTCAATCTAATATGACTATAGTCACGCATTCCCATTTCTATACCCCCTTTATATGGCAATACTTATATTATAGCACACTTTGCCAAAATAGTCAAGGTCATTCTGCGACTTTTTTCACTTCTACCATGTTCATATCTTTAGCGAACCAATAGTCAAAACAGTACTCTTTACCCGTATCATCCGAGAGGCAGAAGTTATACCTTTCCCCCTTAAAGCCACGAATTTTATAGTTGAATTCGTTTTCGCCCATTTTGATCACTTCGACATTACCCGTCATACCTGTTGTTGCCCATGACGAAACGTACGGTTCTCCCACAAAAGTAATACCGTTCTCTGTCACAAAATCGTTTCGATAGACCTCGTACTCCTCTTTTCCAACATTTGTTATTAGTAGAGCAATTAGCATCGCTAGAGAAGCTAGCGCCGTTATTATCCTCGGCACCTTGTCCTTAAATATCGTGAAAATAAACACCGGAATGATTCCAAAACAATAAATCGTGCTAAGAAGATGATTTGGAAAACTCGTCAGACACTGCTTAGCATAGTCTACACCAATCCACACAAGAAGCACCGTCGCGACCGACAAAATCACCCCAGAATACCACTTATCTTTCTTAATGAACCAAGCGACAAATGCCCCTGGGAAAGTCGCGAGCGTAACCATGAACCAATATTTGTAATAACCAAATAGGCCCCAGCCCATCGAATTAAATGGTACCTGTATTAGATAAACTAAAGGTTGCGAGATTAAGAAGAAAACAAAAGTCTTGAGCGCAGCATCAAGGGGAGTTTTGCAGTTTACGATGATTAGAATCGCTAATAAAACCCATGCCTCCGGTAAAACGGCAATATCGTGAAATGAATTGCCATCCGGGACTAGCATTGCCATTAATGCTGTATAAACACCAGCGATGATGGCGAAAATAATCACCCTCTTCCAGGTCATTTCGATTCCACCAAATATTTTCTTTAGAAACTTCCTCGCTTTGAATTTCATAATACCTCCATTATATCTCTACATTTGCTTTACGACAATTGCAAAACGCTTATCTAAATCGCCGCTGGAATTTGACGGATAATTATCATCCTTCGCAACATCAATCTGCTCATCGATGATATTCTCTGGGAGAATTCCAGCTTTTTTGAACTGTTCCATGGCCGCCTCTTCCATCGTCATATTCAGTGCTGTAATATGATAACTCATTGCGTACGGTGAACAGTAAATCTTTAAATCTTCTGGCCTAGAACCATAATTCTCTTTTAAAAACTGAATGTATTTATATGGTCCGTTCTGCTCGATATTGTGCCGACCAGCATGGAGAATCCCAACAATCTTCTGCTTTTCATCAAATACCACCGCCCCAAGGCAATCCGCCAGTGGGAGCAGAATCCCCACATTCTTACATTTCGTCACCAAACCATCCGTCACCGGGATATCTTTCTCTGAATTTAAGATACTGTATTCTTTGAGATTTTCTTCGGTGATTTCTCTGTAATCCGTATATTCGCTTCTCGTATCGTAAGTCGTCCGGACTCTCGCAACTGCTTCCCCGTTTAGCTCAATTAATTCACCGAGTTTAGTTTGGTTTGCGATAATTTCCTGCTCATCACCACCAAAAAACCGCATCTTGCCATCATGAATATCCGAAACCCCAAAACTAACTTGATTCTCAAATAAAAGCTGTTTCTTCATTCTATTTATTCTACTGCTTGGCGCCACATTCACTACAATATTTTGCCGAAGCGCTAATTTCCTTGCCACATTCCGTGCAAAACTTCTTTTCTGAGCCTTCAAGACCTTCTTTGATGCCACTCGCCACCGCTCCGTAATGAACTTTGGTACCCGCAGCGCCGAGCTCCGCCGATCGCTTATTCACACGTTCAATTTGCTCACCGTTTTCTTCATAAAACTCTTCCTGCATGTCGAGCATCTTCTTTTGCATTACTTTAGCTCTTTCAATATTTTCTTCCATCATTTTATCTAACATAGACATTCAATAATCCTCCTTTTCTATTTATTATACTACCTACACTCATAAAGGTTTTAAGGAAACAAAGATCAATATGATATTGTATTAATGTATAAGCATAAACAGGAAATAGTTCTCTAAGCTATTCATGCTTAAGCTTTTAATAATTTTTTTGCTATAATGGTGTTATGGAAAAATTAAAAAACAAGAAAAACGTCGCATGGATAGTTTGTTTAATTAGTTTTATTTTAGTTTTTGTCTCTGGTGCCATCATGCAAATGAGTTGGTATCCACACCAGACGCTTCAAGGTTGGCCTGCAATCATATCGACTGTAATTTGCTTTTGTTCGCTCATCGTCGCAATTAATCAAACTGACAATTATTTAAAGGCTAAAAGAGTTGCTTCAACTGCCTTACCTAACCAGCGCGCGCAGCAATCTATTAGTATACAAAAGAATAATTCAACTAATTCAGTCGTATCGCTAATCTGCGCGATCATTCCACTTCTTCTACTACTAATTACGTTCTTTTCTTCTCCCTCATCAAAAAGTTCCGGCGCAAATCAGTCTGGGCTATTATTCTTTATCTATATTTGCACTATTGGGATACCGCTATTACTGGTTTGGCTTATTTGCGGAATCCTTGGTCTTAAATCCGAAAAAAAGACCATGGCAATTATCAGTCTTATCATAGGACCTATTTGTTTTATCTTAACGCTATTATTCTTCCTAACTACACATTAGTTCTACTTTTCGCATTGGCATGTCTTATAAAATATACTAAAATATGTTATAATTATCTCTATAATAACAGATACAAAAGGTTGGTTATGAATTTAAAAATCGGAATCGTTGGATTACCGAATGTCGGTAAATCTACTTTATTTAATGCCTTAACTAACGCTGGCGCTCTCGCCGCCAACTATCCTTTTGCTACTATCGAGCCAAATGTCGGCATTGTTCCAGTTCCTGACGAACGCCTAGATGTCCTCGCCAAAATGTACGAAACCGATAAAGTTGTTCCGGCCACCGTCGAATTCGTCGACATTGCTGGTCTTGTCGCCGGCGCCTCCAAAGGCGAAGGTCTTGGCAATAAATTCCTCGCTCACATCCGCGAATGCCAAGCCATCTGTCATGTCGTCCGTGCCTTTGTTAATAACGATATCGTCCGTGCTGATAATAAAATCGAAGAAGACATCGTCGCCCAGGCTAAAGAAGACATTGATATTATTAATCTCGAGCTCCAGCTTGCTGATGAAGAAACCAAGGAGAAAATTGCTGCGAAACGCAAAAAAGATCCGGCCGACGAGCATATTCCGTTTCTTACCGATAAACCAGTCATCTATATGTTTAACGTTGATGAATCTGGCCTCACCGATACTGATTTACAAACCAAATTAAAAGCTCTTGTCGCTCCGGCTGAAGCTATCTTCGTAAATGCCAAGCTCGAGGAAGAAATGTCCGGTATGAATCGTGACGAAAGAAAAGAATTCTTAGAGAGTTACGGCGTAAAAGAAGATGCTCTCGGCGAATTAATTAAGGCCGCCTATAAAACGCTCGGTCTTCAATCTTTCCTTACCGCCGGTAAAAAAGAGTGTCGCGCTTGGACTATCAAACAAGGTGCCACTGCCCCAGAAGCCGCCGGTACTATCCATACTGATTTCGAACGCGGCTTCATTGCTGCTCAAATCTGCAATTACGACGACCTAAAGCGCCTTGGCTCTGAAAAAGCCGTGAAAGAAGCCGGCCTTCTTCGCACCGAAGGCAAAACCTACGTCATGAAAGACGGCGATGTCGTCGAATTCAGATTTAACGTCTAAATCGTAAACCAATTATTTATTTCAAAATTACCCGACACATTTGCTACTGCCAGTAATGGCTGCAAATACTTTAATTCCGGGTGATATTTCAAATAGATTTCTGCCGCGACTTTCATTTTTTCGATTTTTTTCGCATCAACCGCCACTAGACCACCCCCAAAATCGTCATTCTTTCGATATTTAACTTCTGTGAAATAAATTTCCGTTTCAGTTTTTGAGACAATATCTATTTCACAATACCTTGTCTTAAAGTTTCTATCTAATATTTTGTGGCCATGTGCTTTCAAATAATCCGCCACTTTCCCTTCCGCTTCCGTGCCAATCTTCGTTGTATTCTTCTTATTATCCTCTTTTTTAAATCCAGAAATGCTTTTACATGGCTCATAAGATAGTCGATGTTCCGATGTTAGTCCAAGCGTATTAATCGCTTCAATGTGCGCCTTTGTGCCATAACCTACGTTCTTCTCGAACCCATAACCGGGGAATTCGGCACCAAGTGTAATCATATAGTCGTCTCTTGCAACTTTTGCAATGATCGATGCGGCCGAAATCTCTTTTATAAGACTATCACCTTTAATTAAGGTCGTGGTGATTTTTTCGAGTTTCGTACCAGAAAGAAAATTAATATTACCATCGATGATTATTTTTGAGCACTTTACGTTTTTCTCTTGTAATTCCCTAATCGCCTTTCTGGTTGCGAGCCTAAGTGCGCCAACAATTCCCAGTTCATCAATTTCAGCCGGCGTCACCCAACCAAGCCCCGTCCCCACCGCTTCGGCCAAAATTATTTCGTTAAGCGCCTTTCGTTTCTTGGCAGTTAGTTTCTTTGAGTCTTTTAATTCATTCACCCACTCCGGATACGGTTCCGGCAAAATCACCGCACCAACAACAAGCGGACCCGCTAGGGGTCCGCGTCCAACTTCATCGATACCGAGAATGGCCATTAGGCTTCGGTTTTCTCTTCAGTTTTTTCTTCTGCTTTTTCAGCAGGTTCTTCGGTCTTAGCTTCTTCTGGAGCTTCCACTACTTCAACTTCTGGAACAGTTACGTCATTTACAGCCGTGCGATCGAAATCCTTAGCTGAGAGACGTGCTGACTTACCAGAACGTTCACGTAAGTAGCTAAGATTGTTGCGACGAACTTTCGAGCGCTTGGTTACTTCAATCTTCTCTACGAGTGGTGAGTGGATGAGATAAGACTTCTCCACGCCAACACCAGAGGTAACCTTGCGTACGACGATACGAGCCGTGTGGGATTCTTTGCGATCAACGCGAATCACTACACCTTCGAACGTCTGAAGACGGAACTTGTTACCTTCCTTAATCTTTTGGGTGACTTTTACGGTATCACCAGAACGAACATCAACAACAGCCTTCTTCTTTTGGGCGTCACCGATTTGCTTTAGAATAGAAAAACTCATATTATACCTTTATATTAGACAATTACCTGTTATTTTAACACACTTGTTTTATTTTTTCAAGGCTAATTTGATTCTTTCCTCAGTTGGAAGCGACTTGTCTACCTCCTCGAGCGCCAGCGACGCTTCTTTTAATGAAAAACCGAGTGCCATCAACGCATCGAGCGCCTCATCATTCGCATCCGCCGCCGCCAAATATTTCGTTGCAGTCGCACCATAATGCGATGGAATCCCCACTTTATCTCTTAAATCGACAATTACGCGCTCCGCCGACTTCTTACCGACACCCGAGGCCTTTGAGATAAATGCCGTATCGGCATTGGCAATCGCATTTCGGACTTCTTCCGGCTCGGCGAGCGACAAGATTGCAATTCCCGCCTTCGGCCCAATTCCTTGCACCGAAATCAAAAGCTCAAATAACTTCTTCGCCATTAAACTTGAGAAGCCATACAACTCCTCCGCATTTTCTCTAATCGAATGATAAGTGAAAAACTTCTTTTCCTCATCCAGCATCACCGCATCAAAATCTGGTGTCGGTACGGTAATCTCATAGCCAACCCCCGCCACATCAATAATCAGCGAGTTTCCGAACTTCTCTGTAATCTTACCTCTAATGTGTGCAATCATGCTACAATTATAGCATGAAGATCCTAGGAATAGACCCTGGTATTGGCCGCTGTGGTTTCGGTTTAATCGAAACCCGCACTCGCGCCGACGCAAAAGCACTTGATTTCGGCGTTGTAACTACCACCGAAAACGCCCCGCTTCCAGGTCGCCTTCTTGAACTTTACGAATCCCTTCAAGAAGTATTCGAAACCTGTAAACCAGACGTTGTTTCAGTCGAAAAACTTTTCTTTAGTAAGAACATCACTACCGGTATTGCCGTTGCTGAAGCCCGTGGCATTGTCTTACTTGTCGCCGAACAACATAAGCTCCCAGTTTACGAATATACCCCGAACGAAATTAAAAAGACTCTCACCGGCTACGGCTCCGCCGATAAACCTCAAATGCAAGAGATGGTAAAACTTCATCTTAATCTCGAACAAAAACCCAAGCCAGATGACGCCGCCGACGCCCTCGCCGCCGCCATCACTCATTCACTCATGACATTAAACTAAACCCTTATTCTCTCAATCCGACATCAACCGAATAAAGCGTCGGATTATCCATCAAAGGATAGACCAGGATATAGAGCCCCCAGCTCTTGTTACCTGGGTCGATTTTCGTGAACACACTAAAATCGCTATAAAGAAGTGTTCCGCCCACCGGTCCAGTCGTACTTCCAGTCATCGCCTTAACTTTTTGCTCTAGTCCTTCATAATCCGAAGTATGCTTCAGCTCATTCGTACAAGACATAACGATATATAATTCATCATTATTCACATCATTACTTTTTAACGAATCTATAAACTCTTGTGCCTGACGATAGGTCGATCCATCGCCAGATAGAATCGAAAAGAATTCTGTGATTTCCGACAAATTATCCAGCCCCTCATTAAACGAGTCCATATCATAATGTGTACACTTACCACCATATTTAGTCGTAGTAGTAACACTGCCGTCTTTGTTTTCTATAACCGAGCGAGCGTCTTTCTTCTTCGTGCCTTGTTCAGACGACGTATTAAATACTTCCATCGCATCATTTGAAATAACCTTAAAAGTTATAGAAGAGTCATCACGAATATTATTATTTCCCATTGCCAAGATAATATATTTATACTCGTCATTAAATTCGTAGGCAAGATCGCCAACACTCTTTTTGCTTTCACCGCCATATCTATCAATAACAGTATATCCTCCATCGTTTTTTCCTATTATAGATAGCGATATGTCACCAGCATCTGTAACCGTAAGAGTTCGTCCCTTAAATGCTTCTGCTAATATTTTTACATAGTAGGTCGAAGCCGCCCCAAGTTCATATTTCTTTGTGCAAAACCTACATGGTGCAGCTCTATATCTGGGTTCTTCCTTTATATAAATTGGATAGTCGCCATAATCACCGATGATATTATTTTCGATCCAGTCCCTAATAACCAAATTAAATTTTTCTTGTCCGGCATTTTCCCAAAGCGCTTCCAGTGTCCCCTCATTTGTATTCCCATAAGCCTGCCAAAATAAGAATTCCAATGAGTTTGGGAAATATTTATAATAACTCAACAAGAAAGATGTAGTAATATATCCAGATATATCTTTTATACTTATGCCGTTATAATCTGTTTCAAAGGAATTGGGATGGAAATAATAATTATGATTGTCATTTAAAATATTATTCTTCTCAATTCCCGGCGATCCGACAATCGCCATCGTACTTGCTAGTGTCTCCGAGATAAAATGATAGAATAAAGTCTTTGGTTCACTAAAGTATTCCATGCCATGCTCCACAATATAATGATGTGCCATCTCGTGAGCCATCGTCATTTTTATATTTGCTTCTTTATTATTTCCTTTTATCTGATTTGGCAAAATATTAAAGAAAGGATATACCGGGACATGTTCGGATAAATTATACGTAGCTGTTTTTTTCTTGTCTAAACTGTCTTTAAAAGAACTATGATAGTCTATAAAACTCCTACCGACATATTGTGCAATCATATTACCAGCTTTGCCACCGTATGGATTAACTACATAAATCGGCATCGCGTTTTTAAAAATATCATCGTTCAATCCATTTAATCTTATGTGCTCCGAAAACCTATTTGCATCATACGATATATTATCCATAGGTTTATATTCGAATTTCAGACCAAAGATTCTTTCGTATCTTTCAATTATGTCTTCCGCCTCATTTAGGTAGGCATCGGCATCTTCATCCGAAATCCAATCTCTTCCTGTATCGGTGTAAAAAATTACAAAATGTCTATTTCTCGAGACTTTCACTCTATTCAAAACTGTTTTGCCTAAACTGTCCGCATATGCACTGCCGTTCGAGAATAAGTGCACATTATCAGAAATATTATTGCTAGCGTCAGAGCCAATTTCCATTCTGGAAAAACTAGTTATTTCCAAAATTCTATTGATAGTCTTTTCACCCAATTTTTCCTTATTGTCTTTCGCAAAAACCATAATATCTGTTAAAGTACTAAAAAATGGCTCGTTCGTCTTATATTCATTAGGCAATCTATCAGCATCATATTGTGCATCTAGCATCAAATTAACATATTCGTCTGCCGTAATTTCACCTGCATCGTATGCTATCTGGATCTTTTCAGACGATGAAACAGTATCCCCTTCTTCCCCATTATTAAAAACAAACGCAAAAAGAAGCGCCACGATTACAGCAACCAAAACTATACATGCACCAATTATTGCAATAATTTTTCCTTTGCGACTTTTGCTGTTTTTCTTTGTTTTTAATTCTTTTTTTGCCATATTTACTCCGTTTATTTTACATACTTGATTAAAGTTTCACGTAGGTCTTTTGCTGGAATTACAAATTTATCATGTACCGTCGCTGGCCCAATCGCATGCAGGAACCCGAGTTTCTTTGCCTCGGCAATTCTCTGGTCTGCTCTAAACGCTGAACGAATCTCGCCACCGAGCCCCACTTCGCCAAATACTACGTATTCTTCACCGAGTTTCCTACCCGCCACTGCCGAAGCAATCGCCATACATACTGCGAGATCGGCTGCCGAATCATTTAACTTCATTCCGCCGACCACATTAATAAATATATCTTTGTCGGATAATTTCAATTTCGTGCGTCTTTCAATCACAGCAATTAACAAATTCAAACGGTTAATATCAAAACCAGAAGCTGTGCGCTTTGGATAACCAAAATTCGACGGCGTTGCGAGCGCCTGAATCTCAACTAAGATTGGACGATTCCCTTCGAGTGTCGCCAAGATTATTGAACCATCCGTATTTGTGCGTTCCGCGAGCAGCGCCGCTGACGGATTTTGCACTTCCTTTAGCCCCATCTCGCCCATTTCAAAAATCGCGACTTCATTAGTTGAGCCAAAACGGTTTTTCACCGCTCTAACTGTCTTAAAACCACCATAGCGATCGCCTTCAAAGTTTAGCACTACATCTACTAAATGCTCTAGCACCTTCGGCCCGGCCAGCGTTCCCTCTTTTGTCACATGACCAACAATAATCACCGCCGTATCGGTTGCTTTGGCTGCCCGAATAATCAAATTCCCACAGTTCGTGACTTGCGATACGGTCCCTGGCGCCGACGAAATCTCATCCATCGCAAGCGTCTGAATCGAATCCACAATCACTAAATCAAATTCACCGGACTCAATCGTTTTGGCGATATCATTACCAGAAGTCGAAGAAGCAAAATTAAGTCTCTCCGAATTTGCGCCTAGTCTTTCGGCACGGAGTTTTACTTGCCCCGCCGATTCCTCACCGGATATATATAATACATCGTGTTTTTTCGCGACTTCCGCACAAATCTGCATCAAAATTGTCGACTTGCCAATGCCCGGTTGTCCCGCAAGGAGCGATACCGACCCCATCAAAATGCCACCACCAAGCACCACATTTAAATCTGGAAATTCTGTTAAGAGTCTCGCCTTTTTATCAGACGGCACTATAGTTTTTAGCTTCACAAATTCCAACTTTTTGCCGGATTGTTTACCTTTTTCAATGGCCGATTTTTTGCCAATTTCCGGTTCAACTACCTGCTCAACCAAAGAATTCCAAGCCTGGCAGTTATTACACTGCCCAACCCACTTATTATAAGTCGCACCACATTGTTGGCAGACGAACTGACTCCTCACTTTCATATCTATATATTATAACACACTAGTATCTTGGAGCAATTTCGTGCTGGTAGACGGCCGTCAGGTTCTTGTGTTCATTGTCTGGATCAGACTTCGCGCGACCCCATAGCACGGTTGAAACATCGTAATTCACAATTTCTGCCGGTTCCTTCGAGTTCACGCCCGTCGCCGCACCGTAAGTACGGTTCAAGAATAGTTTATTCGTAATAATCGCACCCATCACCGTTAGTCTACGCGAATTCTGCCTTGCATTAATATCAGTGGTTGGACAAGTATCCAAATCTTTCTCCGCAATCAGAATCGCTTTCACTACCGACACTCCACAAGCAATCGTAATATTATCCCCATAGATAATCACCTTTGGAATGTCAGACATATTGCTATATGTCGCGCCTTGGTAATTAATGTTTCCGTTAATCACTACATTACCAGTTGCCTTAATAATATGCGTCTTACCAGTATTTGCTGTGCTGCCATCAATCGTAAGGTCGCTAGTCGAATTGTAACGAATAATCGACTTTGTAGTACTATTATTAAGCGTAATCGTCGCCGGAGCAGAATAATCATATATTTGTGCATCTTCATTTGGAAGCGTACCAACGAGTGATTCCTTGTTTGAAATCACCGCCGAAATACCAGAGCGACCTGTTACTTGGTTGTTCGGACAAATACCCGTCGTCGCATGGCCCGAGTAGTTCGCTAACGACAAAGGCACCCGGTTATTACAGTAATTCTGGCTACCACCTTCAAGTGTACCACCACCGGCCACATTGCTAGCTCGGCCAGTTGCTGCGCCCGAAGCGATACCATTCGCAATACCTTGCGCATTCACAATTTGCTCAACCCATGACGAGAATACCATCTTGCCACCAGTAATGTTTCCGATGCCCTTGAGATTATTCTTCGTCATTACCGAAGTTTTAATCGTACCACCGGAATAAAGTCCACCACCCCAAACTTCAAACAATGGTTTCTTCGCAATCGTGAAACAACGTGACTTCGAAATACGCCACTTGTGACTACCTTCCGGATCATTCCAGTTGGTTGCCGAACCACTGCTGGATGGATAACTTGCCACCGCCACACAAATTTGTGAACCGGCTGCGATGTCTGGCACCTGCATCGTTAATTGCAATTTGTGTTGTTCACCATTAAGATTGCCAGATGGATTCAAGGTTCTGGCTGACTGTTCATCCGCATAGAAACAGGTCGATGCACCTGGTGCTACACCAAAGTAATTACAAAGTTCATCGTTCTTGCCACTACCCCAACCATCGCTTGCACCTTTCTCGGCGCCTTTATAAATCACCACTTTCGAAATTGCCTCACGCATCACAGTCGCGTACTTTTGCGCATCCGAACCATCCGTCGTTTCCGGATTCGTCTTTGGAATCACATCAATCTCGTATTTAATATCTTTTTCTTCACCGGCATAAATCACATCTTGTTCGGTTCCATCCGGCTTCTCTTCAATCACTAACTTCGTGTCGTAGTTATATGGCACATAAGCACTTGCTTGGCTTGAACGATTCGTCGTGTAAACGTTGCCGACGTTGTTATTGCTACCATCTGCTGTAAATGTAATCTGACCTGGCGTGGTCTGTGTACGGCTATTTAAGTTCGTCGCTGCCGTTTCAGAAAGATTACGTCCCACTTCCGAAATCGTGACGCGGTGTTGGTTTGTCGAAACACGCTTCACCGTTTGTCCATTTGAATAATAATGGTTTTCGGAATATGCCGTGATAAAGCTACCTGCATCACTCTTCACCGTGTACGAGTTATTCCAGTTTCCGTACCCACTGCCTTTATACGAATTATACAAAGTACCAAGTGTACTACTGTTATTTACATAATTGGTCGGATAAATCGTGCCCGTACCATTTAGCCTAAACTTTTGTGAAACCACATTATAGGCATACTGAAGTAGCGGATTGTAGGTTGAACGATAGTTTAAAGTCTGCCCCGGTTTAGCATAGACACTCTTCTGATACTTTTGATACTTAGTCGGGCCTTCCGGGTTCTTTACGCGCATATCTAGGAACGCGTCGCTATAGCTATCATCATTCATCTTTTCTGGATCGCGTGGATCTTCCGGCTGGGCATTACCAAGCGCCGAAGCACAAATCTTAATTTGCGTATTTGAAGCCACATTCACGACATCATTATTTGGCTTAAAGGTCAAAATCTCACAAACCACCTGCCCTGGCACTAATGTGATTGACTCATTATATTCTTTCTTACCTGTACCATTTGCGATACCCGTAAAGTATTCCGTTTCATTCTTCAAGGTCGCATTGCCAGTTCTACCCGTGAAGTTCGAAGTTCTCGTGATTGTGTATGCAGTCGAACCAACCCCCGCAGTCCTCTTCAAATGATGTTCAAAGGTTACTGTACAACCAGACAGAGTGCAACCAGTAATATTTTGAGTCTCCGTCACACTGGTATTACGCCAACCGAGCGTCTTCGTGCCAGATGGAGTTGTAACCTTAGCTAGACCCTCGAAGGTCGATGGATTTGCGTGAGCACAAGCTTTAGCCGTAGCCGTTGTTGTATTTGAATATGAACCATACGGATAGAATGTCACATAGTAACAAACTGTCTGGCCAGGATAAATCGTTTCTGTAAAGGCGCTTTCATACCGACCATTTCGATAAATCTGCACCGTGGTGCCACTCGTTGATGGATAGTACAAAGGATAGGTTGATTGCGTAATACCACTGCCATTATTCTGTGAACGATAAACTGTGTAAGAAATTGCCGCCGAACCTCGTACTGTCTTCAAAGCCAAATCAAAGGTCGCCGTACATCCAGAATTTAGACAATTAATATTTAATGTCTGCGTATTATTGGTTTCTACATACCCGGTATTTTTGCTATTTGAGCCCGAGGTACTATTGCCCTCAAAAACTCGCGCCCGCCCCGAAAACTCATGTCGTTCATATACTGCATAAATCGTTTCGTCATTATACAGGTACTTACCATATGTCATGTCATAATTTTCGGTCCAGCTTCCACTCCAAGTGCTAGTACCCCACCACTTTTTCGTATAGCCAGTAAGACCGCTCGCCGTCAGCGATGCATAATTACCATTAATCACAGTCGTTGATTTATCTGCCACGAGATGCGACAACGAATTACCATTGTGGTCAATCGCTTTCATCGTAAGTGTTTTTTGATCAAGCTGGTAAATTGCATAAATCGTCGTATCGTCATTTAGATACGTACTATAAGTTCTATTAGTATCATCCCACCATTGACCAGCCCAAGTACTCCAGCCCCATTTAACCTTCTTGTAACCGTAAGAATACAAATCATAAGCTGTGAGCGATGCATAACTTCCAGCTTTTACTGTCGTTGTTTGGTCCGGCGCATACCACGAAAGCGAATTACCGTTTGTATCAATCGCCTTCATTCTAAGTGTTTTGTTCGATTCGCGAACCACGAGCGTAACTTCCGAATACTGATCCGAACAGCTGGATGGGTCTTCTGCGTTACAGCGGTGAATGTTAACATTACGAGTGTAATATTTTGCACCGCCACTGGTCCAAGGTGAAACACCGCTAATAAATCTATTTACATCAATTGATGTACTTGTATACTTCGGATTTCCCCAAGAACCACGTGGAACATAATCAGAACCTGCAATTGAATTATTTGCATTAGTCACATAAACGTTAACTGCGGCCGTCTGGTGATTGCCAGTACACATACCCCAATAAATAGCAGTCGCCCATGACTGACCTTCATCGATTTCAATCGTGGTATCTGTACCGTTAGAAGAACCAATCCAAAGCGAACATGCATAGTTCACAGCTACGCTACATGCCCATTCCACGGATGAAATGTGACCACGTCCACCACTTGAATTCATACATTGTTCATACTGCCAACCAGTATACGCACTTGCGTTTTGTTGAGAACAAACCATGGACAAAGCAAAACTAAAAACAAATCCGAGAACTAGACACCATTTTTTCATTGAAAGTCGACTTAACATTTTTATCCTTGACCTCCAGAATTATCAATACCGAGTTCTTTTTCTCGTGCTCTTTTAATCTCTAAATATTTATCACCAACTTCTTTATTTCCCATTCTATATGCAAGCGCAACTACCTCATCAGCCGATGATGGCGTCTTCAATACATCATCTGACTTAATTGCATCAGCTAAAAGCTCATCCATATGTTCGGAACTTTTTCCCAGCATTAACAGCATTTGATTTCTTACATACACTAAACCAGCTGCTGATTTTTCATCGTTAACCGCTAACAAATAAGATGCAAAAATATCCATGATGTAAGCATATCTATCGGCCGGCTGGTCTTTTTCGATGCGTTTCTTGATCACTTCTGCATATTCATTGCAAATTCCAGTACAAGCGCCAGATCCCTTCTTCTGATTCTCTTCAGTATATTCATATTCTTCGCGCACACACTGTGCGATGTCGGTCACTTCGCTATAGTCTGCGCAAGAAAAATTTTCTTCGCTTGGTTCCGGCTCACCGCCGTTTTTACCAACCAACAAAACTGCAATATTTGCAATTGCGAGGCCAAAAACTAAGACACATAAAACACAAAAAACTACACCCAGTATCTTTGTGTTTCCATTTTTTCGGGTCGGATTTGTATTTGCACCTTCCACCATGCCTAAATTATAGCATAAGCACTATAATGTCGCAACGTTTTTTCGAAGCCAACCATCTGCCGGACCGGCCGTCATCAAGAGAACCAAATACCCTTCGTTACGATATTTTACGAGTTTTCTAAACAACTCGTCATCAAGCTCGGCCGGCTCTGCGACTTCCTTGTTTGATAAGATACTAATCAAATCTTCCGCCGTTAAAACTTTTAGATTCGGATCTTCGCGCGTGAGATATGTCGGAATCCAAAAGATTTTTTCGACTCCCTTAAATGCATCCTTATATAAATCTTTCACTTCGTGTTGCCTTGTATTTTGATGTGGCTGGTAAACCACCACTACACCCTTTTTGCCACGGAGTCTCGCCTCATCTTTTGCTACATCAATCGTTGCTTCAATCTCTTCCGGGTGATGTGCATAGTCCGTATAAAATCCGTCCGCTAGTCTTTCAAATCTACGACCGACACCAGGGAATTCATCGAGCACAGCCTTCACTTCTTCCGGCTTCAAATCTGGTTTCATATTTAAAAGTGCCGTCATCGCAAGTTCCGCATCGCGTCTTCTCGCCGCCCCGG
The DNA here is from genome assembly GCA_017464135.1 of Candidatus Saccharimonadota bacterium. Classification (GTDB taxonomy): domain Bacteria; phylum Patescibacteriota; class Saccharimonadia; order Saccharimonadales; family Saccharimonadaceae; genus Nanosyncoccus. The sequence goes on along the minus strand of JAFUEB010000003.1, from coordinate 72,015 downwards.
CCAGTTTAAAGTCAACATCGCCATTGATTTCATCAATCACATTTTCACATTGCGCTTTAAACTGCGCAAAGGCTTCTTCGTAATCTTCCCTCGTCGGATAAATATCCGGATGGTCATACGTTACACTCGGAAACACTGCGAGCCACGGATGGAACATCAAGAAATTACGGTCATATTCATCGGCTTCGTAAATAAAGAATTCATCGCCTGGCTTATAACTACCGCTTGGCGCAAATCCAAGCGTCGTTCCCACAATGTAAGCAGCCTTAATTCCAAGTCTTAATGCCCCAAAAGTGATCATTGAAGTAGTCGTCGTTTTGCCGTGTGTGCCGGCCACTGCAACCATCTTCAGTCCCAATTTCTCAATCAAATATTCCGTGAGTTCATCACGTTTTGAAACTTTAATCCCAGCTTCTTTAGCGAGTACTAGTTCTGGATGATTTTTTGGTAAAGCCGACGTATGTACAAACCAATCAACACCTTCGTCGATTTTTTGCTTCAGGAATTCCCCGTCTTGTTCGCCGATTTTGACTTCAATTCCGGCTTTTTCAAGTTCCGGCAGAATCATACCAGGATTCTTGTCCGAACCATAAACTATCATACCGGCCGCTTTTGCCATTAATGCTAGCGGTCCCATCCCTGTTCCAGAGATACCAGAAATGTAGATTTTCATGTTATAATTATACAATGAAAATCACGTCAGAACAAGAAATGCTCGACTTCGGCAAAGCCTTCGCCGAACGGATTTCTGTTCCCAAAGTGATTGAACTCGTTGGCGATGTCGGCACCGGCAAGACCACTTTTACACGTGGTTTAGCGGCAGGTTTAGGAGTAAATGAGCCAGTTACGAGCCCAAGTTTTACGATTTCGAAAAGCTATGCATTTAAGAATGGCGAACTTATTCATTATGATTTTTATCGTCTGAAAGATCCTGGTTTAATGGCTGAAGATTTAGACGAAAACCTAAATAACGACCATGCCGTCGTGGTTGTGGAATGGGCCGAAAGCGTCGAAAACTTCTTACCGGAAAACCGCACTAAAATTGAAATTAAATTAAATGACGACGGCACACGTGAGGTGACTGTATTATGAAAATGTATCTAGATACTTCCACTCCGACTACGATTCTAAAACTCGACGACCACGAGTATACCTGGGAATCCGGTCGCGATTTAGCTGAGAATTTATTAGCATTCATTCATGACAAATTAGTAGAGAACGGCAAGGGTTTTAAGGACCTTGAAGAAATCACTTTCATGTCTGGCCCAGGTTCTTTCACCGGACTTCGCATTGGTGCCGCTGTCGTTAATACACTGGCAAACGAATTAAATATTCCATTAAAAAATCACCACGGCGAAATCGTTAAAATCATTTTACCCGATTACGGCCGTGGTGCTAATATCTCAAAACCAGTTAAATAATTATTTAATGATTTCGTCGATGATGCCATAAGCTTTGGCTTCTTCGGCACTCATCCAGTTATCGCGGTCCATGTCTTTTTCAACTTGCGCAAGCGACTTGCCAGTATTTTTCGCAAAGATTTCCGCCAAGCGTTTCTTTAAGAAAATACCTTCCTTTAGCATGATTTCCTGGTCGGTGATTTTCCCTTCCGTACCAGACGATGGTTGATGAATCATAATGCGGGAATTTGGTAGGCAGAATCTTTTACCTTTCGCGCCACATGACAAAAGCATTGCACCCATCGAAGCCTGCAGACCAATACCAATCGTTTCCACATCCGGCTCGATGTAATTCATCGTATCGATAATTGCAAAACCATCATATACGGAACCGCCTGGGGAATTAATATAAAGTTTAATTGGCTTCTTTGAATCTTCGTGTGCAAGATAAAGTAGCTGTGCCACGACGAGATTAGCCGTGTGTGAATTCACATCCTCACCGAGGAAGATAATTCTATCATTTAAAAGTCTCGAATAAATATCGTAGGCTCTTTCGCCACGGTTAGTTTCTTCAATAATCGTCGGCACTAAATAATCATTTGGTTTTTTCATATTACTCCTTTACTAGTTTTAACTTATTCTTTTCGAGCTTTAATACCGGAATATCGCCCTTCTTTAATTTCTCGGAAATAATTTCTTCCGAAAGTAGCGATTCGACTTCATCTTCAATTTTACGACGGAGCGGCCTTGCGCCATTCTTTGGATCATAACCTTCTTTAATTAACCAGTCCTTAGCCTTCTCATCGATTTTCAGACCAATACCCTTTGTCGCGAGGCGCTTTCTGAGATCATTAATGAGATTATCAAAGATTTTCTCGACATCCTTCTTCGTGAGCGCATGGAATACTAAGATATTATCCAGACGGTTAATGAGTTCTGGACGCATCACTTTTTTGAGCGCCTTCATCGCGTAGGCCTTGTTCTCTTCATATTCTTGCTCCAAAGCCTTCTTGTCTTTTGCGGTCTTTGCCGTAAAGCCAAGTTCACTCTCACGATACATATCCGCCGAGCCAAGGTTCGAAGTTAGAATCACAATCGTATTATTAAACTTAATTTTATTTCCCTGGCCATCCGTCAAAACCCCGTCTTCCAAAATCTGAAGTAGGAGATTAAACACATCCGGATGTGCCTTCTCGATTTCATCAAAGAGAATCACGGAATATGGTTTTCTACGCACAGCTTCGGTGAGTTTACCACCATCATCATATCCAATATAGCCAGCCGGCGCACCAACGAGTCTCGACACATTGTGTTTTTCGCCAAATTCGGACATATCGATTTTTACAAGTGCGTTTTCGCCACCAAATACTTCACGGGCAATTACACGGGCTAATTCCGTTTTGCCAACGCCAGTCGGACCCATGAATAAGAACGAGCCAATCGGACGCCTGGGATCTGCAATACCAGAACGACCACGACGAATCGCCTTTGCAACCGACTTTATCGCTTCGTCCTGCCCGATAATTGATTCTTTGAGATGCTCTTCAAGTTCCATCAACATCTTCATTTCCGAACCATGCACTTTTGAAACTGGAATACCAGTTTTAAGCGAAACGGCGGTTGCTAAGTTTTCTTCCGTTAGCACTGGATTCTCAGTTTCTTTGACGCCAGATTTTTCGAGTTTCTTAATTTCCTGCTCAAGCTTTGCCAGCTCCGTCTTATAATTCGCGGCCTTTTCGTAATCTTCTTTTTCAGCCGCTTCATTAATCTTGTTTTCAAGCGTGGCTTTTTCGATTTTCATCTTCTTGTATTTGCCACCGCCTTTTTTATCGGCTGCCACTTTACAAATTGCTGAAGCCTCATCGATAATGTCGATGACTTTATCCGGCATAAACCGATCATTAATATAGCGTTGACTCATCGTAATTGCCGTTTCGAGTATCTCATCTGGAATCACTACGCCATGATGCTTCTCGTAATGTTTCTTAATACCTTTTAAAATTCTCAGTGTCACTGTTGCCGATGGTTCCTCTACCATTACGGTCTGGAAACGACGAGACAGTGCTTTATCTTTTTCAATTGACTTACGATATTCGTCCAGTGTCGTTGCACCAATTAAATTAATCGAATTACGTGCGAGCGCCGGTTTCAAAATATTCGCTGCGTCCATCGAGCCTTCCGACGAACCAGCACCCGAAAGTAGATGAATTTCATCAATAAACAACAGAATTGAATCATCACCAGTCGCTTCGTCAATAATGCCTTTAATCCTTTCCTCAAATTCACCCCGGAATTTTGTACCCGCGACCACCGACGACAGATCCACTTGATAAATATGCTTACCAATAAGATTTCCCGGCACTTCATTATTTACAATCCGAGCGGCCAAACCTTCCACAATCGCCGTCTTACCAACACCAGCCTCACCAATTAAAACTGGGTTCGATTTAGTCCGGCGAGAGAGAATTGTAATTACTCTTTCAATCTCGCTCTCACGACCAATCACGGTGTCGAGTTTGCCAGCTCTGGCTTCTTCAGTCAGATCCTTGCCATAACGATTCAGGAATTTTAGCGGGGAATTCTTTAAATATTTAGCCTTCTCCGCTTTTAGTTTTTCATCCTTCGTCTGTTCTTCAACCAAGTCCTCAATCTCATCCATGATTTTGTCAGTATCCACTTTAAGCTGGACAAGAATTAGGGAAGCTCTCGAATTTGGTTGGCTAAGCAATGCGTATAGCAAGTGTTCCGTACCAATTACCGTAAGTCCTTGTTCCTGCGTATAATTCTGTGCCATTCTGAGAGTTAGAATCACCGCCTCAGATAATGACATCATCGCCATATCGGCACCCGGCACTTCAACTGCTACCTTATTTAAGGACTTCTCAATCTCTTCAAGCGTGGCGCCATTTTCACGAATCATCTTTGCACCAGTCGAAGTATCAATCGCCATAATTCCGAGTAGCAAGTGCTCCGTGCTCATATAGCCATTATTATATCTCTTACTATAAAAATCGGCCTTCTGCAAAGCAAACCTTGCGTTTTCGCTGAGCCGATTCATAATTTCACTAAATTCTTCTTGCATACCTCTATTATACTAAATTAGCACTCATAATGCAAGAGTGCTAATTTAGATTTTTAAATCTGTTTTAAGTTAGGAACCGCAGACTACATTGTTGGCATGGAGCCAGCCCTCTACTGAGCCACCATCCAGGTATTCGCCCGTAGTCGGTGCCACACGCATGATGCCACCTTCTTTAATGAAATCATCAATCGGATCCGTCACCATATATTCCTGATCTTTTGGACCAAAGTCATGTTCATCGACGTACTTAACAATTTTCTTTAGAAGTTCCGGAGCCATGATGTATTTCGAAACATTAATTAGGTTTGATGGTGCTTCTTCTGGTTCTGGTTTTTCGACCACACCCACGAGTTTACCGTCTTTTTCTGACAATACTCCGTATTTCTTCACCTTCTCTTTTGGAATTTCTACACCAAGAATCGCCGATTCTTCTTTCTCACCAGATGCCTTAATTAAAGCTTCTGCTGCTGATTCCCCGCCTGGGTTCCAAATAAAATCATCGCCCATGAATACGAGCACTGGTTCATCAATTCTATATTCCTTAACCACTAAGGCAATTGGTACGGCTGTGCCATATTTACTAGCTGGATCCTGCACCGTATAATGAATCGTCACATCATCTGGCAAAGTTTTAGCTAGCTTCAGTCTATCCTCTTTGCCACGTTCAATCAAATACTGATTTAATGCCAAATTGTCCTTGTAGAATTCTTGCACTTGGCATGGCTCAGTATTAGAAATCACCATGTAGATGTCTTTTACACCGGCTTTGATTAGTTCTTGTACGGAATAATCCACGAGCGGGCGATTCCCCACAGGAAGCATTGATTTTTCGATAATCTTAGTAATTGGAAGACGCCTAGTCCCCCATCCCGCGACCGGGATAATTGCTTTCGTAATCATAATATCTATATTATAACACAATTAGCGGCTTATCCCAAGTGGAAGGATAGTCGTTCTGTCCCAACATCAGAGCAATCGTCGAAGCAATATTTGAAAGCCCCGGCTCATAAATCGGTACCAATTTATACTTGTCACGATTATCAGTATTATCATAAATGATGCACGGAATCTTATTCAACGTATGCGAGGTCTTCTTGTTGCCGTCTTTATCGAGTAATTCTTCCGCGTTACCATGGTCGGCGCAAATGATTAATACGCCACCGAGTTCGTCAACTCTCTTCGCGATTCTCGCAAGCGACAAATCAATCGACTCCATCGCTACAATCGTCGCTTCCATGTCGGCCGTATGACCAACCATATCACCACCAGGGAAATTCACGCGTACAAAATCATATTTATCCAAATTCTCGACGACTGCATCCGTAATCTCTGCACACTTCATCCACGGACGCGTCTCAAACGGTTCCGTGTAGGATTCAATTTCTTTAAACACTTCGCCATCGGCCGGATCATAACTATTACCATTGAAATAGTACGTAATGTGTCCAAACTTCACCGTTTCCGAAATTGCAAATTGTTTCAGTTTCCTTCTCGACAAGAACTCATTCAAAGTATTGTCAATATAAATCGGCTCAAATAAACGATGTTCTGGCACGTGTGTATCGGAATTGTATTCCGTAAGACCAGCGAAATAAACGTCGCTCGGCTTATAATCGCCACGATTAAAATACGGGAAATCCCAATAGGTAAATGCCATCGCAATTTCAATTGCGCGATCAGCCCGAAAATCAAAATAAACAAACGCGTCACCCGGTTTAACTTTCCCTACCGGTTGGTCATTTTCATCCACAATCACAAATGGTGGTAAATTCTGATCCTGCACTTCTGGATTAAGTCTTCTAAGCACCTGGATTGCCTCGTCGGCGGATTTGAAATAATAATCCGCTTCACCATTCACCATTGCATCCCAACCACGAGCCACGACCTGCCAGTCGTTTTCATAGCGATCGGCAACAAATACCATTCTGCCACCACCAGTTGCAATTTTGATATCAGCATCCGTAAATCTTTTCGCAAAATCTTCGAGTTTATCAATATACATCGGTTCTGATTGTGGAGCGACATCTCTACCATCGAATACGGCGTGAATACGCATCTTTCTGACACCATCACGATAAGCTTGCTCAATCATCCTTTCAAGATGACTAATGTGACTATGCACACCACCGTCCGAGAAAATCCCTGAAAAATGTAGTGTATGGTCACCTTCCTTCTTAACTTGTCCAATCAAGCCTTTCCAAGTTTCTGAATCGAAGACTTCGCCATTATTGATTGCTTCGTTCGCTCTAGCAATACCATGCTTAATTGCGCGACCTGCGCCAATCGTGTTATGCCCAACTTCAGAATTTCCCATTTGGCCAGGCGTTAGACCTACGGCTTCACCAGATGCATTTAGTGCAATATGATAATATTCCCTTGCGGCTTTTCCAAGAAAAGTCGTTCTAGCTTTTGACACGGCATTACCGGGACCATCTGGTGCGAGTCCCACGCCATCTAATATTGCGAGCACTACAGGCCCATCATACTGCAGTTTATCCATAAGCTTATTATAACACAAAAATCCGGCCACCTAGACCGGATTTTGTTTAGTGAATAAGCGCAAGCATTTTGATAAAAAAATTCGCCCCGAATTAACGAGGCGAATTCGTTTTTTTGTTTTATTTTTAACCGAGTGAGAAGAGGCAGAGAACAATAATGTTTACTACTGCAATACAGCCTACCACTCTGATGCCCCACTTGAACCAAGTTGCATAATCTACCTTAGCAAGTGCGAGGCCACCCATGATCGCACCACAGGTAGGAGTGATAAGATTCACGAGACCATTTGCTGCGACAATCGTCATTGCTGCAACGTTTGTGCTGTAGCCAAGGTTTTGTGCAACTGGCGCAATAATTGGCGTAGAAAGCGTTGCGAGACCAGATGATGATGGTACTAAGACCGAGAGCACCACATGGAGCAAATAGTTTAGAGGTACGAATGCCATTTCTGGAAGTGTTGCCAAGAAATTCGAAGCATTATAAACAATATAATTATCGAGGCTGGTTTGTGCCATCAGCACCGATGCGCCACGAGCGACTGCAATCACGAGGACTACACCAATCATGTCATCTGCACCATCGATAAAGGTATCAACATAACCATGCTCACCTTGACGGTTGATGAGTGAGATTACGATTGACATGAGGAAGAACCACAATGCCGCTTCGTAGAACCACCAATCACCAAGTGCTGCACCCGTTAAGCCACCTGCAAAGAAGCCGCCTAGTGCATCATGGAATTGTGCGAATATATTATTTTCAAAGAATTCACCCCATGGGATGAAGCTAATAATCATCACCACGAATGAAAATGCGAAGACGATGAGGGAAGCAATCTGAGTACCAGTTAGCTTCAAAGCATCGTCTTTTGCCTCCAAGAATTTACCATATTTCTTTTCAGCAGCCGCTTGTTCACGTAAGCTTAGGAATGTTGATCCCTTATCACGTTGAACTTTCTTCGCATACTTCACTACAAAGAATGCAGCAATTGCGAGCGTAGTTAGCCAAAGTACCACACCAATTAGAATCACGGTACCGTTATTAAATTCGATACCCGCATCCTTCATTGCCGATACTGCCACACCGGTTGCAAATGGGTTGATGGTTGAACCAAGCACACCAGAACCAGCACCGAGGAGAATCGTTGCGACACCTACGAGTGGATCCATGCCAGCAGCATACATCGTTGCAGCGATGAGTACGTAGAAGCCCACGCTTTCTTCAAGGAAGCCATAAGTCGTACCAAGTACCGAGAAGATAAGCATGAGAAGAAGAATGAGTAGATATTCTTTTCCATGCAACTTCTTCACAAGAATCTTGATTCCAGTTTCGAGAGCCTTGGTCTTTGCCATTACGGCAAGGAAGCCACCAAGCACCATCACGAAGATACAAACATCGATTGCGTTTTCGAAACCAAGAATCGGTGCCATTAAAATTTGATAAAGCTTTGCGCCCACTACGCCAGAACCATCAACGATTGCACAAGCACCTTCGCCAAGGGCTTCTTCACAAGCCTCGAGGGAATCATACGTTGTTTCCTCTTCAGTAGTAGTTGCCGCTTCAGCACCATCAAGAGTGGTTTCTGTACCAGCATCAAGTGGAGTTACTGAATCATTGTTAGTGATGAGTTGACCTTCAGCACCGACAGTTGCTTCAAGTTGCGGAGCAGTTTCTTCTTCAACTTGGACCGTCTCATCTTCAACAGGTGCCTCGTGATACTTTGCCTTAGGCAACACGTGAGACAGAATACCAAGAAGCACAATCAAAATCATGATAATCGAGTATGCTGACAGCATCGCGCGACTAGTCTTTTTACGATTTTTCTTCTTAAACATTTTTAATCCTTTTAAATTTAATACTTCCCCCACCCCCTGTGCCTAAATACTCAACCTCTTCCGCTAATCCTCCTCTCTCACTAATGCCATGCTCATACAGTGTGAACCACCGCGGCCACGCGATAGCTCAGAACTCGGGATTTCAATCACTTTAATACCATGACGACGCAGCGTCTGGTTCGTCACAAAGTTACGGTCATAAGCAATCACGACGCCTGGGCGAATGCAAAGCAGGTTCACACCATCGCTCCATTGTTCGCGCTCGGCATCGATTCTCTTGCCATTACCACATTTAATAAGTTCAACCTTATTAAGATGAAGATATTTTTCTAGTACCTTCTGCAAACTCTGATGTATCTCCACGATTTCAATTTCACCACCATGGCCTTGAGTTATCTCGTAAATCGTTGAAATATCCATAATTGCATCCTGGACGGCAAATTTATCAACATCCACTTGCGTCATTACGGTGTCAAGATGCATAAAGCTTCTTTCATCTGGAATATCAATTGCAAGTACATATTTAAAGGTATTATTTTTATCCTTAAACAAGCTTCTTGCAAAATTTGCAATCGCGTCCGGTTCAGTACGCTGTGAAATGCCAATTGCAATCACTTCTTTTGAAATGACTTGAATATCACCACCTTCAATCGAATAAGGCTCTGTACGCTCATAATAAATCTTCGTATCATTATAAAACGGATGATATTTGAAAATGTATTCCGCAAAAATCGATTCACGCGTACGTGTCACTGACCACATTTTGTGGAGCGTAGCACCATGACCTACTGTGGCCATCGGATCGCGTTGGAATAAAATATTAGGAATTGGATCAATAATCATTTTACCGGTATCACGAGTTGCATAAAAACCGGAGATCTTACCAAGTTTTTTAAGTTCTGAAATATCAATACCGGCAATACATTTTTTGACCAAATCTCTAGTGTTTTTAATACTATTTAGGAATTCAAAACAATGCTTTTCAACTTTCGGCGAAGTTACACCGGCTTCACGAATAAATTGTTCGATGAAATTTTTGCGAACTCTCGCTCCGCCAGCTTCAATCGCTTCCGCAGCGAGGTCAGTTAAATAAACTACTTCAATTCCCTCCGCGCGAAGTGCATTAGCGTATGCGTCATGCTCTTCCTGAGCAATTTTTAAATACGGAATATCGTCAAAAAGCAATCTTTCAAGCGTATTTGGCGTAAGGTTCAAGAACTCATCACCTGGGCGATGCATCAACACTTTTTTAAGTGGAGCAATCTCACTAAAGTTGTTAATTGAATTTTTCACTTTCCTCCTTTATTGATTATATTCATCAGTTAACGTTAAATACATCACTGCTTTAATCGTATGCAAACGGTTTTCAGCCTCATCAAACACTGCGGAGTGCTCCGATTCAAACACTTCGTTCGCAACTTCCATTTCTTCAATGCCAAATTTTTCGTGTACATCACGTGCCACGGAAGTATTTAAATCATGGAATGATGGCAAGCAATGCAGGAAAATACAACCTGGCTTGGCTTTATTAATCATTTCCATCGTCACACGATAACTTTGCAATTGGTCAATTCTTTCGCCCCATTTTTCTTTGTCTTCACCCATTGATAGCCAAATGTCCGTATAAATTGCATCCGCCGTATCATTGAGTGCATTAATATCGTCCGTAATGGTAATCGTTGCACCATTTTTCTCAGCAATCGGACGGCAGGCATTCACGATATCTTCAGAAGGGTGAAGTTCGTTTGGCCCACAAGCGATAAAGTTCATGCCCATTTTGGCAGCCATTGCCATCAGGGAATTAGCCACATTGTTACGTGTATCGCCGACAAAGGCTAAAGTCTTACCGCTAAATCCACCAAGTTTTTCTTCAATCGTCATAAAATCTGCGAGCGCTTGAGTTGGATGGCAATAATCAGTTAAACCATTCCAAACCGGCACATCCGCATACTTAGCCAAATCATCCACAGTTTCCTGTTTAAAACCGCGGAATTCAATTCCGTCATAAAAACGTGCGAGCACTCTTGCCGTATCTGCTACGGATTCCTTGTGCCCCATTTGCGAACCCGTCGGGTCAAGATAAGTCACATTCATTCCGAGATCATATCCGGCCACCTCAAAAGCACATCGAGTTCTCGTCGACGTCTTCTCGAATAGCACCGCAATATTTTTCCCAGGGAAATACTTGTGATTCTCGCCGGCGTGTTTCATTTCCTTAAATCTTTTGGCGGCATCTAGCATAAAGCGAAGTTCTTCTTCACTAAAATCTAGAATTCGCAGAAAATCTCTTCCTTTGAAATTCATTTTTATCCCTTCTTACCTACCATATATTATATAGTAAGTCGGATTTAAACACAAGCATTTTAAGGTTTAATTCAGCTTATGCTATAATGAAATTATGAAAAAGCGAGTAGTTTTAGCGTTAGGCGGTAACGCGTTACAAAAAAATGGCGAAGCATCTGCTGAAGCCCAGAAAAAAATCGCCGAATCCGTCGGTGAAGCTATTTCCGACTTAGCCGACAAATATGAAATTATCGTTGCGCACGGCAACGGTCCACAAGTTGGCAACATCTTGATTCACGAAGAGGCCGCCTCGACCGAAAAAGCTCCGGCCATGCCACTCGAAACTGCCGTCGCCATGAGCCAAGGTCAAATCGGCTACTGGCTAACTCAAGCCATCAATAATGCCTTTATCAAAAAAGGCAAACCAAGCAAGAAGATTGCTACCGTGATTTCGCAAGTCGTTGTCGATCGTAACGATCCTGCTTTTAAAAATCCAACCAAACCAATCGGCCAATTCTATTCCGAAAAAGAAGCTAAGGCCCTCGCAAAAGAGAAGGGCTGGACGGTCAAGGAAGATGCCGGCCGCGGTTGGCGCCGTGTCGTCGCTTCACCAAAGCCAATCGATATTGTTGAGAAGAAAACTATTTCCGAACTCGTTTCCGATGGCGTGATTGTAATCGCTGCCGGTGGTGGTGGTATTCCAGTCGTTCGCACCAAAGTCTTGAAGCGTCTGAAGGGAATTGATGCCGTAATTGATAAAGATTACGCTGCCGAAAAACTCGCTGAACTTGTGAGAGCCGACGTCTTCATTTCTTGTACCGCCGTACCAAATGTCTATATTAATTATGGCTTACCGGAACAACAAAAGCTCGACCAGATTTCTGTCAAAGAAATCCAAGACCTCAAGAAATACGGCTACTTCAAAGCCGGCTCGATGCTTCCAAAAGTTGAAGCCGCTTCCGCCTTCGCTCGTCACGGTGGCACCGGCATCATCACCGACATCGACAACCTCCGTGACGCGCTTAACGGCAAAGCCGGAACTATTATTACGAATTAAAAAATAAGGTCTTCAGGGAATCCGGAGCGCGGCAGCGCGATAGTATATTAAAAACAAAAATCTCAGGACCATAAGCTTGGCCGAACGGCCTTGAGTGTGTCCTGGAATTTTCGTTTTTAATTCGCAAGTAGCTGTTTTAACTCTGTCTTATATGCCTCGACTCCCGGCTGATCAAACGGATTTACCCCAAACATCTTCGCCGAAATCGCACACGCAAGTTCAAAGAAATACACTAATTCCCCGAATCCTTTTTCGTCAAAGCTCGGTACCGTAATTGCGAGCACCGGGATATTGCCGGCCGTATGCGCCTTCATCACCGCCGCCACGACTTTCTGGTTCATTTCGTCGGTCGGAAAATTAATCACCGTTTCAAACAAATTTCTACGTCCATCTTGCATAAACTGGCCCAGGGAATGCAAATCGGTCGAATAAATCACCGAGGCAGGAAAAATTCCTTGCTTGTTTTTCCCTTCGGATTCGCCGAATAATTGCTTCAACCACTCGTTAAAATAAAGTGTCGAGGGCTCAAAACTCGCAAACACTTCCGTGTCATATCCCCTGCTGCCGAGCGTATAACGCATTGATGCATATTCCGAGGCTGGCCCCGCCACTGTATCAAAGGCTTCCGAAGCACCCTCAAGTAGTTTTTCAACATCCACTCCGGCTACCGCAAGTGGAAGCAACCCAACTGCCGTTAACACCGAATATCTGCCGCCAATATTGTCTGGCACCACAAATCTCATATAACCATTTGCAACCGCTTCATCATGTAAAGTTCCCTTGTTGGCATCCGTCGTTGCATAAATCCTGGTTTTTGCATCCTCAGCCCCGTATTTCTCTACTAGTTTCTTCTTAAATTCCTCAAATGCAATCGCCGGCTCCAAGGTTGTCCCTGACTTCGAAATCACATTAATCGAAAAATCGTGATCACCTACCTTTTCTAGTGCCCGGTCGAGCTCACGACGTGACAAAGAATTTCCGGCATAAATAATCTTCGTCTCACCCTTCGGACGGAGTGCTTCAATAATCGCGCGGTGGCCTAAATATGAACCGCCAATCCCAATACAAACCAAATATTCTGACTCATCATTGATCTTCTTGGCAGCTTCCTTAATCCGCACCAGTTCAGCCATATCCACACGTTTTGGCAAATCCAACCAGCCGCCCATCGCATCGCTACGAATCTCAGCCAAAATCTGCGACAGCCTCGCTTCATCCACCTTAGAACTAAAATTAACAGTAATCATTTATGCCTCCGTTTCCTCTATTATATCAGATTTTAAGCGTTAAAGGTATTGCATTTTTTGCAAAAGTATGATATAATATAAATAGATGCTATTCCTAAGGGAGTAAATACTAAAATAGGGGGATTAACTAATGCATTACCAGGTTAGCGTCGCACTTGAAATCAAGGGATCCAACCAAATCCGTGGCCTACTCAGAAGAAACGGGTTCAAACTGCATCTTAGAGATACCGCGCTGGGCAAATTTAGCCCCATCGAACTGCTCGACGACCAGGATTTTTCTGGCGAAGGAAACCGGTTCTATGTTTACGCCATCTACAACTCCGATGCTGGATTCCCTGCTCAGGAAGTTTTGAAGAGACTTTTAGAAAGCGAGCATTTGCTCGACGTCAAACTCCGGCATTTCACCGAGAATAGTCTTCTTCCTTCCTAAACCCCCGCCCCGACTTTCAGCCGGGGCAATTTTATGCTATAATTACAAAAGTAGCCCGAGTGGCGGAATTGGCAGACGCGCTAGCTTCAGGTGCTAGTGGTAGCAATACTGTGCAGGTTCAACCCCTGTCTCGGGCACCATCATAGCAAAAACATGGAGACCATATCGCAACCAATAGATTGATTATCTTATAATTACAATATATTATAATTCACCATCTTATTTTATGCCAGTAGTTTTAATAATAAACTTCACCGATTCGGCATTTACCCCACCAAAACTCCGATATGAGCCAGCCGCTGTTACCATTTGGCGTGCATCCCTAGTAAACCCAGCTAAATCATTATTTGCAAAATTAACTAATTTATCAATTCCACTAATTTTCAAAATGCCAAGACCATCTTGTAAGGCCACAGAACCCGCATAGAGCTGTTCCTCTCCCTCGATTAGACTACCTAAGCCCACCGTGAGCTCCGGGGCTTTCTCGGCGATTGTAGATAGCCCCATGGCCAGCCCCACAGACCCTTCCGCCGCTGTCTCTACCCCTGTAGTGTAATTAATCAAGCCACTATAAAAATCGTTATAACTATTTAGCTGTGTTTTCAGAGCCGTAATGCTCATTGCGTCACCACCAATCGCTGTCAAGAAAGTCACCAAAGTGTCCAAAGTTTCGCCGTAATTATCAATTGTTAGCGTAATCGGCGCGCTTAAACCATATTCCCCGCCATAGAGCGAAATTGCTCCTATTAGTGTCGCATTAGCATTCAATGTTGCGTTCGCTGAATCCAGCAGAGAATTAAATACGCTCGTCGCTCCCGTTGTTAAACTATCGTTATATCCAGTTAGTTTTGTAAGACCTGTCGATAAATCCTCCGCTCCTGTTACCGCACTCGCAACTCCATCAGATAATGCTCCCGCTCCAGCGTATAGTTCTTTCGCTCCAGAGAGAACCGATTCGATTCCATTCGTAAGCGTCCCCGCCCCGCTAATTAACTGAAGGGTCCCACTTTCGAGCTCGTTCATCTGACTAATCAGCGAATCTATCTCTGTCAATTTCGATGTGTCTATCTCCGCAATCAACTCGTTCATCAGTATCGTGTAGGTCGCCCCAAGTGCAAAATCTTTCACATCCGCCTCTATTGCAAATTCCCCTGGTAAGAAGTCCGTTTCTAAATCTTCATTTGCCCCTAGTACTCCATACCCCATCACTAGATAATCACCATTTTCGCTAACGATTTTCCCATTCGTGAGTTTTATATTACTAAATTTTGTTTTATCTAACTGCGCCCCAGTTACCGCCACGAATGGTATTTTTTTACCTTGATAACTCACCGTTGCATCATAATTAAACACGATTTTTACTCGGCCCGTTTTGCCGGCTATTTCTGTTGCGCTCACCTCTGTTCCATCCAAATAATATCGCACTTTCATTTCAAACGGCAAATTCTCATTCCCGCTGTAGAGTGTACTCCCAATAAAAGTACTTTTCGTCGTCCCATCAGCCCCTGCCATTACATATACAGTTTCATTTTTGCTTCCCAGTGTTCCGCCAAAATTTACATTAGATAGATTGTTCTCCATCGCTAGCGCCCCAGTTTCAGCCAGCGTCGGCGCTTCTTCGGCCCTTACCCCAATTTCGCTTGCCACTATCATCCCCGCACCGCCAAGCACTGCAAGCGTCAACATTCCCCCACAAATCACCTGTTTCTTCATTTTTTACTTCCTTTCGTTAATTTTTTCATCCCTAGAGTTGTACGAATAATCAAGGCGTCAGCTAATACCAATAGTGGCGGTAAGAATAATGGCACCGTTATTACCGAAAGCACCGCTCCACGCGCCATCAGCATCGTTAGTGACGAAATCATATCCGCCTGAGAGTACATCGCCACCCCTACCGTCGCCGCAAATAGCACTGCCCCCGATACGATAATCGACGGAATTGATGTTTCGAGCGCTACTCTTGCAGCGTCTTTCTTGTCCAATCCACCTAGCCTTTCTCCCTTATACCTCGTCGTCATCAAAATCGCGTAATCCACTGTCGCTCCGAGCTGAATCGTGCTGATACAAATCGGTGCGATAAATGCAAGCGACTGCCCCATAAAATACGACAGCCCGATGTTCACGAAAATCGTCGTCTCTATCACCGCAATCAAAATCACCGGCAGCGACAAAGAGCCAGTCACGATTAAAATAATCACAAATATTACCACGATCGATACTGAGTTTACTACCGCGAAGTCCGTCGCCGTCACCTCTATCATATCTTGAGTCAGCGCCGCCTCGCCGACTAGCAGTGCCGATTTATCATATTTCTTCAAAATCTCGTTAATCTGATTAATCTGCTCCGCCATCTCGTCCGTCGCCGTAGAATACTCTGAAATCGCGAGCGACATCTCCCATTTGTCTGATTTCAAAACTTCCGCCACTCCTTCTGGCAACATCTCTACTGGCGCATTCTCACCCAGCAGACTCTCGAGATTTAGCACCGTCTTTATTCCGTTTACCTCTTTTAATTCATCAGTCATCGCTGTTGCCTTCGCCTGTGACAAACCTGCATCTGAGAGAATCATATGGACATTAGATAACCCAAAATCCTTCTCCAACTTCTTATTTGCCACTGCAAAATCCATTGTTTGTGGCAATCCGTCGCTTAAGGTATAATACACATTTTCATTCGCTTTCTGATAAGCATACAAAAACGGTGGAATTATCGCTATAAAAATCACCAGCAGTACAGGGTCAAACTTCACGATTTTGCTAGACACGTGCCTAAAACTCGGTAAAATCGACTTGTGGTCGCATTTTTGGAGTGCCTTGTCAAATGTCAAAATTAGCGCTGGCAGCACCGTCACCGCTCCAAGTACCCCTAGTATTACCCCCTTTGCCATTACTAGTCCTAGATCAATACCTAGCGTAAACGACATAAAACAGAGCGCAATAAATCCCGCCACCGTCGTCGCCGACGACCCTACTACTGAGCGTAATGTCGCCTTGATCGCTTTCTCCATCGCAATCTCGGGGTCTTTTTTTCGTTCTAGATACTCTCGGTACGAATGCCAGAGAAAAATCGAATAGTCCATCGTTACTGCGAGCTGCAAAATTGCCGACAACGCCTTCGTGATATAAGAAATCTCTCCGAATATTACATTTGTCCCCATGTTAATCAAAATCATCGCCCCAATTGACACCAAAAACAACACCGGTATCAACCAGTTATCCAGTAGCACCAACATCACAATCAGCGCCAACACCACCGCGATAACCACATAAAACACCTCTTCCTTCTCTGATAATTCGCGCAAATCTGTGATAAACGCCGACATTCCCGATACGTAAATATGCCTATCTATCAACTCTCGAATTTCTTTTACTGCCGTAACCGTCTCGTCCGCTGATGACCCAGTATCAAAAAACACCGCAATGATCGATTCATCGCCCTTCACTACCTTTTCATAGATTTCGTCTGGCAGTATCTCTGGCGGAATCCCCACCTCCTCTAGGCTACCTAGTCCCAAAACTGTATCTACATGCTCAACATCGCGAATTTTTTCTTCTAGCTTTGCCTGCTCAGCGAACGGCAAATCCTCTGTAATCACCATCGAAAACGCCCCTTTTCCGAAGTTCTCTAACAGTTCATTCTGACCAATCACCGTATCTGTTTCACTTGGTAGATAGTTCAACATATCATAGTTCACTCTTGTCGCAAAAAATCCAATCACCGACGGTATCAAAAGTAATAGCGTTACTATCAGAATCCATTTCCGATATTTAACCACAAATCTTCCCATATTGTTTCCTATTATGCTCTATAAAACAGAGGATGAAAATAGACATTTCTAGGCACATGCCTAGTTTTTTAATAAAAATAGTGTATAGTAAGCCTATGAGCAAGAATATCAAATACACTATCGAACAAACTTTTCTAGAGCTACTTAGCCATCGCCCTATTAGTGAGATCACTATCAAAGAAATCACCACAAAATCAGGGGTTAATCGTAATACTTTTTACTATCATTACAAGAATCTCGCCGATTTGCTCGAATCCGTCATTTGTAAAATGGTCGACGAAATTATCGTAAACCAACCTTTATCAACCAATAATTCACTCGAAGATTGCTTCCTTTCAGCCGTTAATTTTGCTATCACCAATCGAAAAATTATCAACAATATTTATCATTCCACTAACCGTGCAATTTTCGAACGCCACCTCTGGCATATTTGCGACTATTCAATCTCATCTTTTCTGGGGTCTTTACCAAATCAAAATACCTCTCCTGTGGAACTTGACGTGATTAAGGATATTCTTAAATTTGAACTTTTTGGCTTTACGATTGACTGGATTAACCATGGTATGCCGAGTGGTGTCACCGAAAAAATTCATATTCTTACAGCCAATTTACTCCCAAAATATCCTAACAAAGGCTTTTACGGCAATAATCAGAATTGACATTTTGTTTACTTATTCCCCTTCGCCCGATTATGCGTCTTACACAGCATCTGGCAGTTTTCTTCCGTAGTGGCGCCGCCCTTACTCCACGCCGAAACATGGTCGGCGTCCATTTCGCTAAGCGCATAAATCTTGTCCTTATTTGCTTCGTGCCCAACCGCGCAAAGCGGACAATTAGAAACGCCTTTCGCCTTCGCTTCCGCAGTTTGTTTGTTATAAACTCGGCGTTTCACCGCTTCATCAAAAATCCTCACATCTAATAGTTTTGTATCTTTCTCGCCACCAAGGATATACTCAAAAATGCCCTTATGGTTCTTAATGAAAGGATCATCGTATAATTCATGTACTCTTTCCGATACCTTTCTAGGATTATAAGCGGTCTTGTGATAAGTATCATACAGCCGTCCCCACTCTAGCCCGCACATATCACTCGTGAGGTCGATAAACACCGACGAAACCCAATCAATCACAGAAGTAAAATGCTTTTTCAGTTCACTTATGTCCGCATCTTTACGATGATTGCTCATATAATTATCAATGTTGCCGCTAGACACCCAGTCAAGCGCCGCCTTTAGATAATCCTGACGATTCACCGAGCCAGAAATATACGCACCCCATTTCTGAATGTTCGCATTTTGAGAATTACTAAACTCCTCCTTCGCAGCCGTCACAAACGGCCCAGAATAAATCGCATTCAAAAGTTCCTGCTCATTGAGTGGAACACCGACGATATTGATAGTTTTAAACCAACTTTTAATTTCTTTTTCCTCGCCCTCGCAAATATAAATCGTGAGCGGATACTCCAAAATCTTTTTCTGGATGTCCTCATCTAATCCAGAAAAATACTGTTCCATCCCATTTTGGTCTTTGACCGCAAATTTGTTCGTCACAAACCGCCCAAAACTCGTAATGCGTTGCTGACCGTCTAATACTTCGTATTTGTCTTTGCCGGCTTGATTAAAATAAATCAAACCAAGCGGATAACCACTCAAAATCGATTCAATCACCGCCACATCACGCTTACCGTCAGCATAAATATAATTGCGCTGATACTCCGGTTGAATCGTAAGCTTGCCAGAAAGCCCGTAAAGGCCTCGACCTTCTAGTTCGTTATAAACAAACCCGTCGCAAATGTCCTTAATCGTGATGTCAGTTTTAAGAGTTGTTTTCATTAGAGCTCTCCTTTCGTTTAATAAAAAGCCTTTTGAATTTCTTCTTTCCATCAATAATACAATGTGGGTCTTTGCCATCCCACTTCGATTCCGCACCACTATAGCCACGCCCATTATCCTCTGCCATGCCAATTATTCTAAATTGCTCTGGACAATGCTTATCCAAAAAACTAATTGGCACACCCATTGTATCCGAATAATCATTAGGGATTGAATCTGTAAAAGGAATTTCGATAACTTCATAGTTTTCGTATTTTTTATAAGCGTCCTTCCAATATGGATGCTTAATATGTTTGCTATACCGTCTATTTTCATCCATAGTCATCAATGGAATAGGCTGGTGCCGACGACCATGATCGATATTCGTTATCCACATAGACGGAGTGTTTTTATATTTTTTGTTATCAACAATCTTATCAAAATCGGTTGCGTTGTCTGTTGTTGAAAACCACATTCCGCCGGCCCATTCCTCGCGCCCTGACCAAGCCTTATTTTTCATAATTAAAGGAAATACTTCCTTATATGTTACGCAACTCTTGTTGGCAATTACGGCAAATTTTTTATTCGCTTTTAAAATCCAAGTGAAAAAATCTATAAATAATGAAAAAGGCGGATTAGTAATTATGATATCTGCTTCATCGCGCAATTTTGTCACCTCTTTGCTTCTAAAGTCACCGTCACCTTTTAAATAATTCCACTCCAAATCGTTTATATCTATTTTCTTATCTTTATTTGTATCTCGTTCGAGGATAAAAATCTTCCCGTGCGAGCGAGTTTTCTTTTTATCAAAATTTGGGCTTTCGGTTTCAAATAAGGTTGGCTGATATGGTATTTCTTTCGGTTTGCTGTTTGCCGCATAACTAGTGCTAATCAGTTTCTTAATACCAAATCGTTCAAAGTTTTGAGCGAAATACTTGGTAAAATTGCTCCATTCTGGATCATCGCAGGGTAACAATATGGTTTTATCGCGGAACACGTCGGGATTATATTCAATATATGCGTTCATCTCTTTTTCAATATCGGCATATTGAGTGTAGAACTCGTCATTTTTTTGCTTTTTGGCGCGATGGAGTTTTTCGTTCGATGGCATCTCTGTTGCTTTCCTACAACAGAAATGACATTGAACATCACGCCGGGTACCACAACAAAAATCGGACATCGCAGCGGATGTCCAAATCTTTTACAACAGAGATACTCCGTGTGCTGCGGTGCCCGATTAATCCGGAGTACCGTTAGCAACAGATTATCTCTGCGCTTCTGTTGTATATTATTAAAGATTTGGACTCTTTAATTATACCACGAAATGCTTTTACCCGCATTAATCGATTTAAGGGAAATAACAGATGATTAATGTGGTACAATAAAGATATGGCAAACAAAGAAACCCATAATCAAGCGTTTGTAGACGGTCAAAACCTTTACATGAACACAAAGGCTAGTAATTGGGTAGTTGATTTAAAAAAGTTCCGAATCTACCTTAAAGATCAATATCATATTGATAAGGCATACTATTTTCTGGGCGCTGTCGACGATAATAATCAGAGTCTATACGAACTTATCCAAGAAGCAGGTTTCATCTTGATTTTTCGTGAGCACAGCCAAGCAATGGTCGGCAAAAAGAAAGGCAATGTAGATACAGATATAGTTTTCACGATCATGGCAAAAATTGCTGAAAAAGAGAAGTTCGACAACATAGTGTTAGTTTCGGGTGACGGCGATTATTACAAAATGGTTAAATATCTCATAGAAAAAGAGCGCTTCTGCAAACTACTATCGCCAAACCGTCACTCTACATCTACCCTCTACAGAAAATTCACCCCTAAATTCGTAGATTTCCTTGACAATCCTGGTATCAAAAAGAAAATTGCCTACAAAAAATAAGAGAATCAAAAAAAGCGGGTCCTTCTTTGGTATTTCTCCGGTTGAATCGCCCGCATCGGAATATATCTCCATTATATCACACTATTACAAAATAATCAAGAACTCTTGTCAAAATTGTTATGGCTAACAAGGGTGGCTTGTGGAAAAACATAAGCAAAATAGAGAAAAAAGGCACTTGACAGTATTATGCCTAACAATAATCGTTCTATTGGTTGCGATATGGTCTCCATGTTTTTGTTTTGTCCTTTCCGGCAGGGCGGGCGGGGGCGCCCCGCCAGAAAGTGAATTGTCGCTAGGGCTCTGATCATGATTTGGGGATTTTCGCAAGTTTGGCGGGGGAAACTTGCGAAAATCCCCCATTATTCGAGATTTTTGGCATAATAGTTTCTAGCGGTGTTGTATAGTCGCACCAATTACGAGCGAAAACTCGTTTTTTTATTGTCTTAAAATACATCTGACGCTTGCGCCGGTGCTACGGGCCACGTTTGAAACGCCCGCGTTATTTGTGCCATAACTAAAGATATAACCATCCGTATCGTTTGCAGTATTGTACCAATACCCACCACCACTACCAAACGCATTCTGATCTAATTCTCCATTACTAATCATGCTGATATGCATATAGTAAAGTGGTGATGCCACTAATCCACTATCCCCATTCGAAGCCCCAAAATTGTAATACGTGTTAATCGTGTCAAACTCGTCATTACTATAATCCGGGAGTCTCCAGCCGGCCGGACAAATCGAATTTGCCACCGCCTGATAATTACTATCACCAGAGCCATAGCCGGAATACACATCCATCGCCGTCGCCGCTGCAAAGCTGTAATAATTACCGAAGTTTCCGTACCCGCCTTCCGAGCCGATATTAAACGAGCTCACGTCATTTGCGCCAGTTCCCCATCCTGTCACCGTGTTGCCACTTAAGTTCGTGTAAGCAATCGAAGCATTCGTCGGCGTAAAGGTCGTCGATGAACCCGGTTCATAGCCAAGATCCGTATTGTCATGCGTATAGAAATTCGCTGTCGTCACAATGTCGTGGTCAAGATTCTCCACCATCCAGATATTCCCATCCGTCAGTTTCGCCACCGAATAAACCTTCTCGTCACGGCTATCCTTTAGTTCATAAATTTCGCCAGTGGTCATCAAATCAATCACATCCTGCTTTTCCTCATTCGTTAAATCAACGAAGTCCTGCATATATTCAAGGTCGCCAATCGAAGTATCTTCCGTCACTTCACCGAGCACACAACGGACCGACAAGCCAATCGCCTTAATCGCTGCGTTCTCAACCGACAAACTACCACTTGCAGTAAAGCCAAGATTAAAGGCCGAGCCCGAATTATTTACGGTGCCAGTCCAGTATGCGCCAGCCTCACCTCGGAGCGTCGCTGCATTATTATCAAAGTTGCCAGAATACACAAAGTTATTCGGGAACGAACGGAACTTATTACCGTTCGCGAGATTACTTGCCGTTGCATCCATCGAAGACGCAAGGTAATAATACGAACCAGTCTTATTGTAAATCGCCCCATTTGGCAAATGCCAGCCCGAAGGACAAATCGAAGTTAGGCTCGAAATATGATCATTGTAATTCTCATGATTCGTCGTATCTGCAATCGCTGCTGACCAAGTGTAGTAAGTACCATAAGAATACAAATTCGCATTCGACGCATAAGTACCAGCCAGACTCGTCACATTACTGTTATTCTGACGTGGAATCCTGTACCAAGTATTTTCATTACCCACGTCCCAGCTCGCATATTTACCATTACCGGAAGTTGCCGATGAGCTAAAGCCAGAACTTTCACTTGACGCTAGGCCCGTAAAGACGCCGCCAAAGCCTTGTGACTTCATGCTCTCACTCGATCCATTTACACCAAGACGGAGGTTTTCTACCATCCAACAGTTGCCATCCGCAAGTCTTGCCACGGCATAAACTTCGCCATCACGCGTATCCGTAAGCGCCGTAATACTTGAACTTCCCGCTGCAATCACGCCATTCGTCGAATCATAAGTTGCCGCCGTGAGGCTATTGCATCCACCCCAATCCTGCAGCGTTCCGGCCGGCGCAAGCCACATCGCATAAAGTTTCAAACCATTTGTCGAAACATCATTCGGCGCCGTAATGGTTTGGTTTGGACCATAATAGGTACCCGTACCATCCACTTCCGTATTCCAACCCGCAAACCCATAACCATTCCTACGATAGTTCGAAGCCATTAAAGTCACGTCCGTATTATCCGACGCACTTTGGTAACCAATGTTGCTCGTCGTATCGAGATTATAGGTTCCATCATTCATCGTCCCGGCCACATCATCAAAAGTCGAACCATAGCAAATGTAGCCACCCGGACATTCAATCTCCACCATCTCGGCGCGCCAAATCGCATACAAATTCACCGTCGATTCTTCAGACATACTAATCACCATCACGCCCTCTTCGTCATACGAAGTACCAGTTCCATCGTCTTTTGTGTTCCATTCCACGAAGCTGTAATGTTCCTTATCAAATGGGTTTTCAAGTTTCACCGCATCGCCGTTCTTTGCCACAATCGGGCTCTTCGAACCACTCGTCGCACCATTACCATTAAAGTTTACTGTTACTGCGCCACCCGCTCTTGCTACGCAACGCACCGGTAAGCCATACGCTTTTGTAATGTATTGTGCTACACCAAAACCAGTTGAATCAATTGTATTCATAAAGACATTACCGGAATTATATATAGTATTAGTTGGCAGCAGTGCATCGTAAGATGTGTAAACTTCATACCCATTCACAGCACCAGTCGTCGCAAGATAAGTCGGTGCCAACTTCAAATTATCAAAACCATCCGTCTCATAACCTAGCACGCCCATCTGGTTTGAGTATTCCGTCACCAAATTCTGAAGCACCATCATATTATTTAATTCATCATAAATGTATTCCGATGGTCCATCCGGCAGTCTCCAACCTGCTGGACAAACCGAATCCGATATCTTCGCGTATTGATTGTCGGCACCCGTAATATGCTCCGCCGCCATCGCTGCGAAATTATAATAATTCCCCGCATGATAATGCTTGCAAGTTGACACATTATTACAGGTCGTCGACACATCATCATTCGATGCTGGGCTTGCCACTGGATAATAATACTTTTCTCCAGCATTATAAGACCTAGCCGTAGTTCCATCCGAAGACCAATCATCAATCGTATTAGTCGTGTTGCGACTTGGCTGCCAAGTACTACTTAAATTATTTGTCGTGTAGCCAAGGTCCGTATTATTATGCGTGTAAACCTTGCTTGAATTAAGATCAAAGTCAAGGTTCTGCGTCATCCAAACTTTGCCATCATTCAGTTTCGAAACGAAATAGGTTTTGCCATCACGAAAATCAATGAGCGAATACTGCGTCCCCACCGTCATTGAATTAATCACGGTCTCGTTTATATCCTGCATACATACTGCATCCGTACTCGTCACGCCTCGACCAATTGTTTTAGCCGCCCTGTTACAAGCGTAATTCGAATGCCACATCGCATAAAGGTTAATCACGCTAGTATCTTTTGTGTAATCCACGCCGTAGTCCATTCCTGGATCGTATTGTCTACCCTTACAACCATCACCGCCCGGCTCGGCGTGTGGCATAATCGTACACCAACCGACAAATGAATAATACTCGCGTTCCGGAACCGTATTCGGAAGCGGAATTCTTTCCGCCGAGACTGCCTCACCCGAAAAAGACTCTGGAAGACCAGTCACAATATCATCCGCTGTGCCAGAAAGGAAGTTCACTACGTATGGTGCTGGGTTAGCTACATATTCAAGAATGAACGTTTCGTTTAGGTACTCACCCGCCGGAAGCGAAGCGTCTGCTCTTAAACCAAAGCCAATTTTATATTCCTTGATTGAAATATTAGCTGCCGTAGTCTGATCGAGCACCACCGACGCTGTCGAAGGAGCTTGAAATTCCGTATTATCAGACGAGTTATACTTGCTTGGCTTATATCCCCAACGGTTGTTCAACGTCGTGTTACTAGAAGCACCAAAATCCGCTGCCGATATCGCATTCGTAATTGCCAGAATGTTGCCACCCCGGTTTCCGTACATCGCCGAGTCAGTAGTCTTTGCCATCAAGGTATACCCGGTGTAGTTATCGGTGGCGATACCAAAACTAATATCTTCCGCCGAAGTGCTCGACACAAAATTGCCATTTGGACTGGTCGGCGTTACCTCAAGAGTCACCGAATCCTGAATCGAATAAAAGTTCAGACTACTGGCCCCCCAAGTCGATCCAGCCGCCATCGTAACATTCGTTGAATTTGTAATTGGACTAACCGTCAGAATGAAAACTATAAATAAAATAACAGACGCAAAAACTGGAGCAATTCCGAGTAATCTCTGTTTTTTAATAAACGAGAGCTCCAAACTTTTGATTTTATACCTGTTTTTTAGCATTTTGTTTTTGTTTTATTTTGTTATTGCAAAATAGCTACTCCGAAAAACTATCTTGCTCAAAGATTTAGCCATCACATGGCCACACTACTTTTAGTGTATTATATTTATGCTTTTTTGTCAACCAAATTAACCGAGAATTTTAAAGACTTCTTCTCTGTCTTTTTTAATTAACGCCAGTCTTGCTAAAATCTCGTTCTTGCCAATCATGATTGCGCGAGCAAGCGCCGGATCGTTCTCTTTTGGCTCAAAGAATTTACAGTACTTTTCAAACTCTTCTTCCGTACGAATCGAAGCCGCCGTATATCTCGGATAATCATCAAGTGATTTATCACCCGAAATCTTGCGGACATAATCCCAGTTCTCTTCCATCCAATTAAAGACCTTAGCCTTGACTCTTGGATTACGAAAAAGATACAGGAATAAATGGAAATGATCCTGTGGTTTCACCACCTCCGGCTTCTTTAGATAGTCCATCATTTTTTCAAGCGTCTTTTCATCGCGTGCGAGCGTCGTCGCAAATAACAAATCAAATTTGATTTCTGGATTCGCGATTTTCTGATAATCCGCGACAAACTTTTCTGCCATTTCCGGCTTTAGCCAAACCGTCGCGTCTAAGATATCGTTTCTAATTTCTGCATCAAGTTTCGCATAATCGTCATCAAACATCTTAGCAAGTTTTCTGATGTCTTCTTCGTCATCTGCATAATAATCAAGCGCCATCAAAATCGAACGAAGTCGAAGCATGTTTTCGTCATCGCCTTTTCGTGTGATTAGGCCAACCTCATCTAGTTTTTCTTTCACTAAATCGAGAATAAACGCTTTGTACTTCTTCTCTTCTTTTGAGTCAAAATCAAAGAAAATCTTGAGACTACTCACAATCGAAAGAATAATTGTCCATACGGCCGCCGAATTCTCATGTTTGAATTTCAAGACTAGCGGAATTAACGATGCCGAAGACGCAAGTTCTGTTTTCGAAATCAAATCACGGTCAATTAGAAGCCTTAGCTTTTCTTCCAAATTCAAATCATCAAATCTTTCTAGTCTTTCATTAAACTCTTCTTCAGACAGATTCAAAATGTAATGACCAGACATATCCTCACTGACCACCGGAATCGGCCAATCAGATTTCTTTAATTCCCCATTTAGTAAGAATCTCTTTTGTATGTAGCCGTCACCAGTTTTTGTAAGCACAGGATAACCAGGCTTGTCGATGAATGCGTGCATCATTTCGCCAACATCAAAATTCGCATGTGGATTAAGTGCCGCCCACAAATCATCACCAATCGTGTTGTCATACTTATACTTCGCAAAGTATTCACGAATGCCGGCACAGAATTTATCCCAGCCCATCGCGCGAATCACCATCAGCATTAATCTTGCGCCCTTCGCATAGACAATCGACGGATCAAATAGTGTCGCAATTTCTTCCGGATTATTTACATCCTGGTGTACCGACTGTACACCATCATACGCATCGCGCCTTAAAGCCGCGAGCGCATCATTCGTAAAGAACACTTCAAAGATTTTGTATTCTGGATGGATATAGTCAACTGCATAGTATTCCATCACGGACGCAAACGATTCATTGAGCCACAAATCATCCCACCACTTCATCGTCACCAAATCACCAAACCATTGGTGTGAAAGTTCGTGTGCAATCGTAAGTGCCACCCCTTTCTTCGTACCAATCGTTGCATTTTTATCTGCGATTAAAGCCGATTCACGGTAAGTCACTAGTCCCCAGTTTTCCATCGCTCCCGCTTCAAAATCTGGCAGTGCCACTTGATCACATTTTGCCAGTGGATATGGAATTCCAAAATTATCATCGTAAAATTCCAAACTCTTTGCCGCGATTTCATTTGCAAAATCCACTGAATCAATGTCTTGGTTTAATGCCACATAAGTCGTAATTTCTACGCCATGTGCATTTTTAATTGTCTTACCATGAAAATGCCCAATCACCCATGCGAGTAGATATGTGCTCATGCGTGGCGTCGATTCAAACACGTATTTATCACCAACTCTTTCCTTGGCCGGTGTATTTGCGAGCACTAAATCATCCGCATCTTTTGGTAGTTCAATACTTAAATCAAATACGGCTTTTGCGGCTGGTTCATCAATACACGGAAACGCTTCGCGCGCATAATGACTTTCAAACTGGGTTGCCACAATCGTTTCGGTCTTGCCTTTAAATTGATAAGTCGAGAGGTATGCGCCCTGCATATTCTCATTCAATTTACCATCATAATTAATGACGATTTCTTGTTTACCTTTTTTCGTCGCAATTTCAAGTTCATCATTAATCGTTGTAAACTTTACAACACTACCATCGATTTTGACATCATTAATATTTAATCTAACAGCATGAAGTTTAACCTTGTCGGCCTTCGCTTCACCAACAATCGTGACAACACCGCCAATCGTTTTTTTGTTCTTATCAATCTTGAGATCCAGTGTGTACTTTTCTGGCTCAAAATATTTCAATAATCTATCCATTTTACCTCCACACTGTTAAATTTATTTGTGTAATTTTGCTACTTCTGGCAGTTTCGCATCTTTCAGAATCGGCGCGAGTTCAGCTTCTTCGAGCGTTTCGTGCGCCAAGAGTTCAGCGGCCAGTTTGTCGAGTACTTTCTTATTTGCTTTCAAAACAGCTTCCGCCCTCACAGCAGCTTCATCAGAGAGTTTCTTCACTTCAAGATCAATTAACTCCGCGGTCTTTTCAGAATACGGCTTCTCGGTCGTAATCGTGTAGTATCCAGTGGCTTCGGATGGGAAGACAAGGTTACGCGTTGCATCACCCATACCTTCTTCAATAATCATCGACTTTGAAAGCTCCGCCACATTCTTTAAATCTGACGATGCGCCAGTCGTAATCGCATCCGCACCGAAGATTAATTTCTCCGCTACACGACCACCCATTGCGCGAGCTAAGATATCTTTTAATTCATAAATATTCTTGTAGCTTCGATCTTCTGGTGGCAAGAACCAAGTCACACCACCGGTTTGTCCACGCGGGATAATCGTCACTTTGTGCACCGGATCAGAATCTGGCAGCACATGGCCAACCACCGCATGACCAGCTTCGTGATAAGCGGTAATCTTGCGCTCCTTTTCGTTCATCACTTTGCTCTTGCGCTCTGGGCCAATCGCCACACGCTCAAACGCTTCGGTCAAATCCTTATTCGAAATGGCTTTGTGCCCTTCACGTGCTGCCGTAATTGCTGCCTCGTTTGCAATGTTCGCAAGGTCCGCACCAGACGAACCAGCGGTCTTCTTCGCGAGTGATTCAAGATCGACATCCGCTTCAATTGGTTTACCCTTGAAATGCACCTTCAAGATTTCGAGACGATCCTTTCGTTCTGGCAAAGTCACATTCACATGGCGGTCAAAACGGCCTGGACGGAGCAATGCTTTATCGAGCATGTCCACACGGTTCGTCGCCGCAATCACAATCACGCCAGAATCATTATCAAAACCATCCATCTCGACGAGAATCTGGTTTAAAGTCTGCTCATCTTCGCGACCAGCGCCACCCCTCGCATCACGCTTGTGTGCCACCGCATCAATTTCGTCGATAAAGATAATCGATGGAGCATTCTTTTTGGCCTTACCGAACAAATCACGTACTCTACTAGCACCCACACCAACAAACATTTCGGCGAATTCAGAACCGGAGATTGAGAAAAACGGCACGCTTGCTTCACCAGCCACTGCTCTTGCCATCAAAGTTTTACCTGTACCCGGATCACCAGCGAGGAGAACGCCACGTGGAATTTTCGCACCGAGTTTTTCATACTTCTTTGGGCTCTTTAAGAAATCTACGATTTCTGTTAAATCTTGTTTAGCGGCTTCGTTACCAGCCACATCTTTAAAGGTAACTTTCTTTTTGTCTGGACCATAAAGTTGGGCTCTGGCTTTGCCAAAGCTCATTGATTGACTATTAGCAGCGGAAGCTTGACGCATCATGTATGAAAGGAACATTACGATGATTAGAATCGGTACTACCGTCATCGCAATATCAAGGATGATTCCCATTACATTGATGTCTTCTTTATATTCAATCACTGGATAAGTTTCGTTGCACTTTGCCAGTTCTTCACCTTCTAGTTTGTCGCAATAATTAATCAAACCCTGATCATAAAGCGTTCCCGAACCGTCCTTTCTAGAAGTCTCAGTTGGCACATCTTTATCCTTCAAAGTGATATCAAGATTATTACCAATTACTGTAATTCTAGCAATGTTTCCGTTTGGATCATTGGCTCTCTTGATAACATCAGAAATTGGGACTTCAGTTTTCTGAACTTGCCCACTTCTCTGGTTAGTAATTAAAAACATTGCAAAGCAAATAATTAGAATTGTAAAGACAATGCTTCTAATAGCATTAGACCGATTAGGCATCGGACGACCCATATTCTTTTTTGGGGTATTTTCCGCCACTTTTTTATCTCCTTAACTCTTTTATTCTACCATAAAATTCCCCCGTTTTAGATAAAATGTGCTATAATAAAAGTACCGTCTGGGTGTAGCACAGTTGGTAGCGCGCGACTTTTGGGAAGTCGAGGTCGCAGGTTCAAGTCCTGTCACCCAGACCATTTTTGTGTTATAATATTAAAAATCAGGGTGTGGCGCAGTTGGTAGCGCGCAGCGTTCGGGACGCTGAGGCCGTCGGTTCAAGTCCGATCACCCTGACCATTTTTGTGCACACATTGAACCGGGCTTCGCCAACGGTTCAAGTCCGATCACCCTGACCATACGGCTAAGGCCGTTTTTTTATATTCCAAGCGCTTCGTCAGATAAAGCCGAGCTACCAAATGGTTTCTCGTATTCTTCGATATTCTGCATTACTTCGCCAAACTTCGTCGTGTATTCCTTCAAAACTTCTTCGGTAAATTCACCCGACTTATCAAAAGTGTATTCTTCAATTGGATCATCATCGTCTTTTTCATCTTCATCCGGCAAAAATCCTGGTCTCGAGCGATCAAGATAAATATCACCAGAATTGTGATAAATCGCAAGCGAAATACCAGTCGTCACTAATGCAATTAACGCTGACGCAATACCTAGAATAATTAGCTTTCTTCCACCACTCGACATTACAACTTCTCTCCAATCTTTTTCACTAAATCGAGATGGTCATTCGCGAGTTTATAGATACTCTTCGTATCGGACTCTACAATTTTTCTAAGTTCCCTTGTCTTCACCAAAACATCATAAAATTCCGCCGGACGATTCTTACAATCCGTCGCAATTAATCTTTCAAGCATCTTCTGGTATTCAATAAAATCAATCATGAAATTCTCACGACCTTTATTGAAGTCATTTTGATTATTCACAAAACTATCATTCGATAGAGTATTTTCACTTAGTCTTACATTAAACGGCGTAATAAACCTAAGTTGCAACACTTCATAGTATTTACCAAGATAAACCCTTGTCTTGGAATCTTCGTGCTGCAATTCTTTTAAGTTCTCAATAGTTGTACTGCAATTCTTGGAAATCGCTTCTTTTTTAGACTCAGAAATCGCTCCCACCGAAACTGGCGCGAAAGACATCAACACCGAAACTAGCACTGCTGCTGTTTTCTTCATATCTAAATTATAGCACGAATCTAAACCTTACTTACGCTACTAAGCACCAAATGTCCATCAAAGAACGCGAAATTCATTTTATAAACTGGCACATCGTCAGTAAACTTCTCAATCAAGGTCTTTACATTATATTCATCCATCGATTCGGCAATTCCACTTCCCGATACTTCAATACAATACTTTTCTTCCTTTTCCTCATCCTTATCCTCGGCCGCTACCTCACAAGTCGGCAGCACATCATGATAAACTTCAACCACTAAACCATCATCCGTATAATCAGCACTTTTCACTACTGTAAACATGCCTGATCCTGCGCCACCACCATTAAATGGCGTCACCTTAAAACTATTACCACTTTCAACATACTCAAAACTATCGCCATGCGAAACCGAATAATTTTGCTTTGGCATACTAGTGCTTAACTTAAACAGCCTTTTATATACTTCATTTAACCCAGAATAAGAAACTGTATAAGTAATCACACCATTAGATTCCGACGTCGTAATATTAGACGGACGTACATTTTGATAAGCAATCTCAACTTTTGCTTCATCCGTTAGCCCAAATTCAAATACTGAATTTAAATAATTAAATGTTCCGATGTATGGCTTAATGAGAGACCTTGCCACTTCTTTTGAAATCGTCTTCACTTCCTTCGTGTCAGTACAGCCGGTACCCTTCGCCGCCTCCACCGCTTTCGCACATTCCGCTTTCGCTTCTTCTACTTCACTATTTCTCGCCATCATTTCGTAGACGCCGAAAACTACGCCAGCAATCGCCGCAATGAATAGTAAGACCCCCATCGCAATCACTAGACCGAACTTATTTCCTTCTTTCTTCGGCCCACTGTAACCGCGCATCATTATTTCTTCAGGTTGCATATCCCTCCTTAAAACCTTTCTTTAAAATATTTCTTACGTTTTCCAAAATAGATAATTATTCCAATCGCACTGATGATAACACCCGTTAGTGAGCTCGTCACAATCACTACACTTCCGCCATCGCTCGTGTAGCTACCAGTATTTGGTACTGGAATTTCTTCTTCATCGTCATCATCGTCGCCCGGTTGTGGATCTGGGTCTACTGGATCTGGATCAACTGGGTCTGGATCTACCGGAGGATCTGGGTCCGGGTCAACCGGTGGGTCTGGATCTACCGGAGGGTCTGGGTCCACTGGTGCTTCCGTAATCGTAAAGGTCGTTTCAGCCGATGCACTATTATCATAAACTGCCCTTAATGTATGTTCGCCAGCCGAAAGACTCTTAAGGTATGCATTCTTTAATGAAATAATCGTACTTCCGCTCGTCACCGTATAACTACTAGAAGTAATCGCCGTGCCGTCTACTGACACTTGCGCCAAATTCATGCGTGGGAAATTAATCCGCACCGAAATCACGCCAGTCTCATCTTTTCTAAATGAATTCGAGGTTTGCCAATTCATCGCTCCGTCTCTGAAAATCGGATAAAGCATCACTTCAGTTTCATTAAGCGTGAAAGTAAATGTACTACCCGGCATTGATGAGGCAATATCAGAACTATTATCGCGCGTATAACCAAAGAAATAGCTACCAGACTGGGTCGGCGCCACTGCTGGAATCGTTACAAAGCAGGCAAGGCTTGGGTCCGTCGATTCGCAAGTTTGTACTGGTTTCACATCGTTGTAAAATCTCAGCGTATAAGTCTGGCTGTATGAATTCTCCACGATGAAAGTACCACTCTTACTATGATTGCCCGTGAATTGAAGCATCAAAGTATGTTCACCTTCGCTTAATGAATCTAGATAATTATTATTAAGCGTTACTACCACTTGATTCGCTGCAATCGAATACTCCGAACTTGTCAGCTGATTACCATCAACCAAAGCTCTTTCGAAAATATCGCGCGCGAAATTCATACTCACCACTAGGCTATCGCTACCACTTTTGTCGTAATGATTATCTCCCGTCCAAGTCATTGAGTTATCAATAAAGATTGCATACAAAGTCTTTGTCGTACTACTAATTGTAAATGAATAAGTATCACCTGGCTGATAAGCAGCTGTCGTTAGGCCCGGCGTTTCTGCGTAACCAAAGAAATCATTGCCAGCCTTAGTTGGCGCCGCCATCGGAATCGTCACAGAACATGCCGAGACCGGATCCGACGATTGGCAAGTCTGCGCTTCTACCACGTTATCGCCAAAGCTTAAAGTATAAACCTGCAGATACGATTCCGCCACCGTAAACGTTCCACTCTGACTATGATCACCACTAAATTCAAGTGTCAAAGTATGGTCACCAACTTCAAGTGAATCGAGGTATTCATTATCAAGTGTGACAATCGTTTGATTGTCATCGATCGAGTATTCCGAAAGCGAAAGTTCAACATCGTCCACGAGTGCTCTTTCAAAAATGTTGCGACTATAATTCATGCTCGCAATTAATGAATCGCCAGATCCCTTTGTATAGATTGAATCGCCCGTCCAAGTCATCGCATTATCGATGAAAATTGCATAAAGCATTTTACTCACCGTATCGGTCGAAAATGTATATTCATCACCCGGTTCATAGGCAACCACAGTCGAACCAGATTGTTCTGCATAACCAAAGAAATCGTAGCCCGCTTTAGTTGGCGCCGTTGCTGGAATCATTACTGTACAGCCCTGGTTTTGGTTGACTGGCTGGCAAGTTTGCGTAACCACTTCATCACCACCATAGGTTTCAAAACCGAGATAATAAGTTGGAAGCACCGTCACAGTATATTCAATACTCTGGCCATCCATATAATATTCCACGGTGGTCGTACCGTAACCAACCGCTCTAATTGCACCACTACGATATTTCACGACTGTTTCGTCATCAATCACCACATTGGAATCCGCCGTTGTGAGCGTTCCACTCACACTAGCACCAGAACGATATGAAAGCGTATAGCCTAGATCAAGCGCATCATTAATCCCCGCCACGATATTAGTTCTCGTCGAAGAAATGCCAGTCACATAATCCATTGAATAGAAATACTTCCACCAGTTTTTAAGATATCCGTCGCTCGTATAGCCACTGTCGTGTGGCATCATGTAAGACCAGAATCTCGTGTAAAATCTATCCTCTTTACTGCTAACATTAAAACCATCCACTGCGTATGGTTCATCCATCCACAGCAAATAGTTTTCCAAGGTATCCTCACCAGTCTGACTCTCGACATCATGGTTTAACCAATCCGAATAAGTCGTCCTCACCGCATTTTCGTTATTATAATTGTATCCACTCGACGCGTTAAATGGATGGTGTACCGTACCAATACCATTAATTGTGCCCGAGTTAGCATAATCATTTAATACAAATCTTTCCCACGGGTTCAAATTCAAATAATCGTCTGTCGTTGAAATGCTAATTGAGTTTTCTGCGTATGGATCATATCCCTGTCCGTAAACATTCTTCATAATGTTTTCTTGTGAATGCATCAAAGCGTGGAACTGCGCATCACGGCGTGACATGCTGACTGAAACAATCATAAAGTTGTCGCAGTCCTTCGTAATCGGCGTACCATTAATCCAGTAGGCATTCCTACCCACCATCATCGTCTCAAAGGTCTTCGTTGGATCAGCTGCTACCACCCAAACCTGATCAAAGTTTCCGCTATTTTTTCTTTCCACCAAATCTGCCGTCTCAATTAGCCATTCATAGTCAAATGTATAATCCTGAATCGTCGCACCATCAAACCAACCGCCATAATACATATTCCACCAAGAATAGTTCCCATTACCATCATCCGCCGCTGCGAGGAAGTTTTCTTCATCAAATTGATTAGCGGTCGTTCCATCTGGTCTCTCAAAATTCACCGTATAGTGCGGAAAGTCGTCAACATAAATCCAGGTTGTATTTACCTGATTAATATAGCCATGCGAAGATTCCATAATATCATTCGCCTGTTCCTCAACTACTGTTTCCTGAATTCCTTCGCCAAATAATAATTCCATTGCTTTTGGCGAGCCATTAATTGAATTAAGATGCGGGTTAATCTCAACTACTAAAACTCTCAAATTCTGATGTTCCTGGTAAGGCGGATTGATTACGCCGTTCACCGCATTCACATCGTTGGTACTACTGTTGAATCGGTCAACTGCGAACCAACCAAAAAACGCCAGCACCAAAATGCTTGTCGTCAAAAAGGCATACTTTTTGAAATGATTCACACGAAAGCCCTTAAAAAATCTTTTCATGTTTGTATTTATGACCTTTATGCTTAAATCATAAACTACAAAAAAGAAAATGTCAACTAATTTCGTTTCAACATCACAGTAAATGCTTCGGATGGGATATCGATTTTTCCAAAACGTTTCATTCTGGCCTTACCACGTTTCTGTTTTTCGAGGAGTTTGGCCTTACGATCGCGGTCACCCGTGTGAATCTTAACCGTCACATCCTTGCGATATGCACCAATTGTTTCGCGCGCAATAATTCTCGCACCAATCGCCGCCTGGAGTGCCACCTCAAAATTCTGTCTTGGGATTACTTCTTTTAATTTTTTCGTCACTTCTCTACCGATCCCGTCCGCTTCACTCCTGTGTGCCATCACCGAAAGTGCATCCATTTTATTTCCTGCAACAAGAAAATCCACTCTCACCAAATCCTCAGCCCGATATCCATTTAATTCATAGTTAAACGATGCGTAGCCGGATGTCGCCGATTTTAGCTGGTCATAAAAATCGGTGAGGAGATTCGCCATCGGCGCTTCAAAATCAATCACGGCGCGTTCTTCAATATAAGACAAATTCGTTTGATGTCCACGTTTTTCATTAATGAGATTGAGCACATTTCCAATCATGTTTGAAGGAACGATAATTTCACCTTTTACCCACGGTTCACGGATTTCTTTAATTTCCGATTGGTCCGGCAAATCTGCTGCCGACTTGATTTCAATGAGTTCACCATTATTTAGCACTACTTCATAATTCGTTGACGGATTCGTCACAATTAAATCAAGATTAAACTCGCGCTCTAGCCTTTCTTTAATAATATCCATATGAAGGAGTCCTAGGAAACCAATGCGAAGGCCAAATCCTAAAACTGGCGAATTCTCCGGCTCATACCTTAAAGCCGAATCCGAAAGTGATAATTTTTCAATTGCTTCTTTCAAATCCTTATACTGGTCATTTGAAACCGGGAAGAATCCCGCATATACAAATGGCAAAACATTTTTATAACCAGGTAACGGTTTAGTTGCTGGCACCTTAGCTAATGTTACCGTATCACCCACTTTTGCCTCACGCGTCGTTTTGAGGTTCGTCACAATATAACCAATTTCGCCATTCGATAATTTCTCGCGTGGAGTCATTTTTGGCGTCAAAATCCCAACTTCCAGCGCCAGACCTTTCGTGCCCGCTGCCATCATCAAGATTTCCGCATTTTTCGGAATTTCGCCTTCAAAAATTCGGACATATAGCACTACGCCACGATAATCGTCAAAGTAAGAGTCAAAAATGAGTGCTCTTGTTTCCATAAAAAATATTATAACACAAAAATAGGCCTAGCGCTATGGCTCGGCCCTTCTGTTTAGAGGATTAGATAATTGTTTCGTAAACTTCGCAGTTTTTCAGTAAATGCAGATCATCGTGATAGCTACCGGACTTAGGACGTCCTTTTAGTACCACATAAAAGGCCATGCCAAAACATCCGTGCGAAAAGATCAGTACCTTTTCGCCATCATGTTTTTCCTTCAGCATGTCGATAAAGTCTTTGGCTCGTTCTTCGAGCGCCGGGAGTGTTTCCACTCCATCTTCTTCCGAACGGCCAGAATCATACCGGAAAAGTTCTCGGTAATGCTCGTCTGAAGCAGTCTTTCCAATCAGTCCGTCAAATTTACGTTCTTCAATCCGTTTATCAATGATTACGGATTTCTCGTCGATGCCCATTTCTTTAAGCACCAATCGGCAAGTTTCTCTTGCTCTCTCATAAGTTGAACAGTAAATAGCGTCGAACTTGATTCCGGACTCTTTCAGTTTTCTTCCAGCCTCTCTGGCTTGCTCACAACCAAGCGGAGTCAGCGGAGCATCCTCGTCATTATAAAAATAATTCTTGAGGTTAGCCACCGACTGACCGTGCCGCATAAAAAACACTTTTACAGACATTAT
The DNA here is from genome assembly GCA_017464135.1 of Candidatus Saccharimonadota bacterium. Classification (GTDB taxonomy): domain Bacteria; phylum Patescibacteriota; class Saccharimonadia; order Saccharimonadales; family Saccharimonadaceae; genus Nanosyncoccus. The sequence goes on along the minus strand of JAFUEB010000003.1, from coordinate 34,545 downwards.
CCGTCCTCCTCTCAAAAAGAACTTTCTATCGCCCCCAAACAGAATAATAATATTATAATACTATTATCTATATCTGTCAAATTAGGCTACAGTTCTTGGCGCTGGGCCTTTTTCAATGATTTCGTCGAGTACTTTTTCGACATTCATGCCAGTTTTAGCAGAAACGCCAATAATGTCTTCGCGCTTGCAACCGAGTAGGTTCATAATTTGCGCAGCCGTTTTTTCAACTTCGGCTGCTGGTAAATCTACTTTATTAATCACTGGAATAATCGTAAGGTCTTGTTCAATCGCAAGATAGACATTCGCAAGTGTCTGGGCTTGAATTCCCTGCGTCGCATCTACGACCAGAATCGCCGATTCCACTGCTTGCAAACTTCTGGAAACTTCATACGAAAAATCTACGTGGCCCGGCGTATCGATCAGATTTAATGTATAGCCCTTCCACTTCATCGTCACCGGAGTGAGCTTGATTGTAATCCCCTTTTCACGCTCAAGCTCCATCGAGTCGAGTAGCTGCGATTTCATCTCGCGCTTCTCAACCGTTCCGGTTAACTCCATCATGCGGTCGGCCAAGGTAGATTTACCGTGGTCGATGTGCGCAATGATGCAGAAATTTCGTATTTTATCCATTAGAGACCAATCATCGTGAGGCTGAGTCTACCCTTGTCATCGATGGCAATCAAACGAACCTTAATGACATCACCTTCGTGTAGAACCTCAGTTACTTTATTTAGACGCTTCTTGTCGGTAATTTGTGAAATGTGGAGCATGCCATCAATGCCTGGCATGATGTTTACAAATGCACCGAAATCTTTGATCGAAACGACTGTACCTTCATAAATCTTGCCAACTTCTGGTTCTTCGGTTAATCCGCGAATCCAATCCAGTGCTTTCTTGATTTTTTCTGGGTCCGTACCAGAAACCGTGACGAGACCAGAATCTTCAATATTTACTTCTGCACCGGTTTCGGCAGTGATCTTATTGATAGTCTCGCCGCCCTTACCAATCACAGCACCGATTTTATCAGGATTAATCATGAGCTTCTCGATGCGTGGAGCATACTTTGAAATCTCTTTTCTTGGTTCTGGAATCACTTCGAGAATATGCTTCAAGATAAACATTCTACCTTCGTGCGATTGCTTGATAGCTTTCTCCATGATTTCAACTGGAAGACCATGAACTTTCATGTCCATTTGAAGCGCCGTAATACCTTCAGTCGTACCAGTCACCTTAAAGTCCATATCACCAGCAAAGTCTTCTGCATCCATCAGATCGGTTAAGACATAGGCCTTGTCGATATCGGAAGCTTCGATTGGCTGGCCTTTTGGTACATCTACCATGAGACCCATTGCCACACCAGAAACTGGACGCTTGAGTGGTACGCCAGCATCCATGAGGGCCATACATGAAGAACAAGTTGCCGCCATTGAAGTCGAACCGTTTTGGGACATGATTTCAGTCACGGAACGAATCGCATATGGAAAATCTTCTTCGGAAGGAAGTACTGGAAGCAATGCTCTCTCAGCAAGATAACCGTGGCCAATCTCACGACGTCCTGGCGAACCGATTCTGCCTGGCTCACCTACCGTATATGAAGGTGCATTATAATGATGCATGTAGCGACGCTTACCTTCCGTCACTTCCATCGTATCCACATCTTGCGCATACGAAAGTGGCGCGAGTGTCACGATATTCATCGCCTGTGTCACACCACGCGTAAAAAGTGATGAACCATGAACTCTTGGCAAAATACCAACCTGTGATGAAAGTGGACGTACTTCATTTAATTTACGACCATCCGGACGGACACCTTCTTCGACGATACTACGACGTACTTCCTTATGAACGGCAAGCTCAAACGCCTGATCATAAACATCACGTAGATTTTCGTCATACCATTCAACTTTCTCATTGTCAGTTTCACCTTGGCCCTTTGAAAGTGCGAACTCATCATGCATCGCATATTTAATATCATCAAGGATTTGGGCACGCTCCATCACGTTGCCACGAACTTTGCTGCCAAATTTACCCTTGGTCCAGTCCTCAACCTCTTTTAGAATAGCTTCGTCTGGAAGGACGAGTTCATATTCTTGTTCTTTCGCTGCTACCTTTTCGGCGAGTTCACGTTGAAGGTCAAGTGCTGGTTGAACATTCTTTACTGCCCAATGCATCGCTTCGATAATAGTGTCCTCTGGTACTTCTTTAGCACCAGCTTCTACCATCATCACTTTACCGTCTTTACAGGCCACCACAAGATCAAGTGGCGATTGTTCACGCTCTTCAGCGCTTAAGAAACCCTTAAATTCACCGCCAATTCGACCAATACGGATACCAGCCACTGGACCGTCAAATGGCACACCAGCGTTCATAAGTGCCGCGGAAGCCGCAACCATTGCAACACAGTCCGGGCGGAAGGCTGGATCCATCGAAAGCACTGTACAAACCACCTGCACTTCCTGACGATAACCTTTTGGAAATAGTGGACGAATTGGGCGGTCAATTAAACGACCAACGAGAATTGCTTCATCGGCTGGTTTACCTTCGCGCTTAATAAACTTTGAACCCGAGATTTTACCAGCAGCATAATATTTCTCTTCGTAATCAATTGATAGTGGGAAGAAATCTTGCACTACCGGCTTTGTCCCGACTACTACCGAGCCGAGCACCACGGTATCACCATAGGTCACGAGCACTGAAGAAGTCGTGCGAAAGCCGACGCGGTTAACTTCAAGCGTCAATTTTCGGCCCAACCAATCAGTGGAAACCTGCATGGTTTTCTTACCATTAGGATTTATAATATCCATGAAAAAATTTTCCTTTCTGGGAAAACATCAGATATTGGATAAGAACTATCGGTTCTATATGCAGTATCTGCCGTCTTCCCATATTAATTTACTATATATATTATAACATATATTAATCAACTTAGAATCGTTCTTGTCTCACAAGGCACCGTATCGAGGCACCATCACCCAAACCATTCGTAGTCTGCGTCGCCGTCAAAGTATTATTCCAGTTAATATTATCAGAACGTGGTGCCAAATCACCACCCCAACCCCAGTCCACTAGACCAGCATTCCAATAAGTGCCACCATAATTGCCAGCATCTTCAACTCTATAACCACTTCCAAAGTTCGTTACATATCCAGACCTATTAATATATAATGGTGCACTCACCAAATACAAATCTAGAGAGCCATCAGTAAAACCACCATAATCATTCCAAATATACTTTACTAGCTTCGTTAGATCGCTCGCACCAAGATTACTACCACCATTTTCATACACATCAAAAGTGCCGTCCACTTTAGGTAGTCTCCAACCAGCTGGACAAATAGAATTCTGAGGTGCAGAATCAGGATAGCTAAATGTATCTAATGTATAAGATCCGGAATTATTAGTCGCTGTCGCTGCCGCAAAATTATAATAATTCCCCACGTGTCCATGTGTACCATTTGACGTCCATGCCGTGGTGGCAAATTGCGCCGGCGATCCGTAGCTCCTACCCATAAAGTAAAGACCATCATAGCTACTATTAGACCACTTCGAATTATCCCAATAAACATTTCCAGGATCTACCGAAACCGGAGATTTACTATCAGTCCATGAATTAATAATACCATTTGCCGCATAGGAAACCGAAAGAGTAGACGCACTCGGTCTCCAAGTAGTTGTACTATCTGTACCCCAACCAAGATCCGTATTTGCATGAGTGTAAGTCATACTGGCGCTAAGATTCAAATCTAGATTTTGCGTCATCCAAATCATACCATCGGTTTGTTTCGAAACCCAATAGGTTTTATTATCACGATTATCGATTAATTGATATTGCAACCCTTCACGCATCGAATTCCAAACACCAGAGAAATCTATCGCAGTCATCGATGTGCCAAAATCTTGCATATAAGTCAAATCGGTGATTTGTTTGGCGGCCGGACGTAAGCATCTAACTGTATAGCCACCCTGAGAAGTCATCGTTGTACCAGTCGTAATGGTACGATCATTTATATTACCATTATACATGAGAAATTCATACGCCCACATACCGCCACTTCCGGTGCTATTCGCAGTATTAGATGAATACATACCGGTATTACCTCGACCAATATAGGCACCATAAATGTACCCACCATAAACAAAGTTATTCGGGAAGCTCATCAATCGATTCACTATCGCCACGTCATCAATGTATCCATAGCCACCACCATATTGTTTCGACAGATAGCCAATTGTATCAAATTCGCTACCAGTATCATCAGGTAAGTCCCAACCCTTCGGGCAAATCGAACCATCCGCCACCGCATTATTAGTGTAATAATGCGATATTCTACCCGCTGTCGCACCGTACCAGTTGTAATAATTACCATACGCAATCACATTCCCAGACGTACTATATGTCGACGCAGTCTTCCCCATCACCGTATTATCCGTATTAAATAACAAACGTTCTGTACAAGACTGCGTACCATCGGTACACCACTGAGCCGGCGCCGCTGAAGTCGTATACGAATAGGTCGTCGTCTGCATGCTCGTACCAGGGTAATAATACGTCATCGGCACAGCCGGATTATTGGTGTAGGTGCCATCAAGTGTCGCACTATTACCACCGAAGCGAAAGTTTTCAATCATCCAACAGTTATCATCCGGTAATCTCGCTACGGCATAAGTCTGCATATCACGATAATCTGTTAGAGCCGTAATATTAGCTAGTGATGCAGAAATCGTGCCGGTACTAGAATTGTACGAAACCGGCGCTAAATTACTACAACCAGTCCAGTTATGGAAGTATCCGACCGAAGCTACCCAAATCGCATAAAGCGTTAAGCCTTCCGAAGCATTCGTCGGCACGGTAATTGCCTGGTTTGGTCCATAGAAAGTGCCTGTTCCGTCCGACTTTGTATTCCAACCAGCAAAACCATATCCTTGCAAGAAGTAATTTGGCGCCTGAAGCGCAACCGTAGAGCCCCCAGTTGCCATTTGATACCCCTTATTACTACTCGTATCATTTGTATAAGTCCCTGGATTCATCGTCCCGACCACATTGGCATTCACTGGATCGTAGCAAATGTACCCCGGCAAACAATCTGGGAGCGGTTCCGCCGCCACAATTGAGTATTTTACTTTACCAATATAGGTATCTGGCGATTGTGAACTGGAGATTCTTGCTGCATAAGTCGTCAAAACCGATGCACCGGTCGTCGTATCAGTATTGGTCCCATAAGTCGCAATTAGCGTCGTCGAACCTGGCACCGCGTGATAACTACCGAAACTATTCTCAATCGTCATCTGAGCTGGAAGATACGAAGAAGTATCCTTCGAAATTTGCATTGACCAGTTCGAAACATCACCCGTCCCAGTACCAGTATTGATATTGCCGCCACCATTCTGTCCAATTAGCCTTGTATTGCCGGTTGAATTATTCGAATAACCAACTGCATAAATCTCAAAACTCGGTGCATCAGCACATTTGGTCGTTAACCTCGTCTGGCCAATTCCAGTGTTATAAGAACTATTTGCCACCGTCTTCGAATGTGCTGAAGTCACTGTCGCAGTGAACGTACAAGCGTTATCACCATAAACATCCAAGGCATCATCGTGAATCGCCTTTACCGCCTTGTATTCATAAGAACCGAGCATCACGAATGCAACAGAGGTTAAAGTAACCAAAAACATTGCTACATGCGCATACATGTATTTCGCAATTTTCATTACGTTTTTGTTGCTTTGTTTTAGCACTTTTTACCTTTATTGCACACCTGGAAAAGTATACATAACCATTATAAATTGCATCTCTATTTTTGTCTATATTTTTAGGGCATTTTTTATGCTTATTTTAACCATATTCATATTGACTTTTTTAGCATTTTGTGCTATAATAGAATTATCTGTTATTTCAATCGAGTTTAGGGGGTATAAAAACATGATGGATAACATGAGTTGGGGCGAAAACCCCGAATATGGCCCTCAGGCCATAATCGCACATTTCGATCGGGACGACCGCGTCTGCTGGGATTTCCAGGAGGAGGCTAGAAAATTCGGCAGAGATGTCATTGTGAAACAATGCGCGGGCCGAGAAGGCCTAACCGTCGTTGTCCCCAATATTAGCTTTAACCAGATGAATAAACTCATCGACCTCACGGAACGTTAAAACTAATATCTCTCAACAAAAACCCGCCTGCTTAGCAGACGGGTTACTTTTTTACTATTTCCTGAGGCCGAGCTTCTTCACAGTCTTCTTGTATAGCTCAAAATCGGTCGTCTCAAGGTATTTTAGAAGCCTTTTACGCTTCCCTACCATTTGCATTAAACCTCTTTTGGCCATAAAGTCATGTTTGTTATTCTTGACGTGCTCAGTCACTTCTTTGATGCGCTCCGTCAAAATTGAAACTTGAACTTCAGGAGAACCAACGTCAGCTTTGTTACGAGCGACCTTGGCAATAGCCTTGTCCTTATTCTCTTTTGTTATCATAGTTTTTTCATTATACCACACCAGAGAAAAAAAGTAAATCCTCGCCGAAGCGAGGGTCTAATTCATTTGTATACTTTTGCTTTTGGAACCATTTTATCTCCCGGCTTACCGCCACGATCAAAAGGTTCAATATAATTAATTCTTAATTCTTTTCTGCCTTTGCCTACCCAATATCTACGATAATGGCCACTAACCTGATGTTTTTCCGGCGATTTATGTGTTCCTTTCTGCATCACAATTTCTTCCGGACGCTCATCGGGTGGAATCGAACCAGTATCCAAAAGCGACGAACGCGGAGCAGAAATACCATCATTTTCTCGACTAGTAATCACTATCTTTTCGTTCTGGCTAAAACCATCAAAGTAATACTCAGACGATTCGGCCTTTATACCATTTTTTCCCTTTAAAATCACACGTCTAGTATTTAAAGCCTTCCGGTCATGATTATATGCCGCGAGGAATACGATAGAGAGCCAAGACAAGTAAGCATAGTACCTCTGATGTTGGTCTTGGATGTATTCCGATATTTTACTACCTCGCAACGATTCAAATGTTCTGTTATCCGCAGGAGAATAGTATGGGACTCCGTCTACTATAGAAACTACATCGAAACGATCTTCTCTCTTGCAAATTAAGAAAGAAACTGAATGTCCAGCATCTTCCGGATCATCTAAATCCATGATAACCATAACGGCTGGAAAAGGCAATTTGATCTCTCCCATATCCGGCTCGAAAATCGGATATCTTCTTAGATAACCCTGCAAATCGGATTTTCTAATTACGTAGGTCATTTGGTACTTCATCCAAAGACGCAAATTAGCAGTTGCGAATAGGCTCGCCTCAATCTGATACGTCTCATCAGCAGTTTTCCCATAATCTCTACGATATAAATCAACATATCTTTTCAAGGTCATATTGTGCTTTTTTGCATGTAATTCGTAATCGTATTTGCCATCAACATCGCTCAAAACAGGACCAAAGAAATCGCACCCCCTAATGATTTTCATTGCCATAGAATTTTCATCAACAACAAAACTACCAGAATCAATCATTTTACTTTTCTTAGTCATAAGAAATCACTCCCCCACAAAAGTAAACAAAATATTAAAATACCAACCATTTTTCAATGATTCTCTATTATTATATCACACAATAGCAAAATTGTCAAGAATAACCCCTTTATATTACAGCGAAATATGTTATAATATCAACATGGAAGACAGAATCATTTTAGTCGACAAGCCAGCCGGAATCTCCTCTTTTGGCATTGTTGCCAAAGTTCGCCGTGAGCTTCGTGATGAATTTGGTCACAAGGTTAAAGTCGGACACACCGGCACCCTCGACCCATTTGCTACTGGGCTACTTATTCTTCTTTCCGGCAAAATGACTAAAAAATCAAACGAATTTTTAAAACAAGACAAAGTTTACGAAGCCGAAATGAAACTAGGTTTCGTTTCCACCACCGGCGATCCAGAAGGCGAAGTTACAGAGTATTTGAGCCAAAAAAACGAACCAAGTTTAGACGAAATTAAAACCTGTATTAATTCATTCATCGGCGAAATCGACCAAACAGTCCCACGTTTTTCCGCCATCAAAATCAATGGCGAACGCGCCTACAAATTAGCAAGAAAAGGCGCTGATTTTGAAACGCCGACTAGAAAAGTTACTATCTATGAAATCGAAATTCTAGATTATTTCTATCCAACTCTTAAAATCCGCTGTCACGTCAGTAGTGGCACCTACATCCGCACGCTTGCCGAAGACATTGGCAAAAAACTCGGCACCGGTGCCTACCTCACTGCTCTTCGTCGCACTAAGATTGGCGATTACCATATCGAAGACGCCAAAAAAGTTATGTTATAATGAAATTATGTTAGTCCAAGCTAGCCGCCTTCTCGGCACCAAAGTTTTAAGCATGCAATCAACCAGCGCCATTGGCACTGTTACAAAACCAATTGTCGACCCAGCTGACTGCAAAATCATCGGCTTTTATCTTTCTGGCCCACTTGTTGACCGTAACACCAACATCCTAGACACCAAATCCATCCGCGAGTATTCTCGCTATGGTATGGTCGTCGATTCGATTGATGAGCTCGTCGCAAAAGATGATGTCATAAAAATCAGCAAAGTTATTGACCTAAACTTCAGCCTTATCGGCCTAAAAGTTGAAACTAAAAAAGGCACTAAACTTGGCAAAGTCTTAGACTACACTGTCACGAGCGACGATTACATGGTCCAACAAATCATCGTAAAACGACCAATTATCAAAAGTTTTGTTGATCCAGATTTAACCATCCCACGTAGCGAAATCGTCGAAATTAACGACTACAAAATCATTGTGAAAGACGAAGAAAGTGTGATTAAGAAAAAGGCTGCAAACGAAGAGTTTATTCCGAATTTTGTGAATCCGTTCCGTAAGTCTGAACAAGATTTCGCACAGTCTCAAAGTGAAATCCCTGACGACAAAGATACTGAATAAGTTTTTCATCATCATATTTATTGCGTTTTTTAGCAATCATTTTTATGATTTCTTCTTCATCATTTCGGCTCGATACCTCTAGGACTTGCTCAATTATTTCACGTGAAACACCTTTTTTCATGAGCTCCATTTGTAGGCGTTTTTTGGAAATACCTTTTTTCACAAAACGATTCTCAACGTAGTATTCGGCAAACTTTAAATCGTCCAAGTATCCTTTTTGAATGAGCCTTTCAATAATCGCATCCGAGAAATTAAAAAATGTCTCCTTGCTAGGAAAACAAGAGTCTGAATCTCGGGAGCGCTCCGGGCCGCTAGGCCGAGTCTTACTCCCTCGATTCAAACTCGTAGTTTTCCTATACAAGTAATCCTTTGTTTCTCTTATCGAATGTGGTCTTGTAAGAACCCATTCCAAAGTCCTCTGGTATAGTTTCCCGAACGTTGAAGCTTTCTTAAATTCAGTCAGTTCGCTTTCGGATATTTCCTGTCCGACTTTAATTTTAAAATCCACTAATTGCGCGATATCAAGCGAAAAAGAATATTTCCCATCCACATAAACATTCACGCGGTTTTCGTTTTTAACCGCCTGTTTAATATTAGTGATTTTGAAGGTAGCCATGAATCCTTAACCACTCGTGAATATTCGGAAAAGTAATGTTATCAGTTTTCAGTGGGTCCTTTGCATATTTCAAACGGAACTCTTCCATCTCGTCATATTTCACCCATTTCACTTCCGAGACTTCATTGTCATCAAAGTGAAATTCATCCGGCCGTCCAGTCCAATCTACACAATAAACCCACGCAAAACGGTTGCAATTAAACGGTCGCATCGTCACGAATTCCAGATCCTCCGGCGTTATGTCTGCACCAATTTCTTCCTTCGTTTCACGAATTGCCCCCTGAATCAAAGTTTCACCAAGATTAATGTGCCCACCCGCCGAAAAATCCCATTTATTTGGGTATCGATCTACCTTTTCAGATCTTTTCTGCCACAAAAACTCTAGTTCATGCTTGTCGTTAAAGCGATAAAAAGCAATTACCGCCACCCCAACGATAGCCTTATTATTAGTTTTTTCTGGATTATCTTTTTTAGACTCCCAACCCTCTCCAGGAATTGGTTCACCATTCTTATAATAGACTTGCCAAATCTCATCCTGATGCATCAAGTCTCCTCCGTTTAGTTTTTATTCTTCGTTTGCGGCTCTTTCGCGAACTTGCTTTTCAATTTCTTCCATTAATTCTGGTTTTTCTTTGAAGAGCTTCTTCACGGCTTCGCGACCTTGCCCAAGTGTCTCGCCATTGTATTTAAAGAATGCACCAGCCTTATCGATGATGCCATATTGCACACCGAGGTCCAGCACATCGCCAGTCTTTGAAATACCTTCGTTGTACATAATGTCAAATTCAGCCGTTCTAAATGGTGCCGCAATCTTGTTCTTCACCACTTTAATCTTCGTACGGTTACCGGAAATGTTTTCGCCTTCCTTAATCTGACCAATGCGACGAATATCAATGCGCACCGACGCATAGAACTTAAGCGCATTGCCGCCAGTCGTGGTTTCTGGATTACCAAACATCACACCAATCTTCATGCGAATCTGGTTAATGAAAATTACTGTTGCGCGCGACTTCGAAATAATGCCAGTAAGTTTGCGCATTGCCTGAGACATTAATCTCGCTTGAAGACCCATTTGCGCATCACCCATATCGCCATCAATTTCCGCTTGCGGTACCAACGCTGCCACTGAGTCCACTACAATCAAATCCACTGCATTTGAGCGCACTAAAGTCTCACAAATCTCGAGTGCTTGCTCACCATTATCCGGTTGCGAAATCAACAAATTCGCGGTATCCACGCCAATTTTCTTGGCGTAGGCCGGATCAAGCGCATGCTCTGCGTCGATAAATGCTGCCTGCCCACCTTGCTTCTGAATCTCGGCGATTGCATGAAGCGCCAAAGTCGTCTTACCAGAAGACTCTGGACCATAAATCTCAATGATACGCCCTTTTGGATAACCACCGCCGAGCGCTAAATCTAGCGACAAAGAGCCCGAAGGCAGAAGCTCCACATCCATCTTCGGAGTTTCACCGAGCTTCATAATTGAGCCATCACCAAATTGCTTCGTAATCTGTGCAATTGCCAGTTTCAAGGCCTCGGACTTTCCGTCACCCTTATCGTTTTTATTGTCTGCCACCACATCCTTTTTTGCCATAGTATTACCTTTCTTCTTATTTATTATATACTAAAACCTGGATTTTTATCTGATTTCCGCAGTTTCTATACTATGTACACCAAAACTTGTAAACCCTCCACTTTAAAAATCAAACCGCCTAGGCTTATTCTGTTATAATAAAAGTATGCACGAAAACGTCCCCAGTATGGGTGAACAGCCAGATATTGCCGAAGAGAAAAAACTCCTAGCCGGCGTTGCTTCCCCACTCGATCTTGAAGGTAAAGACAAAGTTTTTGAAACCATTGATTCTGGCATCGAGAGTTCCTTACTTGCTTGGATGAATGGTCGTGGTACCGGTGGCTCCAACCCAGATGATATTGAGAACCTTTTGAAGGCCTGTCCAACCCCCTTCGAATTACAGCCGTTAGAAGATGCCCTGATTAAAGGTCTCGAAAAAGCCAATAACGAAGAAACTTTGAACCAGTGCAAAGCTTCCCTCGATTCCTTAAAAAAGAAATTATATGGCCGCCGTCTCGAACTCTACGAAGAGTTTAATAAACCAGTCGAGGACGGTTATAACGACTGGAATACGATTGCTGAGGAGGTAGAAGCGCCGAGTGAAACTCCGGTCACTACTCCGGAATCCGTCAAAAAACATTCCATTTTTGAAAACTTAGAAAGCCCGCTCGACGACCCGGCTAAATTCGACGAAATCATCGACGCTTACGCTAAACCGGTTGGTCAATTCTACAACAATCTTCAGTATGCCCATAAAGGTGAGAAAAAAGCGTCGCCCGAAAACACTGCGGACCGCGAAGAATTCCGCCTCAAAATGTTTGAGCGTTGGAAGAAATCCTATCTCAACATTGATAGCGCCACCGCTTCCCCAGAACAAAGATATATCAAAAATTTCCTACAGAGCTGTCCAGACGTTAGTAGCGTCTATGAATTAAAGCAAATCGCCAAGAATTCCTACGACGAACAGACCTTTAAACAGATCGAAAAAGTTTTAGACGATAACGATTGGGAACACGAAGAAAACGGCTGGACACACATTTTGTCTGAACGTGGTAAAACTGGCACCAAGCCAGCCGGCGAAACCAAGCACCGTTTATATCTAAACATCGCCGGCGAAGACATTTACAAAATGGCGAATCTCTTAATCGACGCCTTCGACGAAAAGTCGATGCCATTCTATTTTAAATTCGACAACGATGGAGGCAAACGTGATGATACTTTTGTTTTATATTGTTCCGAAGAAGACCTCGAAAAAACCTACGACATTTTGAAAAAGATTAAAGAAGAAAACTCCGAAATGATTAACCGCACCGGCGCACCAGTCATGCTCGCCGGCAAAGTCGACGGCTGGATTGGTTATGGCGCCCATCCCGAAAAACATCCAGGCGAGAAAAAATCCTCTTATAGTGAAGTCCGCGCCAAGCTCCTCGAAGAATCTCTCGATCAAACTGCCGATGCTTGGGCCGCTGAGCACCAAGACGCTTCCTATCTCGCCGGCATTCGCGAACAAGCCGCAAGAAATGTTCTGAAAGGCCGTCAGGAAGTCTATGCCATCTGGCAAAGCAAAGGTAAAACCGACGCCGAAATCCGCGAAGGCCTTGGCTATGGCAAAGATGATTTGACCGAAGCTTCCCTTTCTAAAATTGAGCTAACGAGCAAAGACATGCGAAAAGCTATCGCCGAAGTCGAGAAACATAACCCAGATTTTATCGCCCGCGCGAAGCAAAATATTAAGGCTAATAGCCCGAAATATCACGTCGACGCCGACAACTTCTGTGCCAACAAATAACCCCGTCTTTGTGATATAATATATCTATTATGAGAGTACGTGAAAATGTTCCAATTTCATCCCTAACTACAATGCGTCTAGGTGGTCCGGCGCGATTTCTAATTGAAGTCGAAACCAAAGCTGACGTCGCCTCCGCTTACGCTTTTGCGCGTTCGCAAAACTTGCCAGCCGTACCAATCGGAAGTGGCGCAAATACTCTGGGACATGATGAAGGATTTAATGGCGTACTCATCAAAAATGTCATGACTGGCATTACAGAAGATCCGGACAATCCCGGCATCATCACCGCTATGGGTGGTACCGTTTGGGATGACGTTGTTGAATATGCTTGCAAAAAAGAATACACTGGCATTGAGGCTCTAAGTAAAATTCCAGGCCTAGCCTGTGCCGCTCCAGTCCAAAACATTGGTGCTTACGGCCAAGACGTTTCGCAATGCTTCTACAATGCTGATGTTTACGATTCCGAAACCGGCGAATACAAAACTTTATCAAAAGAAGATTTCCGTTTTTCCTATCGCAAAAGCATTATGAATACGACCGAAAAGAATCGCTACTTTATCATTGCCATTCGCTTACAAATGCAAGTCGGTCGCATGAATCGTCCGTTTTATAATTCTATCGAAGAATACATCACCAAGCACAACGAAACCGTCTTTACCCCGCTTAATGTTCGCAAAATGGTTTCTGCTATTCGTGCCGAAAAACTTCCAGATCCTGCTACGACCGCGAGTGCTGGTTCCTTCTTCAAGAATATCTACATCACCGAAGAAGAAGTTTATCAAATCACTAGCCGTGGCATTCCAATTCATCGCGGTAACGATGGCATCAAGATTAATTCCGGCTGGCTGATTGAGCAATGCGGGCTCTCCGGCCAACTTATCTATGGCATCCGCGTCAATCCAAAAGCTTCACTCGTTTTAATTAATGAATCCGCCAAATCTTTCAACGAACTGGCAGCCGCTCGTAATTTCATCGTGAATACCGTTCTTGAAAAATATGGCTTCAAACTTCAACAGGAACCGGTCGAACTCGTATGAAAATTTTAAATGGTAAAGAATTAGCTGGTTTTGTTAAAGAACGTCAACGTCATCAAGTTGCCGGTCTATCAAAAAAGCCGCATCTTTTAATTATCCGAAATAGCGACAGCCCCGTAATTGCTAAATACGTCAATCTCAAAATGGAATATGGCGACGATATTGGCGTAAAAGTTACGCTTTTCGACGCCAAGGATTCTGAAGAAATTAAAAATAAAATTCTTGAAGCCAATGACGACCCCGAGATAAACGGCATAATCCTTCAACTTCCAATTGCTGAAAAAGAAAGAACCGACAAACTTACCGACCTCATCGCACCAAACAAAGATGTGGATGGTTTATCATCGCACAGTGATTTCGATTCGGCTACCGCTACCGCCATTAATTGGCTACTTGCCGGTCACAGTATTGAACTCGATCATAAAAAAATCGCCCTTGTCGGTCACGGCAAACTTGTTGGCGCCCCACTTGAACGTATGTTCAAAAACTCTGGCTATGACGTTACCGTTTTTCGTCGTGGTGACGATTTAAATGTCTTATCCGACTTTGATGTAATTATTTCTGCCACCGGCGTTCCAGGACTAATTAAGAATGATATGATCCGTGCTGGTGCTGTTATTGTAGATGCTGGTACCACTTCCGAAGATGGCGTCATCGTTGGTGACGTTAGTGAAGAAGTTAGAAACCGCCAAGACCTCACTGCCCTCACGCCGAAAACCGGTGGCGTCGGCCCACTCACTGTTACTTGCCTTTTCGACCATGTCATCCAAGCCGCATTAAAATAATCTACAAACAAAAATACGCCCAAGGACGTATTTTTTTAATGCCTTTTGTAATGTGTGATATCTACTTCGGCGCCACTATCATCTAAGAACTTGCCATTGTCCATTTCTCTCAAGTGAATCACATTACCAGCCGAGTCTTCAAATGCGCCATGGCTTATCAGCTGAGCTCTGCTATTAGGAGTTTCTTTAGGAGTATAACCGGCCACCATTCTTTCAAGTTTCGCCTTAACCTCTGGCTTAATGTTTAGAGTGCCAGCTTTTTGTTTTTGCAATGCTTCATAAGCCGTAGCACGAATGTTATCCTGAGCCGTAGTGTCAAAAGAGGCTGGCGCAGGTAAACCACTATTAATATTATCAATCGCCTGCGCAAAGTTCTCAATTGCGGCTTCATCGGCATTGACAAGAGATTCTGCGGTATATTTATCATGACCAGCAAAGCTATAATTGCCATTACTCAATTTAGCCTGCATTGTGCTAACAGCACTTGGGTCTGCATCAAAATTTGTAGTCGAAAGCTCTCGAATTAATGATTCCGCGCCTCTATTCACAGCCTTATATTTATCAGCATATGCACCCATCAAATGACTTGCCGCAGCGGTCAATGCACCAGTTTCACCGGCAGCCAATGAATTCTGAAGATTCGCTTGAACCTGAGTACGACCTTTATCGGTCTTAGAAAGAATATTTTGTGCTGCCTTAATTTGTGCCATCGCCTCAGCCCTTTCTGCATCATTTTTAGCACCAGCAAATCTCTTTAATGCTTGAGCATGATACTGACCAACGGAATTTGCATCATTCACAACAATCACAGTACCGTTTTCCAAGGTTGCCTTTCCATTATTGAGAAGCGATTCGTAATCAGCTGTTCTCAAAGCACTAGCCTTATCTTGGACATTAGATACTGCCGATTCAAATCCAGTGCTCATCATATCTTCAACGCGGTTTTTCGACTCTACATCCTTTAGATAAGCCTGTCTAGCCATAGCAACATTTCTGTCACCACCACGAAGGAATCTGTTAAGCCTACTATTCGCAAACTTTCCATCCTTAATATTTCCATTCTTATCAACTCCGGCCATTATTCTATTTCTACGTTCCAAACCTCTTTGTTGAGCGTTTCTATTGAGACTAGAGTTTCTTGCAGCACCCTGCGCACCACCCCTGATTCTCTGTCCGTAACCAGAAATCTTTGCGCCAATGTCGCCCGCAGCAGCAAACGATTTCTTAAGCACGGTTGGAATAAAGAAGATTGGCACAATGCCAACAATCATTGCAGTTAGAACAATAAAGAATCCACCTTGATTTGCAAGCGTAAGAAGAAGCTTCGAAACATAATCGCCACCACCGACTAATAACCCACAAATCGGATAAACGAGCAACATCCCCTCCGATATTTTTAGCCACCGATCAAAAATTTTCTTTGTATTCGGTAACATGAAACACACTATTGCAACCGGCGAAATCACCGTTAGTACCACCACAAGTGCTTGCCTTGCCGATAATAGAACGAATAATGTAAAGACTGAAATAACTACACCGAGTGCAGAAATAAGAAGTGATAATAGAATTGCTGGATTAATAATAATTGCACCAATTCCAGCCACTGCACCAAGTATTGCCACGGAATTTAGCGTTCCTTTTGCAGCAATATTAATAGCTCTCTCACCACCGCTCACAGTTGCAAGTGTGATGCTGGCCGCCTCACCATCAGCAGTAGTAGGAAGATGTTCAAATAATTCTTGAATGCTATTACCAATGATATTTGAAACATCCGTTGCAATCACGCAAATATACCATGAAATATTTACTAGAATTGCCACTACGATTAACTTCGGCAAAATCTTTTTAATACCATAATTATTAATTCCAATACCAGTAACTTGTGAAACAATCACGACCATGAAAAGAATCACAAACGCAACATTCGCGATTCCCTGAAATACCGACCAAGCGCTGTGCGTACCAGCCCCAGCTTTACTTTGATCAAACAAGTCTGATTCAATATTCATACTTGGTTTAATAATACTGTTGTATGTTTTTTCCGCTGTATTTGTTAGAAGATCAAGCACCGGACAAAGAATCCAACCTAATGACTTCCCTGCACCAGAATTCATACAAGTCACATCGTCGTCATCTTTATCGGTCTTAACCGATTCATCAACTTCATCAATTGACGAATCCGCATATACCGAACCTTGTGTTGTTACAAACGACGGCGTAACAAAAGAAAACACTAAGATAATTGTCGCTAGAACAGAAAATAACCACTTGCGGGTCTTGCCAGCCTCTTTGTATGACGCTTTCATAACAATAATTATAGCATAAGAATTTTGAAAAGCGTCAACAAAATACCACAAAAAATTCCCACCGGTTGCCCGATGGGAATTTCTTAAGAAGCCGTATTACGGCTTAGCGTAAAGCGGTCCTTAAATTAACGTTTCTTCCAGCTAGCAATAGCATAACCAGCAACGGTTACAACTGAACCTGCACCAAGAGCGATAGCAGTAACTTCAGTAGCACCAGTTTGTGGAATTACCGGTGGAGTTGGTGGAGTTGGTTGCTCCTTACATTTAGCGTCATCACGCTTAACCATCACAGAAGCATCATCCTTCGTCACCTTAGAGTTAACAGTAGAGCTTGCCCAGTTAACAAGTTGGTTGTTACCACAAGCAAGAGATTTGTTAACAACTTTAGCGGTAAAGCGAACGTAAGCGTTACCATTCACACCATAGCTACCAATGTTGATACCAGAGGTGGTCAAAGTATTTTCAACAACCTTAGTACCGTTTTGATAGTTAGAGTTGTAAAGAACGGTAGAATCTTTTACGTATTCAAGGTTGGTAGGAAGAACATCGCGAATCATCACGTTGTCAACCTTAGCAGAAGTAAGGTTCACATATTCGATTTGGAACTCTACTTCGTCACCAATCTTAGCCTCGACGGACTCGTTCCAACCCTTAGCGCCTTTAATGCGAACGGTCTTAGCGAGTTTAGCAGTCACAGACTTATGAATTTTAACCTGGATAGTCACCTGGCCATCATATTGATAACAGCCTGGGATCTTACCATCAAGTTTTTCGTAACCAAGAGTAACAGCAGAATTGATAATGTTGTTAGAAAGAGCAACGGTACCCATCTTTGAGTTGGTGTACTTTGCAGAACCTTCAACATATTCCATATAGAAGTCTTCGCTTGAATTAAGCTTAACTTCATCCCAATAGCGATTTGGGGTTGCATTCGATGAGTTGAGGTAACCAATCACCGTATGCGATTTA
The DNA here is from genome assembly GCA_017464135.1 of Candidatus Saccharimonadota bacterium. Taxonomy (GTDB): domain Bacteria; phylum Patescibacteriota; class Saccharimonadia; order Saccharimonadales; family Saccharimonadaceae; genus Nanosyncoccus. The sequence continues at coordinate 16,525 of JAFUEB010000003.1, read as the reverse complement.
GCAACAGTCGTAGGAAGTGAGAAGTTAGCAGAAACACCTTCTGCGATTCTGTCTACACCCTTAGGGCTGTTGTTGTGAACGTAAAGACGGATTGTAACAACATCACCGTCCTTTACGCTGATTTCATTAGCTTTCCAAACGTTACTAGTATCAGTAGAAAGTTTGGCGCCAACGAAATTACGCTCGTCACCAATTTTACCATTAGTAATCGAGTTAAAAGTGATGGTATCACCAAGTTTACCAGCATTGACATCATCAAGCGTGTAAACGGCACGACCACCAGCAGAATCGCCCCAAGCCATTACGGCGACAGGGGCAAGGGTAGCACCGGAAACGATAGCAGCGGCAGCTACACCAAGAATAGCTTTATAAACTTTATTCATAATATTAAATCCCTTTCAGTAAAGTTTAATAGTTAATAAAATTAAAGTTAATATTAAAAATTCTGTTACTTTGGTTCGCTAGCTGAATTGTTAATTTTCATCTGCAACCGAATCGTCTCAAATTTCAAATCATGGATGAAGCCCGGTAGCCGAAGCTACCGGACTTTTGCTAAGGTACTTGGGCGTCCAGCCCACGGGCTCCACCCATTTTTATATATCTCTGCTGAATTAGTCTGACGGGCCACCCCATGCCTCGCCAGGTTGATCAGGTGAGATTTGCGTCACTTCGCCACTTGGCGATTCGACATGTACAGGCTCCGAAACCGGAGTCGATACATCAATACCACCGTTGCCGGTACCACTGTCGCCGTTATTGTCGACATGAGTTTCCGGCGGAGCCTGCACGGTTGGCGTATTGGAATCGCCACCCACATGCTGTTCCTGATTGATCTCGTTCAGCTCTTGAATCGTCTCCACATATTCTTCATGAGTCATGTGGTCGGAATTCGTCGGCTGATCTGCAGATGACTGCTGTCCACCAACACCAGTATTGGTATCGGGGCCCGGACCAGGATCATCGTTCGGTCCCACCGGAGTACCCTGAGTCGGGTCCTTCGGAGGATAGCTGGGTCCAGGAGGATCGGGAGGATCGGGAGGATCAGGCGGTCCAGGAGGATTGGTCGGAGGCGGAGACGGCGGCGTAGTCGGCGTAGTCGGCGGGGTAGTCGGCGTAATACCCATTACCTTTTCGACATTCGTCGGCTGATATCCGCAGTCGATTCTGTAAGCCACTTCAAATTTCTGGCCCTTGATTACGAAAGTGTAAACCAGGAACCATCCATCGTGGTCATCGGTCTTCATGACGATTACGTCAGGAACACCATTTACAGTATATCCGTTCATGTACATCTGGTCTTCAAGGCCAGCATCCACATAACGGAGCTCGACCGAATCGGCTGTATCCAGGAAGGCAAAATAAGCATCCAGAGTCTGATAATACAGCTTCTGGTCACTCATGAACCTTTCCTTAGCCGAGTTAATCGTAGTCGCCCAGTTACCCTTGCACTCTTCATAGAAGGTACCAAGATAACGAGTTCCCACAATCGCATCGTGCCATGCCATATCCGCTGCTGCAAGAGCAGGGTCAATCCTCATGCGATTACGGTAGCTTTGGTTGTAATACTCTGCCCTCTCGTTAACGTTGTACGGATTCGGCCCGAAGTTAAAATTATTGTTCGGGTCGTTGTCGTTCAACACCTCAGTATTATAGAAACGATACCAAGTCGAGGGCTGGGCCGTTGCGACCGGAGTCGCAGTGGCCGCAGGTACGGAAGTTGCAACAGGCTGCTGCTGGATTACGGCACTAGTTCCCGCTCTCGGAAACAGTTTGAACCAACCACCATTACCATCCGAAGAGGTCTTAGAGTCGACTCCAAACTGATCGGGATTAACGCGGAAATTAGTGCTCACCGTGCGAAAAAACGGAAACAGAGTCAGGAGAATCAGGATGATTGCAACCACAATCCAGACTAAAGCCCAGTTGTGCTTTTTCCTAGCTCCTTCACGATCCTTTTTCGCTTTGCATTCCTCCTCCTGATAGAACATCATCGAAATGATGCAATACCAGAAGAAAACCATCGGAACAAGTGCGCCAATGACTCCAATCAACCATGCCCAGAAGGTGTTCGAAAACGCCGTCATGCACATAGCCACCGTCTGGTTCAGTACGAAAGAAGCAAAGATGCCAATCAGGATAAAAGGAATGAATTCCTTAAATCTGCTGCCATCTTCCTTCCACCATGTCGCCAGATAGAAGTAGAAATAAAGCATCGCCGCGAAGAAGACCAGTGAAAACACCGCAGGAACTCTAGTCGTCAGGAAGGAAACCAGTCCAACCCCGAGACCCATCACGAGTGCCTTGGTCCATGTTTCACTAGAAATGTCGGTAAACCAACCCTTCTTCTTGTTCTCCACATGTCTCCCACTAGGGGTAACTACAGTTGCGCCCGCTTCAAACAGGCTTTCTGCCACAATCACGAGAGCCGCGATTGCGACCGCGATAAGAATTGCAGACAACATATCAGTTGCCTCCTTTCATTTAATAATGTTGGGAGGCGTCATACGCCTCCAGTGTTGGGGGTGTATGAACAGAGATATATATGTAAAAATCAGGTTATGAAACCTGAGATGATTCGGTTGTTAATGGTCGTCTTGTTTATGAGAACACACCCTAAACTCAGACTAATTACATTATATCACACAGCACCAATTTTGTCAATAGCATTATCACTTTTTTATGCTTATGTCTAATTTTATTAAAACATGAAAAAACCTGGCTTTTGCCAGGTTCTTTCAAAGTGCGTGGATTTACGGGCAGTAGAGCTCAAGCTCTTCGTCGTCGAGGATGTGATGGACGGCTCCGTTATGGTACCAGACCCAGATCACTTCCCAGACGCCGTTCCCGGCCTGGTTGGCCTTCCAGATATCCGGCGTCACCTTGTAGCTGCGAGACTTGTAATGCCAATACTTGTAAGCCTTTCCAGGCCCCTCGTAGGCAAATGCAGTCACGCCAACCACAATGGGTTTCGCTTCCGGTTCGGCCGCCGGTGCTGCCTTGGTCGTCGACTTTTTGGTCGTCGATTTGGTGGCAGGCTTCGGAGCCGGAGCGGGTTCCTCCACGGGGGCGGAATCGGGCTTCAGGTGCGCACCAGGCGCAGGCTTCGGAGCGGGGGCGGGCTCAGCTACCGGCTTGGAAGCCGGAGCAGGCTCGGGTGCGGGGGGATCTTTGGGATTGTCATCGAAGTGGAAATCATAGTCAAACTTCGAATCCTTGCCGGTTCCAGCCTTTACTTCAGCATCTGCCGCTGCACTGGGAGTGGGTTCACTGCCTCTGATAATTCTCTTACTCATCTCTGAGTACCTCCTAAAAAGAATTCATAGCTCAAATCCAAAAATTCTTGCTACTATTCGCATTATAGCACACAATGCCTAAAATGTCAATGGTTATAACATAAAAATATTTGATATACTAAAAACATAAGGGTAATTAATACATGACTAATACGAAGAGATCGAAGATTAAAACTACTAAAAAATCAGATAAAACTGTGGCGAAAAATCTTCACAAACCACATCTTTATATTATTTATCTGCTAATCGCTATCTTTGCGGTCTTTGCTGCCATCTTTTTCCGCCCAAAAGACCACATCATCACCGAAGCTTTCCCTGTTATCCACGAAACCAAATTCGGTGGCGTTTATATTAAATCTACTATTGACGATTTTAATAACCTCGGTTTCAAATACGGCGACAGCGTCAATGTTGAATTCTCCAATGGCTACAAGCTCGAAGACATTCCATATTATAATGGCTATTACGTTGATATCGATGAGCCGCTTCTCATCGCTTACCCTGGCTATGATTATATTAAGGCAGCCGTTAATTACGGTGACGACCTCTGGGATACTGCGAAACTTACCACTTCCGATACTGCTATCATTTCGCTTAATAAGCGTGAAAAATACCTCGACGTCCAAAAAGCCAGCGATCTTAAATATACCGATACCCAAGGTAGTATCCCAGATACTATCTTCGCCAACTTCCGTGTCGTCAAGGTCGGAAACATCAAAAATGAAATCCTTTTCCGCTCGGCCTCTCCAATTGATAATTCCCACAATCGCGCTGCCGTGGTGGACGGCCTCATCAAAAACGCCGGCGTCAAATTCATTGTCGACCTCTCTGATAGTGACGAAGAACTCGTCACCCACATCAATAAGACCGATTTTGGTTCCCCTTATTTCCTTTCTCTCTATAACGACAAAAAAGTCATCGCCCTCGATATGACTGCCCAGTTTAAGAGCCAGGATTTCAAAGAAAAACTCGTTAAAGGCCTTACTGCCATGGCAAATCACCCTGGTCCGTATCTGATTCACTGCGTCGAAGGTAAAGACCGCACTGGCTACGTCCTAATGATCGTCGAAGCCCTCGCTGGCGCCTCTTATAAAGAAATCGTAAATGACTACATGGTCACCTACGAAAACTACTATAATATCACGAAATCTAACGACAAAACCCGCTACGAAACTATCAAAGAGCGGAACATCGATACTATGCTCTATTATGTCACCGGTAATGATGGTCCCGACAAAGAAAACCTCGCCGGCATCGCCGACCTCGATGAGCGAGTTAAATCCTATCTCATCTCTATCGGTATGAGCGAAGCCTCCATTAATCAGTTAATTAATAACCTAACCAAATAAAAACCACCCCTGGTTAGGGGAGGTGCATGGTGCGGGTACAGGGAGTTTGGCTTCGCCAATTCGCCTTCGGCGAGCGGACCATTGGTGCGGGTAGACGGAATCGAACCGTCATCTCATCCTTGGGAAGGATACATAATAGCCGCTATACGATACCCGCGACTCTTTAAATTATATCATTACTCCTGACCACTGTCGATAGTGATATGCTCTTTCACGCCGTCCGCCGCTCTCACGGCATCCATTCTCGTGCCAAATTCGGTAAATGGTACCTTAATCGACACGAAATTCACTTCCCCCTCGTTTTTTGCTACTAATTTCACGAAATAGTAACCATCACCATTCATCGAAACAAACTTGCCAGTTTGCTCACCAACTTCGAGCTTCGAAGCCTCGGTGGCACGCCCACCATCGATATTTTTATTACTTACTAGCCCGCCAGTTTCCTCATACATCACAGCATCACCTAGCGAATTCGCCACCGCTGTGTAATTTCCATTATTAGAGGCTAGCATCTGCTCAACCTTAGTCGCCGTCTCGTTCGCCACCGTATCAATCGCCATCTCCACCTTCGACTTCATAAGCGACAGATACAGCATTCTTTCATATTCACTCTTCGACAGCCCAAAATTATCATCTACAATCTTCATAAAGCTCTCTTCGCTCCTCGTCACGCCACCCACCGAAAGATGACGATTAAATTCGGCTACAATTTCGTCATGCGTCACCTCAATGTTTTGCTCTCTTGCGAGCTTCAAAGCGTACGCATATTCCTCTGCCTCATCTAGCGCTGCTCTCTTGTACTGATTACGCAAATCATCAATCGAGCCACCTTCGCTATCAATCTGGCTAGATTGGCGTTCAATTGACTGGATGGAACTCCGATAAAACATCAAATAATCCGAAAATCTCACTTCTTCACCATCCACATTGGCCACCGCCACTGGGATAAATTTCGAAATTCTAAAGAGTAGCTCGTCCGTCATATTAAATTTATAAAGCGCGAGCCAAAAACTGGTTGCGATAATCCCAAAAACCACCACTGCAATCAGTACAGTGTTAATCACCACACGATGTTTGGTCATTTGCAAAGGATATTTAAACTTGCGTCCGGCACTCAGAACCTCTTCACGACGTTCCTCGACCTTCTGCAGATCAGTTTTCTTCTCTTCTTTCTTCGAAAACAGTTTCATGATATAATTATAACATATTTTTTGGCCCGGTGGCTCAATGGATAGAGCAATTCCGTCCTAAGGAAGAGGTTGTGCGTTCGACTCGCACCCGGGTCACCAGAAATAAAAGAAGCCCCTCAGGGCTTATTTTATTTCTGTTATTCTGGGTGGGAGGAGAACGCAGTTCGCTCGCCGAAGGCGAATAGCGAGCGTAGCGAGCTAACTCGCACCCATATTAACATCATCATTACAAGTAAACTCTTCCCGAAACAGACAATTATCCTAAAATTGTTAATTTCACATTTCTATTGACAAAATAACAATCGTCGTTCTATAATAGAGACATGGGAAAATTTAATAATGAAAAATTCGGAGAAAGAGTCGCAATGCTCTTAAAAAAGCAAAATCTTCTTCAAAAGGAATTTGCTGAAAGAATATCAATCGACCCAGCCTCATTATCGCGAATAATAGCTGGCGAAAAAATGCCCAATGCTGACATAACCGCCCGTATTGCAACGGCACTTCATGTCACATCGGACTATCTACTCGATATTGAAAAAGAAGATGAAAAATTCGATATCGATAAAGAAATTCGCGTTCTTTCCAGGAATTTACATAAAATTAGCAACAAGGAGAAGCGTCAACTAGTAGAAGCCCTTTTTGAAGATTGACCGAACTAATAATCATGCCGTATCGTCTAGCCTCACACAGATATTCAGAAATTGAAGAACTCACAACAAACGATTTACTAAACTACTCATCACTAGTGCTCCCCATCAGCATCGACGAAATAATCGAAAATATGGGAATTAAAATCAAATCATACGCAGATTTATCACCAGAAAAACTAGCATTGCTAGTCAATTTAGGCGCATCATCCGACAACGGTTTCAGTATCAATAACGGCAAAAAAGAATGGCGAATTTTCTATGATAAAACCGGTTACGAATGCAGAGATAACTCCACAAAAGCTCATGAATTAGGACATATAAGGCTTGACCACTCCGAACGTAGCGATTTAGCCGAAGCGGAAGCTAACGTCTATATGAGTAGAATCCTAGCACCATATCCAATTCTATGCGCTATGAATGTTCAAAAAGTGCAAGATTCGCTTATATATGTCATAGATACTTTCAACCTAAGCGCAACTATGGCCGCTAATACACTAAGTAGATTCTTCAATCGCCGTCAATTTAATAGTGGCCTCACTCCATACGAACAAACGTTATACGATAAATTCATTGATAAAAAGAAGAAAGGAGGTTTTAGATGAACTTAATTATCATCAAAAAACGCATCTGCTATCCCACGATCAAATAGAACGAGCAGATGCGCAAGGTGACAGATTATGATAAATCATAACGTCGAATGTATTTTATCATAATTTGCTCCAAAAGTAAAGCAACATAAGCATTTTACTAAAATAAATTTTAATGCCAAGGAGTTAATTATGGCAAAAGAAACATACTTTAACAAGAAAGTAACAGACAATTTTAAAGCCTCACTAATCAAGGGTGCCGAATTTACTGCCGAAGAAGAATATCCAATTCTAAGCAGTGCCTTTATTTCAAGCGAATTACCAAAAAATATTATCCCATTTGATAAATCAAAAGAAGTAAAGAATAGAAAGGATTATTACGTATGCTTTTATTGCGCAGATGAAACTTTCAATAGGATATATACATATCCGGTGAAATACCTTAGATATTTAAGTACCTTTGCTGGCGTAATTACACCAGATTGGAGTATCCACGAGGATCTGCCCATTATTAAGCAAAAGGAGAATATGAACAAAAATCTCGAAATTGCATACTATTACGGCAGTAACGGCATCAGGATTATCCCCAACATTCGCACAGGTACAGACAGGATAAAAGAAGAATACTATAAAGCCATCCCAAAACACTCAACCATCGCTATTGGAACCTATGGTTTTATCAAAACTATTGAAGAGCAAGAGAACTTTGATGCGTATATAGAAGATATTGTCTACTATTTAGCGCCTCGAGATGTAGTCGTATATGGTGCCACACCTAAACGTGTATTTGATAAATATATTAAGTATGGAATTAAATTTCATCAATATGACCCATATATTACAACAAAACTTGGAGGTCATCATGGCGAGCGTTAAAGGGTATAGTAATCTCCACACGAAAACTAGCGGCGCGAAAAGAAGAAAAATCGACCCGTTCGCTAGATACAACGGATCCATCGAATCTTTTATATCAAATCCGGAAAATTTAGGTAGACATAGCTCAGGACAAATCTATAACTGGTTGAAAAAGAACGGAATGGATCCAAAACCGCTCAGTCGTGGTAGCACTAAAGGCATTTCCTATCAAAATGGTGGCGGCTACAAGGTGACATGGGGTGGCAATAGTTTGTTTTCATATCATCCACCTGGGAGACACCATGGTGGTGAAGCATATTATAAAATATCAAATAGTAAGGAGGGTACGAAAAGATATACCCTGAAAGGAGAACTGAAAAATGATTGACAAAATTAAGAAAGAACTACTCGATAGTGGTTGCAAACTAAGGATTATTGATGGAAAAGAAGTTTTCATTAAAGACAACCTCTATATCAGAATAGATTTCGTAAAAGACTGGAACGAATATATTATCGAAACAGCCGAATCTAAAGAAGATGCAGAAAAAAACCTCTTTGAGGATTCGGATTATATTAAAATCACAGCGTCAGATGAAGAAATTAAGACTATCATCGCTAGTTGTCTAATCTAGAATACCTTTACCACAAAAAAATCCCCGGCCTAAACCGGGGATACTTTTTTAACTAGTTGCGTTTTTTGCCTGCTCGAGGCTCACCTGATTGTTTCTTTCTGCTTCTTTCCGAAGCTCGTGCCACTGCCCCATTTTCCACCGGGGTACCTCGCCGTTCGAGAACGGCACGAAGAAGTCGGTTTTAGAAAAACCATGCTTGTCCAGAGTGTCAATGACATCTTTCCAGAGCGGGATTACGAACATCTCGTTGCGGTAGATAAAAGCCACCACGGAGTTGTTAATCGCGTACCGTTTATGGTACTTCCGCTTCAGGAGATCCTGGACTTCGATGTGTTTGGTTCCGTTATGATAAGCCTTGGCTCCCTCACGGTAACCTTCCCAGACATCGATGCCATTCCGTTTGATGCTAATCGCATCCATCATCAGTTTCTCAAAAGTCATTATAATTCCCCCTTCTTTTTTTGAAAAACGCTAACCAGTTAAAAAACAGAAGCAAAAACACTTCATACTTTCATTATAGCACAAAATACAATTTTTGTCAATAACTCTTGTGCTAACCCGTTCTGTGTTATAATATGCTTATGGCTAGGAAGATCAAACGATTCCTTTCTGTAGAATTAATAATTTTCTTGGCACTAGTCTTGACGCTGATTCTTAGCGTCATTTTCTTTGTCCTAAATATTGAGCATTATGACTATATCATTGAAACCAACGCTTTTTTCGCCCCGTTCGAATACTACAGCAACCGCGAAATCAAAGGTGTTGACGTTGATATTGTAAATCGCGTCGCCGAAAAAATGGACAAAACCATCCAGTTAAAAAATGTCGAATTTGATGTGATTATTGATAATGTCTCTGATGGAATTATCGCTGATGCTGGTGCGGCCGGCCTTACGATTACCGAGCCGAGACTGCAAAAAGTCGATTTTAGCATTCCTTATTACACCTCTGTTCAATACGTAATTTTCAGCCAAACCAATCTCCCAAATATCCACAATAATTACCTCGTTTGGGAAGATCTCGCCGGCAAAACTCTCGGCTCCCAAACCGGCTGTACCGGCTACCTCTTTATGTCTGACGAAGTCGATTCCGGTGTCCTCGAAGGCACCGATACCAAAATCAAAGGCTTCGACTCTCATCAAATCGCCGCCGATGCAATTGGTGCTCATTTAATTGATTACGCCATCGCCGACGAACTCGCTGCCAAATTTATCGTTGAGAAAAACCCAAATCTCGCCGCTCTTCCTCTCTATTACAGCGGCACAGATGGCATGCCGGATGAACCGGCCGAAGAATCCTATGCCATCGCGGTTAACAAAAACCGCCCTGAACTCTTGTCCACCATCAATGAAGTTCTAACCGAGATGCTAGAACCCGGCGAAGACGGAAAATCCGAAATTGACAAATTAATATTAAAACATATGGGGCTAACGGATGAATGATTTTTTCCAAAAACTAGGTGAGCTCTTTACCACACCGGCGTACGTCGAATCGCTCTGGCACGGTTTCCTCCTCACCATGCAAATCTCATTTTTTGCAATTATTATCGGCTTAATTATCGGTACGATTGTCGCTTTAATCGACACTGCGAAGCCAAATAAATGGCTCGTTATCCCTAAATTTATCTCCCGTGTCTATACCACGGTGATCCGTGGCACCCCGATGGCACTCCAACTCTTCATCATGTTTTTCGCCATCTTCGCAATCCGTGGTTTCCCGCAGATTATCACCGCCATTCTCGCCTTTGGCCTTAACTCTGGCGCCTACACCGCCGAAGTTATCCGTAGCGGTATCCAATCCGTTGATAAAGGTCAAACCGAAGCTGGTCTCGCTCTTGGCCTCTCGCAGTATACGATCTTTAAACGTATCGTCGCGCCGCAAGCCATCAAAAACATCATTCCGGCCCTCGGCAACGAAATCATCACCGTGATTAAGGAAACCGCCATCGTCAGCATGGTCGGTATGTACGATTTAAACCAAGCTGCGAAGGACATCGGTTCCGGCCAAAACATGTCGAGTTACCTCGTCCCAATGTTCGTGGCCGCTCTCTTCTACCTCGCCGTAGTTTACTTCATTACATTCATTATTAAACGTATCGAGAAAGGGCTAAGAAAAAGTGATCTCCATTCATAATCTCAAAAAAGAATTTGGCAAAAACAAAGTCCTAAAAGGCATCGATTTTGAGCTCGAAGAAGGCGAACGCGTCGTCATTCTCGGTCCGTCCGGCTCCGGTAAATCCACTTTTCTTCGCTGCATCAACCGCATGGAAGAACCAACTTCCGGCAAAATCTCCTTTAATGGCACCGAAATTACCGACAAAAACATTGGGAAGATGCGCCAAGAAATCGGCATGGTTTTCCAGCATTTCAACCTGATTAATAACCTCACTGTAATGGAGAATCTCATTCTCGCCCCTGTTATCCTCAAAATCATGGATCAGCCAGCCGCCGAAAAGCGCGCTCGTGAGCTCTTAAAGCACATTGACCTCTCAAATAAGGAAAATGCCTACCCAGCCAGTCTCTCTGGCGGTCAAAAACAGCGTGTTGCGATTATTCGCGCCATGATGCTTTCCCCGAAGGTTCTTCTCTTCGACGAGCCAACCTCGGCCCTCGACCCAGAATCCATTGGCGACGTACTATCTCTGATCCGTGAGCTCGCCAATAACGGTATGACCATCATGATTGTCACCCACGAAATGAATTTCGCAAAAGAAATCGCCACCCGCATCGTCTTTATCGACCAAGGTAAAATCATCGAGGAAGGTAAGCCTTCCGAATTCTTCGCACATCCAAAGACCCCACGCGTTAAAGAATTCCTCGACAAAGTCCTCTAGAACCCTTAGAAAAAAGTAAGCCCCCGACGGGGGCTTTTAAGGTATGCCGTTGTCGGGGGTTGATATTAAATTGTTTAGGTCTTACGACCAAAGAACCTCTGGCCAGCATTGCCGTAATAGCTGCGAAGTGCTTTCTTGGAAATGTCAAAACTGACTTCTTCCTCTTTCACACGCGGCTTAGGCTGCTTTCTCCGCATCTCCTCCATTCTGGCACGCTCAGCGTGATCACTATAGTAGGAATGCAGGATTCTGACCTTGTTGGTTCTGTGTTCAAGTCTGTCTTCCGTGCCGACAATGCGGTAATTTCCTTTACCGACCATCGGCTCGACCAGAGCATTGGGTTTTAACCCCAGTGTTTCGCAGACTTGATCCGCAATCTCCTTCTTAAAGAGATTCTTCACTTCAAACATCATGGTAAAATACCTCCTAAATTTCTTGGCCTATCGCCATAATAGGGTGACAGCTTTACCATACTGTAACCCATTTTAACTACCATCTAGATAATCAAAATGGGTTACAGGATGTTCTCCGTAACCTAAACAACAATTAAAAGGACAAGTAGCGATTTCTCACTACTTGCCCTTAATTATAGCACATATGCTTAAAATTGTCAATACTTTAACGAGTATATTTTTCGTTTAAGTCGCTGTAATCGTAAAGCTCATTAGCGTTGAACCAAAGGTCGATCTCAGCCTTTGCTTCTTCAATACTGCCAGATGCATGGACCAAGTTTGGCACACCCACACCCTTAGCATCGGAATAACCAAAGCTCATGTGTGAATAATCACCACGAATCGTGCCCATCTCTGCGGATTTTGGCTCGGTTGGGCCAACAATCTTACGGACGAGCGGTTGTGCCTCGACACCCTCAAGTACCATTGCAATCACTGGGCCACTCATCATGTAATTTACATTGTAGCGGAAAGCGGTTTCGCCACGGCGGGTAATCATTTTGCCGATGTCTTCATAGTGCTGGCGATAGAGTTTTTCCTCTGGCATGACCATCTTCATACCGACGATTTTGAGACCAACGCGCTCAAAACGGGAAATGATTTCACCGATGATACCACGTTGTACAGTATCAGGTTTAAGTACTACCAAAGTACGCTGAATATAATCTTCTGATTTAGACATAAATTTCTCCTTTCCGATATTATAACACAAAAAGCCCCCTCTTCTGCGGTATAATAAAGATATGGATATTTACGATCTCATCGATGATTTTCTCGAACATCTCGAAATCGAAGTCGGCCGCAGCAAAAAAACTGTCGACAATTACCGCCATTATCTCGAGCGCTTCGTCATGCTGGCCCAAGAAATCCTGCAAAAAGACGACATCAAACCCTCTGATATCGATAAAGAACTTGTCCGAAAATATCGTTTACTCTTAAATCGTTATGGCTCCGAAAACGGCACTGAAGACTTAAAGATTATTACGCAAACTTATCATCTAATTGCTTTACGTGGTTTTCTTAAATACTTGGCTCGTCGTGATATTAAATCGCTTGATCCTTCCCTTGTCGATTTACCTCATATCATTAGAAAACAAGTCACTTTCCTGCACTTTGGCGAAGTAGAAGATATGCTCGAGCAGATTGACCTCTCCACCGAATCCGGTCTCCGCGACCGCGCCATTATTGAATTACTCTATTCTAGTGGGCTTCGTGTTTCCGAGCTCGTGAATCTAAACCGTGACTCTATTAATCTCGAACGTCGTGAATTTATGGTTCGAGGTAAAGGCAGTAAAGACCGCCCGATTTTCGTCAGTAAGTCCGCCGCAAATCGTGTTCAGGACTATCTCGATGCCCGTACCGATTCTCTTCCCGCTCTCTTCCTAAACAACAGTCGCAACACCCAAGCAGTTGATACCTCCGGCAATTATCGTCGCATGACTGCTAGAAGTGTCGAACGCATCGTCGAAAAATATGCCCGCTTGGCCGGCATCACTAAGCACGTTTCGCCACATACCTTAAGGCATTCCTTTGCTACTGACCTCTTAATGAACGGCGCGGATCTCCGCTCCGTCCAGACGATGCTTGGCCACGCCGACATCTCCACCACCCAGATTTACACTCACGTCACCGACGCTCACTTAAAAGAAATCCACGAAAAATTTCATTCCGACACCAATTAAAAAAAGGCCCTTAAGAGCCTTCTTTTTTATTTCATAATACAACGGATGTAGTAGCCGTAGGCACGATTGCCACCACCATTGGTGAGCCCACCATTTTTGTAAGCTAGACCAACGCGTCCGGCACCGCTCTCTCTTGAAGAACCCCACCAATAACCTTCACCGGTATCGACTAATGACCCACCGATATAACGGCCAGTCACAGTCGGACCATAAAGCGCCATGTTAGACATCACCGATTGCCCCTGAAGGAGTGACGGTATCTTCCAACCCTTTGGACAAATATCACTGGCGGTCTCGTTGGTTTCGTTACGATCGCCCGTAATGGTTCCGGCCGAAGCAGCGGCGAAATTATAATACACACCACCAGCGCCCGCATGCGAGCGTGGTTCTGTCATCGAATCACCTTCAGTTAAATCGTGTTCCGACACATTAATCGCTCTACCCGAGAAGTTCGAGAATTCAGCATGAATCTCACCCGTAATGGCGAGGTTTGAAGTCATCCAACAACCGCTACCTTCGATGTAGCGCACCGTGTAAGATTTATTATCACGTTTATCGGTAAGCGAGACGGCTTCGCTCGCGGCACAACGCTTACAATAAGCATTGTTATACTCTTGTAAAGTTTGTGGACGATTCGTCGCACGGCAAATTGCCATTGGATCTTCTGGGTCATCATCCGGAATTACTGGCTCCGGGTCATCCGGACCATCCGGCCAAACCACTTCAATCGCATCTGGATCATAAAGCCTCATTACGGTTGAAATCGTAGTCGGAATTTCTGCACCCGGGCGATACCAGCAAGCGCGGATGTAAAAATCATAATAAGCCGCTGTCTTTGAAATCGACGAATCATCACCATTCACGACGTTCGTGCTATCCGGATCTTTCACCGCCACAATATAGATTCCCTCGGCCCTCGTAAGCGAGCTATCCGCATCCATGTCACCCTCAAGTAGTGGGTCATTATCCGCCGAAGCCCCGTAAATCACGTGTGGATAAGTCGAAGTCTTGTTAAACACCTTCGAATCCTTCGCATAAATCACTACATCCTCAGTCCTAAGCGAACTAAGTCTCCTAGTATTAATAATAAATGCGCTCTGGTTCGAAAGATTATTTCCTTCGTAAAGCTCATCACAGGTAGTTGGCTGGAATTTCAAAATATCATCCGTGATTTGAAGTTTAGTCTTCGCATGTGCCGTAATCGTATGCCAAATATCCGTATAATCACTATTATCCGGATCTTCGCTAAACGTTTTACTATTCACATAAGAAGACTGAATAAACCTTAAAGCTTCCGCTTGTGCATCAATTTCTTCACGCGTTAAAGTCTGTTCTAGCGCCACCTGCGCACGCGAAGTACTGCCACTCACCACCGAAACTACACCGACAGCAATCAACGAAAAAATACCGATGGCAAGAGTCACCTCAATTAAAGTGTCGCCAAATTTTACGCCCAGGCGATTCCTCATATGCTTATTATATCACATATAAAAGCCGCTCAGGGCGTAAAAGAAAAATTCTGAAAATGTATAAGCAATCACAAACCCGATTACCATGAATGGCCCGAAATAAATCTTCGCATTTTTGGTCTTTTTCACCACCGGCGCCATCACTGCGCATGCCAGCACATTCGCAATAAAGAGTGTAATCAACGCGAGCCACGGCTCCATTAAGGCTATGCCAATCGCTAGACCAAGCAGCCAGTCACCATCACCAACCCATTTCCCCTTCGATGTTACATATAGAATCAAGTAAATGCCGCCGAGAATCGCCGCCGACGCTATTGGCATATAGATTAAACTCGGCTCAAATCCATCTAACACACCAACAATGATATTAATCGTAATCACCTTGACCACCGCAATTACAATCGCAACTATTAGTCCAATTACCGGTAGTTTTCCATATAGCCCGTCATAGATTGCTAGGAACGCTACTGAGATTAAAAACACCGTCGTAATGATGAAATCCGCTGTCCCTCGGACGGACATCCACTCCATATCTAGTGTCGTCCCAATCATTAAAAACGCTAAGCCGGTTAATACTTCTGCCAGTATTTCCCCAAGTCCAATCTTTTTATGACACTTCCTACACTTCCCTTTCAAAACTAGCCATGAGACAATCGGGACATTGTCATACCATTTTAATTTGTAGCCACATTCAAGGCAGACCGACCTTTTACTTAATTTCTTTTTCTTCCTTTTATCATTCTTATATTCAATTCGTCTTGCCTGGCAACAAAGGAACGAGCCAAAGCAAGCCCCGAGAATAAACATCAGTATCAGAAACAAAGCTTTCATATCCATATTTTATCACGACTCTTGAATTTTACTTAGATTAACCTTATAATAAGCATAAGGAGAAATATGAAAACAGGTGAATCAGAGAAAAAAGGATTTACAATCATCGAAGTTGTATTGGTTCTTGCCGTTGCCGGCTTAATCTTTATTATGGTATTCGTTGCTTTGCCAGCACTTCAGCGTTCTCAGCGCGATAACGCCAGGCGTGAAGATATGATGAGCTTCATTGCCAAAGCCAAGGATTATTCACAAAACAACCGCGGTTCTCTACCTGGTTCCGCCGAAGCTAATACCGACGCCATCATTAACGTAGTCTGGAGCGAAGCCCTTGGCAATACCACCGGCAGCACCAACACCTGGCGTGGCTTCTACCGTGACTTCCTTGGCAAAAACTTCCTTGATCCGGATGGCCAAAACTACGCCCTTGCCGTTATGAAATGTAGCATGAAAACTGATGAATCATGTAACAATACATCTAATGTCCGCGTAAAATCCGCCCTCGACGGCATCTACGAATCTATGTTCCCAAATGAATACAAAATTCTCGTTGTCCTTCAAGCCAAATGTGAAGGCGACCACACCGTTGGCTCACCAAACCCACGCGAACTCGCCGTTCTCTACCGCCTCGAAGGATCCGGTGTCTATTGTCGTAGCATGGCTGATTAATTCAGCATAATATATATATATATATATAGATTATAT